>CAYMGE010000001.1:0-124151 GCA_964389925.1 uncultured Ardenticatenaceae bacterium
ATGAAGCAGGTACTTATAGCGTGTTGCACACTTTTGCACACGTTTAAGGTAGCAGTTCAATTGCTCACCGAACCATTGGCGTAGTATTGGTCAAAATTCAAGGTAAGTCGAGATCGGAAAGCCGTACCGTTTTGCGACTTTCGAGCTTGATCGTCTTGCGCCCCTGATTTGAGAATCCCTGTCCTTTCTCCAATCGTTGTGCCTCCTCAAGGGCGGCTTGCGCCATATCCATTTCACCGAGATCGAGCAGACGGGTGTGGGCAGCGCGGAGCTTGCGCGTCGCGCCCGCGATGTTACCGTCATCTGCCTCACTCAACGCTTGGGTTTGTAGCTTATAGGCAGTGATGCGCTCGACAACGTTCATCACACGGCTGTTCATGCGCGTTGTGGCAGAATCGGCCGTCACATCCATCATCAAATTGACCCGCTGCTTAACCCCATACTGCCCCTCCACAGGCACATCATAGGTCAATTCCGCTTGGGCAAACCGATAACGCCCCGGCGCACGTGATGGAATCAGCAGTTCGACCAAGTAGGCTGCACCGCTGTCAGAGAGTTCTGGCAACTCGGCCGAGACCGTCCGACCCTGCACGGCTCCGTGTGTCACATCTTTAATCAACGGCGTTACCTGCCAAACACGCTGCGTCTCAACCCCTTGCACAAGCAACAGGCGCAGCGACAAATTTTGCGCGGAAACCTGCATCTGTGTGAAAACATCTTGGAAGATGTTGTTGATGTCGCTTGGATGCTTGATTTGAGCCGCGTAGCCGGGTGATGCGCCTTTTCCTTCAATTTCGAGCAGTAAATCTTCCTTCCAGTCCTTACCCAGCCCCAAGGCCACGATTGGTACGCCGAGCCGTCCCGCCTCTGCCGCCTGTTCATAACAGAGTGGTCTGTTGCTCGTTTCCCCATCGGTCAAGAGAATCATGCGGCTGACACGATCAGGGCTGTGATGCTTGCGAATTTCTGTCAGTGCAGCCGCCATCGCTGGCCCCATGTTTGTCGTGCCGCCCGCGATCAGGCGGTTCACCTTCTTTCGTAACATCGCCCGATCTTGAGCCGAAGTAGCGGGGACGATCACCTTGAAACGACCGTTAAAGGCGACAACGGAGATTTTATCGTCGGGCTTTAGCTGGTCGATTAACGTGACGACCGCCTCACGCAGTTGAGCGATGCGCCGCCCCGTCATCGAGCCGCTTCTATCGAGAACGAGGCTAAAGTTGAGCGGCATCTGCACATTTGCGGCCGCCATCCCCGGTCTAATCTCAAAGTAGGCATAGACGAGCTGTGGTTGATTGAGGTGGGGGGCGGTGGTTTTATTGAATTCGGCCGAAAAATTGACAATATCTGACATAGAGACTCTCCGCAAAATCTAACTCAGGCATCACATTGGGCGACATCTGGAATCTCAATCGTCACCCCTGCTTGTATCTGGCTGGCATTATCACCGATCACGTCGCGGTTGAAATCGTGAATGCAGCCGTAGAAATCGAACGATCCCATCAGGCGACGTGCGATGCCACCAAGTGTATCTCCGCCTTCTATCACGTATGTTGTTAGCATAGGTTCGGCACTGCACGTTTCCATAGATACAAACTCTGTTGCCGTTGCGAGTGTAACAAATTTTTCTGGGTAAGACCTATCGATAATAACGGCGAAAGGCGCCTCTTCGCAGCCAAACCACTTTCGATAAATCATATCGTAAGTTCCGTCAATTTTCATTTGCTGGAGTGTCGCGTCCATCAACGTTTGTATCTCGGTGTTCTGCTTTGCTGCCAATGCGCTGTAAGGCTCGCTTGTAAAGGGATCACCCACAACGACGAGCGGCGGATTATCGCGTGCAAAACTGAGCATGGCCGTTCCATCAGATGTGTACGCCTCGACAATACCCGTTTTGACTGCATCGATTCCTTCTTGGTGCGTTTCGTAAACCTTGGCAATCGGCGGGACTTTATATTGACACCAACGTGGCATTTCCTCTTCGATGTTGGGTATTGCGGTGGTACTTGCTTGACCAGAAACATTTTGCCCATCTAGGTCACAAATGCTAGTGATGCCTGAGTCGGGATGCACGATGATGCGTGCGCCGTCCTCGAAATAGTTGATGGTGCAGCTAACGCGCTCACAGCGTTCGAAGGTGCGCGTCACGGCCGCAATCGTCAAATGCGCCTCCCCACGCTCCAAAATAGCAAACTTTTCATCCCCACCGACAAACTTGAACTCAACCACACTGGTGTCGCCAAACCAACGTCGCACAAACTCATTGGCGATGTCGAGTTCAAAGCCGACGCGCTCGCCATCTTCATTAACATAGCTAAATGGCTCAAAATCTTCATGAACGGCGATAATTATCTTCCCATCATTGAGGAGTTGATCGATGGTGACCACTTCAGGAATAGGCGTTGGCTCTGTCTCGACTTCGTCATCGGCCGTCTCTTCCTCAGTAGTGACCGTCGTGACTTCGGTAGGCTCAGATGTTGGCTCATCTGTGGGCGATGGGACAACCGTCGCCTCGGCCGCCAACACCATGCACTGCACAGACAGCGGTATTTCGCCAGCGTCAGTTGCTAGGGCTACTTGGATGATAACGGGAGTGTCGCTTGTGACGGCATCGGCCGAATAGTTTGTGATCGTGCCTTCAGATGGTGAGAAGGTGCCAGAGGAGGCACTCCACCTTATTGTTGCACCGGCTGGCAACGGTTGTCCAGCCTTGCTGTCCACTGAAAAGGGCAATGCTGCTCCCGATTCAATCTCGCACGGTGAGACTGCCACAATTTGAAAGTCGTTGGCTGATGACAGTTCTTCCTCCGGTTCAGCCGGCTGGCTGCATGAAACAGCCAGTAAGGTGACAATGAGAGTGAGCAAAAGCCATTTTCTAAACTGAAACATTTGGTGTTCTCCTAGGGGGTCGGCCGAATGGTCAAAGACTTTGTGTACGACGAATCACCACAACCAGCCAATGACACCCTGCTTTGTATGATAGCGGTTGTGCTATCGGGTTCAAATTCCACTTCGCATTGGTTTTCGGCAATCACATTGCCGCTTGTCGCCTGCCACTGACAGCTCAACGCGCGTTCCGCATCATCTTCATCACGCATCGAGATGTGAATTGGGTCGCCAGCCAAGACAGACACTTGGTCGGAGCCACTGACGCGATCAACAGACAGCCTGCTGTCTGTCGCAACAGATGAGACGCGCCACACAAGATCGGGGGGCGTACACGCCGTTTCATCTCCAGCAAGCACAAGATATGCGCCAATCGCCAGCACAACGGCAACAACACCTGCAACCGCCAGCATCCATTTTTTCAATCCGCCACCACTACCAGCATCAACAACAGTGGGCGTACTGTCAAACAACGCTTCACAAAATGCCTCAACCGTCTCAAAACGTTGATCTGGCTGTGTTGACAACGCCTTCACCAGCACTCTGTCAATCCGATCCTCAATTGCGTTCACAACCTGACTTGGTGGGAGTAGCTGATAGTTGTGAATTTGACTGTCTGTGCCAATCGAAATTGTCGCGTTTGTCAGCAGATGGTAGACAGTTGCGCCCAACGAGTAGACATCGGAGAAAACGCCCGTATGTCCGCGATATTGCTCAGGCGGACTATAGCCGGGCGAGACGGCTTTTGCCCCTTTGAGCGTCGGTTTCCCCGCCACCGTTTCAGCCTTGGCAATCCCAAAATCAACGAGAATCGCGTTCCCATTTTTGTCAATGACGATGTTCGCGGGCTTAATATCACGGTGAATGATGACTGGATCACAATCATGCAGATAGGAAACAGCCGTACACACCTGCTCAATCCAAGGCTTAATTTCTGCCAATGCAAAAGGGCGTTGTTGCTGTTGTAAAAGTAACTCTAAATTGTCGCCCTCAATATAATCCATCACCAAAAACTGTCCCTGATTGGGCAGAATAAAGTGATCGGTGACACGAGGCAGATTGGCATGACGCAGACCGGCCAGCGTGGCGGCTTCAAAGAGAAACTGCTCTCGGGATTCCGCGCTAGCGGCCGTATTCTCTTTTAAGGCCACGGGGTGATTGAGGGCTAAGTCCCATGCGCGATAGATATTTCCAAACCCACCCCCGCCGATATGCCTGACGATGCGATAACGGCTGTTTATCACATATCCTTTTTGTAAGGGCATTCTCTCTCCAGACTACAGCGCGTTTTACGCTGTGTAATAGGTTAGCACAACCAAACCAAAGCGTAGCTCATCCCCATTATTGAGCGGTTGCCGCTGGCCTGTTTGTAGTCTCTGGCGGTTCACATACGTGCCATTGACCGATTGGTTATCTTCTAGCAACCCTTGATAGCCTTCTATGTACAACTTCGCATGTCTGCGACCAACGCCACCCTCTTCGCCGCCGTGTGGGGTGAGGTCAATGTCGGGGAAGTGGCCTTTGCTGGGGTCTTCTCGGCCGATCATCAGCTCGCTTTTCCCCGATGGGACAGCAATTGAAACGTTCGTCACCTTGACAACGAGGCGAGGCGACAAACTTGGCTGGGAGGCTGGTGCCGTGTCAATAGGCAGTTGAGGGGGCGTATAGGGAGGTTCTTCTAATGGGGGCAGTACGTTGATTTCTTCTATGACTGGCTGTGATGCACCGACGAATGCACCGCAGTTATCACAAAACTGACTGCCCGCTTGTAGTGAAACGCCACAAGATGAGCAGTTTGTTGTCTCAGAGGGAGGTGGCAGCGGCACAGGAGTGTCACCAATTTGTGTTGGTGGTAGTGCCAAAGGCGTGCCGCAATTGCCACAAAACGCCTCCCCCGGCATTACAGTCTCGTGACAGCTCGGGCAATTATCATCATAAAACACAGACACCGGCGGCTCGTAGGGGGGTGAAACGGGATCGACATTACTCAAAGGTGAGCCGCAGTTATCGCAAAAGGCGGCTCCGGGCATTACTTGGGTACGACAAGTAGGACAATTCATCTGTTTATTCCTGACGCGCATCAAGCGCAAGTAGTTGGGCTATACTTTATGTTTTACGAATAAAGTCTGACCTTCATATTTTGTGTAATAATTGTTTCGCCTGACTATTGGCAGGGTCTATTTCCAACGCTTTCCGCACCATTCGTTTGGCTTTCCAACGATTATTCATGGCAAGATAGGACACGGCGACGTTCGAGACATAGGTGGCGTTGTGTGGGTCTAACTGCATCGCCTGTTCCTGTGCTTTGATGGCAGCGGGATACTCCTGTAGGCAGTGTAGAATCAACCCGAAAAGGTTGTAGGCAAAGGCGTTTGTCGAGTCGCGTTGCAAGGCTCTTTCAATGAGAGCGCGAGCCTGCTTGTAATCTTGAAGATGATGCAAAATTTGAGCAGCTCCAATAAAGGCATCGGCCGATTCCGGTTCCAATGCCGCGGCCACCTTAAACGCATCAAAAGCCGTTTTATTTTTCCCCAGCGTAAAGGCAATGTGTCCAAACTCGTTGTAGATGGCGGCAATCTTTGGGTTACAGGCAATGGCGCGTTCATACGCAGCATAAGCGTCTGTCAGCTTGTTCAAGCGCATGTAGAGCTGACCGATCAACTGCTTGTGTCGCGCTTCGGCCGAGTTCAACGCTTCCGCTTTTTCGGCAACTGTGAGAGCCTCTTGCAAACGCCCTTGTCCCATATATGCAACCCCAAGCAGGTGTAAATACTCGGTATTTTGGGTTTCATAGCGGATAGCCTGCTCGAATTCGGCCGCAGCGCGGGTCAACACACCGGCACGCAAATAGTCGGCTCCCTGAGAGGCGTGTCTGCTAGCCGTATGGCGGCTGATCGGGGAAGACGAGGGTATTTTGTGGGCGATAGTCGGCATGGGTGTGAGTGATGTGCCATCACGCACGCAGAAATGGGTATTCGGCCGATTGACAAATCCACAAAGTGGACAGCGAACGCCCGTTGTTAGGTCAATCGCCGCGAGCGCACGCAAAAATGCACGTGCATCGGCAAAACGAAATTTCGGGTTCATCGCCATTGAGCGCATCACGGCGGCTTCGACGGCGGCCGAGATCGTTGGGTTGATTTCACGAGGTGGTTGCAACGGCTTGTTTTTCTTCAGCCGTGCATGAAACGCATCGGGTGGCACAACGCCCGTCAACATGCAGTAGAGCGTCGCGCCCAACGCATACACGTCAGAACGCGCATCGGTTGTGCCGATATACTGTTCGCTGGGCGAAAAACCGGGCGAAAACGCTTTGGCAATTCTAGCCGTGCGCTTGCTTGGATTGAAGCGTTTAGCGATGCCAAAATCGACGAGAATGGGGCGATTATCGGGTGTGATTTTGATGTTGGGGGGCTTAATATCGCGGTGTATGATGGGCGGAGACTGCTCGTGCAGATAGGCGACTGCGCCACACACTTCTTTCATCCAATCGATCACCTGCGCCTCATCCAGCGTGCCGCGTTGTGCCATAACGATGTGTGTTAGCTCTTCCCCTTCGATAAAGTCCATCACCAAAAAGAGCTTGCCACCCGCCGCGATGAAGAAATCGCTGACGATGGGCAAGTTGGGATGACGCAGGTTGGCCAGTGTGCTGGCCTCAAACTGGAACTGCTCGGCCGCCTCGGCCGAATCGTTAAAGCTCATTTTGATCGCCAACTGCTTCCCGCGCAGTTGCAGATGTTCCGCCAAGTAGACAGCCCCAAACCCACCCTTGCCGAGCAATTTGACGATGCGATAGCGGCCTTGCAGTTCAGTTGGGATGTTCATATTGCAGATTAAAGTGCTTCAATCGTCACAACAATAACGCTGATATTGTCTTCTCCGCCAGCTAGGTTGGCGCGGTCAACCATCATCTCACATGCTTGTTGCGAATCGGCCGTTGACAACAGCACCTCCGCCATTCCTTCATTTCGCAATGGCTCCCACACGCCATCGCAACACAAAATGAGGCGATCATGGGGGGCAAGCTCGGCCGAAAACAGATCGACCTCCACCCCATCCGGATCGCCCACGCTGCGGTAGATGATGCTGCGGCGATCATCACTGTAAAGGGCTTCCTCGTCCAATTCGCCAGCCTCGACCAGTCTGGCAACGAGTGAATGGTCTTGTGTCAGTTTTGTCAGTTCCCCATTGCGCCAGAGATAGGTGCGGCTATCACCCACGTTGGCGATGACGGCTTGTGTGTCGAGCAGAAGCGCGGCGGTGACAGTTGACCCCATATTTGTTTGTGTCTCCTCTTGTAAGTCGCACACAAGCTGATTGGCGGTGTGAATCGCTGTCGAGAGCGTGTGTTCCATCTCCTCTTTTGTGATGACTGCGCCCTGTAGTGCGCGGTCGGCGAGCGTTGTGAGGATGGCTCGGCCGATTTGCCGCACGACCATGCGACTCGCCACATCGCCTCCCTTCGCGCCACCCATCCCGTCAGCAATGACAAAACAACCGAGTGCCTGCTGGCTGACCCCGTTTAACATACCTGTCACCGACAGCGCAAGCAGGCTATCTTCATCCACCTCGCGCACCTGTCCCACATCGGACTGATAGCCAATCTGCCAACGCACACCATAGCCGTTTGATGTTGGCAATTCGGGTGCGCTCGGCTCCTCGCTTGATTTCACCAGATAAATTATGCCCTTATCTTCAAGACAGACGGTACTATCGACCGGCACGCTGACTGTCTCAGCGAGTGCCAACAGCTCGACCTGCAAATGTGTGGTTAGCTCAACCCCACAATTCGCGCAGAATTTATCCTCCATCGCCAGCAGTTCTGCCCCGCATGTCGCACAGCGGCACAAATCCTCTGTTGTGTAAAGTGTGCCATTTTCAATTTTCCGCTGCTCCACTACTTGATAGCGTTGGCAGATGATATGTGGAATTACGCGCTGTTCTTTTGCGACTTGGCGTAGCGGTGCGCCTGTGGGCAACTCGCCTGTATGACGTGTCTCCACCGCGACGACTGTCAGCGACGTGTTGCACTTGAGACAAAATTCAGCGTTTGGTCGATTTGCTTCTTGGCAGTTTGGACAAATTTTTGTGTTTATCATGATATACCTAGCTAAATTGACTGCCCCCGCAGCTTGAGCAAAGTGTCACTGTAGATACAACGCCTAAGCCGCATGTATCACAATACTTGTCGGGAGTAATAGTTGGCGTATATTGTTGAGGAATGATGGTTGGCGTATATGATTGCGATGCAACGGGGCGACTGGTGGATGCGCCGCACGTGGTGCAGAATAGGGCATTGTCCAACAGGTTGGCTTGACAGCTCTTACACTTTTTAGCAGGCTCAGGTGCTTTGGTAATGGTTGGGGCAACGGGTTGACCACAGGTGGTGCAGAAGCGCATTCCCGGTCGGAGGGACGATTGACAGCTTGTACAGGTGAGGGGATCGGCCGATTCCTCCTTTTGTCCCTCTTCCTCCTCCATAGCGAGCAGCACAGTTTTAGGAAAAGGATCCACAGGATCGGGCATGAAAGCGGGCGGTTGTGCCTCCAATGTATCGAGTATGGACTGGGATATAGGTGGTTGGGTTGGGTCGGCCGCTTCTACATCAGGTTCAGGCAATGGGATAGGCATGTCGAAAAATGATTCATCCTCGTCCATCTCGGCGGCAGGCGATGTAGACGATCCAAGTGCTTCTTCCACCACATCAGGCTCCACCACATCAGGTGGAGAGACCAGCTCACGACATAATGTCAAAAGTGTCTCATCCTGTAACGTGCCGGCTTCATAAGCTGCCATTGTTGCCCGACCCAACGCGAGTAGCTTTGTTGCTATTTTTTCTACTTCAATGTAGTCCATGTGCGTCTTCTCTCCAAAAATGTATTATGACAAGTGCGCCCGTCTAACCTTCAACTTTTACGATGACAGCGGTGATATTGTCCGTCCCACCCGCTGCGTTCGCGGCATGAATCAAGGCATCACACGCGCTTTGTGGCGAGGTTGATTCCCGCACGGTTTTCTGAATGTGATCATCTGTAACCATTCCCGTCAATCCATCCGAGCATAGTAGCAAACAGTCATCAACCGCCAGCCGCGTGTACATCGTGTCAACTTCAATTTTTGGCTTGTCACCAATGGTACGATACACAACATTGCCTTGTGGATGATGACGTGCCTCTTCGCGCCTGATCTGCCCTGTCGCCACCAGTCGTTCAACGAGTGAATGATCGGTGGTTAGCTGTTTGATCCCGTTCGCGTTGATGCGATAAGCGCGGCTGTCACCGGCGTGACCGATGTAGACCTCATTGTTGACGACAACGGCCGCGACAACAGTTGTTCCCATATCGTTATACGATGCTTTTGCCATCTCATAGACTTCTTTATTGGCTGCTTGAATCGCTTGTTTCAACCAATTTTCATAATCAACTGCTGTCTGCCCCCCCGCCATCTTCGACAATAATTGCTGGCTCGCAAGCTGCCCAATCCGATCAACCGTCATTTGACTGGCAACTTCGCCCCCCTCATGCCCCCCCATCCCATCAGCAACGACGTAGATGCCGATGGGTCTCTTGTGTGAACGATCATTGTAAGTCGTTTGCAGCGTCCACATGTTGTCCTCATTGAGTTGACGCACAATGCCGACATCGGTTATTTTCCCCATCTGAAGTTTGACGTTCATCGGCCGATGCCCCCCCCCTTCCTGCTCAAACGCCGCCGCAAGGTCTGATGCACTGACAGGTGCAGCACGAGTCATCGCTCGTTTGAGCATCCCGTTGAGATTATCCGAAAGGTTAGGATGGAGCGTATGCTTGTTTTTTCCCGTCAAAAGCCAATTGAGAATTGCGGCCAACTGGCTAACGTTAGCAGGGGATGCGCCATTTTGAGTCGCATCGGTAAATCCTGCGAAGTAGACCTGCTCTCTTTCAACCATGAAGTGTTGTGGGGTCAACTGCGGCCAGCAAATGTTATGCCGTTGTAGTTCAGCCAGCGCATAGGCAAGGGTCGCGCCCCATTTGACAACCTGTGAGGGTTTAACTGGCAGCTTCTGCTTTGACAACGGTAACCCAGTCAGGTCAGAGACGAGATAGTATCGCTCTTGATTGTGAACAGGATGTTGCAGGCTGGCAAGCGGAAGGCGCACGCCAGCGACGTGAATTGGCAACTTTGTCATCTTGTATGCGCCACCGATTATCTGTGGTTTTAGTGCTTCCGTGAGTAAATAGTTGGGGTAGGTGGGCTGCTCATTGTGTAAATCGGAGCCACACTGGGTGCAGAACTTTTTATCGGCCGAATTCCCCTTCGACCCACATTGTGAACAGATCAGCAGCGGCTTCTCACTCCTCACCTGATAGAGATGCTGCTCTGGTGACGACTGTTGATACTGGCGCACGACAACATAAGAGCCGACAATCGCGCCTTCGGGCAGCGGCAAAAATGGCTGCTGGGCAGGTAGCTTCTGCGTGTCCCCGCTACGAGGGCTGCGTTTTTCTGCAAGCCGATGGCTCGCTGACTGCGTGATTTTGCGTGTTACACTGTCCTGTTGCGTAAGCTTAATCGTCTGTCGCGTCGTCGCTTGTGCGAGAGACTGGCCACAGATTTTGCAGAATTTTTTCTTTGGCGTGTTGTCTACGCCGCAATTGGGACAGTTCATCACTGTTTTCCTCCGGATTGGTGGAATGTAAACTGTACACCCCCAATGCCAATTGTCCAGCCGTCTTTGAGTAGATTTTTAGCCGTCGGCCGATTTTGCACAAAGATACCGTTACTAGAGCCTAAATCCTCGATTATGTATTGTGACTCACGGCGCGTGATGCGGGCATGTTCATGCGAGACAGATTGCCAGTTGGCGATAGTGTTGTCGATTACGATGTCGTTGTGCTTGCCGCGGCCGATGGTACTTCCGTTGGGGCTAATTTCAAAGGAACGATTAACACCCTGCAAGCGCAGTCGTGCGTTTTTTCTTGTTGCCGCAACATAGGGTGCCGGCTTGTGGTTCCGCATAACCGTTGCTGTATTGGGTGCCGGCTTGTGGTTCGGCATAACCGTTGGCGTCAACTTTACAGGAACGTGATCGCTGTGTGGATTGGGGACTGCCGGTTGAGGGCGTGGGCGACGCGCTATAAAAAATGCGAGCAGGCCCAGTCCAAGCAAAATAATCGCTGCGAGCAAGAGTAGAATCAGCGGGTTTACATCAAACCAGCCTGCATTCTCCATCACCTCTTTGATCTCTTGCCGATCCTCCTCAGATAGCGGTGTAGGTGCGAAGAGTTGTCTATCACCATCAAAAAAGGTGACCGTTAGCCTATCTATATCAGCTTCCGTTGCCTCTGCGAATTGCAGCGGCACACTTACGGATGAAGTATTTAAGGCAACTCGAAATGTGGTTGTGTTGCCGTTTGTTTGGGGCGTGATCATAGTTTTTGTTATCACGTCCATGTTAGGATGAGTTAAACGTCCCTCAATGCCATTTTGTGGCCATTCCCCTTCTGATGTGTAGCTGATGGTGAGGTCAGCGATCTGTTCTCCTTCATCAATCTCACTCACCCCCATTGTGACAGTATTGAGCGCTAGCGGCTGTGGTTCCGTTTCAACGTCGGGCGGTGATGGGTTATTTGGTTGAGTTATTTCTGCAATTTCCTCAACGTCAGGGGTTGTCACAGGTGAACCTACTGGCATAGGCATTGGGGCAGGCGGAGCATAGGTAAATAGATTGGTTGCAATAGAGTCGAATGTGAAAGGGGAGTCATAGGGGGAGTTGTCGGCCGAAAGAACCACCAACGTCATGTTAAAAATATCATTTAACATAACCCCTTCTGCAAGTTGAAGCTCCAAATCCAACATCATGGGACTGTTTTGCGGAAATTCCCAATCTGTGTTCCCTAGCATAGACTCTACAGTTGGATTTAGCAGAGAGATGGTTGGTGTGATGCCAACTGCATGATAAAGTCTTAGCTTCGTGCCTGCTTCCCATGTGCTGCTAGTAGACTCAATTTGAAATGGGATCTTTGCCCAACCGGGCATACCTTCAATCGTTCCGGTTTGGCTAATGACAAAGCTCATATCAAGTGTCGAGTCAATTGGCTCGGCCGAGGAAGGCTCTCCAGACGATTCACTCTCTTCATCTGAAACCATTCGCACCATCGTGCTTTCTTCAAACGGCCGAGATGATTGTTCTATACCATTTTCAAACATGACGACATCCAGTTGATGCCGAATTTCCCCATCTGTAAGTGCATCAGCAGCAATCATCAGTGTGGCGGTCACCAGATTTGTTGGCTGTGGCAATCCAACGCCGGCATCAGGCGGACAGCGCCCAATCACCCAAACTCGTGTCTCAGCTGTTATGCCTTCTGCAAAACATTGTTCTGAACTGACAAAATTGACATCAAGTGCAGAGCTAAAGCGATAACGCAGACGAATCTCTTGGGTTTCAGAGTTGTAGCTTGCTAGGTTGATCTCAACCGTGATCTCCTCACCTACTCGACCTTCTACACTTGGTGGAACTGTCAACGTGACAGTCTCATCTTGTGCGTAGGCTAGGTGCTGAAAAGTGGTATAGAAGCAAAGCGTGATTAGTAGCGAAATCCACAGTTTGTGAGCTGTTCGCAGCATCGAGATTCTCCTTATTCGACAGTTTGCGGTTCAGTGCGTAGCCATGCTTGAATGGCGGATTGTGAGAACCGCCATGCACCGCCAACTTTGCGGGCGGGCAGTTTGCCAGTTTTGGCAAGACGGTAGATCGTCGTTTCAGACACCTTTAGAAAACTAGCGACCTCTGGGACAGTTAGAACAGTATCTTGGTGGGGTGAGGAGATCATGGTGGTTAGCACTCTTGACAGATGGCTCCGCCCTTCGGACATCCGAATACGCAGAACACATCAATAGGGATGCGCTTTCAATAGGTGAATACCGTTTCGGCCGATTTATTTTCATCAATTGCGTGAATTTCGCCGATTTTGGTCAATCTTTGGCTTTTTTAGCAGAATCGACATAAACTTCGGGTCAGAGGTCTGCTTAGACAACTGCATAGGAGATATATATGACTAGCGAGAACAACGCTCTTTGGGAGGACGTTAAAGAGTCGTTGGGAAGTGTTCCGTCGCTTGACAAAGTGTCAACTGCCAAAGTCAATGCGATTTTGTACAAGAATTATAAATCAGGGCGCATCAAACAAGTTATCACAAAAGAAAATATCGCTGTGAGCCATTACGTACAGCGGGTTGTTCGCATCTTCAAGGCACAACATGAAACCGTTGTGCAGATTCAGATACGACGCGACGATAGCGCATGGGAAACGCTGCATACACGCCTTTATTTGGCAATCTACGGCCGCTTAAAATCGGCCCAATTACACAGCAGTGAGCGCAAAGCGTATGCACAGGAGTATGCACAGGAGGCGACGTTTGGCATTTTACGCAGCCACTATCCTTACGACATCGACTTTATGCGTTGGGCATACAAAATTGTCTTTAATACCTACGCTAAAGGTGCGCGGCATAGTCAGACGCAGATGCGACAAGCGGAACGTTATGCGACTTCACTAGAGGATTGGCAAGAAACCCTCTTGTCCCCGCTCAATGTCGAACAACGGGTCGCCGCACAGTATGATTTGGTAGACGTGCTGATGACCTTGACGCGCAATGAGTTAGCTGTGCTAAAACAGTTAGTTGAAGGCTATTCACAGAATGAGATCGCCGAACGGACTGTCTGTAGTGCGAGTACGATCTCGCGCATGAAAAAGCGAATCCGTGAAAAGGTGATGAAAATTATTGATGACAGTCGGTATAACGATCTGCATGAGAGCAATCGCACAGCTGCGGCAGATTTTTGAACAAACTGACTCCCAAACGTCTCCCATCAAGCGAGAGACTGAGCTGCTGATACCTGCTGTTGCTGCTGCGTTACGCAGCAACGTCTCAATCCAACGTCGTTATCCCACTTTCTGGCAACAACTGCTGGCAAATCGCCTCCTTCAAGACCTCTTCTTAGAGTTTGTTGATCTGTTGGACTCGTCAGGTGAGTGGTGCATTCCCCAATTTCCTCCTGCATCGCTGAATGTGCTTCCGCCTGTGCCAGAGTTGGCGTTTTACTCGGCCGACCACTGGCACATTCAATGGTATCAATCCCCCAGCCAACTAAACGACCTGATCGAGAAGGCTCAAAGCTCAGTTGTGCTTTTTGAGAGCGTGGTCGATTTGGAAAATGGCGAGCTGGAGGTCTTGTTGCGGCTGTCAGGGGGGGAGTCGGCCGAGCAACATCCTATCCTTCACATCATCCATCGAGCAGAAAATACAGTTCCTCTTGTCGCCACGTTGCAATGGGGACAATCTGAGCAAACACTTCCTGTTCACAAACACACAACACTTTTTGAGATGATTGCCCCGCCTTTTTGCGAGGAATGTGCCAAGATCGATGCGCCGTTGCAATTAATCGTTGAAACAAATCGTGTAAATACCCAAACAAGCCGTTAACAAATGAACAAAAACTGGAAACTTGTAATCTACGCACTCATTATCCATCGTGATGGTGAGACGGTCTTTGTGACAGATGATGGGCAGTTGCCCAATACAGATGTGATGGCTGAAAGTTGGTGGCATATCGATGCGGGAAAACCCATCGTTCAGGACGCTTTTGCAAAACGGCTCGGTGTTGCGCCCATCGTTCTGCGTCGCTTTGAGCCAACGATTACGAGTGAGGAAGACAAGACGGCACAACTCGTTTATGAGCTAGATTATGTCAAGCCACGCTGTGCAGGTCGGTGGTCATCGGCCGAAGCCCTCCCCAACTCCCACCATCGCACTATCGCCCAAACTCAGCAGGCATTCCCGAATAAAGCCCCATGGATGCGACGCGGCTGGCGTGAATCTGCAACACAGTGGATCGGTCAACAGATGGCGTTGCTCGGCAAAACGATTGAACGAATTGAACCGCATCGCAGTTGGTGCATCTCCTATTTGGCTAAAATTTATACGACTTCGGCCGATATTTTCTACTTCAAGGCGACAATTGCTTTGCCGCTCTTTGTCGATGAAGGGGCGATAATGGCCTATTTGAATGGCCTATTTCCTGCGTTGGTTCCTGCGCCGGTTGCATTTGATATGGAACAGCAGTGGTTTATTTCGGCCGATTTTGGCGATGTCAGCACCAACCTTGACCGCAAATCTCGATTTGCTATGTTGCGAAAAGTTGCGGCAATGCAAATTGAGTCTGCCAGCAAAGTCCCTGAACTGCTTGCCAACGGCTGCATTGACCGTCGCTTGCCCCACTTTCTACAGCAAATCAATGACCGTTTTCAAGAGCCAGCCTCCTTTGCAGGATTGACAGAGGTTGAGACAAAGCAGTTACAAGGCGCACTGCCTAAAATCAAACGCCGCGCGGAAATGTTCCTCACGTCCCCGCTGCCTGCCACCCTGATTCACGGCGACCTGCATCAGGGGAACATCCATCTAAGTGGACAAGCAGTGACCATTTTCGACTGGTCAGATGCAGCCGTTGGCTTTCCATGGGTCGATGCAATGCTGGCCTTGTTTGCGCCAGAGGAAGAGCGTGACGCGGCACGAGATGTTTATCTGACCTGCTGGGAACGCTATGCCTCGCTTGAGGAATTACGCGACCTGTGGGAGCAATGGATACCGCTATTCTACATCCATCATGCGATCAGTTATTTCAGCATCTTTGCCAACCTCGATCCAACGACAAGCTGGGAGTTGGGGGGAAACGCGGCCGAGTTCCTGCGCCATGCCCTCAACCATCTAAGATAAGCCTCGCCTCCACCTGCACCATACATTCTAATAAAATCTGCGCCATCCCCTTGCCCAACGGGTCAAAGCGCAGTGAGGCTGTCCCGCCACCGTCCAACGCACCGTGCATTACAAAGTTGAACGCGCCTAGCCCCGGCAACTCAAATCGCTCAACCTTTCCCTGCACAAGGTGCCCTAAATAATCCTTGACTTTCTCGGCCGTCAACTCGCGCCGCAGCACTTCTACCAACGTCGGCCGACGTGCCACGATCCCGACGTTTGAGATGTCTCCCTTGTCTCCACTGCGTCCATAGGCAATCTTCCGTAGAGGAACTTCAATCAGTGCAGATTTTATTACAGGAATGATCTTAGCGTCATGATTTTGACTAGGTGGCGAATTTTCTTCGAGGTCAACCGTTAACCGTGAATCGTCAAACAGTTCGCCATCTACAAGAACCGTCACAAACTCACGCGGGATGAGCATCGAATGGGCGCGGATGAGTGGTGTCGGCCGAGGCAACCCCGTCCCTCCAATAATGCCCTGCGCCATCGACAGCGCACTCGACGGCACCTCCCGCGCAAAAAAGGACAACGCATCTTTGCTGTCATGGTGTGCCGCTAGCTTCAACACAACCTCGCGCGAATCCAATGCCCGACTATGTGCGCCAAACTGACTTTCACCGCCCAACAGTTCAATCGAGGTCGCTCGAAAGTCGTCCCAGCCCATTTTTGGAAAAATACGCCGCATTCGTTCAAATAGCGTTTCACCAACTCGCTGTGCCTTTTGCACAGCATTGTGTCCTGTCAATAACAGTAAGAATGTCAGTCGATAGCCGTCCATCTCCAGCGTTGTCGCTTTGTAGGTTGGCGGCGGCGGTGTTCCCTTGGCGTTCTCAACCAACACGCGATCTCTCGCAATTTCGGTTAGCCGCACATCGGCAAAGTCACACACGACATCTGGCAGAATATAGCGGCGTGGATTGCCAATTTCATACAAAATTTGTTCTGTGACGCTGGCGCGATTCACAACGCCGTCCGTGCCGTCAGGCTTCGTCAAAACAAACGTTGCATCCTCCGCAATCTCCGCAATGGGATATCCGATATTGACCCAACTCGCCACACTCTCCCAGTCAGTCATCAAGCCGCCGGTCGATTGCGTGCCGCATTCCAGTAAATGCCCCATCAGACTGCCCTGTGCTAATTTATCGTACTCATCTGCTCGCCAGCCAAATTCATGAATACACGGCCCCAACATCAACGCGCTATCGACAACCCGCCCTGTGATCACAACGTCTGCACCGGCATCTAGCGCGGCCGCAATTGGAAACGCACCCAAATACGCATTCATCGCCAGTACGCGCTTGGGCAACGGGGTATTTTTCGCCATCTCGCGCACATCTGCCTCGCGCAATTTGTCAAGCTGTGGCAGCAAATTATCGCCCTCGACAACGGCAATGTTGAGAGCGATGCCTTGCGCTTTTGCAATGTTGCGTAGTACCTCGGCCGCCCCCTGTGGATTGATCCCACCTGCATTGGTGACAACGCGAATCCCCTGCCGCCGAATCTCGCGCAGATGATTTTTCAGAATTGGGTCGATGAAGTCATACGCATAGCCCGCGTTTGGATCGCGCAGCTTGAGGCGTGTCAAAATCGCCATCGTGACCTCTGCCAACCCTTCATAAACGATATAGTCGAGTTTCTCGCTTGCCAAAAGTTGTGCGGTTGCGAGAGATGAATCCCCCCACGCGCCGGCTGCACCACCGATATGGATTGTTTTTTGCATCAATAGTTTCCTTCTTCACCCCAAATCAACCACTTTGTCGGCGAAACTTGAATGAGCAGCCCGTACTCTGTGTCGCTGGCAATCTCCCAATCGTATTTTTGTTTGAATTTTTGGGCAATGTCGGCCGAAATCTCCCCATCATAAACAGCTACCTTCCCCTCACAAATCACCACATCATCCCCATTTTCCAACGACAGCGACACAAGCGGCGTGCCGCGCAAATTTTTCGCCTTGACGCTGTTAGGCTTCATGCCGATAAAAAAGCACGCCTCGTGCCAGACAAACCAAACGGGGACGAGATGCGGCCGACCATCCCTCCGCACGCTTGCCATCCACACATTACGCTCATGCCCCAACCGCTCTAGCGTTCTTTGCGTAGGTTCTCTCTTCATAAATCACACACCCATTAACAATTGAAAATTGACAATTTCCCGTTGATTATTCACCCTGCGCCAATGCTCGAAACCCAGCCACCGACGCACGCCACGCCTCATCCATCTCGCCCGGCGTAAATGTCAGATAGTATCCGACGCGATCTAGCACATCGCCGTAACGTTCATTGACCTTGCGCGGCAGTTCTGCCCATGTCCCCGATATGGCAAACGCATCTAGCATCTCATCTGTAATCAGCTTTGGCATCTCGGCCCAACCACCGCTACGCGCCAGTTTGCTCAACTGCAACGCCGTGGCCTCCCAGCCATGAATCTCATTAACGATGCGATAGGCAGGCGTACTCATGTAAAATGCGATCTGCTCACGCGCAAATTTTTCGTAGTGAGCGGCTGGCTTTGCGCCATCGGTGGGAATAGTGAAGATGCTGCTGTTGAGCTGAATATCGCTGCGTGTGCGTCCTTTGTCGCGTAAGCCAACCTCGATCTGTGGCAACGCATAGTCGCGCAGATATTTCTCGGTGCAGAAGCTATGGATGTGTGCGCCGTCGCACAATCGGCCGACCAAACGCAGCATATTTTGATTGACGGCAGAGATAAATACTTTCGGCCGATCAACTTCAAGCGGCCCGCCGTTGAAAAAGGGAGTCATCAGGTTGAGCTTAAAAAACTCACCTTCATAGTTCAGCCTTGTCCCATTTTGCCAACAGTCCCAAATTGCGTGCATCGCCTCAACCGTCTCGCGCAGCTTGCGGACAGGCTTCTCCCACTTGACCCCAAAACGCCGCTCGTTATGCGCTCGCACCTGCGTGCCAAGCCCCAGAGTAAAGCGACCGTTGCTGAATCGCTGCAAATCCCACGCCATCATCGCCAGCACCATTGGGCTACGCGGAAATGCAACCGTGATCGCTGTGCCAAGTGTGATGTTTTGTGTGTGTTCGGCCGCAATCGTCAGCGGTAAAAGCGGATCACTTTGGGTTTCGGCCGTCCAAAGACCGTCAAACCCAATTTCCTCCGCTCTTTTTGCAGCATGAGCAGCGTCTCTCAAATTGTGTGTCAGTAATAATGTGTCAAACTTCATTTTGTTACCCTTTTACATACGCGCAACACCAAATGTGTTTGGATGCAATGTGCGGCGTTGCGCTTCATCGGCCGTTCTCAACAAAAAACCCAACACATTGCGACTGTCACGCGGGTCGATGATGCCATCATCAAGCCCGCGTCCCGACGTGTAGAATGCGCTAGCCTGCCGATCAAATAGCTCAATAATCTGCTGTGCTTGCGCGTCTAGTGCATCCACATCGATCTCGCGTCCACGTCGCTTTGCGCTTCCTTCCGCGACCATTCGCATCACCATCGCGGCCTGCGCCCCGCCCATCACGCCCGTCATCGCATTTGGCCATGTGAAGAGAAAATCAGGATCATAGGCGCGGCCACACATCCCATAATTTCCTGCGCCAAAACTTGCCCCAATTTGCAGCGTGAAGCGTGGAACGGTCGCGTTTGCGACAGCTTGAATCATTTTTGAGCCATGTTTAATCATGCCACCCTGCTCATAAGCGGTTCCAACCATGTATCCCGTCGTATTTTGCAGGAAGATCAGCGGCGTGTTTAGTTGACTACAAAGCTGAATGAAGTGTGCTGCCTTGGTCGCCCCATCGGGATCAATCGGGCCATTATTGCTAATCAGGCCAACTGCGTGACCTTGAATATCGGCCTGAACACAAATGGTTTCGCTGCCATATCCAGCCTTGAATTCGAGCAAGTCAGAGCCGTCAACTAGCCGCGCTATTACCTCACGCACGTCATACGGCTGGCGATAGTTCGCAGGCACAACGCCAACCAGTTCATTGGGGCTATACTTTGGCTCGCGGTAGTTGGGCGAGTAAGCTGGCGTTGTGTTGCGATGCCAGTTGAGACGTGCAACAACTTGACGGGCAAGCGCGATGGCTTCGTAGTCATTTTCGACGAGGTGTTCGATGAGACCCGATATAGTTGCGTGCATTTCTGCACCGCCTAAATCGGCCGAGTTCGCCACCTCACCCGTCGCAGCCCGCACCAATGGCGGGCCTGCCAGAAACGCCTGTCCGCGCCCACGCACCCCGATCACAACATCGCTCATGCCCGGCATGTAAGCCCCACCCGCCGTCGAGGAGCCGTGCAGCACCGTGATAACCGGACACCCTGCCGCACTTAACTTGGCAAGTCGCTGGAAAATCCCACCACCTGCCACAAACATTTCCACTTTGTACAGCAGTAGATTTGCCCCAGCACTCTCCACCAGATGGACGAACGGCAATTTCTGGGCGAGGGCGATCTCTTGACAGCGTTTCAGCTTCATCCCGCCCATATCAGTAAACGCACCCGCATTGATCCCGCTGTCGGTGGCGACAATCATCACGCGCACGCCGTTCACAAACCCGATGCCGGCTAAGATGCTCGCCCCCGCCAGCGATGTCTCAGGGTTCGGATCATCATACAAATACCCCGCCATATTGCCAATCTCCAAGAACGGCGCACTTGGGTCGAGCAGACAAGACAGCCGTTCACGTGGCAAAATTTGCCCACGTTTGTCAAAACGAGGTTTGGCTTTTGCCGACGCTGTTGCCGCACGTGCCTGAAGTTCGCGCACCCTGTCGATCTGGTCAAACATCGCCTTGCGATTGGTCATAAATGTGTCTGATTTTGTCGAAATCTGTGAGTTAAAAACTGCCATAAAAGAAAGTACGAAGGAAGTAGGTACGTGTTGTCTCCACGCACATGTCATGCAAATTGGATGCGTAACGCTTAAGCCGTCATTCGGCCGAAATCGCACCATTCGGAATCACCATCAAATCTCCCAACCGATCTTCAAGATAAGTGTACCGCCAATTCACCTCCAACACCTTCCCCTCAATCTCCCCAACATGCACCCACTCTCCTTCCTTGCAGATGACCTTTTCATCTATCTGAGTTCAAAATCTTTTGTGTTCGCTCAAGCACGTCCAAACCCTGCTGCTTGAGCCAGTAAAGCAAGTCAATAAATACCCAATTTTCAGCCAGTTTATCCCCATCACGTCGATAGACATCGACGACATACATATCTGCGCTGTCTGCCCCAGCCGGTAGACCCAGAAAGCCCCCTATCGACCGATTTGATAAGTTAGGCCAGCCAAAAAAGCAGCCGTAGTTGCCCTCTGCAAAACGGCAGACATGCCCGTTGAACTTTTTGTCATCTAAGTTCTCGCGGAATGGCAGTTGATGCTGCTCTTGGTAGCGTGGAATGGTATACGTCGCGCCGATGCCGGCTGGACCGTACCAAATCATATCTTCATGCCACGAGCGGCGTAGCCCATCGGCCGGATAGGTCATCGAGCCACTTAGGTTAGCATCACCCAAGTCGTTTATCATGCTGTTGATGAGAGCAAGGGTTTTTGCGCCGGCCGAGTCAGGCATATCTTCGTATTGCAACCCATCATGTGTGCGCGGGCCGGGATAGTTGAAATATACGCCAGTTGATGGAGGCAATGGATAAGTTCCCGCCTGCACCATCAGGCTGATAATGTCGAGGTGCAGCGTTGTCTTTGTAATTTTCCCATTTTCCACACAGTGAAATTCCGCATAGCGCATATTCGCCATTTTGCGCGTGCGTGGAATGCCCAGCCAGTCAGCATCAAACAACCCCATAAAGTTGCCCATGCTCATCACCCACTGCTCATCATTAAACTCATTTGTACCCGCAATAAAGATGTCTTGCCGTCGCTGCATGTGGGTCAGCGATTGCTTAAATGGTATCCAAAATTTCTCGGCAACATCTTTTACGTTGTTTTGTCTCCGAAAGGGGTAAACGCTGCGCCAGTCGTATTCATCGGCCGTAATATACGTCTCCATTACGTCGAGAACCTCTACGGGAGAGGCTTTTTCTAGTGCGTCAAAGTAGCTACGAACCACCGACTTTGCTTTTTGATATTTGCTCATGTGCTTCCTGTCATTTTCACTTTTGTAGGCAAATGTTGCCAAAACGATTCGCGTAATCTTTTCGAGATTATACGCTTTAATCAACTTTATTTCCGAGAAGTTTAGAAACGTTGCCCATACAAACAAAAAAGAGAGATTCACCACTTTTTCACGGCGAAAGCTCGCTTTTCACGCCAGTTTTTGCACTAATGCAACCGCAAGCACACTAGCAAGTTTTTCTTCCTATACTCTTCTAGGTATGATAGCGACGCAGGAAAACACGATGAACGGCATTGACGATTTGATTGGGCGCGAACTAGGTGGCTACCGTATTGACGCACTGCTCGGTGAGGGCAATATGGGTGCGGTCTATCAGGGCTACGACGTGGCATTGGCTCGTAAAGTGGTGTTAAAGGTAATGCACCGCCAGCTTGCCAGCCATGAGTCATTCCAAAACCGCTTTATGCAGGAGGCACAAGCGGCGGCACGTCTCGATCATCCCTCGATTGTCAAGCTTTACAGCTTTGGTGACCAACCCTATCTCCACATGGTGATGGAGTATGTGGAGGGGCCGAGTCTTGGTGAATATCTCAAACATCAGCAAAACAAAAATAAGGTTGTCAACCTCGACACCGTTTTGCGCCTAGTGGCACAGGTGGCGGATGCGCTTGACTATGCTCATGGTCGTGGTGTGATTCATAGAGACATTAAGCCAAGCAACGTACTGCTCAAACCATTGGCGCGTCCAGACCGCGATGGTGATCCTGAACTCCGCGCCGTTGTATCTGACTTCGGGTTAGCGAAGCTTTTGGAAGGTGGGATGCACACGTTGACGGGGACGTTTATGGGAACCCTCAGCTATATGTCGCCTGAACAGTGCTTAGGGCGTGACTTAGATGGACGTTCTGATCTCTATTCGCTCGGCATCGTGTTGTATCAGGTGACAACAGGGCAGCTACCGTTTAACGTCAAATCACCAACTGACGCGATTCGGATGCACGTCAAAGAGATTCCACCCGCGCCGCGCATGATTCGCCCAGGCTTACCAGAATCGGTCGAGGCAATCATTCTGAAAGCAATCGCCAAAAATCCGACCAGTCGTTATCAGACGGGCAGCCAGTTAGCCGATGCACTGCGCCGCGTTGCCTATTCACTATCGAATCCGGGCGAGCCAGCCGAGCTGTACTCCGAAAATGACGCAACGGGTTACACTGTGGTTGCGCCAGATGCAGTTGATCAACTGTTGATTTACCACGCCGGCGAGGCACCTCGCGTGATGCACCTGTCGAGAGATAAAATGGTTGTTGGGCGCGGGCAAGAGAACGAGATCACGCTTCCAGATAAAGGCGTGTCGCGCCATCACGTGCGAATCGAACGGGACGGCGACGGGTGGCGTGTGGTCGATTTGGCAAGTACAAATGGCTCCTTTATCGACAAAATGCGACTTGCGCCAGAGTCCACAGAATCTTGGCCACAAGGCATCGAGCTTCGCATCGGCCCCTACTCGCTGCAATGGCAAAAAGCGGTTCCTGTCGCGGCGCAAGATGTCAACTACAATCAACCGATTCCGCTCAGTGATATTGAAGACGGCCCATCGCAAACCAGCCCCGGTGAGATTGAAATCGTGGTTGATCCAGCGGCAACCGCAATCATGGCCGGAGATCATGTCAATATCCAAGTGATGCTGATTAATCGTGGGCCGATTGTTGAGCATGTTAGCCTGCGAGCAGAGAAGTTGCCGCATGAATGGGTCTCGTATTCACAAGACCTGCTCAAGCTGATGCCGGGCGGTCGGGGCTTTATCCGCATGACGGTGCAGCCACCGCGCAATCACACCGCATCGAGCGGCACGCATCCCTTCCAGATCGTCGCTACGCCGATGTCGAATCCAGAAGCGTTGGTCGCCGCATCATGCCAGATGAATATCGAGGCATTTTCCGAGTACAACGTCTATCTTAATCCGAAGCCGTTGCGGAACATCGGCCGAGCCGAAATCCAAGTCGTTAACGAAGGCAACGCACAGTCAACCTATGTAATTAGCGGCGTTGAGTCGCCGGATGGGGCTGTACAATTCAACCCTGAGACGCTCAAAGTTCGCGCTCACCCCGGCGAACAGCAAACTGGCGAGATTGAGGTTTCGGCCATCAAGCGTCCGTTGATGGGCGCAACGAAGCGGGTGCCTTATGAGATTGAAATTTGGTCAAAGGGGGGCGGGACAAAGCGGGTGCGGTCGGAGTTGGAAATTCGGCCGAAGCTCCCCGCATGGCTGATTTTGATGTTGGCGGCCGTCACGGTTGCCATCATCGTCTTTACGATTTTGTGGCTGACAATTCCGCGTTAAGTAGATCAGCAAAAGTTTTGGTGCATTGTAGCCGAGGTTTCCAACCTCGTTCCCAGATGCGAGGATGGAATCCTCGGCTACACAAAGACACGAATTCTTTTGCATTGGTACTTAGTGTCCAAATTTACGATTTTAAGAGGTGTAGCGTACTGTTCGCGGAGCGGTCACTTTGTAACACGCCTTTGCGTTTCAATTCGTAAAGCCATAATCACGTCATAGGTGGGCGCAAACCACGCTTAACGCTTTCAGCCAGAGCTTGTGCCTGTCGAACCCAAAGTTGATGATAGACGCTCATTAAACTGTACAGTTCGCGTTGAGTTTGGGCATTGAATTGTCCTTCACGCTATTGGGCAATCAGCATGTTCAAACGGTTGCCTTGTGCATTGGGCATTTGAACCGTTGTTAACGCCATAACCTCTTGATCGGAAAGGTGCGCGACGGGGATTTCAGCCCAAAAACCCCGTTGCCATCAACCCTCAATCCCCACGCCACCCCTTGCTCCCCATTCACGCATCCCTTATACTTTCCAACATCAAGTTCCGAGCGTGATTCGCAACCAACTTCAATGCAGTCAATCAGGAATTTGTTCCAAAATCGGCGGTTATCCTGCGTTTGTGCGTGATAAACCCATGATTTTCGTCTTATACTGCGTTCTGTGCAGTTTTTTGCCCTAATTTGGCGGGATAACTCAACAAAACGCTCTATGCAAAACCCGTACGCCCGTCCAACGCGGCATTAAACCGACAAAACTGCATACAGATTTTGCGGCTTATGCAACTAAACGGGCGGACATTTCAAATCAGTTCAAGCGGATATAACTTATGTTTTCTAAGAAACTTTCGTTTCTACTTTACCTAATCTCTGGAATAATTTTAGTTGTTGGATGTGGGGGAGAAAATCCAGAAGACATCGTATTTCCCACTCAAGCTGCAACCATAATTATAACAGATCAAATAATTGCAAATGAGACTGCCTCGCCAGAGATAGGCATCGAGCTCCTAGGAAGTGAAGAACGTGAATTCAAGGTCGAAACAGTTCCGCAAAACAATTGTGGTGGTTCCGCCGAAGTTGAGAATGTAGTTGAAAAATCTCGTAGCGTTTCTCACACCATGGAAGTCGGGGGTGAATATCGAATCTCTGCCAGTGGGGAAGTGAAGATTCTTGGAACAGGTGTCGAATTAGGAACCGAAGTTGCAACCATGTTAGGCTATGGATATGGAGCAGAGGAATCATTGTCTCGCTCAATCACTGTCAAAGCTAGTCCAGGCACAAACATGGAACATACAATTAGCTTGTTGGAAGTCTACGAAAATGGCGAAGCAAGTGTAGATGTAAATGGGATACTGGAGCTTGTGCCGTTCAGTTTTCGAGATGACTTTGCCATAAAATTAGTAAGCAGTCGAAACTTAGGATGTCCTACCGCAGAATCAATCGAAATAGAACCCAACCAGCCTGCTACCCCCACACTAACTGCCACAAATATACCTGAGGTTGTTGATAGTGGAAGTGTGGAACCAGAAGTTTCAGAAACACCCACAGTAACAAATACTCCCCCCGTTAGCGAGCCTAGTAGAGATGAGGAAGGTATTTTTAGCAGCCCCGTCCAACTAGATGTTACAACCGCAAATATATCAGCGAAGATTACCAAAATAGAAGTTGAGCCTCAGCTATTTATGAAATGGACGTTTCGATTTGAGAGCGACAACGAGGACACTTGGGACATTCGGTTTTCGGGTAATTCATATGTTGTAGATGAGTTTGGAAATAGCTACGAACTACAAAGTGTGCCAAGCCCTGTCAACTTACGACAGGGGGGCGTAGAGGAGGTTACATTATCCTTTGCCCCTCCCGAACCCGAAGCTTCGACCTTTACATTACATTTGTTTCGATACGGTAGTGGTTATATAGCTTATGCTCGCCCGGCCGCTCTAGTAAGCGAAGTCTTGAATACTAACGTAGCACCCACACCGACTCCATTGACTCAGCCTGCATTTTCTCCGAATGCTCCTGTGAATGTGACTACAAATGATATTTCGGCGCGAGTCACCACAGTGGAGATATTGCCGCAGGCAATGAAGTGGACGTTTCGATTTGAGAGCGATAACGAGGACACTTGGGACGTTCGGTTTTCGGGTAATTCATATGTTGTAGATGAGTTTGGAAATAGCTACGAACTACAAAGTGTGCCAAGCCCTGTCAACTTACGACAGGGGGGCGTAGAGGAGGTTACATTATCCTTTGCCCCTCCCGAACCCGAAGCTTCGACCTTTACATTACATTTGTTTCGATACGGTAGTGGTTATATAGCTTATGTGCAACCTAGTAGCATTGTAGAAGTAATGAGGTAGGAACATATTGCTGCCTCATATAACATCAAGCCGACATACTTCGCAAAGATTTTGCAGTTGACACTACTGCAAAGCCGCCCAACTCCCATAAATCTCTTGCTTGTTGGGCGTTGAGCCGAAACCACCTACAAATCCAACGTGATCCGCAACGCTCGATCAATCTTTTGTATTGTACCTGCGGAGAGTGAGCCGCGTTGACGCAAGAGGCGTGACTTTGAGATAGCGCGAATCTGCCCGCCGAGCAGGACAGATTCGATCTTTTACCAGATTGTCACAACGGCCGCATCAGCACGCAAATTGCGATCGGCCGTGACCAGAGAAGCATTCTGAGCCAGTGCCGTTGCTACAATGAGACGATCTGTGGGGTCTTTGTTGATGGTTTGGGGTAGCTGGGTTGAGCGTGTGGCAATGCGTGGCGTGATCGGTTGTACATGAATGTCGTAGGCTTGCAACGCTAAATTGAGGAAGGTCGTACAGTTAGTTGGGATTTGAACACGCCCTTTTTGAACCAGCATCGCCACTTCCCATAGCGTAATATCCGCAATTATGATTCCATCTGCACTGTTAGCATCTGCGATTGCCTGTTGAGCGGGCGCGGTAATTCGTTCTGGTGTCAGTGACAGCCAAATTAGGATATGTGTGTCGATCACAATCATCAGCCGCCTACCCGTTTGTTATATCCCAATCGACATCAATTGGTGACAATACATCACCGACAATTGCCGTTTTGCGAATCTCTTCTAACTGTTGACGTGCGAGTCGTTGAGAGATCGTCGGCGGCATCAATCTTGCGATTTCTGTGCCGCGTTGGGTCAGACTGATCACTTCTCCGCTCTGCACTTTTTTCAGAACCGCACTCATGTTGGCGCGAAAATCACTAATGGCTACCGTGTTCATGTTTGCTCCTTGTATATCTTGTCCACAACGCTTGTGTACAACTGAATTGTACAATTAAGGGTGTCATTTTATATGCACCCATGCGTTGTGTAAAGCGATGGCTACTAAGAGTCCCCAAACTCATCGGTAGAGAGGTACTGCCTCAAATTCTCGTGGAAGAAGGAGTTTTTCTATTGCCAAGTATGCACAATATACATATATTTATCAGAGATGATTTTTCAATTTGACCCAAACAAAGCTGTGAGCAATCAGCGCAAACATGGTGTCTCTTTTGCAGATGCGGAAGGTGTGTTCTACGATGACTTTGCGATTCACAAAATGGACAGAGAAATCGTGCATGAGGAGCGTTAGCGAACAGTTTCGGGCAGATATTGGTGGTGGTTTATGTGTATTCGGCCGATGAAATTCGACTAATCTCGGCGCGACGTGCGACCAAACACGAGAGAAGAAAGTTGAAAGTAAGGATTAAATAATGTCGAATTTTGAAGAATGGATTCCTGTCTCCACAGGAATGACAGGCGTAGATTATTTAATCCCCAATCTTTAATACCATGAACGAAGTTCCTCTGGGAACTTCACTCATCATAAGCAACTATCCCTCAACTTCCAACACACCCTGCATACTTGGATAGTGACCTGCAACCGTACAGACAACTGTGTAGCTGCCGGGATCACTCGGCGCAGTAAACGTCGCGCTTGTCGAACTGCCCGGATCGACTAACCCTGTGTCATACAACAGCAGGGATTCATCTGGATTATTTGCAAAGTCATCAGGTAACGTTTCATTTAATTTCACGATTGCCCAATTATGCTCCAGTGCGCCCTGATTATCGAGTGAAACACGGACTCGTGCGCCGGCTGGCACGCTCCAAACGACAGGGTTCTCCGCGTTGTCATTGCTTGCACCATAATAAATATCGTGCTGCTCAACTGAGATAGACACTGATTGCGCTGCCCCAGAATCGTCGTCACTCACTTCGTCGCCGCCACCGCCGCACGCAACAAATAATACTAATACGAGCGGAAGTAGCAATAGTCTGATCTGTTTCGTCATTTTTCAATTCTCCATGTAAACTAACGGTGTCAGGGACATCCGCTGTTTGACCTTATTTAACAAGTTAGTTGAATCGTAGCGAATCACAATTTCACAAATGACGAAAATGGATGAGTTTTAGCGCATTTATGACATAAACTAAACGCGCTTCATATCATTCATTTTACGATCATTCCTATGTCACATTGAGACAAAATTTTTGGTTGCTTGTGCTTAGATCGTGCCGCTACTTTTGTTTACAATAGGTTAACGGTTATTGGTTGTCCACATGCTGACACCGATTTTATAATCGACTAGGAAATTGACATAAAAGGAGAAACAATGTCAAAACGCTCTACAATGTTCATTTTTATGCTGTTAATGGCGTTTATGATGACTGCATCACAAGCAGTCTTCGCCACAGCGGCCGCAGTAGCAACGAAAGTGCCTGCTGATATAGGTGCCATTCATACAAATGGCGATCAGGGTGACAATGAGTTCTACGCCAGTGGTAACGACGATAACTTTAGTGAGTACGGCGTTGCTAGTTTTCGCTTTAGCAAGGCGGACTTTGGTCTTGCGGGCAATCAGGCAGTAGATGATATCACGACTGCTAAGTTTATCCTCACTCACAATGACCGCTCTTTTTCTGACGGTGATGAGATTGAGGTGTTTGTGACAACACAGGCGTTTGGGGGGGATTACTCACCCTTAACGTATGATGCCAGCTTATTCAATGGGCTAAACGCGAGCCAATTCACATCGGCGCCTGTCTCATTGGGACGACAACCTTACGATCCAAATGCAGCGGGCGGCTTCGAGTTTGAGTACACGCTCGACTTCGGAGCGACGGAAGCGGATGTCATCGACAAGCTCAATAGCGAGGGCGAGTTTAGCCTCATCATCGCAGCTGTTGATGCAACGTTTGATGCGACCTTTTCTGGGTTGGGCAACACATTTGATCCGGGTCCCCCACAGCTAATGCTGGATGTTACGTCTGTTACAGTTGACGACAGCGCGGCTCCAACGCTTGTGGCTTTGTCGCCGGCCGATGATGCGACAGGCGTGCCAACCGCCACAAATTTGGCTATTACGTTCAACGAACTGGTGCAGGCTGGCATGGGAGACATCGAAATTTTCAGAGCCAGTGACAACACTGCACACGAAACGATCACAATGCCCAGCTCGCAGGTAACGTTTGACGGCGCAACTGCCACCATCGACCTAAATAATGGTCTTGCAAATGACACTGAATACTATGTAGGCATCGCATCGGGGGCGATTGAGGATATTGCGGGCAATGATTTTGCTGGAATCAGCGACATGACTACATGGAGCTTTACTTCGGCCGCTTCCCCAATTGTCAACGCGGGGCCGTTCAGTGTTTCCCAAAATGCGCCTGCTGGCACGATTGTTGGCGACCTCAACCCGGACGTGACGGGGACAGATGGTTCTGGCATCACCTACAGTATGGATACGTCCAGCGCATTTGCTCTCAACCCCAATACAGGCGTGATTACGGTCAAAGACCCGAATGAAGTTGGGATGCAGGCACAATTTACATTGACTGTTTCGGCCGATGATGGCACCAACATGGTTGAAGAACCGATCATCATCAACGTCACCGACGACCTAGTTCCCCCACCTCCCGCAGTGCGCGTCTCGACCTTTAACGGATCAATGAGTGAACGTGGTAGTGAAGGGGCATTGATTACAGCTCTCTCTGACTTGGATGACACACGCGGGCAAGCGGTTGCTGAAATTATCCAGATTAACAACCCTGACATTTTGCTGGTCAATGAATTTGATTATGATGCAAACGGCGATGCGGCGAACTTGTTCCGCCTCAACTACCTCGAAGTGTCGCAAAATGGCAATGCACCTGTTTACTATCCATACATTTACAGTGCGCCATCAAACACGGGGATTCCATCAGGCGTTGACCTAGACAACGATGGTAACGTTGGCGGTGATGTCGGCTCGTTTGATTATGCAGATGACTCGTTTGGCTTCGGCCGCTATCCCGGCGAGTTCGGCATGGTCATCTACTCAAAATACCCCATCGACATGGACAACGTGCGGACATTCCAGAACTTCCTCTGGAAAGATATGCCAGATGCGCTGTTGCCAGCCGACCCCAATGATGCGGATGGCAATGGGGATACGGACAATTGGTACACGGCGGCCGAACTCGACATCGTTCGACTCTCCTCAAAGAGCCATTGGGATGTGCCAATTGACGTAAATGGCGAGATTATTCACATTCTCGCCAGCCACCCAACCCCGCCTGTCTTTGACGGAAATGAAGATCGCAACGGCACGCGCAACCATGATGAAATCCGCTTCTGGGTCGATTACGTGACCGATGGTGATTACATCTATGACGATGATGGTGGCATGGGCGGTCTCGCGGATGGTGAGAGCTTTGTGCTTGTCGGCGATATGAACGCCGACCCCAATGATGGTGACAGCACGGCGAACGCAGCCAACCAGTTGACCGACAGCGCGGCATTTGACCATAGCATCATCCCATCGAGTGAGGGCGGCCCCGAAGATTCTGCCAACGATGGCGGTATCAACGATGCACACACGGGCGACCCCGCCTACGATACATCAGACTTTGGCGACCCTCCCGGTAACTTGCGGGTAGATTATGCGTTGCCATCGGCCGATCTCGACCTCGACAACGCCGAAGTTTTCTGGCCTGTCGTCGCCGACCCACAATCGGCTCTCGTTGGCACATCTGACCACCGCATGGTCTCTATCGACCTCGACATTCGCCCCGCGATGCCCATCACAACCCCAATGATGGTTCCAGTTGCAGAAGGGTATGAAACCACCGTATTACATACAGTTGGTCAATCTTACGGCGATGATAACTATACACCTATCGGCGTTCTCGATGGACTTGGCGCGACTGAACTCGACGCAAACACTGTGCGCGTCTATGCCAACCATGAGATTCTGCACTTCCGTGGCTACGAGTACGAAGTGAATGACGGCAACGGCGGCACGTTCTCAATGGTCGGTGCACGTATCTCTTACTTCGATGTGGACAAAACGACACGTGAAATCGTCGCCAGTGGCCTCGCCTACGATACGGTCTACGATGCAAACGGTAACATCGCCTCTGATGTTGGTTTCCTTGCCAATGACACCAGCGGCTTTAGCCGTTTCTGCTCGGCAAACATGATCGAAGCACACCAGTTCGGCAATGGTGTTGGGATCGAAGACCCTATTTTCTTCTCAGGTGAAGAAGATGGTGGTGGCTTCAGCCCCGTCGGTGGTGCAGAATGGGCTTTGGACATCGCAACTGATACCATGTGGCAGCTACCCGATATGGGACGTGGTGCATGGGAGAATGTGACCGAGATCGACACGGGAACAACCACGCACGTCGCGTTCATCTTAGGTGATGACACCTCTCCAATCGATTTTGGTGGGAATGAGGGTGTTGAAGCAGCCCCACTCTACTTGTACGTCGGTGAAAAAGATGCCAGCGGCGATTTCCCTGCACGCAACGGTTTGCGCGGCGGTAATCTCTACGTTTGGGTTTCAGACACAGGCGAGACATCCCCAGCTGATTTTAATGGCAGTGGTTCATTGACAGGCACATGGGTTGAGGTTGACAATGTGCCACAACTTGAGAATGGGTCTGAAGATGGCAGCACAGGCTTTGATGAGTACGGTTATCCAACACAAGGCAATCTGTGGCTGCAAGCAGATGCACTCGGCGCGTTTGGTTTCTCACGTCCTGAAGATGTGGCGACCAACCCATTTGACGGCAGTATGGCTGTTATGGCCTCGACTGGTGTAGACACATTTGAAAATGGTGTCGATACCTTTGGCACGACCTACACAATCGATACTGATTTCTCAGACTTTGATAATTTGAAGGGTGAACTCGTCATCATTTATGACGGTGATGCAGATACAACACGCGCTCTGCGTAGCCCCGACAATCTTGAATGGGCGGCCGATGGCTACATCTACATTCAGGAAGACGAAGCGGAAGAAGACACATTAGATGGCGAACCATTGTTTGGCGAGGGTGCTGTTAATCCAAACGAGGCTGGTGTCGTTCGCGTCGATCCTGCAACGGGCGAGACGATGCGTGTCTCCAATATCGACCGTTCCGTCGTTCTCGATGCAAGTATCGCAGAACCAAATGACGCGGTAGATGATGCACCCAACAACGCGGGTGAGTGGGAATCTTCTGGTATTGTCGATGTCTCTGATATGTTTGGCGAAGAGGCGGGAACGCTATTCTTGCTGACCGTCCAAGCACACACCGTTGACGATCAGGAACGCTTCAACCCCACTACCCGTATCCGCGACAGTGATCTCGGAGAAGCTGGCCAACTGCTCTTCTTGAGCGCACCTGAACGCCCAGCTGATGGTGTCACTCTGACTTTGCTGCACAACAACGACGGCGAATCCGCTTTACTGCCAACGACCAACAGTGTCGATGATAATGACGTTATCGTGGGTGGTGTTGATGCTTTCAAGTCAGTTACCGACCGCGAGATTGCCGATGCAAATGCGAGCGGCAACGCGCTGATCGACGTGTATGCAGGTGATAGCTTCTTGGCAAGTGCCGCGTTGGCACTGTCACTACCGCCAGAAAACGGCCCCGTTTACGACGCGATTGCACAGCGTCAAATTCCATACACGGCGCACGTTTTCGGCAACCACGAGTTTGATTACTCACCGAGCTTCTTGGAACGTTACCTGCGTGCATTTGACAATGGCAGTGGTCTCGACCAACCATTCTTGAGCGCAAACTTGGACTTCTCCGCACAAGAGGGTTATGCCGACTTGATCGACGCGGATGGGTTGATCGATGGGACAGTTGAGGACGATCGGCCGATAGCCCGCTCCTTCATCTACAACGACCCAACGACAGGCGCTGTCTTTGGTATCGTCGGCGCGACGACATTTGAGTTGGAGAACATCTCTAGCCCTGGCGATGTGACAGTGACAGACAACCTGACTGATACCGTCGCTGCTGTTCAAGCTGAAATCGACCGACTTGAAAACATGGGTGTCAACAAGATCATTCTTGTCAGCCACATGCAGGCAGTCAATACGGACAAAGCGATGCTCGCTCTGTTGAGTGGCGTAGACATCGCAGTTGGTGGTGGTGGGGATGAAATCCTCGTCAACAATGACAGTAGCGTACCCGTCGAAGATCAGTTGTTGCCGGGTGAAGATGATGCTGTCGGCGACTATCCAACACAGGTGACAGACGCAGACGGTGAGACAGTTTATCTTGTGACGGCGAAGGGGCAGTATCAGTATGTTGGCCGACTCGATGTCGTATTTGACGAAAACGGCGATGTGACAGCCATCGACAACGATGAGAGCTACCCACGCCGCGTCATTCCGGACACAAACGACGCTGCCGTTCTCGCTGAACTTGGTGTTGATGATGCCGTCACCCCCGATGCAGCTATCATCACTAGCGTGATCGAGCCTGTCCGAGCGGGTGTTGAGGACTTCGCCAACGACATCATCGCTAACCTTGAAGTGACACTCATTGCCGCACGCTCAAGTGTGCGTGCCGAAGAGTCAAACTTGGGTAACTTGGTCGCAGATGCGTTTATCTGGACTTATGAAGCATCGGATAGCAATATCGCCAATCCAGTTGTCGCTGTTCAGAACGGTGGTGGCATTCGCCAGAATGCGGGCGATGAGATTAACGACCCGCTGACCCGCGAAGATACACTCAACATTCTGCCATTCTCCAATCAAGTCGCCGTATTGCGCGATGTGACACCGGAAGATTTCAAAGCTGTCATGGAACGTTCCGTTGCAGATGAATTGCCAGATGGTGGTTTCTTGCAAATTGGTGGCTTCCGTGTCACTTATGATCTCTCACAACCCATCGATAGTCGCGTTCTGAGCATCATCATTGATGACGAGGTACGTGGAACGACCCCAATCGTTGTAGATGGTGCGATTGTTGCCAACGCACCAAACGTCGATTTGGTTGCGAACACCTTCACCGCAGGTGGTGGCGATGGCTATGACGTGCTGGAATCATACACAGAAGAGATTCTCCCCTTCACCTACGAAGGTGCGCTAATCAAATATCTGCAAGAAGATGATGACAGCTTCCCCGACCTTGACTTGGGCAATGGGTCACAACCAACCGTAACCGACGATGACCCACGTTACCAAATCGGTGGCAACCGTCGCATCACGTTTGTTTCGCCCGTTACGTTGACCTTGCTGCACAACAATGACGGCGAATCAGCCCTGCTGACAACCGAAAATAGCGTTGGCGACGATGATGTGACAGTGGGTGGTGTCGCGGCATTCAAAGCTGTGTTTGACCGCGAAATGGCTGACGCGCAAGCGGCCGGCAATGCACTTGTCAACGTCTATGCAGGCGATAGCTTCTTGGCAAGCGCAACACTGGCGTTGTCGCTGCCGCCGGCCGATGGGCCTGTATACGACGCGATTGCACAGCGTCAGATTCCATACACGGCTCACGTCTTCGGCAATCACGAGTTTGACTACTCGCCGAGCTTCCTAGAACGCTATCTACGTGCGTTTGATGCTGGCAATGGTCTCGATGAGCCATTCCTGAGCGCAAACTTAGACTTCTCAGCACAAGATGGGTACGCTGATTTGATCGATGCGGATGGCCTGATTAACGGTGAGGTTGAGGACGATCGGCCGATTGCCCGCTCCATGATCTACACCGACCCAGCAACGGGAGCCGTCTTCGGTATCGTTGGCGCGACGACATTTGAGTTGGAGAACATCTCTAGCCCCGGCGATGTCACCGTGACTGCTACGCTTGAAGAGACAGCCGCCGCTGTTCAGACTGAAATTGACCGCCTTGAAGGATTGGGCGTTGACAAGATCATTCTCGTCAGCCATATGCAGGCAGTCGATACGGATAAGGCCATGATCGCTCTGTTGAGTGGTGTAGACATCGCCGTTGGTGGGGGTGGGGATGAAATCCTCGTCAACAACAATAGCACTGTCCCAGTCGAAGATCAGTTGCTGCCCGGCGAAGATGACCCAGTCGGTGACTACCCAACAGAGGTCAGCGATGCAGATGGTGAGACAGTCTATCTTGTGACGGCGAAAGGGCAGTACAAGTATGTCGGCCGACTTGACATCGTATTCGACACAAACGGCGACGTAACGGGCATCGACAACGATGAAAGTTACCCACGCCGTGTCGTTCCAGACACAAACGATGCCGCTTTGTTGGCGCAGCTCGGTGTCGAAGATGCCGTCACACCAGATGCCGCACTCATCACTTCCGTGATTGAGCCAGTAGAAGCGGGCTTGGCTGACTTCGCAAACGACGTGATCGCCAATCTCGAAGTGACGCTCGACGCAGCGCGGACATCAGTCCGTTTTGAAGAGTCAAACTTGGGCAACCTCGTCACTGATGCGTTCATCTGGACGTATGAAGCGCACGACAGCAACATTGCGAATCCCATTGTTGCCGTTCAGAATGGTGGTGGTATCCGTCAGAACGCTGGCGATGAAATCACCGATCCACTGACACGTGAGGACACGCTCAACATCTTGCCATTCTCGAATCAGGTGGCTGTGCTGCACGATGTGACACCCGCTGATTTCAAGGCAGCGATGGAGATTGCCATTGGCGACCCACTACCAGATGGTGGCTTCCTGCAAGTTGGCGGTTTCCGCATTCTGTATGATGTCGATGCAGCCGTTGGCAGCCGCGTCATCAGCATCACGCTCGACACCGATGTACGGGCGCAAACGCCTATCGTTGTCAACGGTGTGGTTGTTGAAAACGCGCCAAACGTGGACATCGTGACCAACAGCTTCGTCGCTCGTGGTGGTGATGGGTATGACGTGTTTGAGAACTACGAGGCCGAGATTTTGCCATTCACCTATGAGGGTGCGCTAGTCAAGTATCTCGAAGAAGATGCCGCCAGCTTCCCGCGCTTGGATCAAGGCAATGGTCTTGAGCCAACGGTACGTTCGGCCGATGAACGCTATCAGCGTGGTGGAAACGGCCGCATCATCAAGCAGTTCGGCCCGCCAACAGACGTGAGCCTGAGCGGTGTCATGGGCAGCAGCGCTGCACCAACACTGACGCTCTCACTCGTCCTGCTTGTGATAGCCGGCTTGGGTGTGCTGGTTTTGCGCCGTCGGCCGCGCTAGACACGCTTGAGTAACTAGTCAGAAACGCCGAGTTTAGACTCGGCGTTTTTTGATCTCGCACAAAGATGGTTCTACGCTCATCTTGTGTAAAATAGAGCAGAACAGACTTCCTCCATAATCCCATGAAGACAGAATTGACCTCCTCCACACTTGCTTATCTTGAACTGCTCGCCGAGCAGTTTCCATCTATACAGGCGGCATCTAGCGAAATTGTTCGGTTACAGGCGTTGCTGAACTTGCCAAAAGAGACAGAACATTTTCTTTCCGACATTCACGGAGAACACGAAGCGTTTCTTCATCTGCTTCGCAGTAGTTCTGGCTCGTTGCGTCGCCGTGTTGACGAACTATTTGGCGATGATCTTTCACGTCGTCAACGCAATGCGCTAACGACGTTGATCTATTATCCAGAGCAGAAGCTACCTTTGCTGTTGGCGAAGGTAGAGGACGAGAACGAATGGTATCGCATCACATTACGACGCATGTTGCGTTTAGGTCGTCATATTTCGGCTAAATATCCGCGCTCACAAGTGCAGCAAGCGTTGCCTGAGTTGTTCGGCCGAACGCTCGAAGAGCTACTTTATCCCCAAGAGACAAACCGCGACCGTGCGCTCTACTATCAAAGCCTGATCGAATCATTGATCGCGGTGGGGCAAGGCCGACAATTTGTGATCGTGCTGGCCTCCTTTATTCAACGCTTTGCCATCTCCCACCTACACATTATCGGCGACATCTATGATCGCGGGCCGGGCGCACATTTGATCCTCGACAGGCTGCAACATTATCACTCGGTCGATATTCAGTGGGGCAACCACGACATCGTTTGGATGGGGGCGGCTGCGGGCAGTGAAGCGTGTATTGCCAACGTGCTGCGCCTCTCGTTGCGCTATGGCAATACGGAAACCCTAGAAAATGGGTATGGGATCAGCCTGTTGCCACTCGCATCGCTAGCGATGGACGTGTATGGGGAAGACCCATGTATCCAGTTTATGCCGCGAGATGCGGATGATCGGGTCGAATCGGCCGTCGTCGATGATGTCGAGCAGCAGCTATTGGCGCGAATGCAGAAGGCGATTTCGATCATTCAGTTTAAGCTCGAAGGTCAAATCGTGCAGCGTCGGTCGCACTATAACATGGACGACCGCCTTCTACTCGACAAAATTGACCTTGAACAAGGAACCGTCTCAATTGATGGTTGCAGCCATCCACTACTCGACACGCACTTTCCAACGCTCAACTCGGCCGATCCCTACACCCTTTCTCCCCGCGAAGAGCAGGTGATGTCTCGTCTCAAACAGTCGTTTCTCAATAGCGAAAAGCTGCAAAATCATGCACGCTTGCTCTACGCAAAGGGGGGCATGTATCTCGTCTACAACGATCATCTACTCTATCACGGCTGCATGGCACTCGATGAGGATGGTTCGTTTACTAAGCTCATCATTGATGACACCGTCTATCAGGGCAAGTCATACATGGATCGCGTCGATCAACTGGCGCGGCAAGGATATTTTTCGACCGACCCCCATTTGCGTCAATACGGACAAGACGCGATGTGGTATTTGTGGAGCGGGGCGCGGTCGCCGCTGTTTGGGAAAAGCAAAATGGCGACATTTGAACGCTACTTTGTGGCAGATAAAGCAACGCACAAAGAGCAGCAAAATCCATATTATGATATGCGAGATGACGAAAAAATGATGCAAAAAATACTTGTCGAGTTTGGCTTAGACCCAGAAACGGGGCGGATTATCAACGGGCATGTTCCCGTGCGCGTCAAGCGCGGGCAGCGGCCGATTCTCGCCAACGGCAGGCTGCTCGTCATTGACGGCGGCATGGCCAAGGCGTACCAGGGGGTGACGGGGATTGCTGGCTACACGCTAATCGCCAACTCGCGGGGGCTGCTGTTGGCGGAGCATAAGCCGTTTGTTTCGGCCGAAGTCGCCATTCGTGAAGAGATCGACCTTGAGTCAACGACCGAAATTATAGACACCTATCCTAAACGCCAACTTGTGCGCGACACAGATCGCGGAACGCTGATGGCACAGCGCATCGACGCGCTGCTCGACCTACTCCATGCTTACCGAGATGGGTTGATTAAGGAGCCAATGGCACTCGCCTTGTAGCCGAATAAAATGCAGTAGCATCAGATTCACTTTATCATAAGCGTATGGATAAGGCATCCACGATTTTGCGATGAGTGAAGTATCCGCGCTCAACTATCATGAAATTACAACATTGCAGCCTGCTTGTCCGTGACCTTGAAAAATCAAAAGTGTTCTACCGTGACTTTCTCGGTATGTGTGAAATCCCGCGCTCCAGATCGTTTACCAAAGGGGCATGGATGAGCAGCGACGAGGCAGAAATCCACCTGATTCAAGCCAAAGAGACGACCGCCGCCACGGGGTTTCATGTGGGTGACGAGAAGAGCGGCTTGGCAACGCACATCGCCTTTGAAGTCACTAATCTCGCCACCCTACTCGGCCGCGCCGAAACGCTCGACATTCCGATTGTCGGTGGGCCGATGCAGCGCAACAACGGTGGCACGCAATACTACTTTCACGATCCTGACCGCTATTTGATTGAGTTGTTTGGGTGGTTAGATGGGTCTACGGTGCGTAAAGCGTAACTAAAGGTCGCCCCCACTACGTTTTATACCGACTAATTCCGCAAACTATGAATAGGCGCAGGAATCGTGCCGCCGAAATTGACAAAGCGGCTCGACCGACCGCTGTTGCGAACGGGCATAATTACACTTGCGCCAAACAAGCCGCCAAAGATGACGTGTTCACCCGCCGTCTTGCCCGGCACGGGGATGACGCGCACGGCAGTTGTTTTATTGTTGATCATGCCGATTGCCATTTCATCAGCGATCAGCGCGGCGATGGTGGCTGCGTCGGTGTCGCCGGGAATGGCGATCATGTCGAGGCCGACAGAGCAGACAGTCGTCATCGCCTCCAACTTTTCGAGCGTCAACTCGCCGCGTTCGGCCGCTGCCGCCAACACCTGATCCTCCATCACGGGAATAAACGCCCCACTGAGACCGCCCACACGCTGACTGGCGAACGTGCCGCCCTTTTTCACCGCATCATTGAGCAACGCCACAATCGCGGTCGAGCCGGGTGCGCCGATCGCATCGACACCGAGAATGTGCAGGATTTCGCCCACGCTGTCGCCCATCGTGGGGGTGGGCGCGAGCGAGAGATCGACGATGCCAAACGGGATACCGAGTTCGGCCGAAACCGCTTTCCCAATCAGTTCGCCGCTGCGCGTGACGCGAAAAGCCGTGCGTTTGATCTCGTCCGCCAAGTCGTGCAGCCCCAAATTGTCTGCACCCACCGTCGCAATGCGCCGCTCCAGCGCACGCGCAATCACGCCCGGCCCGCTGACACCGACGTTGATGACCACTTCGGGCTGACCAAGACCGTGGATGGCTCCCGCCATAAAGGGGTTATCGCCGGGCTGGTTGGTGAAAACGACTAGCTTCGCCGCGCCGAACCCGCCGCTGTCGGCTGTTTTTTCCGCCGAATCCTTCACCACCTGCCCCATCAAAACGACCGCATCCATGTTGATGCCATAGCGAGTTGAGCCGACGTTAATCGACGCACATACCTTTTCGGTGGCAGCTAACGCCTCTGGAATGGCGGCAATCAGTTCGCGGTCAGATTGGTTGAAGCCGTTGCTGACATTGGCCGAAAAGCCGCCAATAATGTCCACGTCAACCGCTGCCGCTGCCTCATCAAGCGCGTGCGCCAACATCACGAAGTCTTGCCGATCAAAGCCAGAGCCGACGTGGGCAATGGGTGTGACAGCGAGCCGCTTGTTGACAACAGGTACGCCATATTCGGCACTAATCGCCCCACATGTTGGCACAAGTCTCTCGGCGTAATGCTGAATTTTTTCTTTGATGCGTCGGGCGGTAGTTTCGGCCGATTCCGCATGGCAGTCAAGTAAATTGATGCCCAGCGTGATAGCACGCACATCCAGATTTTGCTTCTGGATCATATCGACAGTGTTGAGTATTTGGTCAGAGCGCATACTGTTTGGTAATCCGTGATTTCGTCTTCTGTAATCCGAGTCGGATTACAGAAGACGGCCTACGAGATTTCATTCGTCGCCGTAAAAATATCCTGATGTTGCAACACCGTGCGGATACCGTTCTGTTCGCTGAAACGGCGCAGTTGGTAGCGGATGTCAACGAGGGGGGCGGCGTGGGTCAGGTCGAGTTGGAGCATCATCACGTAATCGCCTCTATCGCTTGTGGTGGCGAGGTCGATGATGTTGATGCGATGCTGGGCGCAGAAGTTGGAGACAGCCGCCACAAAGCCGATGTGGTCGGCTCCGCTAGCGGTGAGAATATAGCTGGCTGCGGGTTGGGTGATGGTGGGCAGGTCAATGACGGGTTGAATGGTGATCTGTCGCCGTGGGGCTTGTAACGCCCGTTGGAGGGTTTCGGCCGAAATCGCCTCCGCAAACTCAACCAGCAAAATCATCGAGAAATAGCCACACAGAACACTTTGGCGCAGGTCTGAGATATTGCCGTGCAGTGCGCCAATCGCCTGCGCCACGCCGCTCACAATCCCAACCTCATCTTGGGACATAATCGAAAGCATAAATTGATGCGTCATGGGTGGATTGTAGTCCGTTCGTTATGCCATGCAACAATTGGCAGGTTTGACTAAAAAGAGAAAAATCCCGTCAGATAGTCGAAGCTGGTCACAGAAAGTGTTTGGAAAGCGGATTACTCGTCAGTTGTGACGCGCTGTGTGGGCGACTCGCTTGAGCATTGGAATTCTCCATACTCCATTTGATTAGGGTGTGTTTCAAATACTTTGAGGGTGTCATTCCAGCGTATGCAGGAATCCATTCTTCGGGGTGGTTGTTTCGGGAATTGTTGAGCATTAAAAAATTAAACGTAGTACGTGGTACGTGACCAAATACGCATCACGCACCACGCACCACGCAATGATTACCCAATTTAATTCTTAAACTTCAACAATTCCCGAAACATGTTTTCAAAAGTAAATGAAACACACCCATTTGATTATTCCCCACCCTCTGGCGCAGGGGCAGGAACTAAAAATTGAGCCGCCATCCAGCCTTCTGTCCCATCATCGAGCACCACTTTCCACCATGTATAGCTGCTCCCCTCCGTCGGCCCTTCCAAGACCAACACAATAGAGTCTTCGGCCGCCGTCACCAGCTTTTGATTGTCCGTGCTTGGGCCTCCCCGTACAGACAGCCCTGCGCCATCGGTGTTTGTCACCCGCGCATAAAATCCGACCGTGACGACAGTAGGCAAGTCGCCTAAATCGGCCGTCGGTTCCGGCGTGAGTGTCGGAATGGACGTAGGTGTTTCGAGTGATTGTGTGCCGGTGGGGGCAGCGGTGGCTGGAGCCGTCAGCGTTGTGACAACTGGATCAGGTAGCTCAACATCGAGCGGAGCCGTTTCTAAATAGGCTGTCACCCACTGATAGGCGAAAAATACGGCCGCAACGGTGACAACTAAGCCCAACAAAAAGCCGACGATTGGAACCCAATCAAAGCTGTCATTGCGATTACGACGGGGACGTTTGGGATTTTCAGGAACTTGATAGCGTGCCATAGAGCAATACTAATCGGTAAAGGCCATTTTGTACAACATCTTTTTCTACTTCTTGATGTACGCCAATAACTTTTCGAGTGACCACGTGTTGACGACCTGCTCTTGTGTGAGCCAAGCACGTTGGGCGACAGCGATACCGTAGGGTAGATAGTTGAAATGTTCGGCCGAATGTGCATCACAGTTGATCCCAATTTTTACCCCCATCGTCGCTGCATATTTTGCGTTGACATCATTCAAATCGAGTCTTGATGGGTTGGCGTTGATTTCGAGAATCGTTTTGGACGAACTCGCCGCCATAATTAGACGCGACATATCGACATCAGCCCCTTCCCGTTTGCCCAATAGTCGTCCTGTTGGATGGGCGATCATATCGACATGTCTGTTATCAATTGCTGCCATAAGGCGATCCATGATTTGGTCGCGTGGCTGTTTGAGGCTGACATGTAGGCTAGCAATTACAAAGTCTAACTCAGCCAGCACGTCATCGGGATAATCGAGCGTGCCGTCTGCCTTGATCTCCATTTCCGTTCCATGCAGAATGGTAAAGCCAGCTCCAATCTGTGCATTTGCGCCCTTGATCTCGCGTGACTGTGCCTCTAGTCGCTCAATCGATAGCCCATTTGCCACACCTAAGCTGCGCGAATGATCGGTGATGACGATATATTCAAAACCGCGTGACTGTGCTGCTTTCGCCATGTCTAACACAGACAGTTTGCCGTCTGAGTAGGTCGTGTGCATGTGTAGGTCGGAACGGATGTCCTCAATCTGTATAAGGTCGGGAAGCTCTCTCCTTTGCGCGGCCTCGATCTCACCGCGCCCTTCGCGCAAAACGGGGGGAATGTAGGGCAAATCAAGCCTGTTGTAAACGTCTGCCTCATTGGTGCAGGTCTCACGCTGTTCGGGCGGGGCTTTGGCCTCGGCCGAAAACCCATACTCATTCAAGCTCAACCCTTGCTCTGTCGCCAGAGCGCGTAGTTTCACGTTATGCTCCTTGCTGCCCGAAAAGTATTGCAGCAGCGTCCCCCAATATCTGAGCGGCAAAACTCGCAAATCGACCTTTAAGCCCATCCACAAAATGACGCTCGACTTTGTGTTTCCCTGTCCTTCTATCGCATCAACCAGCGGCAGATCGACAAAGTACTGCATGATCGGCGCGGGATCAGTCCCCTCTTCGACACCAAGCAGAAGATCAACATCCCCAATCGTCTCCTTCATGCGACGCAGCGAACCGCCGATTTCGGCCTTCTTTACACCATCGAGCGTTTTGAGTTGCGCCAAAATTTGTTGTGCAAGCGGTAGGGCTTCACCAATCGGGATGCGGTCATCCCCATGTGCAAGCAGAGCGCGGGCGTTGGTGGCGATTTTTTCGGCCGATTTCGCTCCCAGTTTGGGCAACTCGGCAATTCGGCCGTCTTCGGCCGCCTCAATTAGCTCATCTAACGTCGTAATGCCCAATCTGTCATAAATCAGCTTGACGCGCTTTCCGCCCAACCCCTCAACCCGCGTCAACTCTAGCAACGCCAGCGGAATCTCGGTTTGCACTTTTTCAAACGCCTGCAATTCGCCCGTCTCAAGTAGTTCATTGATCTTCGCCGCCAGCGTTTTGCCAATGCCCGGCAGCTTTGTCAAATTCTCACCCGCCGCGACCATCTCGCTCAACTGCTGGCCTAATCCACGTATCGTTTCCGCCCCACGCTTGTACGCCAGCGTGCGGTGAAAGTTGTCGCCGCGAATTGTCATCAATTCGCCCATCTGATCAAAAATATCGGCAATCTCAAAGTTGTTCATCTGTTCTATTATATTGGATTTTTGACAAAAGTTGCGAAAAAGTGTGTAAAATAGCCTATTATGCAATTTTGTTCAGTTTCACTTGCAGATGCGGTTGGACATATTCTCGGACACAACGTGACAGGAAGGGATGGGCGGCGCGTGTTGCGAAAGGGGCGTATGGTGACAGCGGCCGATGTTGTCGTGTTGCAGGAACTCGGCCGAAGTACCCTCTACGTTGCCCAACTCGCCCCAACGGATATACCCGAAGATGTGGCGGCTCGTCAAATCACAGCGGCGGTTTGTGGCGACCATCTGCGTCGCTCAAAAGGGGCGACAGGGCGAGTCAATATATATGCTGACACACTAGGTCTGGTACGCGCGGATGTCGAGCAGCTGTTTGCGCTCAACCGATTAGCGGGGGTCACGTTGGCGACATTACCCAGCAATACGGCGGTTGACGCAGGTAAAATGGTGGCGACGTTGAAGATCATTCCTTATGCAATTTCGGCCGACATCCTCCAAGCTGCGCTCCATCACACCGCCCTACTGACCTTTACCCCGCTCCCCAAACGCAACGTGGGTCTCATTCTTTCTGGCTATCCCACCGTCAAAGAGCGCGTTATCCGCAGCTTTGAGAAGGCTCTACGCCCTCGTCTTGCCGCCCTTAATGCAACCCTCGCTGCCATAAACTTCGTTCCGCTTGAAGATGAGACAGATGAACAACTGATGGCAACCGCACTATCCGACTATGCGAATCAATATGATCTCGTTATTCTTGCGGGGGAAACGGCGATCCAAGATCGCTATGATATTGCCCCACGTGCCATTGAGCGTATGGGTGGCGAGATTGAGCTGTTTGGTGCGCCCGTTGATCCGGGCAATTTGCTCTTACTAGCTTACGCAGGAAATATCCCGATTGTCGGTGCGCCGGGCTGTGCGCGTAGCCCCAAAGACAACATTGTAGATATTATATTGCCACGCCTGCTGGCGGGTGACCATTTAACGCAGGACGCTATGATAGAATACGCACACGGTGGCTTGTTGGAAGATGTTCCAGAGCGGCCGCTGCCAAGAAGCAGGATAGAGTCGGGAACAAAAGCAACGGGGCTTGAAAGAGCCTCGTGAGAAACAGAGGCTACGTTACCAGAGAAATAGGTACGTTATCGAGGAGATATTTACGCCCGCAAGGGTAGCGGCCTAATCGAGCCATCCGTAAGGTAAATCGGACACCTTTTTCAGATGCGCCTTTGGGTGCAGCCGAAAAGCTTGTCCTCGTGTAGGCGGAGAGCGCGTGAGTTTCCTCCCATGGGCTAAAGTCCTAAGAACTATGAATATCAACTCCATCGATCAGTTACAACAAATTTTGCAGGATGAAACATATATTGCAGATCGCGGCCTAGCGACTTCGATTTTTTTGGCGTTAAAGCTACAGCGCCCACTCTTTTTAGAAGGTGAAGCCGGTGTTGGCAAAACAGAAGTGGCAAAAGTGGTCGCTCGTTTGCTTAATCAAGACCTCATTCGGTTGCAATGTTATGAAGGGCTAGATGTTAGTCAAGCCATTTATGAGTGGAACTACACACGCCAGATGCTCCACATTAGATTGTCCGAATCACAGGGTGAGCGCACCAGTGAGACAGAGCTTTTTGGCGAAAGCTTCTTGATGCCGCGTCCATTGCTACAAGCCATTCAGACATCCAATGAAACGCCTGCTGTGTTACTAATTGATGAGGTGGATCGCAGTGACGAAGAGTTTGAGGCGTTTTTGTTGGAGTTGCTGTCTGACTTTCAGGTGACCATTCCAGAGATCGGGACAATCTCGGCCGTCACGCCCCCCGTCGTCATTCTCACGAGCAATCGCACCCGTGAAGTTCACGATGCGCTCAAACGGCGTTGCCTCTACTACTGGATTGACTACCCCAGCTTTGAAAAAGAGTTGGCGATTGTGCGGGCAAAAGTGCCGCAGGCGGCCGAAAAGTTGGCGCGACAGGTGACAGCCTTTATTCAAACGTTGCGCGAGCAAGATTTGTACAAAATACCCGGCGTGGCAGAGACGCTCGACTGGACAACCGCGCTCGTCGCGCTCGACCAAACAGCCTTATCCGAGGAGATTATCAACGAGACAATTGGTGTCGTGCTGAAATATCAAGACGATATTGCGGAGGTAAAAGGGCAGCAGGTGCGTCAGCTATTGAATCAGGCACGGGTACGTTAACGACTGGCTATCCTCCACCTAGAATGCAATCATGATCGCAAAATTTGCATCCGTAATCGAATGGAACAAGAAAACTTAGCGCGAGGCAATTTGCTTAACAACTTATTGTTATTCAGCAGAACCCTCCACACGCTCGGCCTCAACGTGAATCCCGGTAACATAATCGAGGTAGTCCGCGCATTGGATGTGGTAGAAATCGGCCGAAAACCCGACTTCTACTACACACTTCGCACGATTCTTGTTCAAAAAAAAGAACACCTCCCACTGTTTGATGAGGCTTTCGACTACTTTTGGCGCAAACCATTTGAAGACGGCATTGAGCTTAATCTGAGTGATCTGTTCATCGACAATCGCAAGCCAAAACCTCTCTCCACAACCCCCGATATAAACGAGTCTGACCCAACAAGCGACGGAGATGAGCGCCAAGAAGAGGACGAAGAGCGACAAATCATCGTTGAGATTACGCAGACGTTTAGTGATCGGGAGATGCTGCGGCAGAAAGATTTTGAGCAGATGTCGGCCGATGAGCTTCAACAAGTCAAGCGTTTAATGGCACAACTGGTCTGGCAGTTGGGCCAGCGCAAAACGCGCCGTTATCAAACGGGCAAAGGCAAGCAACTCAACTTTCGGCGCAGCCTGCGTCGCAACATGCGCTTCGGCGGCGAGATGCTCACCTGGTCTCATCAAACTGTCAAAATCAAACCCCGCCCACTTGTCATCATTGCCGACATCAGCGGCTCGATGGAACGGTATGCGCGTCTGCTGATCCATTTTCTCTATAGTTTGGCAGAGGGATTAGACCAGCGCGTTGAACTCTTTGTCTTCAGCACCCAGCTGACGCGCATCACGCGCCAAATGCGTAATCGTGATGCCGACCGTGCGATTGCAGAAGCCGCAAGCGCGATCCCTGACTGGGGGGGAGGAACCCGTATCGGAGATGCGCTGCGAGCGTTCAATTTGCGATGGGGGCGGCGCGTCTTGCGTGGGGGAGCGGTGACGCTCGTGATTAGTGATGGCTGGGATCGCGGTGATCCCGTATTATTAGGGAAAGCAATGGAGAGGTTAAACAAAACATCTCACCGTCTTGTCTGGCTCAACCCACTGCTTGGCATGGATAGTTATGAACCGTTAACACGCGGCATTGTCGCAGCATTACCCTATATCGATGACTTTTTACCCGTTCACAATCTCGCTAGCCTAGAAGATTTGGCACAACATCTCACGCTACTCGACACTAATCAGTGGAAAAAACAGAAGCTACGCGGTTCGGCATTTGTCGGCCGAGCTTAAAAACAGCTATTCATCGCCTAAATTTCAACTTTCTGTTACTTTACAGAGGTAGAAAGTACCATTTAGCGAAATTGCAAATGCACATCACGAACACTAACGTAACACTTCACAGGGAAATATATTGCCTTTGGGTGAGGAGACACACGCAATGATCAGTGATGAAAAACTGATACAACGTGTCGCTCGCAGAGAGCAAGAGGCGTTTGACCAGCTCTATGACCGTCATTCGGACATGGTGCTAGGCCTGATCTATAAAATCACGGGTGAACGCCGCTTGTCAGAAGACCTATTACAGGAGACGTTTTGGCGGATTTGGGAAAAAGCCAACACGTTCGATGCAGACAAGGGGAAGTTTACAACTTGGATGTACAGCATCGCACGCCGTCAAGCAATTGATTCACATCGTCGCAGACAGGCACGGCCGCAGCTATCTTATGGCCAAGATGCTCAACAACAAATAGAACGACTACCCTCATCTGTCAATGTACCTGAAAAAGTACAAAAAATAGGAGAGGCCACCGAAATTCGTGCTGCATTGGAAGAATTACCGGCCGAGCAGCGTGAAGTAATAGAAATGGCATATTTTGAAGGCAAGACCCGTCGTGAAATCGCGGCTGAGACAGATACACCGCTTGGAACTGTGCATACAAGAGCAAGATTGGCATTGTTGCGACTACGGAAGCTGTTTCACGAAAAAGAGGGTGTGTGATGGATGATATACACGAACTCCTCCCCTTTTATGCGCTCGATGTGTTAACACAGGCGGAACGTGTTGCCGTTGAGACGTACTTGGAAAACAATCCGTCGGCGCAGCTTGAATTGGCTGAACTATACGCCGCAACGGCGCAACTGGTTCAAACGATTGAGCCGCTCACACCCAGCCCACAAACAAAAACAAATTTGATGGCACGTGTTGCAAAATCAATGGAGCCACCTCCTGTTATCGCCCTACCCGTGCCTCAAGTTCGCTGGTGGCAAAAATCGCTATTTCAGCGAGTTATGCCCGCTGTTAGCTTTGCGTTTGCGCTTGCTGCATTCATTTGGGCATTTACGCTGCTGGGTTCGCTGAATGAGACACAAGCACAGTTCGTCTCGTTAGAGGCAACGACCGTGATGCTTGAGACCGAAGTAGAAACGCTCCACGGAGCGCAAGCGACGCTGGTTGCGCTAGAAGCGACAGCAACCGCGCTTGAAATTGAGGTGAATGATCTGCGCTTGCAAAATCAGACATTATCGCAAGAACTTGAACGAGAGGTTGAGCTGATGCAAGTGTTGACTTCGCTAAATAGCGAGCAGGTGGCGTTCGGCTCGGCCGATTCAACCCATGGGCTGTTGACGCTTAATCGTTCGGCCGAGACCGCCTTCTTAACCGTCGCAGGACTTGACTCGCTCACAGAAGCCGAAACGTATCAATTCTGGTTAATCGGCGACTTTGGTGCAAGCAATGCTGGAACATTTGTCGTCAATGAATCGGGGAAAGGCAAACTGCTGATTCAATCAGACCTTTTGCAATCATTTGCAACATTAGGCATTTCTGTTGAACCAGCAGGAGGGAGTGAGGCACCAACCCAAGTCATTTTTGTTGAAGATTTATAGCTGCTATCAGGTGCGATAATCAGCGTTAATCGTGACATAATCGTGCGTCAAATCACATGTCCAAACGGTTGCGCTGCCCTCACCAGACCCAATCGAGAGACGTACCCAAATGTCGCTAGCAGCAAAGATTTTGTCTGCATCGCTTTCTGCATAGTCAGTTGGGGTTGCCTGAGAAAGCACATGCAGCCATTCTTCACCGTCTGCACTAAACCAAAGATCGGTCAAATTTTGGTCAAATCCGACTCCAGCCCGTCCCGCCGCCGCCAAAATGCGCCCCCAATTTGCGTCGCTGCCAGCGAATGCGGTCTTGACCAGTGGTGATGTCGCAATTGTGTTGGCAATTTTATGCGCGTCATCATCTGAAACAGTCCCCTCGACCTGAATTTCGACAAACTTCGTTGCTCCTTCTCCATCGCGTACCATCATCTGTGCCAGTTCAGTGCAGACATAGTTCAGCCCCGCCACAAAACGCGCTGTGTCATTTTCGCTTTGCAACTTGTGGCTTGCACCGTTCGCTAGCAAAAGGAGCGTATCGTTTGTGCTGGAATCACCGTCAACCGAGATGCGATTGAAGCTCACGTTGGCGGCGTTCGTGAGGTAGGTTTGCAATGTCAATGCGTCAATGTCAGCATCAGTTGTGATGACACCAAGCATGGTCGCCATGTTGGGATGGAGCATCCCTGATCCTTTTGCCATGCCGCCGATGGTGATGTCGCCTTGCTCGGCCGAAACACGCACAGCAATCGACTTATAGTGCGTGTCCGTGGTCATGATCGCCTTCGCAGCGTCAATGCCATACGCTTCGCTCAAGTTCGATGCGGAACGCTCGATCCCCTGACCAATTTTATCGAGCGGCATTTGTTGACCAATGACACCCGTTGAGAGAACAAAAAGCTGTTCAGGGTCACACTTTAGTAAGGCTGATGCCTGCTTTTGGGTGAGCCGTGCCGCTTCAATACCTTGTCTACCCGTACAGGCATTAGCAAACTTAGCGTTAGCAATCACACCGCGTATGCGGTTTGCGTTTTGCGCCAAAACTTCTTTGTCAACTAAGACAGGCGCGGCTTGTACCTGATTCTTCGTAAATAGTGCGGCGGCCGTGCAGTCTTGCTCAGAAACGATGAGTGTGACATCTAGTGCGCCATCTTTTTTCATGCCTGTCGCAGCTGCGCCAGCAACAAACCTACTGGGTGATGTCACAGAACCATGGTCAATTTGTTCAAATAATGCGGTCACAATATACACCTCTTAGTCGAGTGATTGAAGATAGGCGAGGGGTTCGCCGAGCTTCGCATGAATAAATACTGATATTCTTTCTATACACGGCAAGTTTACTATGAGGCACTCCAAATATCATCTTTCAACGCCGAATTCAATCTTCGCTCATGTGAGGCTGTGGTCAATCTCTGAGCTTGAGCAGGCACGGTGTGGCGTTATATAATCTGCTCCATGTCTTTTTTGCTTGCCAATTATGAGACCAACTACTATGTTAAAAAATAATACGCTCCTATTGATTTTCTTGCTGAGTGCCAGCCTGTTTGCGGCACGCCTCTTGAGAGCAAACTCGGCCGATAGCCAACTATTCCTCCCCTTCCTTGCCACAGAACGTGCCTTTGAGGCCAATCCACTCCCTCATAGCTTCAATTTTGTGACGGACGTGGTCAACGCGGGTGACGCGCGTTTATTCGTTGCCGAACGCGCTGGTCTCATCAAAGTTGTCCAAGCAGATGGGACGCTTTCTACATTTCTCGACATTCAGAGTCAGGTTAAATCGGACGAGGGCGAAACGGGATTGTACGGGATCGCATTTCACCCTGACTATGCAAACAATGGCTATTTTTATGTCTCCTATTTTGGAACAGAGCGTGGAGATGGGCTTTACGTAACGCGGTTTTCGGTTTCGGCCGATGAGAATGTCGCTGATCCTACTTCCGCCGCAATCCAACTGATGATTAGCATGGAAGCCTTCTTTCACAATGGAGGCGCGTTGCGTTTTAACAAAGATGGCTACCTTTATTTAGGGGTAGGGGACGACCATAACTCTGGACACGCACAAACTGAGTCGCTAAAGGGCAAATTGTTACGACTCGATGTGGACGGTGAGGGGGTCTCTTTTGAAATTTGGGCGCGCGGCCTCCGCAATCCATGGCGCATAGGGGTTGACCCTGTAACGGGTGATATTTTTATCGGTGATGTCGGTGACAGAAAGTTTGAAGAGGTCAACTTTCTGCCGTTTGGCGTGCGTAATCTCAACTATGGCTGGCCTTGCTACGAAGGGTCGGAAGGACAGTCAGGCTGTGGCAACCCCGACCATTTTACGCCATCAATCTATGAATATGACCATACGATGGGCTGTTCCGTCACAGGGGGTGAAGTGGTCTACAAGGGAAGCGAGCGCGTCTATCTTTTCGCCGATCTCTGTCGTCGCACGATTCAATCACTGCGCTTTATGGATGGGGCATGGCAGGTTGCATTAGAAGGCACGTTGCCAGAGGAAGCGGGGATTTTGCTCACATTCGGCCGAAATCACACCGGAACTATCTTTGCTGGTGCAGAGCAAACCGTTTTTGAACTATACCTTCCACGCTAAGCAATGCACGCTCCTGAGCGACTTAGAGCGTGTTGCGTATCTAGTCTACGCAATACGTTTAACCCTTGTGATGAAAACTTCATGATGGTTACGGGTTTACGAATAAGTGTGTGTGTTCATAGATCACATATTGGTCAAACTCGGCCACAACCACTCCCAAAAACGGCTCCAACACTTCCCCACGCTCTAAACTTGGCAGCCCACGCACCAGCATAAAATGGGCTGCTTCGCTTGTCTCTAGCCCATGCCGCTCGTAGACAACTGTGGTCGTCTCGGCCGTTGACGTGACGACGAGCATTGGCTCCATTAGCTCGACAAGCATTCCCTCAAATGGCTCCATGTAAGCTTGGCGTTCGTTTGAGTCTCCCACGGGATCGAGCGGCAATGGCTCTGGCAGCGGATTATCACGCGATTGCAGCGCAATTCCATCACGTGCGGCGGCGACAATTGTTTCTGCGTTGCGTTCTCGCACCATGCCGCGCACCTGCACGACATCCCCACTCACGACCGTTGGCTCACCGAGTGTCTCGACAAAAATGCCCACACCACGCACTAAAATGTTAGACTGTTGCTGCATAAAAAAGCCGCCACGTTCTGCCGTCACCGCCGTGACGACCCCTTCTATCAGCACATCTCGGCCGCGCAGTGGGGACTGCTCGCCTTCTTGGATGGCGAAGATAGGAACCGGTTGACCAACATAGATCGTTTCGGTCAGCTTGGCTGGATCGGCCGAACTCTCAGCACGTGCCAACAGCTCTGTCGATGCAGCTCCTCTTCCAAAGTATTCGATCTTATAGGTCAATGTGTGGGAGCTGTTTGACAATAATTCAGGAACCCCCCAGTAGATAATGCCATCTGTGCCAACTCGACCATTGCCGCTCGTGGTGATAACGGTTCCTGCGAACAAATCGTCAAACAGGCGTGGTACGGTTACGCTGACGACGATATTTTTATGTGTTTCGTCGCTATCATTGTGAAGCGTGAGCGTGTGGGTAATTGGTTTGGTGATCGGAACATACGTCGGAACATCAGACGTGAGGCGCAGAGCTTGTGGAAAAATTAGGGTGAGATCGGTCTGTTGGCGTGGCGCAATCACACGCTCGCCGTTCCAATCGTCGTAGATGCCAATAATTGTGACTTGCTGATCGAGGATGAGCGACTCGGCCGAAATGCCCAGCCGCTCATCAATCCACACTGGCTGCATTGCTCCATCATCACGCTCTAAAACAATGCGTGTGCCGTCGTCTGTCACTACAACTTCCCGCACTGTCCCAGCCACCGAGACTAACTGTCCCAGCATTTTTTCTTCAGTCGCAGCAATGGCGAGCAAAGAACAGGTTGGACAGGGAGCCGCACGAAGCGTCTCCGCATCGAGCAAGATAGCAGCGGTGTCGCCAGATAAAGAGACGTTTCCTGCAACGGTCACCATTTGACCTAGTGCAAAAGTGAGGTTGGGCGCGTCTTCGGGAACCTGCACACGGATGCCGCCCGTTTCGTCCGCGACATAAAAAGTTCGACCCGCATAAAATGTCACTGCGCCAACCACGCTGACCGCTTCGCCCACTTTTTCACGGGCGATCTCGATGGGCAAATTTCCCCCAGCAACAGCGAAGGATGATGGCACTGTGCTTGCTATCGGCGCATCCTCAAAAAGCAGTTGCGTTGCGGGCAATGTCAAATCGTGGGAGTCAAACGGGGCCTCAAAAGTGAGGAATTCGGTCAGGCTTGCACCCGCGAGAATTTTGTCGATTGACCACATTAGGGTATCGTCATTTTCCGTCGCATCGATTGGTGTGACGATGTTGACCACGCCAGTCGGAATTGGGAAGACGACGGAGAGATTTTCGACGGTCTCGGCCGATAAATTGCTCACTCGCACCAAGACGTTAAACCGCTGTCCGCGTTCAACTTGACTGGGCATTTCGACAGCAATTGTCATTTCGGGCGGTGTCATCGTCACCGTTGGGGTCGGCATCTCATCAAGCGTGCGCCGACAGCCAATTGAGAGCAGTAAAAGCAAATATATCGCTATTTTGCAAAAATGAGTTGTGTGCATTCCACACAGTTTAACGAGGTTGCGCGATACCGTGCAAGACAAACTGGCATAAATTCCTGCTCATATCATCCAACCTCAACCCGACAACTTGTCGCTGATGACGGAACAGGACGGGGTTGAGTGGCGCGAGGATGAGATCGGCGAGATAGGCGGGGTCTGAATCGGCCGCCACGTTCCCTTCCCCTTGCGCTCGCCGCACCAGTAGCGTGACCGTTTGATGGAACCAGCCATGTACCGATGTTTGGTTGATAGCTCCGCGTGTTTGCAGCAGAACGCCAAACTGCTGTGCTTCTAACATCAATTGCGTGTGGCGGTCAAAAAAGCGTACAACAGCGTCCAAAAAGTAGGTCAGATGAGCGATCCCGTCTTCTCCATAGCGAGTCTGAAAACCCGTAAACACTTGATCTTGAAAATCGCGTAGCTCTCCGTCCATTAGCGCAATGCACAGTTCTCCTTTGTTTGCAAAGCAACGATAGAGTGTTCCCTTTCCTACACCGGCCGTTTTTGCGATGTCTCCCATGCTCACGTCGGCAATGTCGTGTTTGGCGAAGAGACGCTCGGCCGATTTCAAAATACGCTTGCGATTCGCAACCGCATCGGCACGACGACGGCCAGTTGTTGATTGCGTGATGTCGAGCGTAGTTGTTTGTTTTTCCATAATCATTCTGACCCGTTTCTTACCGCTATTATCTTGACACACCGATTTCAAACCAGTAACATCTACACAAACGGACTATCGTCCGTTTGCAAAATCAAAAGAAATACAAGCCACATCATGCAACAGAGGTCACTAAAAATGCAACCAATTCAAGGCATTCATCATATCACGGCATTCGCAAAAAACCCGCAGGTTAATGTCGATTTTTACCACACCGTTTTAGGTCAGCGTCTCGTCAAAACAACGGTCAACTTTGATGACCCCGGCACCTATCATCTGTATTACGGCGACAAAACGGGTTCGCCCGGCACGATTATGACGTTCTTCCCATGGCAAAATGCGGCACACGGCGTGCGTGGCAATGGGGAAGTGGCGGCGGTTGGGTATGCCATTCGGCCGACATCCTTACCCTATTGGCGCGAACGTCTCACCTCATTTGATATTGTTTTGGGCGAGGAGCAAACGCGCTTTGGGCAAACCGTCTTACCATTCCACGATCCTGACGGAATGCCACTCGAACTAATTACAAGTGATGATCCTGCCACGATTGATTTTTGGGCGGGCGGGAAGGTGCCAGAGGAACATGCAATTTTGGGCTTTCATGGGGCGACGCTTTGGGTTCATTCGGCCGAGGCAACCGCCCGTGTCTTACAAAATAGCATGGACTACACAAAAGTTGGGCAGGAAGGGCAACGCCATCGCTATGCGGGCGCGTCAAACGACATCGGTCTATACGTTGACCTGCTCGAACGGCCGGGGCAGCCACGCGGACGGATGGGGGCTGGCTCTGTGCATCACATTGCCTTTCGCACTGTCGATGACAGCGAACAGCAGGAATACTTGGCACGCTTGCGACAGGCAGGACTGAATGTTACGCCTGTGCAGGATCGCCAGTATTTTCACAGCATCTACTTTCGTGAGCCAAACGGCGTGTTGTTTGAGGTGGCAACGGATGCACCCGGCTTTGCCTATGACGAGCCGGTAGACGAGCTAGGAACGCATCTAAAGTTGCCAGACTGGTATGCAAAACATCGCGTCACGATTGAAAATGCGCTGCCAACGTTTAAGCATCCTGACCTAGAGATGACGTTGCCGCGCTAGGTAGCTGGCTCAATTCGCGCACGCCAACGCGCCATCACTGCGATCCATTCAAAAACGCATTTGCTTGCAACACGCCCACAACGCTTTTTGCATCAGTCAGTTTCCCTTGCAATGCCATCTCGACGAGCATTTTGAGCGGCATCGGCCGAATTTCAATCTCCTCATCCTCATCCATCGGCAACGGGTCTTCTGACAGCCCCTGCGCCAAATAGATTTTCATCACCTCATTGCTCGTCCCCGGCGAGGGCAGCATGTCGCCCAATAGCGTCAACGTCTGCGCTCGATAGCCTGTCTCTTCGCGCAGCTCGCGCTGGGCTGCTTCGACGTGTGGCTCGTCCGCATCGAGCGTGCCGGCGGGGAGCTCGATGAGCTTGCGGCCGATGACCGGCCGAAACTGCTCAACCATCAGCACATCATCCCCAACCATCGGCACAAGCACCACCGATCCCGGATGCTCGATCAGTGCCAAATCCATCTCATATCCGCTCTCTAAACGCACCCTGTCAAGCCGAAACTGCCACTTTCCATCCCATAAAACGGTTTTTTGTAATGTGTCCATAAATAAAAACTGCGTACTGTGCTTACCCAGTACGCAGCCAATCAATAGGTTTGAATAATGAGCAACTCGCTGGTTTTAGCGAATCGGAATTTTGATCTCTTGGTTGAACTGAATGTTGTCCACATCGGTGATTCCGTTGTAATCAGCCAACTCTGCAATCGTAAAGCCATAGCGTTGTGCAATGATGCCCAGTGTTTCACCGTAGCTAATGACGTGGATAAAGTGGTTATTGGGGTCGAATTGTGGGGCGGCTTCGGCCGACTCTTCACCCCCACCGCTAGCTGCGCCAGCGACAATTTGCAATGACTGTCCAGCGACAATACTGTTCACATTGACCAAGTTATTTGCTGCAACAATGTCTTCGACGGTCACGCCATATTGTTGTGCAATGGTGCTAACTGTTTGGCCGGGCTGGATGACGTGAGTAATTGCTCCCACGCCTGTGCCACTATCGACAGGAGCAGCTTCGCCACCTTCAGCGGGCGCAGCCCCGCCACTGCCATCAGCAGGAGCGGCTTCGCCACCTTCAGCGGGCGCAGCCTCACCGCTGCCATCAGCAGGAGCAGCCTCACCACCTTCGGCGGGCGCGGTTTCGCCACTGCCATCAGCAGGAGCAGCTTCGCCACCTTCAGCAGGGGGAGGAGCTTCGCCGCTGCCATCAACGGGAGCTACCACACCACCATCAGTTGTTCCTTCGTCTGTTACAGGATAACCATCGGTTGCAGTCTCGTCAGTCACAGTGCCATCGACAACTGTACCGTCCGTTGCTGTGCCATCAACAACCGTGCCATCCGTTGTTGTATCATCGATGATAACGCCATCAGTTGTCGTGCCGTCTGTTGCTGTGCCATTTGTCCCTGCCTCACCAGCTCCGGGCAAATCTTGAACTGTGCCAGGACTATTATCGGGCAATTCCTGATCCAAATCATTGGTACAACCGACTGCCAAAAGCATCATGACAATCACACAAAGGGCGAATATGGTTTTAGTTCTATAATTCTTCATTACTTTTTCCTCTCACTTTTGAATGTTTCTCACATGTAACATACCATGTTTATTAAGATGGCAAAAACCGCATGATTTACCGTTGGCAGTCTAACATAGGCCTAATTCAGGGTCAAATAACCGTGAAAATCATAACATTTATCAACTGAATCGTTGTCAAACTTACTGGTTAAGTTGTTTCTCCAATCTTGCTAAAAACTGCACGATGGCTTTTGTTGTCTGTGCTGTTTTTTCATACATCATAAAGTGTCCTGCATCAATTGTCGCTAACTTTGCTGTCGGCATCAACTCAATCATTTTTTCACTGGCTGCCATCCGCATCATTTTATCATGTATCCCGCCCACAACGAGGACAGGCACATCAATTTCGCCAACGCGCTCACGCTCATCAAAATTGCTACAAGCGACAAAATCTTCGTAAACAACCTTTGGCTCTGTCGCCAACATGTGCGAAATGCCCGTTTCAACAAATGCGGGGGTTGCCTCTTTATGCCAAGAAAATTTGGCGATTAGACGCACCGTTTTCTCAAAATCTGTCTGCAATCCGTTCAAAATTAGGTCGTTCACAACCATTTTTGAGCCGCTGCCAAGCAAAACAAGACCGCGCAAGTTAGCGGGGCGCATGATGCCGATCATTTGGGCGATTGCGCCACCCATCGAATGACCTGCCACAACGACGTTTTCTAGGCCAAGTGCATTTGTGAAGTCAATCACAAACTGAGCATACGCTTCGATGCTGTCATAGCCGGGTGGGTCAGATTGCCCATGTCCGGGCAGGTCGGGGATATAAACGGGATAATCACTGACCCAGCGGCGGATACGGCTGGCGCGTGTGCCATACGTTTGCTGCCATTGATATGGCCAGCTTTGGCTGCGGCCGCCCGCGCCATGCACTAGGACAATGGCTGGCTGTGGGGTGGCGCGTTTGTTGTGAAAATAGTTGATCTGTTTGTCGTTTACAGTAATGGTCGGCATAAGTTGGCTTAAATTCGATCTTTCAAATAGCGTGCGACTGCATCACGTGGGGATAAATCCCCAGCGCGAACAATATCATCGTATTTCCTAAAAAAGTCTGGTACATAAGAGCGTGCATCGCGCCATTCAGCATACAAAAGCGCGCCCGAGGCACCGTTGGTTTCACTATAATTTGCGAGTTGATATTGACGGTCTGTTTCGGCGCGGTCGTAGGGGAGGCGGATTAGTTCGGCCGAAAATCCCCCCTTCCCATCCCAAACCAACTGCACATACCCCGCTCGCACGTTCCCATCCAGCGGAACCCCGACCGCTCCCGTATTGATGACCAGCGTTCCGTTGACATAACAATGAAACATACGATGCGTGTGGCTTGTGATAAACACATCTGGTGCGGGCTGCATCTTCTGAACGATCACAGCGTCGTCTGTCCATGGCACGATGCCGTCCTGTGTCCCTTTTAGAGACGCATGAGTGGCACGCACCTGTTTGCCACCCAACACGATTGAACAGGAAACTGGGAGCTGCCGAATGCGTGTAATTTGTTCGTCTGTCAACAAGTTGCGTGACCAGAGTGATGAAGCGAAAAGATCACGGTCGATTTCTGACAAATCTGGGCGTGGTTCTGCCCATTCCAACACATACTGTTCATGATTGCCAATCGTCATCAGCCAGCCATTATCGAGCCGCTCGCTGATTAGCTCCCAACATTCGCGCGGTTGTGGCCCTCGATTGACAACATCGCCATTGACGATCACGCTATCTGGATTCCAGCGGTCAATGTGTTCTAAAATTGTCTGCAAGGCGGGCAGATTGCCGTGTACATCGGAAAGAAGGGCAATTTTGTGCATGGGGCTGTATTTTGGAAAGAACTTGTTGCGGCTTTATTCTTCGGTGCTGTCTTGTTCCCATTGATGGTTTGTATCGTCCCAACCTAATGCTCCTTTTTGCCTTCCTCTATTCCCGATATCAAACCAGAATAGCCCGACAACAGCTCACTTGAAACTATAGAGACAAAAGAGGATTTTTGCTTGAAGATGAGTCTGTATCGTCACCATTATAGCAAAAGCGTGCATCTGGGAGAAGTGGTGGCGCAGTGGGCGGTGAAGGAACAATTGAAGCTCTACTCCATAATCGTCGTTGCATCACAACTATAGCGGAGAGTACGCTAGGTCTTGTCCCTAAGGTCGCAACAAAATTTTTCGCACACTCGGCCGACTCGCGTGTTCAAACGCTGCCAGTCCCTCCTCTAGCTGATATTCGTGTTCGATCAACACAGACACATCAACCGCTCCTGCTGCCAACAGATCGAGCGCGGGTTGGAAGGGGCCACAACGTGAGCCGATCAGTGTGATCTCGTTGACGACAACTTGCGCCATCAGTGCGGCAAAGTCAGGTGGGGTTGTGTCTGCATAGGTCGATTTAAGAACGATGGTTCCATTCGGCCGAACATGCCCCACCGCCCATGCAAACCCGTTTGGATTAGCGGTCGTCTCAACGACTAGATCAAATACCGCTAGATCATCCTCATTGCTTGCTGTCACAAATCCTAAATTGGTCGGTAATTCAAGCGACGCTGCCGACCGACCAACAACGGTTACGTCCGCCCCGAAATGACGCAACACTTGTGCCACCAATAACCCTAAGCGACCCGGTCCAACGACTGCTGTCCGTTTACCTGCGACGGCTGTCTGCTCGGTCACACGCACAGCGGCAGCTAGTGGTTCGGTGAAGACGGCCGATTCATCTGGCACGTTGTCTGGCACACGTAACAGATTTTGTGTCGGTAGCGTCACATATTGCGCCATCACGCCATCTTTTGCCACAATGCCCAAGACGGTGCGATTTGGGCAATGCTCAGGGCAACGCAACCCACAAGAGCCATTACACGTGGGCGAAATGTTGATCGTTCCCACGATACGCTCCCCCACCCACTCAGCATTCTCACAGCGTTCGACCACTCCCACAAACTCATGGCCTAACACACCACTGTAAGGATAATATCCCTTCACTAGCTCTAAATCCGTTGAACACACGCCGATCAATGTCACGCGGATCAAGGCTTCTCCCGCTGCTGGTTCTGGCTGCGGGTAATTATTTCGCACGCTTAAATTTTTGTTGTCAAGATAAATAGCATTCATAAGTCAATCTTCAGTTTTGTAGACGGTCACTCTGGCGCGATAATCGGCGTTGCGTTCAACTGTGACGGCTGTGGTTCCAGCCCCCCGAACACAGCCCCAACTCAAACCCTACGCTTCGCCGTGCTGATCCAGCCAGTAACCGATACGTCGTTCTGCCCAAGAAAGAGGCTCAAATGGGCGGCGTGTTCTTGAACATGGCGCATCGTGTAGAGCAAAAGCTCCCCATAGCCGCGCTCACGTCCATTCGAGAACTTGCAGATATGGGTTGCTGATTCGGCCGTCAAGCCAAAACATTTCTGACCGCATTTGTCACGGCAGTACTTCAAATAATCGAGCAGTTCAGCTTTTGAATAGACGCGCTCTGGCATTTTCCCACCTGCACTTAGCTCGTTGAGTGTGAAGGGGGGAGGCGGTTCAAAGCCAATGTCTGTGCCACTGAGATAAAGATCGAGCCAGAAAAGGGTGTGAAAGGTGACGTTCCAGAATGATGAAAATCCTTCAGGTGCGCCGGCTAGAGGCCAGATGTTGACTTCCCAAAGCTCGGCCGGACAATCATTGATCGCCCCTTCCAATGTATCAATTGCTGCCCCAAATTGTCGCCAAATAATTTCGCCCCACATTTTGATCTCTCCTATAAGCTATCTACGATTTCGTTTTCGAGTGCGCCAATGCCGTCAATTTCAACGCGGACTTGGTCGCCATCGTCGAGCAACGTCTCCAATACAGACGGCGTAGGCAAGAGCAGTGGATTGCCATGATCGACCATTTCATTCGGTGAATCCGTAACGATACTGTGCCAATTTTCGACTTGAGCCGCGATCTCTGCGTGGGTGAACTGGTTTTCAAGCTGGGTGAGGATGCAGGTGGACTCGGCCGATGTCGCCGCCAGCTCACTCGCAATCACATCCATCTCGTAGACTGATTTTTTCGGCCGCAAAACATCCGTCACCAAAATCATCTCTTTATGACGATGCCGCAATAACGCTGCATACAATCCGCCATAAATATACGGATTATACGGTGTATCGCGTCGCGCTTTTGTCAACCCAATCTCACGCGCTAATCCGTTCATCTCTTCCCACAGCGCACGCAGTACATCGGGAGTCGCGTCCTGTTTTTCCTTCTCATGTTGTGGATTAGCCGATGTTCGCGCCCGCGCCCTTTCAATATGTGAGCGCACCTCCCACGATGGCACCGGCACAACAAACAACGTCGAGTCTGATGCCAGAATTTTCTCCGCATCATCGTCGCGCACCTGTGCTAGCTCAATCAGGCGATTGCCAATCAAAGGCACTTCTCCGATCAACAAGTGTGCAGGATCACTATTTGCGCTGTCCCATCGTGCCACCACTTCACGCGCCCACATTCCCACCGCACGCCGTATCATCGGGTCGGTCACCCCATCAATTTCGGGGTATTTTGCCAAAATATCTGGTGTCTCAAACGCTTGACGAGACACATCCCACTGAATTGTATGCACGGTGCGCCCGGCCGCGTTGGCAATCAGTGCAAGCTGTTGAATCAGCAGGCTTTTGCCAACGCCGGGCAACCCTGCGATAAATACCATGCGCTTCGTTTGCGCGACTGCGCTAAATGTTTTGTATAACTCGGAGGAAATTGGAATAACAAGCATGTGCAGTTGTCTCTATGTTGAATAGTGAGGGCTAATTGTAACATTGAAGTGGAATCAGCGTAAAACATAGAGCGGTAAACCGCAAGTGGTAAGAGAGCATGCGCTTTTGGTCTTGCTTCTTCACTAGCAACCACGCATACGACGCATATTTTGACGATGTGCGCTATAAGGCGTAACCAAATTGGCGATTTTGAACTGCTGAGGTTTTCCATGATATAATCGGCAAAAATGAGCGCAATTTATCATTTTGACGTACACATCCCCCACCAGTTGAAGGAAAAATATAATGTCTAATGCTGCCCCCCCTTTATCACTCGGAATCGAAGAAGAGTATCAAATTATCAACCCTGAGACGCGCAATTTGCATTCTTATATCAGTGAGTTCATGTCCACGGCCTCCTCAAGGCCAGACCCGATCAAAATTGTGCCAGAGTTTATGCAATCGCAGGTCGAAGTTGGCAGTAATGTTTGTTCAAACATTCAAGAGATTCGCTCGGAAGTGATACGTTTGCGACGACAGGTTTCTGGGCTTGCGCGTGAAAGTAACATGCGGTTTGCGGCCGCCTCTACCCATCCGTTTGCTAAGTGGCGCGAACAAAATATCACGGAAGGGGAACGTTATCGAGAACTGCTCGACAATATGCAGGGCGTTGCGCGTCAACTGTTGATCTTTGGTTGTCATGTGCATGTTGGTTTTGGGCATCACGAAAACCCTGAAAATCGTGATCTTATGATTGAGATTATGAACCAAGCGCGTTACTTTATTCCGCACGTGCTGGCTCTCTCAACAAGCTCCCCCTTCTGGCAGGGGCAGGTGACCGGCCTGAAATCGTATCGCAGTGTCGTTTTTGAAATGCTGCCACGCACGGGAATACCGCCATCGTTTGTCTCTTGGGCTGAGTTTCAACGGTATGAAAAGACGTTAGCGGCCGCTGGTGCATTTGGCAAGGCCGACACATCAGCCAAAATTTGGTGGGACATTCGGCCGCACCCCAAATTTGACACGCTCGAATTCCGCATCTGCGACATCTGCACAAAAGTCGATGAAGCCGTTTGCATGGCGGCGTTTTTCCAAGCGATTTGTGCCAAGCTGTTGAAATTGCGGAAGCAAAACATGTCGTGGCGCAGCTATCGTAACTTTCACACGGCCGAGAACAAGTGGCGTGCGATGCGCTTTGGTATTCAGGATTCGATGATCGACTTCGGCCGCAACGAGCAGGTCGCTTTTCCACAACTCATCCATGAACTGCTCGGTATCGTCGATGATGTCGTTGATGAACTCGGCAGCCGCAAAGAGATCGAGTACGTCTACACCATCCTTGAGAATGGAACAAGCGCAGATCGTCAGTTGAAAGTATTCAACGATCATGGCGGCGAGGCAAATACAGATGAGGCGTTGAAGGCGGTTGTTGACCACATCATTGAAGAGACCGAAATGGGGCTTTTTGACGACGATGCGCTTCCTAGTTAACGAAAAAAGCTATGAGCATCCCGTCGCGGCTGGCCTGTTGCGCTACGCACAGGATGGAATAGCGACGGGAACAAAAGAACAGTGGCGCATGACGCGCACAGATCGGGATGACCTGATCGTGCGCGTCGATCTTGATGCACGGGGGAACGGGAACAGGAGCTATCTCTACCACTGGATCGAAGATAAAAACGGTCTTCTACAACGTTTGGTTTATCGTCACTTTGGCGACGGTAAACGAGTAAGCGGGTCGATTCTGTTTGAGGATGGACGCTTTATCAACAGCCGCGTTGTGGCGGGGGAGCGGGTGGAGAACGTGGTTTCTGCCGACGCGCTTCTTTTCCCTTCAACAACGGGGCTTGCTCTCCTAGCTCGGCAATTTGTGGGTGGCAAAGTTGCGCTATTGGCTAATGTCGAAGGTGAGGTGAAGCTGATCGGGGTCGAGATGGATGTTTTGCGGGAGGATGATGTCGAGGTTCAGGTCGGCCGAAAACAACGTCAAGTCCAAACGCACACCCTCAGTTGGCAAAATCAAACCCGCACTGTTCGACATCAACATGGCTATCCACTTGGGGTCCATCGACCTGACAACTTAACAGCTTCCGCTACCCAATTTATTCTCTACTGAACAAAATTATGGCAAAACCACAACCAAAGAAAAAATGGCGCATCCGCGACGAACTGATTTTTGACACGATTATGGAAATGGTCACTGTTGCTCCGGACAAAGCTGTGCGGCCGCAAGATATTGCGAGGGCAATTCAACCCGACGATTGGCAGAATCTACTCAAACGAGTCCGTCTCTTTGCGCGACAGCTCGCGTATGACGACTATGTTCACATCATACGCAAGGGGAAAGTTGCTGATCCAGATGATTTTCGGGGCGTTTATCGCATTCAGGCGGCCGATGGAGCCAACAACTACACACCGCGTATGCCAAAAGGATAAATCGTTTAGTGATCGTCTATTGAAATCGTAAGTTCCAGTAGGTACGCTTTACTCGATGCGCGAACAGAGTCAATCGTACCAGCAGTTTTCAGGATTTGACCCAATCGGATGTGTTGGCATTTTGTTTGTTCTGGTGATGATTTCTGCGGTCATTTTCAATCTGGTCGATCCTGTTCTGAATGGAACTGATCCCGATTCGCATAATGCAGTGCTTGCGACATTGCCCTCCGCCACACCCATTGGACAATCGACAGCCTTTGTCGCCATTGCAGAACTCCCCACTCGACCACCGCCAACGATTGCCCCAACCCTAACATCAGCCCCTACAAAGACGGCTACCCCAATAGAGCCGACGATTCCATTACCCACGCTCACACCGCTCATTAGCCATACACCAACGCCCGTCCCCACCCCCACGCTCGTTCCAACTCAGGTGCCGACAGAACCGATTGTGCATGATCTGCCAAATGATGTTGGCGGGTTGCCGATTACGCCAATTCCGCTGCCCACCCCAAATGAGGCTGGCGACTATATCGAGCGTGTGCCAATTCTGATGTACCACTATACCAGTGAGCCACCAGCAGACGCAGATAAATACCGGCTCGATCTATCCGTCACCCCCTCTAATTTGCGCGAACAGTTAAATTGGCTACGCGAAAATGGCTACACGACCATTTCGCTCTATCAGATGGTACGTGCATTGGCAAACGTAGAGACGCTGCCCCCTAAACCAGTGATTCTGACCTTTGACGACGGTCACCGTGACAATTATGAGAATGCTTTTCCCATTTTGCGAGAGTATGGAATGACGGCGACCTTTTTTATCATCACCGACCTGCCCGACGAGTGGAATGAGCAGTATATGACTTGGCCAATGATTCAGGAGATGGCAGCAGCAGGAATGGATATGGAGATTCACACGCGCTCACATCCTGATTTGCGCGAGCGGGATGCGGCGTTTTTGCTCGACCAGATTGGCTATTCGCAAGATCGCCTCTCGGCCGAAATCAACAGAACACCGCGTTTTCTCGCTTATCCGGGCGGCCGATATGATGACGCAACGATTGAGGTCGTGCGGAATCTCGATCTTTGGGGGGCTGTCCGCACAAGTTTTGGCATCGACCATCATTTTGACAATCGCTTCAGGCTAGACCGCGTGCGTGTCCGCAATTCGACCTCATTATGGCAATTTACGCGCTTGTTGGATGGGAAATACTAAAGGTGCATTCCCGCCACACGCATTAAGCAAACATAGACGGATGCAGTTCAGGCTTGCGGCGTTCAATGAAATCTTTTAGTGCGTCGTCAATCGCTGGGTCAAGCGGGGGCTGCTCATATTCCCTCAGCATTTGATTCCATTGTTTGTAGGCACGCGCTTGCGTCTCGTGTGAGCCATTTGATTGCCACGTCTCGGCCGAATCATAGTCAAATAACTCAGCCCGATAAAACGCCGTGCGGAAGCGATCCATCGTGTACTGCGTGCCGAGATGATGACCGCCGGGCGGCACTTCATGGATGATCGACTCCATCGCCCATTCGTCATCCGCCCAACTGATGCCCTGCATGTAGCGAATGTACATACCCAGCATCTCGTGATCGATGACAAACTTTTCATAGCCGGCCGTCAAGCCACTTTCGAGCCATCCAGCGGCGTGTAGGACGAAATTCGGCCGAGTCATCAACGATGGGAACATCGACATGACTCCTTCAATCCCTGCCTGCGTATCTGACACTTTGCTGCTGGCATACGCGCCGGCCGCCCGAAATGGGATGTTGTAATGGCGGGCTAGCTGACCGCTCAGATAGAGCGCAAGTTGACTTTCCGGCGCACCAAACACAGGTGAACCGCTCTGCAAATCCAATATCGCTTGAAACGACCCATAGACAGCCGGCGCACCCGCACGCACCATCTGCAAGAATGCAATCCCCGCCAATACCTCTGCATTGAGCTGTGCGACCGTTCCCAAAATCGAGACAGGCCCCATCGCCCCCGACAAAATAAATGGGGTCACGTCAATAATCTGATTGCGGCTAGCGTAAGCAATCGCCGTACTCAACATGCGATCATCCAGTCGGCGTGGACTGCTGACATTGATGATGCCGTGTAGCATCGGTTTCTGCTCGATCTGCTCTGCACCAAAGACAACTTCAGCCATCTTGACGCTATCCTCCGCCATCAGGCCAATTCCGTAATGCCCCATTTGTGGCTTATCGCCATATTTGAAGTGGGCATAAACGAGTTCGAGATGACGATGCTCAATTGGCACATCGGTCATCGCGCACGTCTCAGTTCCCGTCGTGTGTAGATATTTTGCCGTTTGCGCCAGCTTGATGAAGTTGATTTGATCCTCTAGCGTGCCGTCCCGTCGGCCGCGTTCAATATCATGCACATAGGGCGGCCCTGCCACAGGCGCAAAGCAAACTGCATTGCCACCCAACAACACATCGTTGGCAGGGTTGCGCGCGCCCCACGTAAATTGACTGGGAGCCTTGCCAATGTATTCCATCAGCAGGTCGCGGTCAAAGTAGGCGACCTGATTCTCGTCGACGCGCACCCCGTGTTCGCGCAAAATTTTGACGGCCGGTTCATAGTAAAACCCAATACCACCCTGCTCCAAAATTTGCATCGACTTATCGTGTATCAACTCAATCTGTTCCTGCGTCGCCATTTCATAGGCGGGGATATTCCAGAGCGGTTGCGTAATTTTTTGTACTTTTTCGGCCGATGGCCCTCGTTCTCGTTTTCGTCTTCTGCGTGTGCGTCCCATTTTGTTAAAAACGAGATTCTTTCGGAATCTCGCTCCAATAGCAAATATATCTATGCTGGGCTATTGTACGCAGAAAGGGGGGCATTGCGAATGACAATCCCCGTTGCATACAGCGCAACGTGAGACAGGTATCCTCTCTGTCTTGTCACTACTAATCCCATTTTTGCTCAGATTACGCCTTAGGCACGCTCAACACGATGCTGGCGGGCGATGACAACGCCCCATGCAAGGGAAATGAATAGACCTACAATGGCGGTGGATAGCGTCACCGTGCGAATCGACCAGCCAAACCGGTCGAGTGCCTGTCCCGCATAGAGGATAGAGATCGACTGTGTGAGGGTCAGCATGGCAAATTCAAAGGCAAAAACGCGACCGCGCACTTTGTCCGCGACGTTGATCTGCAATAAGGCACTGGAGAAAACCCAGATTACGCCCGTTCCCCACGTGCGAAGAAACGTGCCGGCACCCAGCACGACAAATGTGGGCGCGATGCTGACAAGCGTGATGCCGAGCGCAGCACAAAGATAGCCAAGCAAAATGCCAAAACGGAGTCTGGGTTGAGCATCGGTGAGCCAGCGGCGCATAAAGATAGGCCCTAGCCCCGTGCCTATCCCCGAAATCGCGTAGATGATGCCGAGCGTTGTCGCGCCATCGCCCCCAATGGGAAATATCTCATTGGCAAATTCAACCTCAACGACATTGGAAGCACCCCAAACGAGCGAGCCACCCGCTTTGACGAGGGCCAGTGCAAAGATAAACGGTAAACCTCTGAGATAGCGCAGCCCGTCGATAAATTCGAGAAAGCCACCACTGTTTGCGCTTTGCTCAGTTGTGAACGTGCTGACAGGAGCTTGTATCCGCAAAACGAAGACAGCGGCCGCCACAAACGTCAACGCATCCAGCACAAATGCCGTGTTGCTGCCAAAGCCCGCCGTGACAACGCCGCCCAACAGTGAGCCTACAGCCAGCATCATGCTCCACGTCGTGCTATCGAGTGCATTTGCCGTGACTAAATCTTCGTTGTCTACAACGTTAGCGAGAACGGCCGATTTTGCGGGAATGAAAATTGAACTAAAGGAAAATTGGGCAACAGTGAGCGCGTAAAGCAGCCAGATTTGATCGGCCGAACGCACAAACAAAAAACAAAGCACGATCCCCGCCCGCGCCAAATCTGCCACAATCATCAAATGTTTGCGATTAAAACGATCTGCAAACACGCCCGCAAACGGGCTAAGAACAAAAGAGGGGAGAAAGCGTGCGATAAAGAGAAAGCTGATCGCCGCGCCGCTGTCGGTGAGTGAGTCGATGAGATCGGCCGATGCAATCAGGTTAAACCAGTCTCCCATATAGCTGGCGACAGCACTAAACCAGAGCAGACGATAGGCGCGATTTTTGCGGAGGAGCGTGATATATTCGTTCATTCGGCCGAGTTTACCATCCACATTGAAAAGCCGCGCAAAAATTGCAGAAAGCCCGGCAATCCATCAGTCGGAAAATCATATTTTTCTTCCGCATCGGCGAGAACTGCCTCAAAACAATCTAACCAAGCTTGCCGCGCTTGCGCGTTGATAACAAACGGCATGTGTCGCGCACGCATCATGGGATTGCCGTATCTTTGATGGTAGAGGGCAGGGCCGCCGAGTAAGCCAATGAAGAAATCGGCCGACTTTTGGCTCGCTCTTTCTAAATCTTTTGGAAACATTCCCTTAATGGATGATTGCCCCAATAGCTGGTAGAAGTCACGCAACATTTGGCGGACGTTCTCCTCGCCCATCTGAGCGTAAATTGCTTTGCTGGGCGGCCGAATGTCGCCGGGGCGCATGGGTGGCACATAAATAGGTCTATTATTCATAGTGGGATTAAAGCGGAGACGTATACGACGACACAGGGCAAAACGGGTAACGTTTATGCAATTTGAGCTTTATGAGTCGCGCAGTTCCAAACGACGCTCTGTTTGTATAATCATGCGAACGGTACAAATGAAACAAGTAAGAATTACACACGACAAACGAGCTTACAGGACTTTTTGAGGGGTAAAATCCGCCATTTAACGTCAAAATATCCCTATAACGGAATTACATTGTTTTCCTTATATAATCTTTCTCGCCTCTTTCCCAATCTGATATACTTTTCTGTCCAAATGTATACATAAAGGAGACTGTACGTGCAGCACTTTTTGAGCTTGGCGGATTTGACCGCTGACGAACTATGGAATTTACTTGACCTTGCCACCTCGCTGAAAAGTGAGTGGAAAAGTGGGGGGAATCGGCCGATTCTCGCCAACAAATCCCTCGCGCTCGTTTTCCAAAAGCCCTCTCTACGAACCCGTGTTTCATTTGAAATGGGAATGGTACATCTCGGTGGTTACGCGCTCTATTTGAGTCCTAACGAGGTCAAGATGGGCGGGCGTGAGAGCGTGCCAGATGTTGCACGTGTGCTATCAGGCTATGTCGATGGCATCATGGCGCGTGTCTTTGAGCATAAACACATCTCACAACTGGCAGAGTATGCTAGCGTCCCTGTCATCAATGGACTCTCCGATTTTAACCATCCCGCACAAGGGCTGACCGATCTCTTCACCATTTTAGAATGCAAAGGCAAACTAGAGGGGTTGACGATGGCTTATGTTGGAGACGGCAACAACGTCACGCGCTCCCTTATGTATGGGGCAGCATTGACGGGCATGAACTTTATCGTCGCCGCGCCTGATGGCTATCAACTGCCGGGCGATGATTACGAGACGGGCATGGAAATGCGTGTCAGTGAGTCACAGACGATCGATTTTATCAGCGATCCCGCTCAAGCAGTGCGTGAGGCGGATGTCATCTACACAGATGTGTGGACAAGCATGGGGCAGGAAGCGGAATCGGCCGAGCGTCTAAAAATCTTCCCACCCTACCAGCTCAACGAAAAATTAATTGCTAACAGCAAATCGGATGCAATCATTCTGCACTGTCTTCCTGCTCATCGTGGCGAGGAGATCACAGATGCAGTTGCGGACGGTGAGAAGTCGGTCATGTTCCAACAAGCACATAATCGACTGCACGCACAAAAGGCAATTTTAGCAACCTTACTTCAGTAAACAGTAAATGGCGGACAGGTGTGCAGTGAACAGTACCATAACAGATGTCTGTTCACTAACATCTGTTCACTGATAACTGACTACTGCCGACTGACTTGTTCGACTCCCTCGATCTCAGCTTCTATCTCTCCCAACTGACATTTTTCAGCGTTCTCGATATTTTTCTTGTCGCGCTGGTAATCTACGGTGTCTTGATGTTGGCACGTGGTACACGGGCAGTGCAGTTGATTCGTGGACTGATCGTATTCGCGCTGCTGCTGACGGTGGTCGATCAGCAGTTGGGGCAGTTGACGGCGCTACGTTGGCTGGTCGGTCAGCTTTTGCCAGCTCTCTTTCTCGCAATCCCGGTTATCTTTCAGCCAGAGCTACGGCGTGCCTTAGCCCAAATAGGGGGTCAAACGGGATTTTTTACGCGCATCTTACGTCGTGGCGAGCATGATAAATGGGTCACAACGCTGGCTGATGCGTGTCGTCGTCTCTCAACACGCCGTCACGGTGCGCTTATTATCATCGAGCGCGACACGGGACTACAGGAGTATATCGACACCGGTGTGAAGATCGATGCGCTTATTAGCACACCGCTACTGCTCAACATTTTTCACAAAGATGTCGATTTACATGATGGGGGGGTCATTGTTCGCAACGGCCGAATTTCCGCAGCCTCTTGTGTCATGCCATTATCGAGCAGTCGCATGTCTGATCGTCAAATGGGATTGCGCCATCGCGCCGCACTCGGCACAAGTGAGCAAACGGATGCCGTCGTTGTCGTCGTCTCTGAAGAAACGGGCAACTTGGCAATTGCCCACAACGGGCGTATCTTACCTAAGCAACCAGCCAACCAGTTAGAAAACGTTTTGAACGCATTTTTGGAAAAATCAACACAGTAAAGTCACATGGGTCGCATCTTTCGAGCAATCATCAGCAACGTCACCTCTCTTCTCTTAGCGCTCACGCTTGCCATCATTATCTGGTCTGTGGCGGTGCGTGAGGCAAACCCGGACGCAGAGCGAATTGTCAACCTACCGGTCAACGTTGTTGCGCCTGATGACGTGATCTTGCTCAATACGCCAGCAGAGCGCGTTGAAGTGAAGTTTACGGGGCCGCAAAACTCATTGGACGCACTTGACCCGCTTGCATTTAATGCGTTGCTTGACCTCTCGACGTTGACGACGATTGGTAGAGAAACGGTTGTGATCCAAGTCAATACGAGTGAGGCAATGGATGATAATGTGTCACTTGATATTGATCCCTCCCAAACAGTTGTTGACATCGACTTCCAGACTACAAGCACATTACCTGTCAATGTAGCCACTCAAGGCTCATTGCCCCCTACTCATTCCTTGGGCGAAATTAGCGTCACACCAGAGGAGATCGAAGTCACAGGGCCGCAAAGTCGTCTCAGTGAGCTAAAAGAAGCCCGCGTGTCTGTTTTGCTGGGCAGTAGCACCCAACAGACGTTTGAAGAAACGCGGCGCGTCACCATTTACAACAAGGATGATGAACCGGTTGGAACTTCTAATGGGCGACTTGTATTTAGTCCCGATCAGGTAACCGTTTCGACAGAGATCATCGAGAATGAGAGCATTGCAGATGTGGCTATTCAAGTCGATTTACAGGGGTTGCCAGCGCCGGGCTATCGTCTGTTGAATGCAACGGCCGAACCGCGCTCAATTTTGGTGCAAGGGCCGCCTGAAATACTAGATCGTCTGCGTGTCATTGCAACCGAGCCTGTGCCAATTACAGGGTTAAACTCATCAGACCGGTTTCCTATTGCAATTGAGCTGCCAGAAGGTGTTGAAAGACTTGATACGAGCCCAATTGTCGCCAATATCGAGATTGATCGTATTATGACAACGGGGGTTTTTGAGGTCAGGCCAAGCCTCATTGGTCTGGCTCCTGAATTAACGGCTACTATTCCGATTACACAGATTCGGGTCACGCTGTTTGGTCATTTGGACACGCTGGATGCGATCTCGGCCGATGACATACGCGCCGAACTGCCGCTCAACGATGCACGCGAAGGCACAAACATCATCGTTCCCGTCGTCACGCCCCCAACAATTGAAGGGGTCGAAATGCGCTCATTTATCCCCAGCATCGTGAACGTCGTTGTCACGCGCACAGTCACAGAGGATGCAGAGTTGCCTGAATCATCTTGGCGAACCGTGCCACAAGCAGCGACAGATGAGCCGCATTGGGTCTTTAACGCACTGCCTATTGCCGTTTTGCCGCGACGGTATACACTGATTCGATTATGAAACCACTTGTTGCACTTGTCGGCCGACCAAACGTCGGCAAATCTACCCTTTTTAATCGGATCGTCGGCCGACGCATGGCGGTCGTGTCCGATGTCGCTGGCACAACGCGGGATCGACTCTACTCGGAGGCCGAGTGGATCGACACCGCATTTATGCTCGTTGATACGGGCGGGATTGAGCTAGATGAGGGGTGGCATACTGCGCCACTTTCGGAAGATTCAAGCCGCTTTATGCCCGAAATTCGCAGTCAAGCACAAACGGCGATTGAGAGTGCCGACGCGATCATCCATGTTGTCGATGGTCAGGCGGGGATTACGGCGGCCGACCGCGAAGTTGCTGAAATTTTGCGCCGTACAAAAAAGCCAGTCTTTATCGCCGCCAACAAGCTGGAATCGAGCAAGCTGCAAGATGATGCGTTTGAGTTTTACGAGTTGGGGTTAGGGGAAGTATTTCCCGTTTCGGCGTTGCATGGGCCTGGTGTTGCAGAGCTGCTCGATGCGCTGATTGAGGAATTGCCGCCGAGCGAGATCAGCGAGGAAGAGGATGATACGGTCAAAATCGCGCTGTTGGGTCGGCCGAATGTCGGCAAATCTACCTTGCTCAATCAGCTAATCGGCGAGCAACGCGCCATTGTCAGCCCCATCGCAGGCACGACCCGCGATGCAATCGACACAAAATTCCGCTGGCAAGGTGAAGCGTACACGCTGATCGACACGGCAGGCATTCGACGGCGCGGCAAAATTGAGCAGGGCATTGAAAAGTTTAGCGTTCTGCGCTCCCTTAAAGCACTTGATCGGGCTGACGTTGCCCTGCTACTCATTGACGGCTCGCAGGGAATGACAGCACAAGATATGCACATTGCTGGCATGATCGGTGAGGAATCGCGTGCAGGCGTAATTGTGTTGGTCAATAAGTGGGATGCGGTCAATAAAGATGCGTTTACCATTTATGACGTGATGGAACAATTGCGTGAAGACCTCAATTTTATGCCCTATGTCGAAATGCTGTTTATTTCAGCGAAAAATGGGCAGCGCGTGCATAAAATTATGCCACTCGTTGAGCAGGTCAATGAGTCGCGCCATCATCGCGTCAGCACAGGTGAGCTGAATCGAGTCGTGCGCGATGCGGTCGCCAAACATCAACCACCCGGCAAATCGTCAAAGCTCAAGTTTTTCTATGTAACCCAAGTGGGTGTTGCCCCCCCCGTATTTGTCTTTTTTGTCAACAATCCAGAACTCGTTCACTTCACCTATCAACGTTATTTAGAAAATCAAATCCGTCAGTTTTTCCCATTTATGGGAACACAGATCAAACTGATCTTCCGTGCGCGGAGTGAAGATCGGTATGGAAAGTAGAAACCGCTTAACGAGCATTTATGGAACGGTAAATTCGGCCGAAATCTCCCCTTCTGGGTTCCGCAGGATCAGCACATTGCCCGACTCCCAAGCGGGTGTGTCCCGATCCCAATAGAAGGTCAATCCTGCATCTAGGCCAGTCGTCGAATTTAACGTCACCGCCGCACCACCACCAAAGAGCAGCAAGTAGGGAAATGTGTAGGTATCTCCCAAATCATCGCTGATCGACCAATTGGATAGATCGACCGCCTCTGTGCCAATGTTGGCAATCACAACCTGCTCAGTTGCGACATCACCCGCATTGTTGACGGCTGTAATTTCAAAGAGCGATGTGCCAACTTGCAGCGTTGGAATCGCGGTTGGTGTGGGCGGGTTTTCGGGATCGGCCGAATCAACCGCCTCTTCCTCTCCTGATGGAATCGTTAGCTCCTGACCCGCAAATATGGTGTTGGGATCATCGAGTCCATTTGCACTCAAAATCTCCTCAATACTAATATCGTATTGAACAGAAATAGCCCCCATCGAGTCGCCGGGCTGCACGACATAGACGACCGGGCCTGTCGGCCGAGTAGGCTCAAGTGTGGGCGGGATCAGCGTTGGCTCGGCGGCCGATTCCACAGCGGGTTGTTCAACAATGACTGTATTCGCGTTGTTGGCGTTATTGCTGACAATCGCTGGCAGCGTTGGCGTTGGAATTGCGACGCTGGGTGGCTCTGCGATGACTGCACCACGTCGTTGTAATGCTGACCAAACAAGCACAACTGTAATAGCTGATACCAAAATGTTGATTAGAAGAAAAGGGATCATACGGCGTAGGGACATAGGGATATTGTACACAGCACGCCGCTTGTTCCCAATAACGTTTAGAAATCACAGCAAAAACTGAGAAGTCCATCATTACTATCTAAGCGCGATAGTGGCAAGGTCTTGGCGTTCTCGTCAACATCATTTCAGAATCGAGGGGGGATATTTGTGTTTTTTCACAACTTTGTTACGCTTGCACTTATGGAAATCAAAGTTCGCCCTGCCCTTGTTGAAGATGCCCGCGCCATTGCCGCAATCCACGTTGCCAGTTGGCGGACGACCTATCGTGATATTCTCGATGAAGCAACACTTTCGCAGCTATCGGTTGAGCGGCGCACAGCCGGATGGCGGTCATCTCTGACAGAGTATGCCGAGCAAAATGTCGTTTATGTAGCAGAAGATGAGGTGGGTGAAGTTGTTGGATTTGTCAGTGGCGGGGATGAGCGTGATGATGACCCCGACTATAGTGGCGAGCTTTACGCAATCTATCTCTTGGCGGAGGTACAAGGGGAGGGCATCGGCCGAAATCTCGCCACGACACTTCTCAACCATCTCTACACATTGGGGCACAGCTCTGTCCTTGTCTGGGTCTTAGATGCAAACCCAGCAAAACACTTTTATGCAGCATTAGGCGCAACCCCTGTCCGAGAGCGCATCATTGAGATTGCGGACATGGATTACCGCGAATTGGGGTACGGTTGGCAACTGTGATAAATCGCATCGCGCTCATTGATGAAACGGGGCGGCTCTGCACGTGCAACCCTGATGGGTCTGAGTATCGTATCTTAACGCGCCGAGATCGCCTCTATCAATTTCCAGTTTGGTCGCCCGACGGTCGTTATATTGCAGCGATTGGTAGCGATAGAGCAGGGGCGGGTATCTATCTGTTTAGCGATGAAGTTTACGGCACGCAGTGGCAACTCTATCGCAGCTTGGTCGGCACGCGCCAATCCCCTTTTTATCTCTACTGGTCGCCCAACAGTCAGTATGTCGGATTTATCGCCAATAATCCTGTCGGCGGCATCGGCTTCTTCACCGTTACCGCGACAAAACGCCCTCATGTCAAGCTAATTGCGCTTGGACAACCATTTTTTTGGCAATGGGGGCGACAGGCCAATGAGCTCTTTCTGCATAGCGGTGTAAGCGAAACAGGACGGCTGCAACTGATTAATCCCCACGACGAAGCACCTGAAATGCCTAATCATGCCACGCCCGGCTACTTTCAAGCACCGGGCATCAGCGGTGATGGCAGCTATCTGGCCTATGCAACGCTTGATGATGCAGAAAACACTCTCGTAGTGATTGAAGACCGTGAAACGGAGCGCACTGTCTCACATCCACATCGTGGGGCAGTTGCACTCAGCTGGTCACCGACGCGCAACCAGTTAGCGTTCATGGCTCCACGCAATAAAACATCTCATTTTTTTGGCCCTCTCAGCCTAATGAGCTTACAGGGCAATGTGCGCCCCATTACGGGAGAGCCAATTTTAGCCTTTTTCTGGTCACCCGACGGCAATAAGATCGCCTACTTTTCACCAACACGGATACAAACGTTTAATCGTTTCGTGGGTGGCTCTGGTGTGATGTATTTGAATGGGCATAACCCACCTCAAATGTTGGCAAATAATCAGCAAGAAATGATCCAGATGGAGCTGTGGATCATCGACCTAGTTGCCAACAATCGTCAAAAGCTATTTCACTTTCAACCATCCGCCCTTTTTCTCAATCAGTTTTTACCTTTCTTTGATCAATATGCGCTCAGTCATCGCATCTGGTCGCCAAACAGCGATGCTATCGTTTTGCCAATTGTGCAGGACGGCAAAAATCGCGTCGTCAACATCACCCTAAAACAGTCACCACCTATTTTGCTTGGGGAAGGGTTATTTGGATCGTGGAGCCAATTGTAATGGAACACATTTTAGACCAAGAGACGCTCGGCCTGCGTGATATGCAGCAGTTTCACGCATGGCTCGATGAGATAAAAGGGTTTGATCAAACGCCACTGATCAACTTGGCATTTTTGGCTGGCGAAGTGGGTGAGGTGATCAATGCGGTACGTGGCTTGCAACGTGCTGAGGATGATGGGGCGACAGACCAAGCACACGCACATATTGCAGAGGAGCTGGCAGATTGCCTCGCGTTCATAGCAAAATTGGGAAATATCCTCGAGATCGATCTACAAACAGCTTATCGTCAGAAGATGCGGCATAATATCGGCCGAACATGGCATCCCAACAACCTCTAAGCCGCCACCCTCAACAACTTATGACAACAAAACGATTGATGATTCAAGGGACAAGCTCCTCTGCGGGTAAGAGCTTGCTGGTGACAGCCCTGTGTCGCATTTATGCGCGACGTGGCGTGCGTGTTGCGCCGTTCAAGGCGCAAAATATGTCTAACAATGCGGGGGTGTGCGCGGATGGGGCGGAAATCGGCCGAGCGCAAATCACGCAAGCCCTCGCTGCCGGCATCGAACCCACAGCGCAAATGAACCCCATCCTGCTCAAACCAGAGGCAAACACGCGCTCACAGGTGATCGTGTTGGGCAAGGCGTGGACAACGCTGGGGGCAAAAAGTTACTTTGAGCGCAAACGTGAGCTTTGGGGTCATGTAACGGCTGCATTTGACCAACTATCTGAGCAATATGACCTGATTATTATTGAGGGAGCGGGGAGTCCGGCCGAGTTAAATTTGAAGGCCAGCGACATCGTTAACATGGCGGTTGCACGCTATGCAAACGCGCCCGTTCTGCTCGTTGGTGATATTGATCGTGGCGGCATCTTCCCTCAACTGCTCGGCACACAGTGGCTCTTGCCGCCAGAGGAGCAGGCTCTCCTAAAAGGATTTATCGTCAACAAATTTCGCGGCGACCCAGCTTTGTTTGTTGATGGGGTGCAAATTTTAGAGGAAAAGGGCAAACGCCCTGTGTTAGGTGTTGTGCCATGGCTGACCGATTTGGGAATCCCGGAAGAGGATGCGGTTGCGCTGGATGGTTGGAAGTTGTCGGCCGATGACGATCAAGACATCGACATTGCCATAATCAGACTACCACGAATCTCCAATTTTGATGACTTTGACGCATTGCAGCGAGAGCAGGGGGTTCGTATTCGTTGGGTAGATTCGGTTCAACAGCTTGCTGCACCAACCGCCATCATCTTACCCGGTACAAAAAGCACGATGGCTGACCTCGATTGGCTATACGAACGCGGCCTAGCCGATGAGATTACACGCTTGGCACAAAAGGGAATCCCAGTCGTTGGCATTTGTGGCGGCTATCAGATGCTGGGGCAGGTTGTTTACGATCCTCACTTGGTCGAGGGTGACAGAACAGAGATGCGCGGTTTAGGACTGCTGCCATTGGAAACAACCTTTGTCGGTGATAAAGCGACCCATCGTGCAGGCGGGAAAGTGATTGGCGGGCATGGCTGGCTAAAAAATCTAGCTGGCTCGCTGATACATGGCTATGAGATTCACATGGGACGCACAATAGGTGGCGAAAACTGGCTCTGTTTAGATAGCCGCAGCGGCCGTTTGACCACCGTTCTGGATGGGGCAAGCAGTGCAAATGGTCGTATCTGGGGATGTTACCTACACGGCTTATTTGATAACCAAGCGTTACGGTGGGAGTGGTTGCGGTCGCTGGGATGGCAAAATTCGGGTGACGCGGAGCGGCAATCAATTGACGCAGCATTCGAGCGGTTAGCTGATGCAGTTGAATCTGCGCTCGATTTAGCATTGTTAGACACGATTATTGCAGAGCATACTTAGCGATCTCGATGAGGTTCTCTCCACCCTTGCATCCATGAGGTCTAGTTTTGTTTTTTTTCAAACGGTTATCTTAACCGCTTACTCTGGCTTCCTGCTTCTACTTTTTGGGATAGTCCCACCAGACGTTGGGCGTGGTTGGGGAAAGCGGCTGTGGCAAACGTGATACGAGCCAACAGCGGGATCGGTTGTGCTAGGCGTTAGAGGCGCATCCCCGTGAGGACATACGCCACATGTTGATTCACTGCCAAAGGGGAAGGCTGTTTACTCGGTGAACTCATGAAAACCTTCAGTATCACTGTTAGTTTGTGGATTTGATAGAACTCGATCAATGCGAACCAGTGTCTCACCGTCAATGAGAGTCATCGACTTGTTTTGACCCCACTCGCGGGCAGCGGCCGAAATTTCGGCCGTTGTCACCAAAAACGCATGGGCAACTCGCTCGTGCATCAAGGTTCCATAGAGTTCGCGCACTGTGTCGGGGCCGATTTTGTTGCGATAACGCTTGCACTGAACAATAGCGCGTTTGCCAAGCGCATCTGATTCTACGATCAAGTCAACACCTTTATCTCCACTCCCACCTCGCAATTCGACTTTATATCCTTTTTTGCGAAAAACGGTAGCGACATACGCTTCAAATTCATAAGGGTCAAGTGCCTGTAGTTGCGCCACTGTTGGAACTGGAACAGAGGGTGGTGTGACAACTGCCTGAACAGGTGGCTTTTTACGTCTGCGCCAGACAATAATGCCCCAGAGTAAGATGAGCGTGACCGTACTGCCAAATTCATAGAGATCGAGAAACTCGATAGCATTAGCAGGCAGGGTTTGTAGAAAAGACGGTCGGATAAGCCACCGATAGACGACCCAACTTAAGAAAAACAGTGTCAGAAACGTTGTGATTAGAAGCGGATTGAAAAATTGGGCAATGTTGATGGTGCGACGCTTGGCAGCGCGAGATGACGTTGGCATAAGAATGACGAGACGGCGACTTACAGCATAAGTTGTCCGTGCTGTCGGCCGACTTCTTGCGAGATGAAATTTGTGATCTAGATTAGCTTATCCAACTCGCGCAACGCTAGCTTTCCTAAATTACCGCCTTGCTGTCTCGCCACGATATTACCCTCATCGTCAATAATAACCATCAACGCCTTACGGCTGACATCCCCAACGTCAAATAGGCGAAAAAGGTCGCCTCCCCAGTCGGGCAACAGCACAATGTAATCGGCAGGATCAACATCCGCAGGTAGCTGCTTTGCTGCATTCTGGTACGCTTTCTGCAACATCTTGTCCGCCATACCACGCATGAAGCGCGGGACACCGGCGAGATTGACGGCCGATGCAACAATCAAATCATCTGGCTCTGGATGGACACGACGAACCGTCTCATTAATTTGCTTTGCAGCATCGGCCGTGCTTTGATCCTGAAATAATAAGACTAGCACCTTGGGCAAAGAGTATGGCACACCAACCGTGCGCCCCGTCGTGGCAACAATTTCAAACTTAGGTGATGCACTCATCCTTTTATCATCCGTTCATAAGATTTCTTTTGCTGTTCAACGGCCGCAACCGTGTTGTTCATCAGCATTGTTAAGGTCATCGGCCCTACCCCCCCCGGAACAGGCGTTATCCAACCAGCCACCTCGCTGACGCTTTCAAAATCAACATCGCCGACCGTTTTCATCTTCTGTTCCCCGTTTTCGTCCGTCACCTCAACTTGGTTGATACCAATATCGATTACGGCCGCGCCCGGCTTCACCATATCTCCCGTGATGAGACTCGCCTTGCCAACAGCGACAAAGATCGCGTCAGCACGCCGCGTATGTGCTGAGAGATTGCGCGTTCCGTGATGGCATATCGTCACCGTTGCCAAATCCGCCATTAAATGCAGGGCAATAGGCTTCCCTACAATCTCGGAATGCCCCACCACAACCACCTCAAGCCCCTTCATCTCAAGCCCTGTCGCCTTCAATAACTCTACTGAAGCCAACGATGTACACGGCCCTAATACAAAATCGTCGTACACGACCTTGCCGATATTGGCAGGGTGCATACCCTCGACATCTTTGTGTGGCGAAATCGCGCCTTGAATCGTTTGCAGGTCGATGTGGGGCGGCACAGGTCGTTGCAAGATGATGCCTGTGATGCGTGGGTCTGCGTTCATCGCCTGAATCGTGGCGAGCATCTCTCGATTGGAGATGTCGTGCTTGAACTTACGGTTTTCAAACTGGATGCCCATTTTCGCCGCAACGCGCTTCTGGTTGCGAATGTAAAGGTATGCGGCTGGATTATGCCCAATCTCTAGCGAGGCTAATTTCGGTGACCACCCTCGCTCTTTCAGCCAATTTACTCGCTCTTTAATTTCTTTGCGAATCGGCCGACTAACCTCACTACCCTTCAACAACTTATAATCCATCTGTACTCCTTGGGGTCTGAAAATGACCCTGTGGTAATTGGCATGAGTTTAACACATTCGCTAGACGTGCAAAAAGAGTGGCACGCACACACATTTTGTCTCGTTTCTCAAAAAATAAAAAGAGACATAAGAAAAACTCTTATGCCTCTTTTTGTGACAAACTATGTTTATCTCTTTAACCAAAGGTCAATGTTATGCGTTTGGAATTTTGATGACCTGGCCCGGGTAGATCAAGCTAGGGTTCTTGATGACATCACGGTTTGCTGCCGCGATTTCTCGCCAGCGGTTTGCGCTGCCGTAGAAGCGCAGAGCGATGTGGCTCAATGTGTCACCGCGTTGAATGGTGTAGGTCTTAATCTGTTGTTGCGGCTCAACGACTTCAGCAACTGCTTCTGTCGCTGCTTCTGCTTTTGTTGCAACCGTATCGGCCGCGCCCGCAACCGCGCCTGTGACAGCCCCAGCAGCCTTACCGACCATTGATTTTGCTTTATTAGCAGCATCAGCAGCGGCTTGTTTAGCAGCAGCAGCTTTCTCAGCAGCAGCTTTCTCAGCGGCAGCCTTTGCAGCAGCAGCCTTTGCAGCAGCTTCTTGTGCAGCCTTCGCAGCAGCCTCTTCAGTTGCTTTCTTGGCAGCAGCAGCTCTAGCAGCGGCTTCCTCACGCGCTTTCTTGGCAGCAGCCTCTTTCGCAGCAGCCTCTTTCGCAGCTTTAGCAGCGGCCGCTTCACGTGCCTGCTTTTCAGCTTCAGCTTTAGCTTTTGCAGCAGCCTCTTCCTTCGCTTTCTTTGCACGTCGTGCCGCTGCACGTGCCTCAACCGCCGCCTTACGCCGCTTTTCAGCCGCACGCTCGGCCGCCGCCGCACGTCGCGCTTCAGCGCGTTTCGCCGCCGCCGCTTTTTGTGCTTCACGTTCAGCCGCCTCAGCAGCAGCAGCGCGTGCATCGGCCGCAGCTTTTGCCTTGGCAGCACGTGCATCAGCCGCACGCTCACGCGCTAAACGCTCACGAGTCTGACGAGCGCGTTCTGCACCGGCCGTTGCCTTCAATGCTTTTGCAATCGCCTCAATCGCCTTTTCTTCTTCTTCTGAACGGTCGCTTTTCGCCAAAAGCCCTTCTTTACTCGCATCAGCAATCGCACCTGCGGCATCCATCAGGAATTCACGCATCGCGTCGCCTTCTGCATCAGACACCTTTTTGTCGAGTAGGGAACCAATTTCTTTCAGTTGGACAAGTGCTTCGTCATAGCCTGCCTTATCATGCTGGTTTGCTTCGGTCTGTTCTTCAAGCACTTGCTCGACGATGGGATCACGTGTCTCATACTCGTCAACATATTTGTCAAATGCCAAATTTTCACGCCGGCGCTCGAAGAGGCCAGTCTTTTCCGCGCCCGACATTGCAGCGAAGACCCATTCGGCCGAGTCGCGCACTAATTCCCACTCACTACTTGTAAAGTCTCGTTTACTTGCCATATTTGCTCCTTTCTATAAAAAACGATCACAAGAGTACGCGCCTCAAGGGGATGTTTGCATATTCTTCTGATCACTTTTATTACATTGTTCAACTAAATTACACCTATTAGACAATGGACGGTCTTAACCGTCACCTAATTTAGCTGATTTCCATTAAATTGAACAGGGTTCTTTAACAAAAAAGCGATACCCACACTGGATACCGCTTTTGTGATGATGTTACGATAAGCTATCGTTTAACGATGTGCTTCTTTATCGCGCTTTGCCGCTTCCGCAATCGCTTCAAGCACAGCCTCGTCGGTGTCGTCGCCAATCAGCATTGAGGAGAAGTCCAAATCAGCGAGGAACTCAAATTCATCGACAATTTCTTCCTCTTCCTCTTCCGTCTGGAAGCCTGTACCTGCTGGAATGAGCTTACCGATGATGACGTTCTCTTTGAGACCTACCAACATATCCTCTTTTCCAGCAATCGCTGCCCCAGCCAACACCTTAATGGTGTGCTGGAAGGAACTGGCTGAGAGGAAACTTTCAGTGTTTAGTGAAGCCTTTGTGATGCCGAGCAGGATAGGTTGTGCCTGTGCTGGCTCACCCCCCTCTTCGACGACCTCATCATTCACCTGTTGGAAGTTAGCAGACTCGATCAAGTCGCCCGGCAACAGTTCGGTGTCACCCGATGCAGTCACAACCACTTTGCAAAGCATTTTGCGAATGATGACTTCAAAGTGCTTATCGTTGATGTTTTGACCTTGCGGCCGATAAACTTTCTGGATTTCACGCAGCAAATAGGTTGTCACTGCGTCGCGTCCTTGAATCTCAAGCACCTGATGCGGATTCTTTGAGCCTTCTGTCAGACCAGCTCCTGCTTGGATCGTTTCGCCGTCTTCTAAAATGAGACGCATCCCAGCGGGAATCTCATAGTCGCGCTCGTCTTTTGCTTCCCAAACAAGCCGTAGACTGCCTTTCTCAATCGAGTCAATACGACCGCGATTGCGGGCTGTCAGTATTTCAGCCTCCTTTTCTGCAATGATGTCGCCCATGTCTACAATCTGACCTTCCGACACCCTGACATCCCACCCTTTGGGAAGTTCATAAACGTCATCAATCAGCTTGCTTTCCGTCACGAGAACATGGCGCACGCCCTCTGACATATAGATATTTGCAACACCACCAATTTCACTGATGACTGCCTCGCCTTTTGGCTTCTGACGAGCTTCAAACAGCTCTTCAACACGAGGGAGACCCTGCGTGATGTCACCACCGCGTGTCGCCGTACCACCTGTGTGGAACGTGCGGAGCGTCAGCTGTGTGCCGGGTTCGCCGATAGACTGAGCCGCAATAATGCCGACTGCAACGCCCATTTTGACAATTTCGCCAGAGCCTAGATCAAGGCCATAGCATTTGGCACAAATGCCTGTCGGGTTCTCACAGGTCATAGGTGAGTAGACATCTACTTTGTGCAGCCCTATCATGTCAACCTGATGGGCGACCTCTTCTGTAAACATCTCGCCTTCTTCGATAAGCACGTCGCCGCTCTTCGGGTCGAGGAGTGTCTCGGCCGACACCCGGCCCCACAACCTATCTGCCAGCGTTTGCTTACCAAAGTTGTCCTCACGACGAACTTCAATCCCTTTCGTTGTGCCACAATCGTCCGCGTGGACGATTACATCCTGTGCGACATCGACGAGACGACGGGTTAGATAGCCTGCATCGGCCGTCCGCAATGCCGTATCAGCTAGCCCCTTACGGGAACCATGCGTTGAGATAAAGTACTCTTGCGCTGTCAACCCATCGCGGAAGTTCGACTTAATCGGAACGGGAATAATGCGTCCTTGCGGATCCGCCATCATACCACGCATTCCAGCCAACTGCGTGATTGGGCCGAGTCCACCTTTTGTCGAGCCAGACAGAGCCATAATTGCAATCGCCCCATCAGGGTCCATTGCCTTTGTGACAGCTTCCTGCACATCTTCCTTCGCCTCATTCCAGAGGTCAACGGTGCGCTGATACTGCTCATCGGCCGTCAGCAAACCACGTCGGAAGTTGCGATCAATGCGGTCAACACGTTGCTGTGCTTCTACCAAAATGTCTGTGCGACGCTGTGGTACATTCAAGTCGGTAACCGCGATGGAAACACCTGAGCGTGTCGCGTATTTGAAGCCGAGGTTTTTGATGTTGTCGGCCATCTCAATCGTCTGTTCGACACCCAGAAGTTTGTAAGCCTGATTGACCAAATCATTGACCGCGCCCTTGTTGAGCATACGGTTGATAAAGTGAATCTCCTCTGGAAGATAGCTATTAAACACCACGCGCCCGGGCGTTGTTTGGATAACGCGCGTTTCTGGCTCCCCAATTGTTGTACGCTGCGTACCAGCATCATCGACGTAATTTGTCGAGACGAGAACATTGATCTTGGCGTGCAGGTGAATCTGGTTTAGTGCAAGTGCTGCCTCTACCTCGTTCATCGAGCTAAACGAACGCCCCTCACCGAGCGCACCATCGCGCTCCATCGTCAAGAAGTATACGCCCAGAACCATATCCTTTGATGGCCCCATAATCGGCCGACCATCCGCCGGTTTCAGCAAATTCTTGGATGCCAACAGCCGTTCTTTTGCTTCCTTCACAGCCTTTTCTGAGAGTGGCACGTGAACAGCCATCTGGTCGCCGTCAAAGTCCGCGTTAAACGCTGAACAGACGAGTGGATGGAGGCGAATCGCCTTCCCTTCAACCAGTTTGGGCATGAAGGCTTGGATACCGAGACGATGCAAAGTGGGTGCGCGGTTGAGCAGAATCGGCCGATCTTGCGTCGCCTCTTCCAATGCTGCCCACACTTCTGGCCCTTGCCGCTCGATCACGCGCCGTGCGCCCTTGACGTTGCTGGCATGACCTTCGTCGATCAGCCGTGAAATGACAAACGGACGGAAAAGCTCCAGCGCCATCACTTTTGGCAAACCACATTCGCCAACTTTGAGCGTCGGGCCGACGACGATGACAGAGCGTCCCGAATAGTCAACACGCTTACCGAGCAAGTTACGACGGAAACGCCCCTTCTTACCCTTGAGCATATCCGACAGCGATTTCAACTCCCGACGACCGCGGCGACTCAAGGCCTTACCGCGCTGGCTGTTGTCGATCAGGCTGTCAACCGCCTCTTGCAACATGCGCTTCTCATTGCGAATGATGACATCAGGCGCACCGAGATCGAGCAGTCGCTTCAAGCGATTATTGCGGTTAATGACGCGACGATAGAGATCGTTTAGGTCAGATGTTGCAAAGCGACCACCATCTAGCTGAACCATCGGCCGCAAATCGGGTGGAATCACAGGCAGTGCTGTCAAGACCATCCACTCCGGCCGATTGCTACTACGGCGCATATCTTCGACTACTTTCAGACGCTTTGTCGCCCGTTTTGCAGCCTGCTTGGAGCGCGTTGTCCGCACTTCGCGCCACAAATCACGCGCCAGCTTGTCCAAATCCATATCTTTCAGGATGTCAAAGAACGCCTCTGCGCCCATGCTAGCCCGAAAAACGTTGCCAAATTTGCTCTTATATTCGCGGTATTCTGTCTCGTTGAGGAACATCCCTTGCAGCAACCCTTCAAGCTGTTCGCGGCTTGTTTGAGCAAGTTGGCGCAGGCGGGTCAAACGCGAGCCATATTGGTCACGCACATCCTGTGACGCAGCGGCATATTCCTCACTGAGCGCATCGATCTCCCGTTTCATGCGGCCGCGCTCAGACTCTTTCTCTTCTTCTATATCAACTTGAGCAATGCTGAGACGATCTGTTGTCGTGTCCTGAATGAGTGAAATGGCACTGTTATCGACCGTGTCACCTTTGTCAACAATCGTGACTTCACCCAATAGGTATTCTTCGGCCGCACGCTTTCCCAACACGTTGTTAAGGCGCGTCTCTAAGCGTTGTGCCTCAGCAACAATCTCATCCGTGATCTCGCCGATGCGTTCTTCATAGCGTGCATCTATCGCATCAAGCTCCGCTCTTAGATCGAGCAGTTGAAGCTGAACATCGTCTGTTCCCGATTCAACTTTGCCCTGAATCTCAGATTCGAGCTTGGCTTCTGCTTGTTTGAGTTCTTCTTCGAGTCGCTTCAAAGCGCGTTTGCGAGCCTCATCATCTACGCTAGTGACAATATACTGAGCGAAGTAGAGAACGCGGTCGAGGTTGCGGCGAGAAATGTTGAGCAATGTGCCAAGATAGCTGGGGACACGGCGCGTGTACCAGATATGGGCGACGGGGGCGGCCAATTCAATATGCCCCAAACGCTCACGACGCACCGAAGAGCGCGTTACCTCAACACCACATTTATCACAAATAATTCCCTTATAGCGAATATTTTTGTACTTACCACAGTAGCACTGCCAATCTCGTGTAGGGCCGAAAATTGCCTCGCAAAATAGGCCATCTTTTTCGGGACGTAGACGACGATAATTGATCGTCTCTGGCTTTGTCACTTCACCATATGACCAGCCGCGAATCTGCTCTGGTGAAGCAAGGCTAATGCGGAGTGAGCGGAAATCTGTTGCATCCACTAGGTAGACCTCCAAAAATAAAATAAAGTCTGTTTTCCCAAAGTTGCGGTCATTGCCGCGTTATAAATCTCACAAGGGTAAATGCGAGATAAATCGAAGGTTGACAAGGCTATCTGCAATCGTTAGAATGCAGCTATCTAAAACGCGCAAAAAGAGCGTTGGGCATGAAATCCCACGCTCTTAGACATTGTGTGTATAGTATCGCCACCCTCACCAGTGAATTTTATCGTTTTTTTCTACTAAATTCAATACTATCACATAGTTTACTTACGGTAATCCCCTTCGTTTTGTCGTAAAAGAAACCGATATTCCGCTATTCAAGATGGATATTTTGAGGCTTGCTCCTCTCAAACGGTCAATACCTAGCGATTGGATAATATCTAGGGGATATATTTCATTCTCTTGGGGTAATCTTTACTGACAAGCATCTAACTTGAGGCGTAGGGCGTTGTCTGGGAGCGGGGTGCCATCGGCCGAAAATCCCTCCATCCGCTCCCCCGTCGTGTAATCATAAACGCCTAGAAGAACAATTGTAGGATTGCCACTTTCAGCGAGGATCGCTCGTTCATCCAGCACATCGTAAACACCATTTGGCAATCGGTCAGGCCGCATTCGCAAGGGTGGCGCATCATTTTGTCCAATCAGCGCACCGTTTTGATCGAGCAGCTGCACAAACAAACTGAGCGTGCTGGATGCGGCAGGATCATTGTTGTGCCAGCGGGAACGGATGGTGATGTGAGGGGGGCAGTAGTCGGCCGATGCACTCACCAGCCGATAGGGTTCAAATCTCGCCAATACCTCCTCTGATGGAGGGGCAATCCCACCAACTGGCTCAAAGTGCGTTTCCTGCTCCGTATAGCGCGTCAAAAACCAGTCGCTCTCGACAGGCTCCCACTCTCCTAAACTGTGCTGTGCGTGTACACCATATCCATACGGTACAGTCGTCAATAGCTCATCCACGCGAAATCCCCAGCTCTGTGGATTATTTTTCAAATTGCGCGTCGTCCACTCTTCGATGAAAAGGTAGTCACCTAACTGCTGGGCAAATTCAGCCCCTAATGGGTAGACATTGCGCTCTGGCGCAAGCCATTGCGGATGATTGAGCAAGACGATGCCTTCGTGTCGTTCTTGACGTAGAACCTCAATACCTTGCGTCAGCTCGGCATAGTCGCTCAAACGGTCACGCACAAAGAGCATATTCGCAATCAAAAGTGCGACGAGGCCAACAGTGCGAATGATAGTTTTCCAGCCGTTTATGAATGATGGGTTATTTGTGAGATGAATTTTGACATTGCTGGGCGCGAGAATAGTTGCCCAGATGAGCGCAACACCTACGCTGCCTAAATAGAGCAAGCGGGGGCCATTGAGCAGATAGCCCGTTGGTAATGGCAAGACAACCAAAGCAGAGGCGAGTAACCACCAACCCCAACCGACCAATCCCAACCATGCTCGCCGCCAAAGGGAGAGGAGCAGCGTCAAAATAAATACGGCGAGAATAATCGTCTCGGCCGAAAACAGCGTTCGTTTCGCAATCAAGGCAAATGGATGACTGCTGCCCTGCATCACATAGAGCAGTTTTGTCCATAGTGCGCCAACCGCGTCATCCCCTTGCGGCGCACGACTAATCGGCAAAAATTGGTAAACAACGATATAAACTGTCCCCAACGCAATATAAATCCAATATGGCCTTGTTGCCAAAACGCGACTGCGAAGCGCGGCCGCATTGGACTTTAGGAACTGAATCAGCGCACCCAACACACCGAATAAGATAAAAGATTCATGGGTCAAAAGGCCAATGACAAAAATGATCGGTGTTGTGGCTTGCCATCTCTTCTCTTTAGACATGCTAGTTAGCAAACCCAACAAGATAGCTCCTGTCACGGCGGGGTGAACATTATGACCGTAGACAGCGAGAGCTTGATAAGAGAAAGGGAAAGCGGCGAAGAGTAAGGCTGTGACCAGTGAACGGTATGAGGGATTGGTGCTACTATTCGCGTGCGAAGATGATGAGAGATTGTAGGTGAAAAGGTAGAGAAACGAGGCATTGAGGGCGTGCTGGGCGAGGTTCATGGCATTGTAGAACCATGCAGGGTCGTTGCCAAAGAGGGTACGCGTGAAGAGAATGGGGGTGAAGGTCATCGGCCGATAAAAGCCAAACGCCTCCGTCGGTAGCCAAACATTTCTCCAATTTAGCCCTTCCGCAATTCGCAGATGCAGCAGCGTGTCATAAATTAGGGGCATCTTCAGCACAGGCCAGTACAAAGCCAGCGCAAACATAAAAACAGAGAGCGCACCTATTTTCCTACTAATCGCTATCTCCCAAACTGTCGTGCCAAGATACCCATTGATAGATGGATGAGCGTCGGCCGACCATGTGGACACGTCTGCGGGTTCTCACAATTTTCTAGCTGCACGATCAACGTCTCCATCTCTGCCATTGAAAGTGTCTGCCCCGCCTTGATCGAGGCTGTCTTGCACGCCTTTTTAATCATCGCCTCCTCAATCTCCGTCTGCATCAAGGTCGTCTCACTCTCCAAATCGTCCACCATAGCCCGCAACGCCTCACTTGGGTCTATATTCGAGAGCAACGCGGGGACAGAGCGGACAACAAACGTCTGTGGGCCGAATGGCTCGATGACAAACCCGATCTTTGCCAAGATGAGCGAGTTGTCTTCGAGTAAGGACACTTGGTCAGGGCGTACCTGTACAGGCATCCCTGTCACCAACTGCTGCGATGAGACGGCACGTTCGCCCCACTGCGTCATGAACTGTTCATACATGACGCGCTCATGCGCGGCGTGCTGGTCGATGAGAAACATCCCGTCAGGCCCTTCGGTGATGATATAGCTGTTGCGAACCTGACCGATGACGCGCATGATGGGCAGGCGGTCGCCTCCCACATTTTTTGCTGCACGAGGGTCGAGCGATAGTTGTGGGTTAGGGGTAGGTGGGGGCGGGTTGCCCCAATCAAGCGGCCGATTTTGTGCATGGTCACGGCGCGGTTCGATGCGCGTGTCATCCCAACGCTCACCGACCACTTGCTCAAACGTTGAATTTACAGAACGCACGGGGGCAGCATCGAGTAACGTCTCGCGCACTGTTGTCTGAACGAGCTTAAACAGTTGGCTAGGGTTTTGGAAGCGAACTTCTGTTTTCATCGGGTGGACGTTGACATCCACCTCGTCAAATGGCATTTCGATGAAGAGTGCGGCTAATGGAAAACGCCCTGATGGGAGGAAGGTGTGGTATGCCTCAATCAAGGCATAGGTCAATCGCTGATCTTTGATCCATCGGCCGTTAACAAACAAACTAATATGGCTGCGATTGCTGCGATGCAAACTCGGTGGGCTGATAAACCCCTTAACTGTGACAGAACCCTCAGTGGAGGTGGGGTTGAGTGGTAGAAATTGGCGGCCGATTTCCACGCCATAGACAGCCAGCAGCGCATCGCGCAGTTCACCACTACCCGGCGATTTGAACGTTTCTCGGCCGTTGTGGGTCAGGCGAAAACGCACACCGGGATAGGCCAGCGCGACGCGGGTGATAATTTCGTCGATGGCACGTTTTTCACTGGTAACAGATTTGAGAAACTTGAGACGGGCAGGTGTATTAAAAAAGAGATTCTCGACAGAGATGACCGTCCCCTGTGGTGCGCCAACCACTTCACGCTGAACGATATTGCCGCCTTCTAACACGAGGCGGATGCCGCTTGTCGCGCCAATCAAGCGTGTGACAATGGTTAGCTGGGTAACGGAAGCGATGGCGGCGAGGGCTTCGCCGCGAAAGCCGAGCGTTTGGATGGCGGCGAGGGTCTCGGCCGATTCCAGCTTACTCGTCGCGTGGCGCAAAAACGCTGTTTCAACCTCCCCGGCCGCTATTCCGCACCCGTTGTCTGCCACTTGTAACAGCGATCTTCCCCCATTACGGATGTCCACGTTGATCGTCGTTGCACCTGCATCGAGTGCATTTTCGACAAGCTCTTTGACGGCCGAAGCGGGTCGCTCCACCACCTCCCCCGCCGCAATTTGCGAGGCCAACTGTTCGGACAAAACCTTGATTGCCATAGCCATAATTATAGCTCATCTGTTTGAGATTTGAGCCAATGCTTAAAATCAAAATTCTTCACGCCATCTTGCCTTAAAACCCTTTACAATTCAATTTATGGGAAAAGTCAGGGTCATTTCATTTCTAACCATTTTAGTCTGTTTTACACTTATCCAAACCGCAAACGCAGCAACTTACGTCGGTATCCCACCATGGGAGATACAGCGAGATGTTGCAATTACGGATAAGTTAAGCCTCTCCTCAACACAGCCACGTGTTGGTCAAGCTGTTGTTGCCTACTTCACCATTCGCAACAATGGGGCAACACCCATTGATTTTCAGCGTATCGGTGTCGCCGTGCGCGGTCCAAACTGCTACAACCTAACTTGTGCAAAGGTCGCGGATTTTCATCTCAATAGTCACATGACGCTCGGTGTTGGCAAATCCTTCAGCTATCGGCAATCACGCACATTTGATGAACCCGGTCATTATTTCGCACAAATCGTCTATCAATCTCCGCAAGGCAACTGGTTCTGGCTAAAAAGCGATGCGAGTTTCGACGTTCAGAGCGGCAACGTCGCAGTCCCAACTGGAAATGGTCGCGGTGTACAGGTTGCTGCCAATGTGACCCTAGAGACAACCTCAAAGCGGGCGAACGACATATACTATGCGAAGTTTGTGTTGCGAAATGACAACCCGTTTGCAGTCACCTACAAAAAGATAGGGGTCGCCGTGCGCGGCCCTAATTGTGGGACACAAACGATGCACTGCAACAAAATCCACGACTTTCCATACGCTGAAAACATTACAATTCCATCAGGTGGCACATACACTTATCGTAACTGGCAGCAAATCACGCGCTCAGGTGATTTTTTCATGCAAATTGCCACCCAAGATAGTTCTCATCGCTGGGGCTTTCTAGGGCGGACAACCAACTTCACGGTTCAGCCAGCCATAAACACACCGCGTAACTCACCCTTGCGTCTCTCTGCTCACTACCATCCTGTTTGGAATGAATTAGACACAGAGCGGCTGGCGTTAGCAAAATCGGCCGGTATCAGCCTAGTTCGCGTCGCCGTCGAATGGCGACGCTTGCAGCCAGATGGTGCAGGCGCGTTTGCTCCATGGTATAGCGGTGTGCTAGCCGACTTCCTGAATCGAGCCAATGGGCAGGGGATTCAGGTTTATTTAATGGTCGCAGGGTCGCCCTGTTGGGCATCGGCCGACCCCCATAAAAATTGCGCCATCAATCGCTACAATCACAGCTACCCACCTGCCAATCCAACGCACTACGCCAACGTCATGCGTGAATTGGTGCGACTACATGGCGATCAAGTCGTCGCGTGGGAGATTTGGAATGAGCCGAATATCGGCCGATTTTGGGCGCACCCCGACCCTATCGCTTACACCAATCTCCTCAAAGCCGCCTACCCTGCTATCAAAGCACAAAAGGGGAATGCGGTTGTTCTCGGTGGTGCAATTGCGGGAACGGATTTCAACTTCCTACAAGGCATGTATGACCAAAATGCCGATCAGTTTTACGACGCTTTTGCGCTGCATCCCTACGTCAAAGCCTCCCCCATGGATTGCTCTATCTATCTGTGGTCATTTTACTGCGGTGTTGAAGGATTCCGCGCCATGATGATTCATAATGGTGACTACAAGCCCATTTGGTTTACGGAATTTGGCTGGAGTAGCCTAACCGTTGGCGAAAATAACCAGAGGCTCTATTTACAAGAGGCGGTTCAAGCGATGAGCCACTGGGATTTTGTCCCTGTCGCCTCATGGTACAACCTGATCGACACCAACTTTGATAGCGGTGCGCCTAATTTTGAGCATCATATGGGGCTTTTCCGGCCGAATGGGCAACCCAAACCGGTCGCTCGTTGGTTGCAAGGTCGTTAAGTACTCGGTATTCGGTCAGAAATAATCGTTATAGCGTAAATTAGGGGAAGAGGCGACGCGCTTTGATTTCAGCAACTGCGTTGTCTTGATAACGATAAAGTTTGGCGGGGCGGCCTTCGCCTGAGCGGGATTTTTTGCCTGTTTCTTGGATAATATCGGCCGACAAAATCTTGCGCCGAAAGTTACGCTTATCCAGCTTCTCCGCCAGCACAATCTCATACGCCTGTTGTAGCGATGAGAGCGTGAACTCATTGGGGAGCAGTTCAAACCCAACAGATGTATATTCGAGCTTATAGCGCAGGCGTTGCAGCGCATAATCAACAATAGTGGCGTGATCGAAGGCGAGCTTCGGCCGATCATAAACAGAAAACCACTGTAGCGGCGCGTCGGCGGCCGGCTCTTCGATAATCGTGTAGGGAACGAGCGCAGAGTAAGCTACTGTAATCACGTGCCGACGCGGGTCGCGTTGTGGGTCACCAAACGTAAATAACTGTTCGATGTAAACTGATTCCAAACCTGTCTTTGCTGCTAGCTGTCGGGCTGCGGCCGATTCCAACGACTCATCTATCTGCACAAAGCCACCCGGCAATGACCACAATCCAACAAATGGTTGACGAGATCGCTGTACCAACAAAACGCGCAAATCGCTCTGTCCCATTGCCAGTGAAAAGATGACCACATCGACAGTAACAGAAGGGCGATCATAGCGATCTAAGTTGTGGAAAGTTTGAGAGATTTGCATGGGATCGTTACAAATTGCAAGCTGTGAGGAGAAATTATTCACAGCAAGCAACGGCTGGTCATTTAAGGCTCAGGCGGGGATGTTGAAACAGGGCGTTTTGGTGGATCGCGGTCGGTCAGAAGATACCACCACATCATCCATTCTTCCGCACTAAGGGCAGGGTCGGGTGTTGGCAATGGGGTTGCCGTCGGTTCTGGTGGTAGCAGCGTTTCCATGACCACAACGCGCACTTCTCCAGCTAAAACACGTCGTGCCTCCCCGCGATTGTAATCTTCTACTTGGGATGGGCTTGTCACATATTGCAGTGTTGCCGTCAACTCGGCCGCCACCGTCATCTCTGCAAAAAGCTGAACCTCAACAGTCGCCTCGCTCGCTTCCACTGCGTCAAGGGCTGCTTGATTTTGGTTGACACCAAGCATAATCAGCAATGCAACGAGAACTGCGAGTCCAAGTAAAAATTGCGTGAGGGTAATTGAAAAACGCCGAATCCGCTGGTCGTTCATAGCTTGAATGGTACAGGGTTGAATCAGCAGTGGCAAGAACTATTTAATGATAGTGAATTCGCCGATTGAGCAATCGGCCGAAAAGTGCCTCTAACGCCAATATCAGAATGATAAATATCCCATTGACCAAAATCGTCAGTGTAAAAGCGACACCCAAATAGCTAAAAAGTTGCGAGAGCGGTGCGGCCAAATCGCGCATGAGCGCATCACCTGCCCCTAGAAAGTAAACGCCAATCATGATCGTCACCACTGTGAGCAGTAAGAAAGGCCACTCCCGACGGTCAGATGGGCTTGGAAGCATCGAGTTGCTGATGGCAAATAGCAAATAGAGCCAAAGAAAGGTGCTTGGCGTTGTCACTATACGAACAATCTCGGCTGTTAACAGTTCAGCGTTTAGTTGTCGGCCGAGATTAGGGATGTTGAGGGCATATCGGCCGATTGCCCACACTGCAAACGTGCCAGATGCAAAAGGGGCAGCTCCGATGAGACTGCCCCGAATTGGCATAGGGATACGCCCTTCGTAATACTCAATGTAGCCTAGCCGCAAGCGGCCGTTTGGTTGAACTTCTGGAAAGATTGAAAATCGCCCTGTCCGCACCAGTAATCCAAGTGCTGTCACATAGTGACTTAACTCATGCAAAAACACACCCGGCAATAAAATCAGCGCGTAAATGTAAATCGAAGCGACTTCGTTCGCTGTGATCAGATAGATCAACCCTTGCAAGCGACGATGAATCCACCGTTCCAATAACAGCAGAATGGGAAATGTAAAAGCCAACCAAAGAAATGGTGTTAAAAGCTCTTCCACAATAAGGCACAAGGGGCGGAGTTGCGAAGTCAGAATCGGTTGTACGTTTTGACTTCACAACGACGCTTCTTACTGTCTGTACAAGCATGTCACTTAATCTGCTGTCGTCACGCCATTTTTCACTAACTCGATAAATCCAGTTTGCAAGCTGGCTCCGCCAACCAACGCTCCGTCAATGTCGGGTTGTGCCATGTAGTCAGCGATGTTGTGTGCCTTGACGCTACCACCATATTGAATGCGGATCTGTTGAGCGACCTCAGCACCGTAGAGTTCGGTCAGCGTGTCGCGGACGCATGTTCTGCACGAATGCTGTGCATCTTCTTTTGTGGCACTTTTGCCCGTTCCAATCGCCCAAATCGGTTCATAGGCAAAAACGAGCGTTGGGGCTTGCTCGGCCGAAATCCCCTCAACCGCCAAGGCAACTTGCTGACTCACGATGTTGTGTGTCTCTCCTGCCTCATTCTGCTCCAAGCTCTCACCAACACAGATAATTGGCACAATCCCATGCTCAAGAGCTTTTTTCACTTTGGCGTTCACGCCTGCATCTGTCTCGCCAAAGAACTGCCGTCGCTCCGAATGCCCCAAAATAACGTACTGACAATACTCGGCCACCATGTTGGGTGCGAGTTCACCCGTGAATGCACCACTCTCCTTAAAATACATATTTTGCGCCCCAATCCCGACATTTGACCCCTCGGCCGCCGCCGCCGCCGCAGGAATCGCAATCGCCGTTGGGCAGAACGCAACCTCAACGCCCTCAATTGCGCTCAGTGCATCTTTAACTTCCGAAATAAACGCCGCCGCTTCCGTCGCCGTTTTGTTCATTTTCCAGTTTCCAGCAATAAATGGTATTCTCATATTTTTGGTTTCTAATAGCTAGCTGTTAGTGATTTGTTTTCACTAACCACTAGCAACTACTCTTATTTTGCATATCCAACCGCACGTGTCTCTCGGATAATCGTCACCTGAATCTGACCGGGATACTGCATACTTTCCTCAACCGTTTTGGCTATGTCTTTGGCCAAACGGGTTGCAGCCAAATCATCAATCTTATCTGGCTTGACTAATACGCGAATTTCACGCCCAGCTTGTAGCGCGTAAGCACTATCCACGCCCTCAAACGAGGCCGCAATATCTTCCAATGTCCGTACACGTTTGATGTAGTTCTCCAGACTCTCACGTCGTGCGCCGGGGCGTGCGCCCGAAATTGCATCGGCCGCCTCCACCAGCACCGCCTCAACCGACTCTTGATCCACCTCATGGTGATGCGCTGCAATCGCATGGACAACGGGGCGCGGAACCTTAAACCGTTTTGCATATTCCGCACCGAGCATGGCGTGCGTGCCTTCTTGATTATGATCCATCGCTTTGCCTAAATCATGCAACAGGCCGCCCATTTTGGCAATATCGACGTTTGCACCAATCTCGGCCGCCAGCATCGCCGCGATTTTAGCCGTTTCTACCGAATGATGAAGCTGATTTTGTCCATAGGAGGTGCGAAAACGTAGCCGACCCAGCATTTTGATAACTTCACGATGCAACCCATGCACGTTTGCTTCGTAAGCTGCTTGCTCGCCAGACTCTTTAATCACTTTTTCGACTTCTTTGCCCATGTCTTTGACCACTTTCTCGATCCGCGCGGGATGAATGCGCCCATCTGTGACGAGCTTGTGTAACGCACGCGCCGCGATCTCACGACGCACTGGATCAAAGCTACTCACGCTGACCGCTTCGGGCGTATCGTCTACAACAATGTCAACCCCTGCGGCCTGTTCAAAGGCGCGGATGTTACGACCGTTTCGGCCGATGATCCGCCCCTTCATTTCCTCACTTGGAATGGCAACCGTTGTTGAAGTTGTCTCCGCAACGTGACTACTAGCAATGCGCTGAATTGCCGTCGAAATATGTTTACGAGCTAACTCTTCCGCATTCTCACGCGCTCGCTCCTCCACCTCACGCATGACACGCGCCATATCTTGCCGCGCCTCCTGCTCTGCCATTGTCAAGACCTCTTTGCGAGCCTCCTCTTGTGTCAACTTAGCAATTTCTTCTAACTTGGCCTGATGCTTACTTTCACTTCCCTGAACTCTCGCTTCTCGTCTATCAAGCGAACTTTGTCGCTTATTTAATCTCTGATCGCGTGTGTCAAGTTTTTTCAACCGTCTGTCCAACTCACCACGCATATTGTCAACACGTTCTTCCGAACGTGCTAAATCTGCAAAGCGTTTTTGAATCGCCTTATCTGCTTCACCACGTAGCGACTTTGCCTCGCTACGCGCCATTGCCTCAATCGCTTCGGCCTCCTTAATCGCCTCTCTTCTACGCTGATTAAGCTCGGTTTGGAGCATTGCTTCACGTTTTTCAAGATCAGGCTGCGCGATCTGTCGCCAATAGGCAATAGCTCCCGCGCCTGCAACGATGAGACCGATGACGAGGCCAACAAGCCCCGCGATTACCACCGGTATGGTCATTTTATAAACTCCTCAATTTTTAATGAGCAGGATGCAGTAAGCAGCTCACGATAACATTTAACGATGCTGCTCACTGTCATCCTGCTGACTGTTTGCGCGTTCTTCCATGATACGTTCCCATAAGTCACGCACCACATCCCGAACCACGCTATAGCTAAAGCCGCGCCCTGCTAGGTAGCGGCTCATTTTGTGGCGAAAGTCTTCCTCGTCCAGATGCACCCAGCGATACATGCGTTTTTCGGCCGCATTGCGTGCGCTCGTCTCAACATCTAGCTCGCTCAAAACTTCATCAATTATCTCGCTGTCAATCCCTTTTTGCCGCAACTCTTGGGATAAAACAAAAGGGCTACGCGGCTTAAACTGCTCGCGCTGGCGCACCCAATAGCGTGTAAATTCCCAATCATCACACAGCTTTAGCTCAGTCAATCGCACGATCACTGCCTCAATGATGACAGGCGCGTACTCTTTCCCCGCTAGATTGCGTCGAATCTCCCATTCGCTACGTGGTCTGTGTGCCAAAAATCTGAACGCGCTCTGTTTGCCCGCTTCCAGTGCAGCCTCATCCTGAATGACGGCAATCTCCTCCTCCGTCAAAATTTGCCCAACGCGCAAACCCATTGCCACAATTGCCGGTACGCCAAATGCAAATGAATCATCCAAAAAAAGGCTGACACGATCTTTGTTGCGCTGCTGCTGTTTCAAAGCGGTAATTTTTGGCATTATTCAGATCAAAAAAACCGTAGCTGGTAATGCCATACTACGGTTTCGATATATGCGATCAACTCACACGTGTATCTCACGTGCTTCACAAATTTATGGGGCAATGGCGTTTTCGGCCGCTAGAATCAGCCCATCAAAACCTATTAATTGGTCAAAACGGTGGCAGTTCGCTCATCTCAGAAACTGTAAATTTCGAGACAGTATCTTTATCATCTGTCCCGTTCTTTCAATCAATAACTGCCTCGGTTTTGCTTACAATTCTCTGCCCATTTGTGTGGAGAGGGAATCCTTCTCCCTATTGTTGAATCAACCCATTCGCATTGTGCGAATTGAACATCTGCCCATCATGGACAGTTAGTCATCGAAATTCGTAAAGTGGCAATTGCCAATAATAAAAAGATAACCAAATTGTAACCCAAAAGAGTACAGTTAACATATTTGGTGCAACATTGAGATATTATGCCGTCTCGCCCACTCTGCGGAACTGTGAATTATAGAGGTCAGCGTAGAAGCCAGATTGTGCCAGCAAGTCATCGTGCGTGCCTTGCTCGATGACTTGCCCATCTTTCAGTACTAATACCTGATCGGCGTTGCGGATGGTGCTGAGGCGATGGGCGACGACAAAGCTGGTACGTCCTTCTAAGAGGCGGTCGAGAGCCGTTTGAATCTCCCGTTCTGTGCGTGTATCCACACTGCTAGTCGCTTCATCCAAGATGAGAATGCGCGGGTTCATGAGGGCAACCCGCGCAATGGCTATTAGCTGTCGCTGTCCCTGACTAAGGCCAGAGCCGCGTTCCCCTAAAACCGTTTCATACCCTTCGGGCAGGCGGTCGATAAAGGTGTCAGCACGTGCGAGTTTAGCAGCGGCAATCACCTCCTCATCACTTGCATCAGGTCGGCCGTAACGAATGTTGTTTGTCACACTGTCACTAAACAGAAACGTATCCTGTAAAACAATGCCGATCTGTTCGCGCAAGCTCTCGCGTGCCACGTCGCGCACGTCGATGCCGTCGATCTTGACAGACCCTTTTGTGACATCATAGAAGCGGGGAAGCAGATTGATAATGGTCGTTTTGCCCGCTCCTGTGGGGCCAACGATGGCGATGGTTTGGCCTTTGTCAGCCGCAACATCCACGCCACGCAGGACGGGTTCACCGGGCAGATACTCTGCCCAAACATCTGTGAGTTCGACGCGCCCCTGAATTTTCGGCATTTGTCTGGCATCGGCCGCATCTTCTAAATCGGATTGCTCGTCCATAAAGTCAAAGATGCGCTCGCCACCCGCAATCGCACTCTGGATGTTTGCCCACAAGACGGCGATTTGCTGAACGGGACGTTGGTATGCTTGTGAGAACTGGATAAAGGCGACAATTGTGCCGGCCGAGACGGTTGCGCCGAATAAGAAGCCACCATTAAGTAGCGCGTAGCCACCTAATCCCACAATCACGGCGATGTTGACATAACCAAGTGCCTCGACGATTGGCCCAAGCGCGGTACTGTACACCTGTGCGCGGACGTTTGCATCGCGGTTCGCGGCATTTTGAGCGCGGAACTGCTCGATATTCTCCGCTTCACGCGAGAATGCCTGCACCTCGCGCACGGCAGCGATGTTTTCTTGTAAATCAGTGTTGACATCCCCTATCGACTGTCTTGCCACGCGAAATGCCTTGCGTGCTTGATAGCTAAACCACTGCACAGCCAACACCATCACGGGCAGAATTGCCAATGATAGCAGGGCATAAGGGATGTTTGTCGTCAGCATAGCCACAACGATAAATGTGACGGCAAAAAGGCTCTGCACGGTCGAGATCAACGGGAAGCCGATCATCTGCACAATGGTGTCGATGTCGTTGGTTAGGCGGCTCATCGTGTCACCGGCCGAATTGCGCGAGAAGTAACCAAGTGATAAACGATGGATATGACGGAAGATGTCACTTCTCATTTTATGCAGCACAACGTAGCCTGTCTTTGAGAAATGGTAGAACTGCAAGCCCGACACCAATGCGCTGAGAAGATAGGCTCCCGCAATGCCAAGCGAGAGAATCGCTAAACCTTGCAAACGACCCGTTGCCGTTGTCGGAATATCGTCCGTCAGAAAACAGCTCTCGGCCGAGTCAGGCACCAAATAGCAATCTACCGCCTGTCCCGTCAAGATAGGCACAGCCGTTTGTAAGCCGGTACCCACCAAAATGAGGAGTAATATCAAAAACAATGCCAGCTTGTGCGCCCTAAAGTAATCCCAAAAACGGCTCAAGGTCTCGCTAGTACTGCGCGGCTTCTTTATTTCTTCACCAAAAATACGTGAGGCGTTGTCAAACATAGTTACTTTTATCCTTGCTCACGCAAGAATTCAGTCATGCAGTCATCGTTAGGCTAACTGCGAATGGTAAATTTCAGCGTAAATCGGGCTAGATTCGAGCAGTTCATCATGTGTGCCGCTGGCGACAATCTGCCCTTTATCTAAAATCAAAATCTGATCGGCACTCAAAACGGTGCTGATACGCTGGGCAATGACAAAGCTGGTACGCCCTTCCATCAGGGTGTCGAGTGCCTGTTGGATTTTGAACTCTGTCTCAAAATCGACCGCGCTTGTGCTGTCATCCATAATCAAAATGTTCGGGTTGAGCAGCAAAGCGCGGGCGATTGCAACGCGCTGTTTTTGACCGCCAGATAGCGTGTTGCCGCGCTCGCCCACTGCTGTGTCATAGCTATTGGGGAAACCGATGATGAATTCGTGCGCGGCCGCTGCTTCGGCCGCCGCTTCGATTTCGGCTTGGGTAGCGGTGGGTCGGCCGAAGGCGATATTCTCTCGAATCGTGCCGCTAAACAGCGTCGTCTCTTGCAACACAATTCCAATCTGCTCACGCAAACTTTCCAGTGTTACATCTCGAATATCTTGACCATCGATCAAGATGCGACCTTCTGTCACGTCATAAAAGCGCGGAATCAGGTTAATGACTGTCGTTTTGCCACTCCCCGTTGTGCCAAGCAAGGCGACTGTTTGCCCCGGTTTGGCAACGATGTCGAGATTTTTCAAGACATCATCGCTGCTCGAAAAGTAGCGGAATGAGACATCTTCAAAGACGACATTTCCCTCAATCTCTGCTAGCTCAGTCGCATCTGGTTTGCTCTCAAAGTCATTTTTGGTGTCCAAGATGTTAAAAACGCGCCCTGCACTCGCGCTGGCTTGCGCGGCGAGGCCAAGAATAAAGCCAAGCTGTCCCATTGGGAAAAAGAGATAGGTGAGATAGAGAACAAAGGCTTGATATTCACCCAGCGAGAGGCCGCTGTTGATGATTTGGCGGCCGCCAAAATAGAGAATCGCTGCCTGACCAAGCTGGCTAGTGACAAAGAAAAAGGGAAAGATGGTGGCGAAGACACGATTGACGTTGATGCGTTCATCGCGCAGGCCTGCACTTGCATTCACAAAGCGGTCTAGTTCGCGTTTCTCGGCCGTAAACGCCTTAATCACCTTGATCCCGCTGAGATTTTCTTCAAGAATTGTGTTGACAGCTGAGAGTTTGCGCTGGATGCCGGCGAAGAGAGGTTGGACGATGCGGCCGAATACGCCAAACACGACCATTGCAATCGGCAAAATCGGAATGACGACCAGCGTCAATTGCCAATTTGTCACAAACAAAATAATCAGTGTGCCGACCAATAAAATCAATGCCTGAATCGCCAACAGGAAGCCTTGCCCAATAAACGTCCGCAGTCGCTCCACGTCATCCGTGGCACGGATCATCAGTTGTCCTGTACGGTTTTGATCGTGATAGCTAAAGCTGAGACGTTGAATTTTGGCAAAAATGTCATTGCGAAGCTCAAACGCGATGTCTTGCGAAAGCACCTGTGAGGAGTAGGATTGCGCGAAGGCAAAGATACCGCGTGCGATTGCAAACCCGATAATCGCAATCGTTGCACCAATTAGCGTCTGGATCGCAGCATCATAGGTCATATTTCCCAAAATTTCTGGATCAACCGCATTATCAATGGCACGCTCCACGATGACAGGCACGGCTAGCTGTGCGGCTGTTGCTAAAAGCAGCGCGACAAACGAAAAGGCCGTCAATTTAGGGTAGCGTTTGAGGTAGCCTAAAGCGCGACCCAGTTCGCCGCCACCTTCGGCACGTTCTTTTTTACGCCGTTGGGCGCGGGTTGGTTTTGCTGTTGCTTGCATGAAAGAGCTAGTTGCTAGTTGCTAGTGAGAAAATAGGCAACTAGCGACTATTTAGTTTGTCGAGAATTCGGCCGAACATCAGCATTTCGTCTGCGTCTAAAACACTGAATATCTGGCCAACGGTGGCAAAGTGGGCAGTCGCATGTTCGCGCACGAGCGTGCGACCTGCATCGGTGAGACAGATGTTGAAGCGGCGGCGATCATTGGGGTCAAGGGCGCGGGCGACGAGATCGGCCGACTCCAAGCTACGCAAAAGAGAGCTGATTGTGTTGCGGTTTGTGCCTTGTCTTTCACTGATCTCCGATGGGTTGAGTCCATCACGCCCCTCAATCTCTTCGCTAAAAAGCAGTCCGAGCAGGACGCGATACTGGGCGAAAGATAGGCCAGCCTCATTTAGACTACTCTCGCCGCGTTGATAAATAGCGTGGGAGACCGTTCGCAACTTGCCCATCAATTCCATCACTTGGGGATCCGTGTGCGGGCATAACATCTGCGAAAAGCGCATCCATTCAGCACGACGATTTGTCTTATTCATACACCATCGAATAATACGACATCGAACTAAATTCGTCTATTAGAGCTTTGTTGCGTTTTCTGGCAGGTTCATCCGCTATAATCTACTGGCATCAACATCCGTTTGCTGATACAAAAGTGTCTGACAAACGACGCACATGTAGAGTACGAAGAAGGATAGATAATGAGAATTGAAGCGGATATAAAACTGGGATTTAAGGACGTGATGATTCGGCCGAAACGGTCAACTCTTAGCTCACGCGCACAGGTGTCGCTCCTGCGAAAATTTACCTTTCGCCACAGCGAGAGTGAGTGGGAGGGTGTGCCGATTATCGCCGCCAACATGGATACAGTTGGGACATTTGAGATGGCACGCGCTTTGGGCGAACATCGGATGATGACAGCGATTCACAAGCATTATTCGCGGGATGAGTGGAAGGGCTTTATGGAGTCGGCCGATGAGACCATCACCAAAAACATCGCCATCAGCACCGGTACAGGTCGCGCCGATGCGGACAAACTCGACTACCTGCTGCGCGAATTCCCTCAACTCGATTTCGTGTGCATCGACGTTGCCAACGGCTACTCTGAACATTTTGTCAACTTCGTTAAGCGCGTGCGCGAAAAGCATCCCGCCAAAACGATCATCGCTGGCAATGTCGTGACGGGTGAAATGGTGGAGGAACTTTTGTTAGGCGGCGCGGACATTGTCAAGGTGGGCATCGGTCCCGGCTCTGTCTGCACGACACGCATCAAGACGGGGGTTGGCTATCCGCAGCTATCGGCCGTGATCGAATGTGCCGACGCAGCGCACGGATTGGGCGGACAGATCATCTCTGACGGCGGCTGCAAAGTTCCGGGAGACATCGCTAAGGCGTTTGGCGGTGGGGCTGATTTTGTTATGCTGGGCGGGATGTTCGCCGGTCATGACGAGAGCGGTGGTGAGCTTGTCGAGATCGATGGCAAGAGCTTCAAACAGTTCTATGGCATGAGTTCCAAGACAGCGATGGAAAAACATTCTGGCGGAGTCGCCGAATATCGCGCTTCAGAAGGAAAGACGGTTAACATTACCTATCGAGGGCCTGTGGTAGCGACCGTTCACGACATGCTCGGCGGTATCCGCTCGACGTGTACCTATGTCGGCGCACGTCGCCTCAAAGAGTTGACCAAGCGCACAACGTTTATTCGCGTGCAAGAGCAGCACAATATGGTGTTTGACTGACGCTGTTTATGAGCGCACCATAACGTTTGTCGCCTTCCAATCGAATGACAATGTGGGGGTGAGAAAATTCGGCCGATGCTACGCCGCTTATTTCGCTACCTCCTCTTTCTAATTCTATTTATTGCCATCCTCCTACCCTATCTAATTCCTCTACAAGGTGGGCGCGGCGTAGACCCACAAACGCTGACAACGCGCGGCGAATTTGTCACAGTGGATGAGTATCGCACTTACATCGAGCGACAGGGCGCGGGCAGTTCCCACGCTGTCGTTTTGCTACATGGCTTTGGCGAATCGACCTTGATCTGGCGCGAGACGCTACCTGCATTGGCGGCAGCCGGCTACGATGCGATCGCGCTGGATTTGAAAGGGTTCGGTCTATCTGATAAGCAGTGGTCAGATGATTTTTCGCACACGGCACAAGCTGATTTAGTGGCAGGCGTGATGGATGAAATAGGCATTGACCGCGCCACAGTCGTTGGACACAGCATGGGCGGCAGCGTCGCAGCCCATTTTTACGTTCGTCATCCTGAGAAAACAGACAAGCTGATCTTTGTCGATGGCGGTGCGTTTCAGTTGGAAGGCGAGGGCAACAGTTCAGGACTGACCAACCTACTGCGCTTTCCACCATTTCGTCGCTGGGCCCGTCACGGATTACGTCGCTTTACGAGCGTTGAAAATCGGCAGCGACAGTGGCGCTCTGCATACGCTGATCGCACATTTCTGACAGAGGAGCGGCTCGCCTTGCGAATGCGCTATCAGCAAACACGCGATTGGGATGCAGCCTATTTGGGTGTGCTACGTGACGGCAATGAGAACGGTCTGCCGCGCTGGGTCGATTCGGCCGAAGTTCCCATGTCCGTCATCTGGGGTGAACAAGATCGCTGGATTCGTCTGGGAACGGGGCGCTGGTTTGCAGATCGTCTGGATGCCCCTTTAGTGGCAATTCCCAACGCGGGGCATCTGCCGATGGAGGAACAGCCGGAGTTGTTTAATCAGGCGTTGTTGGAAGCAGTTTCTGTGGTCGATTAGGTTCGGATGCTTTCTGCGCTTCTTTTTATGATTCCTTTGGTCTACCACATCATAAAGTCTTTTGCTACGAGTATTGCTCAATGGATAACGATAGGGATATCTTTGACATAACAAAATATCGCTTCCCAAATAAAACTGGTTATGTCATCGATGAATGGCACGATATTTTAGCCTTTGCTTCCTGACCTTTTTCCAGAGTTTCAGTTATCAATCATTTGATGATTGTAGGCTGTTGAATACTATTGTTCTACATACTATAGTATTCGATCTTGAATCTTGATTATATTCTGACGGGGTGAAATCTGCCTAGCATCTCCGCCACCTCTACTGCATATTCAGGTGTTGTATCCATCGCGTATACCTCGTTAAAATTCCCCATCACCTCAACCAGATTCAAGTTATAATCGCTGCATCTTTGAGTTGCTACCAGACAATTGGCAACTCTCCAACAACGTTATGCTTTACTATGAAATCGAACCTAACCTCAAACTAATCCTCTGGGATGTTCATCACGCGGAAGAACTGTTTGCTGTCACCAATGCCAATCGTGAGCATCTCCGTCTATGGTTGCCATGGGTCGATCACACAAAGTCAGTAGATGACTCACGCTCATTTATCAAACGGTCAATCAAGATGTTTGGCAAACGCCGCGGAATGCATTTGGGCATTTTGCATCATGGTGAAATTGTGGGGGCAGTTGGGTTTAATAAGCTCAATTGGCGAAATCGTGATTGTGAGATTGGATATTGGCTGGCAAAATCGGCCGAAGGTCACGGCATCATTACAAAAGCCTGCCGCGCCATCATCGATCATGCCTTCACGAATTGGCAAATGAATCGCATTGTCATCAGAGCGACAACGGAAAACGTTCGAAGTCGTGCTGTTCCCATCCGCTTAGGATTCACACATGAAGGCCGGTTGCGCCAAGTTGTGATGAGTGACGATGACTATATTGACTTAGAAATTTATAGTTTGCTAGCGGCCGAATGGTCTGCACCGAATGATTAAGGGAGTTCCAACATGTTCACTGAGCTAAATAATTTACGCGCAAAATCTCAGCTCGGCGGTGGCGCAGAGCGTATTGCCAAACAAAAGGCAAAAGGCAAGATGACTGCCCGTGAGCGTATTGAAGTGTTGCTTGACCCCAACACCTTTCATGAGGTAGACGCATTTGTCGAACATCGTGAGCGCAACTTTGGGCTTGACAAAAAGAGGGTTGTCGGGGATAGCGTTGTGACTGGTTGGGGGAAAGTGGAGGGTCGTTTAGTTTATGTGTTCAGCCAAGATTTTACCATGTTGGGCGGCAGCTTAGGAGAAGTACACGCCGAGAAGGTCGTCAAGATCATGGAGATGGCGTTGAAAAATGGCGCACCATTGATCGGTCTCAATGACAGTGGTGGGGCGCGAATTCAAGAGGGTGTCGTTAGCTTAGGTGGCTATGCTGATATCTTCTTGCGAAATGTGTTGGCTTCCGGGGTCATCCCACAGTTGAGCGTCATCATGGGGCCATGTGCAGGTGGGGCGGTCTATTCGCCTGCCATAACTGATTTCATCTTTATGGTTCGCAGAACGAGTTACATGTTTATCACGGGGCCGAACGTCGTGAAAGCGGTGACGGGAGAAGAGGTGTCGGCGCGTGATTTGGGTGGGACGCTCGTTCACAATTCAATTAGCGGTGTCGCTCACGTAGCTTCAGAGACGGAGTTTGATGCGCTAGCGCAGGTTCGTCAAATGTTGACCTATTTGCCTTCAAACAATTCAGAGGAACCACCACTTTTAGACACGGGGGATGATCCGGCGCGTGCTGATGAGGTTCTCAATACGATTATCCCCGACAATGCAAATAAACCCTACGACATCAAGGAGGTCATCACACGAGTGATTGACCGCGATACGTTTATGGAGGTGCAGGAGCTTTACGCCCAAAATATCGTCGTTGGTTTTGCACGGCTAGATGGGAAATCCGTCGGAATTGTGGCAAATCAGCCGATGGTATTGGCAGGTGTCTTGGATATTGACGCGAGCGAGAAGGCAGCGCGGTTTGTGCGCTTTTGCGATGCGTTTAACATTCCGTTGCTCGTGTTTGAGGATGTGCCGGGCTTTTTGCCGGGGGTTGATCAGGAACATCGCGGGATCATCCGCAAGGGAGCCAAACTGCTCTATGCGTTTTGTGAGGCAACTGTGCCAAAGTTGACGGTTGTCACGCGCAAGGCGTATGGTGGCGCGTATTGTGTGATGAATAGCAAACATATTCGAGCAGACGTGAATGTGGCTTGGCCATCGGCCGAAATTGCCGTTATGGGGCCTGAGGGAGCGGCCGATATTATCTTTCGGCGGGAAATTGCGGCGGCCGATGATCCCATCGCTAAAAAAGCAGAACTTGTTGCCCAATACCGCGAACAGGTCGCCAACCCCTTTGTCGCGGCGCGGCGTGGTTATGTCGATGACGTGATCGAGCCATCGCGCACGCGCCCTTATCTGATCGATGCACTCAACATGCTTTCCAACAAACGCGACCAAAATCCACCTAAAAAGCATGGCAACATTCCGCTGTAAAATGTTTGAACTATGAGCCAACAATACGTTCACGGATACAATCAGCGCGAGAACATACGTCTGCAAGACCAAGCCTCAACGCTCGTTGAGCTATTGCACAGCGACACCATTTACCCAGCGGGCAGTCGCGTCTTAGAGGCGGGGTGCGGTGTGGGCGCACAGACGATTACGCTGGCGAAAAATAGCCCAGAGGCACAGATTACATCGGTCGATATTTCGGCCGACTCCCTCGCCCAAGCCCAGCAAACAATCGACAGCGCAGGCATCACCAATGTCACATTTGAGCAAGCAGATATTTTTGACCTTCCCTACGAGTCAGGAGCATTCGACCATATATTCGTCTGCTTTGTACTCGAACATCTCGCGCAATCTGTGTCAGCTTTGCGAAAGTTAAAAACGCATTTGCGCCCCGGTGGCACGATCACGGTCATCGAAGGGGATCACGGGTCAACCTACTTTTATCCCAAGAGTCAAGCCGCATACACGGCGATCAACTGTCAGGTCGAGTTGCAGCGACGAGCGGGCGGCAATGCCCTTATCGGACGTGAGCTTTATCCTTTGCTCGATAGTGCAGGTTTTCAATCAATCCATGTGTCACCGCGCATGGTTTATGTCGATGCAAGTCGGCCGACGTTGGTCGAAGGTTTTACAAAACGCACCTTTACCGCGATGATCGAAGGGGTGCGTGAGGCAGCACTGGCGGCCGACATCGTTGAGCCAGCCGTTTTTGAGCAGGGAATCCGCGATCTTTATCGCACAACTGAGCCTGATGGTGTCTTTTGCTATACTTTTTTCAAAGCAGTTGGAACCACATCCACGAGAGCATCCTAGCCCTATGAAGCAACGCACCCTTGTCGATTATCTGCTCATCATTATCATCATTGCTGCATTGGGTGTGGCGGGAGTTGGCATCTATCGTTATGTGTCACAGCCAAGTGGGTATGTGTTGACGTGGACGACGGAGAATACACTCGATATTCTGGGGTTTCACGTTTACCGCGCAGATGAGGCAGAAGGAGAGTATGAGCAGATTACAGATCGGCCGATTGCCCCCACTGATGATCCGTTTGCTGACAGTGACTATCAATATGTGGACGAGTCGGCCGAAAACGGCACGCGCTACTACTACAAACTCAAAACGATTTACCGCGATGGTGCAAGCGAACTGATGGAAAATCCCATCATCTTACCGCCCCCTTAGCAAGTTTGCCCGCGTCCCCTTCCCCGTGTTACCATGCCAGCCAATGCGCTTTGTGGGTTGGAGAAATTGAGTTTGAAGCAACAACTTTTTATTACCATCGCCGATTTAACTGTCGCTGTCACGCTGCCACCATCCGATTTGATGGCACGTTTGCGGCAGCGTTATGATCTTTTCCTCACCCCGCCGACCTCTCCACTTGTCACAATTGATTGTATTTTGACCGAGGGCGCACGCTTTATCGACGCAGAGCCAAACTCGACATGGATCAGCAATGTCTCGCTCGAAGGCGATATGCTGTACTATGAATCGTATCGGGAGCGTGGAGAGATGAACCTCATCACGCGGCAAGCGATGATTGAGCTTGCACCATCGGCCGACATCGAAAATTTCTTGCGCGTCATCTACGCATGGCTTTGCCTGCGGCATGACTCGCTGCTGCTACACGCGGCGGGTGTCGTCAAAGATGGGGCTGGCTACGTCTTTTTTGGCCCAAGTGGGGCGGGCAAAAGCACGACGGCGAGTTTATCGGCCGAGGTCGCCACCATCCTCAGCGATGACATCGTAATCGTTCGCAAGCGCGAAGATGGCTACTATCTATGTGGCGTGCCATTTTTTGGCGAGTTGTCTCATTTTCCGCCGCGCAATATGAGTGTGCCATTAAAAGGTATCTATCGACTTCAGCAGGATGTCTGGTCTCATGTAGAACCTCTGACAATTGTCTTAGCCATCGCTGAGTTAGGTGCATCGGCTCCCTTCATTGTGCAGCATAGTGCATTAAGCAGCGATTTATTAACCACCTGTTATCATCTGGCACAACATGTGCCAGTACGTGAACTTTATTTCAACAGAACCCCAGAGTTTTGGAAGGTAATTGAAACATGAATTTGGCAACGACATATCCAGAGCCGCATCCGCAAACGGCAGGGCGTGTGATTGACGGGGAGGCGGTGTTGATTTTGTCTGACTCGGCCGAAATCAACGTCCTGAACCCCGTCGGATCACGCATCTTTGAACTGGTCGATGGTGACACATCGCTTGAACAAATTGTCGAGACAATTGTGCAAGAATATAATGTAGAGCGAGCAGACGCAGAGCGTGATGCGCTCTCCTTCATAAAGGAATTGGTAGACCATCAGGTTTTTGTCCTTACCGAGATGTAATGAGCGAACAATATACCGACACCCCTGCTATAAACGATTACAACCGCATCTATGCCAAGACGCAATTCACACATCGTCTGCTCTCTATCCATTGGGAACTAACCTATCGTTGTAATGAGCGTTGCACGCACTGTTATCTCGATGTGATGCCACCGGGCGCAAAAGTTCCGGGTGAGCTGACAACGGAGGAAGCGTATCGCGTCGTCGATGAGTTAGCGGCTCTTGGCGGTCTAACTATCACTTTTTCTGGTGGCGAGCTATTTGTGCGCGACGATGTGTTTGACATCGCGCGTTATGCTCGCAAGCGTGGCTTTGCCGTTCGTTTCTTCACAAATGGCATTTTGGTCAATGAGCGGCTGGCAGATGAAATTGCAGCCGTCAAGCCTGTTGTTACAGAGGTGAGCCTCTACAGCCATCGCGCCGACGTGCATGACGCAATCACGCAGGTTCCCGGCTCATGGGAGTTGACCGTTCGAGCCATTGATCTCTTGCTTGAACGCGGTGTGCGCGTGCTGATGAAAGCACCGCTGATGAAAGAGAATATCGAGGAGTTTGACAAACTTTTCGACTTTGCGGCCGAGAAAAAGATACGTTTTCAATACGACACAACGATCATTCCAAAACATACGGGCGATCCGTCACCATTGCAACATCGGCCGAGTGACGACCAAATGCTCAACTTTATGCGTGAAAGAATATCGCCCAACACGTGGACACCCGTTGTTGCGAAAGAAGATTTTCGCTTCTGTGGCATTGGCCTAAACAGCCTGACAATCAGCCCCTATGGTGAAATCTACACCTGCGTTGGTGCGCGGGTTTCTGCGGGTAACTTGCGCCAGAATGATCTAAGTGAGATTTGGAAAGAGTCTCCTGTTTGGGAAGAAACAGGCAGTCTGTCTCTCGGCAAGCTGCCTGTCTGTGCGACCTGTGAGCTGCGCCCGTTTTGCGTGCGCTGTCATGGAACGGCCGCCTTTGAAGATGGTGATATGCTTGGCTGTTCGTCCGTTGCTTATCGTGAAGCACGGCTGCGCCGACAAGCATACTACGATAATGAAACCAACGCACTGGCTATTGGCGGTGGTGGGAACGATAATCCCTTTGAAGGGTGTTAACCATTCGCTTATTTTGCACTTTTGCGTTACAAATATGTACGAAACGCGCTTGCGTGCGTAGTAAAAATTAATCGGCTTTAAGCCATAAAGTCTGTTAAGGAGAATTCAATGACTCAGGTTCAAGAGACCAAGAAAAGTTACGAAAAACCCGCTGTTGTCTATCGTCAAGCAATGGAAAGTGTGGCTGCAGTTTGCGATCCGAACGATCCTGTTAACACAGGCAAAGGCGATTCGTCTTGCAGCGTTTTGAATAGCTAATTACCTATCAAACATAAACATGAAACGTGAATACGTGAGCTTAACCTTACGCATTCACGTTTTTTGTTAGTTGCCTCATTGGTGAGAGTCAACTAACAGCCCTCGTCTGTCAAATCCCAAAGCGTCAACCCTCTGTACAATACAATCGTTGCATTCGCAGCATGAAAAGGACTTATAAAAGAGGAACCAGCACGCAGGCGCGTGCTTTATCTCTTGCATTCCCTCAACTCGCATGAGTCCGATAGAAACATAGGCTGTTGTTTGGGCGGCTGGCTCAAGCGACAACTTTTTAATAAAGACGCGGAGGAAGTTCTGCATGAATTATCAATTTAATCGGAGTTGGTGGCTTCTTTTGCTGCTGCTTGTCATGCTCACGCCCTTGCTTGTGCAGGCAGACACCCCAACGCCTGATGAGGCTCTGACAGTTGAGCAGTCAGACGAAGCAGCATTGCGCCTGACGTTGCGGCAACCCACACCTGTTGTACAGGATGTGGTTGAGGCAGGGCGAGTTTGGCAGCAGGTGACGCTTGATGGGTTTGAGACAAGTCGTGTAGAAGGTGCGCCAGCACTACCTTATAAGCAGTTTACGGTTGCTTTGCCAGTTGGGGCAGTTGCTGAGGTTGCCATTGTCTCGGCCGAAACTCACACCCTACCCAACATCACGCCCCTCCCTGCCCCCCAAAAAGCTCTCATCAGCTATGATGCAAGTGACCCAGACAGCATTCCGGAGTTTGAAGCGCGTTACGTCGTCGATAGCCGTGCAGCACAAACCACCAGCGCAGTTGTCGAGTTGAGTAACCCGTACAACGTGCGCGACTATCGCTTGACGACGCTGACTATGCGGCCGATTCAAACGGACGGGGATGGGATTCGCGTTTATGATGAGCTAACTATCGAAGTTACATTTTCTTATCCAAACGGAAAGGCTGCAACCCCTACCGCGCGACCAGAAAGTGCGGCATTTGCGGGGTTGATCGAGCCAATCAACGCATCGGCCGCCCAAAATTGGCGCAGCATCCCTGAGTTTAACATCCCTGCCCCATCTCCCTGCTTAGGCGAGAACGCTTATCGCATTAGTGTGCAGCAAACAGGCATCCACACAATTAGCCTTGCTGACCTGCCTGATGACTTCACACCCGGCAGCATCGCCGACCTAAAGATGTGTTATGACCAGCATGAGATTGCGGTTCATGTGATAGGAGACGGCACGTTTGATGGTGCGGATCAAGTGCTGTTTTATGGAGAATCAATCGCGGATCGTGAGGCACGCACAGGGATCACATATCCAACACAGGGCACGGATACAAATATCTATTGGTTGACGTTTGAGAGTGGTAGTCGTAAGCGTGTCGAGCCATTGGCAACAGGCAGCGGCGGGACACCGGTGACGAGCTACCAACATCGTGACATCAGAGAGCGTGATGGAACGTATGAGCCGACCATTCCACTCGATGATTTTAGCATCATTGAAGATGACCGCGATCACTGGTTTTGGCAGCCATTTGGTTTCAATGCAGATGTCGATCAAACGGTCAGTGATACTTTTGACTTGATTAATCGCGTACCGAACAGTGCTGTGACCGTCTCGGCCGAAGTGTGGGGACGCTACAGTAATAATACCCATAAAGTCCAATTGCGGATTGCGGGGCAGGCGGCCGATCAAACCACCTTCTTCGGCAGCGGGACGGCAGGGGCAAGGCAAATTCTCAGTGCGACCACTATACCAGCAACACCCTCAACCCTCGTTGCAGGCGTTGAAGCGTTAGACAACGGCGTTTCAGATTCTCACTTTATGCTGCTAAACTGGATTTCCGTTCAGTATGAGCGCACATTGCAGGCCGTCAACGGGCAGATTGTCTTTTCACAACCTATTGTTGGGAACTTTGCCTACAATGTGAGCGGGTTTGCAGACGGATCATACGTCTTTGACGTGACCGATATATACAATCCAACGATGCTAACGCTTGCTGATAATGGCTTTAATCCATCGCAGACTGCTACAACATTCCCCGCGACATATGCACTAGCGGCAACAGACGGCGGACTTCGCCCCACTGAAATTGTCAAGGGTGGTGCATCGACGTTACGTGGGAGTAACTCGGCCGACTACATCATCATCACCCACCCCTCACTACAAACGGCATTAGAGCCACTGGTCACTCATCGTCAGGGTACAGGGTTGGCGGTGAAAACCGTTTACGTACAGGACATCTTTGATGAATTTGGCTTTGGTCGTTACAGCACAGAAGCGATTCGTGATTTCCTTGAATACGCCTATACAAATTGGGGTGGGACTGCGCCCAGCTATGTATTGCTGGCTGGTGACGCGAGCTACGATCATCGGGATATATTGGGCAATAACGAGGGACGCAATCTCGTCCCTGTCTATCTGCGCTCCGGAATCGACAAATTTATCGGCGAAACAGCGTCAGACAATCAGTATGTTGCATTTGATGAAAATGCGGACTTCGGCCGACTGCCGTCGATGCACCTCGGTCGATTGCCTGCGAGTGATGCGGCCGAGATGCAAACACTCGTCAACAAAGTCCTCAGCTATGAAAATGCGGCCTTTGACATCAATTGGCACGGCAACCAGCTTTTTGTCAGCGACAATGCGAAGAAACGTGCAGCCAACAACGATTGTGTCAACGATCCAGCCGGCAATTTCTTTGCAATCATCAATGCGCTGATCGCTCAATACGCAGAACCAAACGGTCAAATCATCAACCGCCTGTTCTATGCAGATTGCCATCAAGATGACGAACCCTACCCAAGCCACTACGAGTCGAACACCATTGCGTTACAAAGCAAATTCACCACATTGATTGAGAGTGGACAAGGGTTTGTCACCTATGTGGGTCATGCGGGGACGCGCCGCTGGGCAGACGAATCAATTGTCACATTGTCGCAAATGGAAAATCTTCGCAATGATGAGCAGTTAACAATCATGCTGCCGATGACCTGCCTAGAGGGGCAGTATCATCGCTTTGATCTGGTCAACAGCAGTGGGCAAGAAGTAGAGGGCATGTCGGAAACAATGTTGAAGAATCCCAATGGCGGGGCTGTGGCGAGCTATGCACCAACTGGCTTAGCCGTTGCAACAGGGCATGATTTCCTCTGGGAAGGGTTCAATGAACATGTGTTTGAAGATGGCAGACGCATCATTGGGCAAGCCGTTTTTGGCGCAAAGAATAATTTGCCAAATGACAACCACATCGACCTACACGATACGTTCATACTATTGGGTGATCCTGCGATGCAGCTAAAAATATGGGACGGTGGGCAATCTGTCTACTTGCCCTTGATAAGGAAATAGCCGCTCAGGTCGTTGATCTGCGTCGTGCCTGTAACTGAAGTTATCACAGATGCTTGTTGAACAAGAGGTCGTCGTTGGGCTATTACAAGATAGCCTAGATGCGGGGCAAAGCCCTCATCTGACTATTGTAAGTGGCAGCATGTCACCGCTGTTGCGAGTTGGCGATCAGGTCATTTTAGAACGGGTAGACTTGGTTGAGATTGTCCCCAACGACGTTCTCGTTCTGCGGGGCGCAGAGGCGCTGTTTACCCATCGACTCGTCACAACGCTCGATGAGGTGGGCGAACGCTATTGGGTGACACGCGGTGACAGCACGTTGCATTATGATCCTATTTGGACAGACCACGAGATCATCGGCCGAGTTCGCGGCCGACGACGTGCTTCACAAACCCAACGCTGGGATGCGGGCAGCGGTCGATGGCTCAATCGACATTTCGGCCGACTCGCACAGCTTGAGGCTAAAATTTTTGACGATCAGCCCGTTTGCCGCGCTCGCTTGGCGGAGACGGAGCAGTTATTGATAGGTAGGCGTTGGCGAGCAGGCTGGCGGCGGCCGATTTTTCTGCTCATTCGCGCAATTTTACAGCTCTGGCGCAGGTTTCTCCTGCGCTTAATTCGATGAAAAAGCACAAACTTTTCTTCTACCTTCTACTTTTTCTAATTCTCCTACCTGCAACGGTATCGGCCAGCGTGGGGTTAACCGCTTTCTTTGCCCAAGCATCTCAGGACACCATCACCATCGTTTGGGAAACTGAGTCTGAAACGCAAAACAGCGGTTACAACGTCTATCGGACAGAAGAGAATGTGGATGATTTCGGGATGATTGTCAATAAAGTGCGGGTGAATGCGCGGCCGATTGCCCCGCTCGGCGAATTGGGCGGTCGTTACACAGTAATTGATGAGGCAGCAGCAACCAACATCACTTACTACTACTGGCTGGAAGATATTGACACACAGGGCAGTAAGACACACAATGGGCCGGCATTGGGTCGCATTGAGCGTGGTTCAGTGATCAACCCCGTCGGCGTGACGGTCACGGCCGAGAGCAATGATCCAACGCAGACTCCAACGCCAACCACTCAGCCGACAACGGTTATCAGCATTAGTACAACGGTGACTGTTCGGCCGACGAACACACCCGTAGGCGCAGTACAACCGACAGCGACACCGCTCCCGTCTGCCACACCAATAGAAGAAAGTACGCGCGTTTTTATTACACCTCCTTCAGACAGCACGCCTATTCCAACCGAAACACCGGCAAATATATCAGTTACAACAACGCCACTGCCTACGGCGACACCAGTAAGTGTGGTAGTCAATAGCCCAACACCGCAACCGATTCAAGTTAATACGGCGACCGCCACATCGACTCCTGAACCGGCTGTTGTTGAGAACGCTAGCCCAACGACGATTATTGAACCAACACAGGCCATTATCATTCAGCCAACGACGACGACTATCAATACGGCAAATAGCCGTGCGACAGCGGTCGTGATCCAACCAACAGTTGTCAGCGTAGCAACGATAGTGCCTCAACCAACAGTCATAGCGGATAGTAGTAACGATGCACCCACCGCTTTGGGAGAGACAACGACGACTAATAGTGAGCCAACGGGTAACCTGACGATCATCGCACCTGAAACAGATGTAGGGGCGAATACAGAAATCATAGAACAGTCCGTTACGCCAACAGCCGTGGTCGTTAGCGAGATTGTCGCCGAGCTTGAACAGAGTGATCCGAGCCAGATCGGGGGAGAAGTGGCAGATGTTCAGCAACCAAGCGTCGTACAGCCACAGTCAGACGATAACAGTCTTTTGCTTTGGTTTGGCCTAGTCGCTGGCGGATTGTTGATGTTGATCGGTGCAGGGTTCGCTCTGTTATTTTTAGGGAATCGCAAGCGATGATGAAAAAGACGTTGCTCCTCTCTGGTTTGGCATTTGGTATTTTTGTGGTGGCGGCAGCTTATGTGTTGTATGGAGGCAACTGGTTTTTTGCGCCGCCAGTCTCGCCCGACCCGATTAAAGTCGAGCCAGTTCCTGTTGGCTCAACGACAAGCGGGATGCGAATGACGGTGCTGGAAAGCGGAATTGTGGGCATCTCGCAGGAAACGGTAACGAGTGCAGGGCTGGGGTTTGGGGAATTTTCGGCCGAAAATCTCAGCGTCTCCCGCGACGGTCGCCCAGTTCCTATCCACATTCAAGATGATGCGCTGTTTTTCTACGCCGAGGCTCTGACTGACACGCTCGATGCACCTGCCGTCTACCTGCTACAAAACGCGCAGGGGGTAGCCATGAACACGCGCCGCGCTTTACCCGCTGATAGAGCTGACAACGTTGGCACGCGCACCGTTTGGTGGGAAGAAAACCGCGAGTATGAGGAGCTAGCGGCCGATGGGGATGCGTGGTTTGGCTATCAGCTCTATGCGCCCGACGAACTCGAAATTCCATTTGGCAGCCTGCCCATCGCTGATGGAGATGCCACACTACGTTTGCGCTTGTGGTCTAAAAATGAATTTCCGTCTGACAACGATCACCATCTGCAAGTTTACTTTAACGAAACACTTGTCTTGGATGAATTCTGGGACGGCGCACGCACGCTCACGCTTGAGATGACGATTCCAAATGATGCGATTGCGCTCAACAACAACGTTGTGACACTCAATGCACCGGGCGACACAGAGAACTTTATCAGCGTTATCTATGTCGATTGGGTAGCGTTGGTATACGAAGGGACGTTGGCATTGGCAAGTGAAGCGTTACGCTTTCAAACGGATGCGCCCGATGTGCGTGTGGATGGTGCGGACGAGGAGACACTCGTCTTTGACCTTTCCAACCCCGCTGCCCCCGTCTTTCTCAGCGGTTGGCAAACGACCCGTGACGGCATCGCTTTTGCGAATGGCGAGTTAGATGGCGAGTATATCGTCTTGCGCCCCGATCAGGTGGTCGTACCAGTTGTGACGCTTTCTCCGGCTTGGGACACGCTGCTAACGGATGAAGCACGCGGCGCGGATTACGTCATGATTGTGCCAGAGGTTGAGGGATTCGAAGACGCATTGCAGCCTCTAATCGAGCATCGAGAGGCGCAAGGATTATCGGTGGCGCAAGTGTCGCTTGCTCAAGTTTATGATGAGTTTGGTTTCGGCCGACAAACTCCTTCTGCCATCCGCAAATTTTTGCAACACGCCGTCCAAAATTGGCAGCCCGCCCCACGCTTTGCGCTGCTCGTCGGGGATGCGTCGTGGGACACATACCAATTCAATCCCGACAGCACGAACAAGAATCTCTTGCCAACGCACCAAGTTTTTACCGAATATGCCGGGTACTCCGCGAGCGATACGTGGTTTGCGACGATGAGCGATGAAGATTTGACTCCTCAAATTGCGCTGGGGCGTTTTCCGGTAGACTCGGCCGAGCAGATCGCCACGCTCGTTCGCAAAACGATTGCTTATGAGACGGCCGAGAACGCCGCGTGGCAAGATCGTGCGTTGCTTGTTGCCGACGATGAAGAGTACTTTAGTCGCGCCTCCGATGAACTCGGCAACAAATTGACCGACGGCGGTTTTGAAAATCAAAAGCTGCACATGACCGACAATCGTGAAATTCGTGACAGCATCATCAGTGCGCTCAACAGCGGGGTTGGCATTCTCAATTATGTCGGTCACGGGAGCGTGCGTGTTTGGGGGCAGGAAAAAGTGTTCCGCGAAACAGATGCCGACACGCTTTCCAACGGCTCACAACTGCCCATTTTCACCACGTTCACCTGTCTCAACGGTTACTTTAATCATCCGTCTGAAGATGCTCTCGCTGAAACGCTGCTGTGGGCTGATAATGGGGGGATTGTGGCGGCTGTCGCCCCGTCCGGTCGCTCATTGACAAACCAGCAAACACCATTGGCAAATGCGTTCTATGAAAAGCTGTTATCGGGTGAGGCGGAAACATTGGGAGAGGCACTGCAAATAGCCAAAGAGTTAAGCGCAAATCAACCTTACTTAGCAGAAGTCATCCATACGTTTAACCTCTTGGGCGATCCCGCGTTACGTTTCCATCGTCCTGCAACGGTGAGCAGCCAGTAGATTTCTTGTTCATTGAGAAATAGCGCAATGAGTGTGCGTTTTGTGCGACAGCCTTTGGCTTGAGCCGAAGGATTCTGTCTAAGCTATCAGCATTTCTAGCAATCCATTGGATCGCGCTATGACCCTCACCCAACTCATCGCCAAAATGTAGTTTCCCTTCCACAATGCGCTTATGAACAGCGCAAGCCAAATTCCAACCTATAAAATCCAAAACCTCCCCCTCTATCGCACCGCATGGCGCAGAATGCGGCGGCGACCCTTTCAATATGTCCTGTTCATCGTTGGGATTGCGCTAGGCGTGGCGATGATGGTGTCGATAGATTTGGCGAACGGTTCAGCGAGTCGGGCGTTTGCGCTTTCGACCGACGCAATTGCGGGGAAAACGACACATCGCATTGTCGGCGGCCCTGCGGGGATTGACGAGGAGATTTATCGACAACTGCGAACAGATTTGGGCTATACGCTTTCTGCGCCAGTGGTGGAGGGGACAGTTCTTTCGGAGGCACTCGGCGAGATTCCGTATACGCTTGTCGGGATAGATTCGTTTGCCGAGCCGCCATTTCGCAGCTATTTGGGTGGAGAAGCAGGAAGCGGGGCGCAGTTGGGCGCATTTATCACGACCCCAAATGCGGTGCTGATCTCGGCCGAAATCGCCGCCGCTCAAAATCTCGACCTCAACGACACGATTCCACTCGAAATCGCAGGTCGCTCTTTTGATGCGTCTATCGTGGGTCTGATCGAGCCGGCCGATGACCTGACCCGTCGTGGTTTGCAGGGCTTGATCTTTACCGACATCTCCAGCGCACAAGAGATGTTTGGGCGCGCCGGTAAGCTGTCGCGCATCGACCTTATTGCTGAAAATGACGCTGCACTAGAACCGATCCGTGACCTGCTCCCGGCCGGTGTCCAGATCGAGGAAGCCGCCGCACGCGGGAATGCTATCCAGCAGATGACCGCCGCCTTTGAGCTAAACCTAACTGCGCTCAGTCTGCTTGCGCTAGTCGTTGGCATGTTTCTTATTTACAACACCGTCACTTTTAGCGTCGTGCAGCGTCGGCCGCTCTTTGGCATCTTACGCGCACTTGGCGTAACGGGCGGTCAACTGGCAACACTCATTTTGAGTGAAGCGGCTGTACTGGGTCTGATTGGGTCGATCATCGGTTTGATTGTCGGTATTTTTCTCGGCCGCGCTATGGTCGGCCTCGTGACCCAAACGATCAACGATCTCTACTTTACTGTCACCGTTCGTAGCATCACAGTGCCGCCAATTACGGTCCTTAAAGGATTGTTTATTGGCATGTCAGCAGCAATTTTGGCCTCGATTCCGCCCGCGCTGGAGGCAATGCAAACTGCCCCAAGCACAATTATGCGCCGCTCAACGCTAGAGAGTCGCATTCATCGCTTGCTGCCCTACTTCGTTGGTGGCTGGGCAATTTTGGCGATTGCGGGGGCATTGATGCTCTGGTCAAATGTTGGCGGGCTAGTCGTCGCGTTTGGGGGGCTATTTGCTGTGCTGTTTGCATTTGCGCTTGTCACGCCGCCTGTGACGGTGTGGCTGATGAATGCGATTCAGCCGATGATGGAGCGATGGGGGGGGGCAATCGGCCGAATGGCTCCCCGCGACATCACGCGCTCGCTCTCACGCACCAGCGTCGCCATCGCCGCTCTCATGACCGCCGTATCCGTCATCATCGGCGTATCGATCATGATTGGTTCCTTCCGGCAAACGGTCGTTCAGTGGCTTGACCAGACACTACAGGCTGATATCTATATCTCTCCACCCTCCATTTCCAGCACTACAATTGAAGGTACACTCGACCCCGCGGCCATCGAAATCGCACGCACCCACCCCGATGTGGAACTCGCCATCACAGCCCGTAATGTGAGCGTCTTCGCCCCCAATTTTGAGCGCAGCGTCAACCTTGCCGCTATCGAAGGTGACATCGCACGCGGCAACCGCCCCTTCAAGTGGATTGCCAACGGTGGCACAGAAGCAGACGCAATGGCGGCACTCGAAGCGGGTGAGGGAATTATCATCTCCGAACCATTGCAACGCCGTGAAAATCTGAGTGTGCCGCCGGAGCCAATTACGCTGTTGACCGAACAGGGTGAGCGAGAATTTCCCGTCGTTGCCGTCTTTTATGATTACACGAGCGATCAAGGTTACATTTGGGTTGGCTCTGAAACCTATGAACGCCTCTGGAACGATACGACAAAATCCACCATCGCTCTCTTTGCCAAAGCAGGAGCCAATATCGACCAAATCGTCGCAGATTTGCAAACACAAATCGCCCCAATTCAAACGCTTGAAATTCGTTCCAATGCAGCGTTACGTCAGGTGTCGATTGAAATTTTTGATCGCACATTTGCTATCACCGCTGCCCTGCGCCTTTTGGCAACAGTCGTCGCCTTTATCGGCGTTCTCAGCGCATTGATGAGTCTGCAACTCGAACGTTCCCGTGAACTTGCCACGCTACGTGCGACAGGCATGACGACGCGCCAACTGTGGCAACTCACCTTGCTTGAGACCGGATTAATGGGGGCTGTCGCTGGGCTGATTGCGATTCCGACAGGTTATGCGCTGGCGTGGGTGTTGATATACGTCATCAACGTGCGCTCGTTTGGTTGGACGTTGCAGCTATTTTTGCAGCCGAGTTACTTTGTCAATGCGCTGCTCGTCGCCATTGTCGCCGCACTTCTCGCGGGCATCTACCCATCAATCCGCTTAGGGCGCATGGTGATCGCCTCTGCCATTCGTTCGGATTGAAAAAGATGACAGCCATTGAGCCAACTTTTTTTGTCGATCAAATTCCCGTCTACGGAGATGTGATTCTCGCACCAATGGCGGGATATGCGGATGTGCCGATGCGTGCGTTGGCGCGGTCGTTTGGGTCGGCAATGCAGTATACGGAGTTTGTCGCGGCCGAAGAAATCCTCACAAACCATCACAATGTCCCACGTTTGCTTGAGTTTAAGCCAGATGAGCATCCACGTGTGATGCAAATTTTTAGCCACTCCGCCGATAAACTTCTCGCCGCCGCTCACAAAATTCTCCCCCTCAACCCCGACATTATCGACATTAATATGGGCTGCTCGACTAAGCGCGTCAGCGGGCGGGGCGCAGGCGTTGGGATGATGAAAAAACCGCGTGAGGTCGCTCGCACCTTTGAGTTGTTGACGCGAGAGATGCCCGTCCCAATCACGGGCAAAATTCGCTTGGGCTGGGCTGGGGCTGAGAACTATTTGGAAATCGGCCGAATTGCCCAAGAGTCAGGGGCAGCCCTGCTCGCCATTCACCCGCGCACAAAAGAGCAAAAATACAGCGGTCGTGCTAGGTGGGACGCAATTGCAGAACTCAAACAGATGCTCTCAATTCCTGTCATCGGCAACGGAGACATCACGTCACCTGAAGAGATCGACGCAATGCTCGACTATACAAAATGTGACGCTGTGATGGTGGGGCGGGCGGCAATTGGCAACCCTTGGCTGCTCGGCCGAAAAAACCACGCCGATCTATCTTCCCAACAACTCTTTGACCTAATCAAGCTACATGTCACAGAGATGGCCGCATATCATGGTGGGCGTGGGGTTTTGCTATTTCGGAAGCATTTGAAGCGGTATTTGAGGGGGGTCTCGGCCGAGAACGTGCGCCCTCTGCTACAAATCAGCACACTTGAGGCTCTGTTAGAGGCTCTTGAGTCATTGCTGCTCTCTCACCTTATGAGAGTAAGCTGCAATCAGTTTACGCGAGATAATTTGTAATGAGCCGCTTTTTGCTGAAGATCACCCTTCTACGACTATAAATGGAGTCCCTTCTAAACGCATTGCGCCATCATCAAACAGCACGACAGGCTTAACCTCCACCTCGTCTATCACAACAGTTTCCCCAGAGCATGGGCAAATCTCCCATTCAATTCCCCAGATTGCACCCGCCTCTGCAACACCAGCATGGGTTGCTAAGGCATACCCCGTTTGATGCAGCACTTCGAGCGCATAGGTTTGCGTGGCGACGGTGCGGGCGTGTCCCCAACCACCATTGTAAACAGCGAGTGCTAGCGCGAGGTCGCCCTCCGCTTGATGCAGGTAACGGGCGAGAATTTGCGTTCCCCATTGGAGGTTTGTGCCGGGGTCATTTAATTGGGCGGCAGTCGGCCGATTGTCTAGCCCAGCTCCACTGCCCTGTGGCATCACACCCATCAAGCCAACTGCCCCTGCACTACTTACCCCTGTTGGCAAACCATCTGATTCGACATTGACAATAGCTGCAACGAGGTCTGGTGAAAATTGATGGCGTTTAGCGGCTGCTAGAATGTCGCTTTGCCAATCCAAAACAAGGGCGGACCAACTCGTAGCGAGTTTTAGCGGCTCTTCGGTAGGCAGTGAGGGAGTAGGTGAAGCGACAGGCTGCGCGACCACGACGACTGTTGGAACAATCTCAGCACCGATTGTCTGTCTGTTTATAGCCACTTCATCTGAGGAAGCGAGCGAGGCAACTAAGATGTGTTGCCCAACTTTGAATATAAATACGACGAAGACGATCAACATGGCGACCCAAATAAGTGCAGCCACCCATATGGGAAGTCGGATACGGGCTGGTGCGCGACGTGGCACGGCATTTGGCAATGTCGTTGGACTATACCCATACATCGAGCCACTCAGTACGCTATTTTCATTTTCTTCTTGCCAGCTTTGTCTGTGTTCTTCAAATCCCATTAACGATCATCACTGAAAACAGTGACCCACTACGACCACAGCCTTTGGCTTGTGGTTATTTGGTACTACGCTTTACGGGTATTGTGGGAACGATAGCTCTGTTCACCAATGACTACGGTGGATAATTCACGCCATTTTCGCAGATGATACTATTTTTGTTAGGGATATGCACCTTCTCGTTCAATTTTGAAGCTCTGTCCATCATCTTTTACCAGTTAATGATGCTCCCTTTGCCAACAAACTTGTCTTTGTTGTGTGCGTGAATGTCGGCCGAACAGGCTCTTAGCTTGCGGTTCAGTTCTGGGAGTCATTATCGTCCCATGACCTCTCTGGTTTGACGTTAAATTGTAGCTATGTTAGACTGCCAAAAGCAGCTATACGCAGTTCCCGCCATGATATGCTGCAAAACGATAATGTAATTTGCATTGTGAGAACTATTCAGAAATGAGAGGAAATATAATGAAGAATTTTCGGATTAAAAATATAGTCGCCCTTTTTATGATTATTGTGATGTTGTTGGCAGTTGGTTGTACCAATAATCTCAATCAGGAACTACCTGAAAGTGACAACGGGGAGGTGCAAGAGCTGCCTAGTAGTGATGGTGGCACAGATAATGCTGGTACAACAGATGAGGCAATAGTAAATGAAGCGACAGAAGGGGGGGAAGTAAGTGAGACGAATGATGTAATCGTCGCGGATGTTGAGGGGTATCCAGTTGAAGGTGGCACATCGGCAGAAGGTGGAGAAGCTGTTGTGGCTGAGAGTGGTGAAGCAGAGGCGGCCGATGCGACAGCGGCCGATGGTTATCCAGTCGAAGGTGGCGAGGCCATGACTGATGATGGTGGCGAGGCTACGACTGACGATGGTGGCGAGGCCATGACTGATGATGGTGGTGAAGCCATGACTGATAATGGTGGTGAGGCTACGACTGACGATAGTGGCGAGGCTACGACTGACGATGGTGGTGAAGCCATGACTGACGATGGTGGTGGTGAGGCTACGACTGATAATGGTGGTGAAGCCATGACTGACGGTGGTGGTGGCGAGGCTACGACTGATGATGG
>CAYMGE010000001.1:124251-153900 GCA_964389925.1 uncultured Ardenticatenaceae bacterium
CTGACGATGGTGGTGGTGAGGCTACGACTGATAATGGTGGTGAAGCCATGACTGATGATGGTGGTGAAGCCATGACTGACGGTGGTGGTGGCGAGGCTACGACTGATGATGGTGGTGAAGCCATGACTGACGATGGTGGTGGCGAGGCTACGACTGACGATGGTGGCGAAGCCATGACTGACGATGGTGGTGGCGAGGCTACGACTGACGATGGTGGTGAAGCCATGACTGATGATGGTGGCGAGGCTACGACTGATGATGGTGGCGAGGCCACGACTGACGATGGTGGCGAGGCCACGACTGATGATGGTGGCGAGGCTACGACTGATGATGGTGGCGAGGCTACGACTGATGATGGTGGCGAGGCCACGACTGATGATGGTGGCGAGGCCAATTCAGGCGAAGAAGGGTCGGCCGATTCCAGCAGTCAAGCAACTGTCACACACGTTGTTCAGTTTGGTGAAACATTGGGAACAATCGCCCAACAGTACAATGTCACACAAGACGAAATTATGGTGGCTAATAATATCACCAATCCTAACGTCATCTATCTGGGTCAGAGTTTGATTATTCCAACAGGTGAGGTGAGCAGCGGTGACGAGGGTGACGACACGGTAACAAATAGCACAACCTATACCGTTCAGCCCGGCGACACACTTTCAGGCATTGCCCAATCGTTTGGCGTAACGATGCAGGCGATTCAAGAGGCCAATGGTCTCGCTAGCGCCAACGTTATCTATGTCGGACAAGTTTTGACCATTCCCGCACCATAAGTCATTTCTTCGATGCGGTAACTTATAAAAGGGCAGGCGTAAGCCTGCCCTTTGTCATTTCTGATACGAATCTACGCGGGAATCACCCCGTTTTCGATCAGCAGGGCAATCACCTGTTCGACGGCATCCTCAACCGTGATGATGTCTGTTTCGATGATTAGTTCGGCGTTGTCAGGTTCTTCATAGGGCGCAGAGATGCCTGTGAAATTTTTGATCTCGCCACGCAGTGCTTTTTCGTAAAGTCCTTTGGGATCGCGCCGTTTGAGGACTTCGAGATCACATTTGGCGAAAATCTCAAAGAAGCGATCGTCTGGGACAACGGCACGTGCATAGCGGCGGTCGCGTTGATAGGGGGAGATAAAGCTGCATAGGACGACGTTGGCATGGGAGAAACCAAGCGCGGCGACCTCGGCAACGCGGCGGATGTTTTCGGCGCGGTCTTCGGCCGAAAATCCCAAATCCCCATTCAACCCATGTCGCAAGTTATCCCCATCCAAGAACATCGTATGAACGCCACGCTCGTAAAGTTTGCGCTCCAACGCCTTTGCAATCGTCGATTTGCCCGAACCAGATAGACCTGTAAACCAGAGAACTGCCCCTTTGTGCTTATTAAGCTCTTCACGTTCGCTCAATTCAAGCGCACCCGCTTCCCAAACAACGTTCTTGGAGCGCTCGCGTCGAATCTCCTGCTCCTCTTCTGTCACATCGCGTAGATCGTCTACTTCTAGTGTGCGACCACGAATCATGCCAGCGGCGACCGTATTGTTTGTGACGGGATCGATGAGGACAAAGCTGCCCGTTTCGCGGTTGAGCGCATACTGATCGTAGAAGAGAGGTTGGGTGGTGGTGAGTTGCAATCGGCCGATTTCGTTTAACTGCAACGTGTCCGTGTCCTCTCGCCGCATCGTATCCACGTCAATTTTGTAGTTGATGCTGGCGACAGAAGCTCGCACCGTGCGCGTCGTGTGCTGCAATTGGTACAGCTTTGAAAGATCGAGCGGCACGTCGCTCATCCAGCAAACGGTCGCGTCGATCTCATTGCTGCGCTCTGGCAGATTGCCTTTGCGAACGATCATGTCGCCGCGGCTGATGTCGATCTCGTCGGTCAGCGTCAGGACGACCGAATCCCCTGCAATCGCCTCATCGAGATTGCCCTCAAGCGTCACGATCTCTTTGACATGACTTTCTAGGCCGGAAGGGAACACGACGACCTCTTCATTCGGCCGAATGCGCCCAGAAGAAATCTGCCCCGCATACCCGCGAAAATTTTGATTCGGCCGCAGCACATACTGCACGGGATAGCGAAAATCGACGTAGTTACGACTCGCCCCGACGTTGACCGTCTCCAGATGGCGCAGCAGCGTTGACCCCTGATACCACGTCATGTTCTCGCTTTTGTCTACTACGTTGTCTCCAATCAGGGCTGAAACGGGAATATAGGTCACATTTTGCGCGTTGAGCTTGGAAATAAACGCGCTGTAATCATCGACAATCGCTTGATAGGTCGCCTCATCATAATCGACCAAATCCATCTTGTTGATGGCGACGACGAGATGGGGAATATCGAGCAGCGTGGCGATAAAGCCGTGTCGCTTTGATTGAGTCAGCACGCCTTTACGCGCGTCGATCAAAATGATAGCGAGTTCGGCCGTGGAAGCCCCCGTCACCATGTTGCGCGTGTACTGAATATGCCCGGGCGTGTCGGCGATGATAAATTTGCGGCGTGGTGTGGCAAAGTAGCGATAGGCGACATCAATCGTGATCTTCTGTTCGCGTTCGGCTCTCAGTCCATCCGTAAACAGCGCAAGGTCAACATATTCGTCCCCACGTTTCTCACTCGCCGCTTCAACCTGTGCAATCTGATCCTCAAATAGCGATTTGGTGTCGTAGAGCATTCGGCCGATGAGCGTACTCTTTCCATCATCCACGCTACCCGCTGTGGTAAATCTCAATAGTTCAATAGTCATAGTGAGCAATTATGAATTATGAAGTCAACATTCATAATTCATCCCTTAAAAATATCCCTCTTTTTTGCGGTCTTCCATGGCGGCCTCGCTGCGCTTGTCGTCGGCACGTGCGCCACGTTCGGTGACACGGGCAGAGGCAACTTCTTCGATGATGTCAACGAGCGTGGCGGCTGGCGATTCGACCGCGCCAGTGCAGGTCATATCGCCAATTGTGCGGAAGCGAACGGTACGGGTCTCGATTTTTTCATCGCCTACAGGATAGACAATGTCAGAGGCGGCGAGCAGAACGCCATCTCGGTTGATAACCTCCCGCTGATGTGAAAAATAGAGGTTAGGCAGCTCGATCTTCTCCTGCTCCGCATACATCCACACGTCTAACTCTGTCCAGTTGCTGATTGGAAAGACGCGGAAACTCTCATTATGCTTCTTTTGACCATTAAAAATGTTCCATAGTTCAGGACGCTGATTCTTCGGATCCCACTGTCCAAATGCGTCACGATGAGAGAAGAAACGCTCTTTAGCGCGTGCTTTTTCCTCATCGCGCCGCGCCCCACCCATAGCGGCCTCGAATTTGAACTCTTTGAGCGCATCAAGCAAGGTCACCGTTTGCAGCCCGTTACGACTGGCATACGGCCCTGTTTCCTCCGCAACGCGCCCCTGATCGATAGAATCTTGGACATAACGCACGATCAGGCGTGCCCCGATCTCCTCGACAAAGCGATCACGGTAGTCAATTGTTTCACTGAAGTTATGCCCCGTATCGACATGGAGGAGGGGGAATGGAATTGTGGCGGGGAAAAACGCCTTTCGCGCCAAATGTGCCATCAGAATTGAATCTTTGCCGCCTGAGAAGAGCAGTACAGGCCGCTCAAATTGTGCGGCTACCTCACGGATGATGTAAATTGCTTCCGATTCGAGTTGTTTGAGATGTGATTGTAGATATGATTTCATGCAAAAAGCCCGCCAAAAATAATCTGTTTGACGGTGCATATCCTATTTCCAGCTGACGTCTTATGGGAAATTACGGCAATGTCTATTTGTAACCGCCGCTTATTCTACGACTTTTGTCCTTATGCACAACGGAATTTCACGTTGCCATCATTGTGATAACAAAATGATGTGAAGCGCGTTTTTGGACGAATTGATTGGTTACAATGAAAATCGAAAACAATGGAGTAAATATGAAACAACTTGCATCCCTTCTAATTTTCATACTTTTGATTGGCTGTAGTAACATTGCGGCCGCCCCGGAGCCAGACAACACGGCATCAAATCTAGAAACATTTACCACAGTTGTCTCGACCGCCGCACCTACAACCGCTGTGCCATCCCCTGTTGTTGAAGAACCTGTTGAATCGTACCCAGCCCCAACAGTTCTTCCGACTCAAGATGGCTATCCTGCGCCCCCAACGCCCATTCTCGATACGGCCGCCTATCCCGTCGAAACGCCTGAACCAACCGAAATGCCGATCGTTGAGTCGGCCGGCTCAGGACTCCACTACATCGATGATGTGGGCGTGTGGCGCGTGACGGCCGATGGCCTGACAGCGCAGATCATCCCTCTTGCGGGAGCTAGTACGCCCATTCTTTCGCCAGATGGAACAAAGCTGGCCTACATGCTCGCTGGCGAACCGGCAATCATCCTGCTTGATATACGTTCAGGCGAGATCACTTCGCTCTCGACGGGAACAGAGTCATTTGTCTGCTGTGTGTTTGATTGGTCGGGGGATTTGATCTTGGCAGGGGTGCAAGGGCCGGATGAATTCGGGCCGAACATCGGCCGATTGGTCGCCTTCTCGCCAGACAACACGATTATAGGCATTTCTGAAAACCTCATCAGCGGTAGTCCTAGCTTTCACCCAACGGGTTTGCGCGTTGCCTATTCAGACAATGGCGGAATCCAAATTTATGATCTCGGCGCAGGTTCGACCCCTATCGCAGTCACAGCGATCACAGACGCAAGCGATGCACCGTCTGATGCACAAAATTTGACGTTTTCCTCCGCTTCTTGGTCACCCTCGCAGCAATACATCGCGTGGGCAGCCTCATTTGTCGAAAGTGGAGAGTTCAAGCTAGGCCTCGCCATCCTCGATCTTGAAGATGACAGCGTGCAAATTTTTCACCCCTATACGGCACTTGGTCGGGAATATCTAGCACCTCGTCCTACTTGGCATCCTTCCCAACCGCTCATCGCGTTTGAAACGATTGATGAAGATGCGTCACAGGCGGGTGTTTGGTTGATTAACTATGCAACAGGTGAAGAACGCTTTGTGATGCCTGGACGCAATCCGCTCTTTTCGCCCGATGGCGCACATTTGGCCTTTGAGCATGAAGCGGGCATTCAAATTTACACGTTAGAAGACGGGTCATTTACGCTGTTGCCGGCCGGTCGCATTGTTGATTGGCGTTAGGTATTTTAGCTACTCTCGTCTAACTTTTTGGCGAGAGCTAGCTTGAGGGTTGCGAGGGTTGTTTTTAGGTCGGTGTAGGATTCGGCCGAAAGATTCCCCGCAAACCGATTTTCATTAAATGCCTGATGTTCGACATTGACAAGATTCACCGTTGCACGACCCGTTCCGGTCAGAAATAGTCGATAGGCTCGGCCGTCTGTCTCGTGCTGTTCACGATAGATCAGCCCCTCGCGCTCCAGTCCCTTCACGATACGACTCACATTGCTCTTGTCACACAACATTCGATCTGATAAATCGCGCAATGTTTGTCCCGGCTTCTCACTCAAATGCCACATGGCATAGAAGCGCGTCACCGTTAAGCCACGCTTCTGAAAAAAGAGACGATCTCCGTCCTCAATCGTAAAAAATAAATCCTTCAATAAAGTATAGATGGCAAGTGTTGTTGAGTTTTTCTGCATTCTCTTCCCAATCTGGTTGATAGGTCAACTAATTTTGCAGAGAGTAGCATACCTATTTGATACTGTCAAAAAGGTCATTGATTGTTAGAACTATCTTCTACAATGGGAACGGTGTCCGTTATCGTCTCTGTTGTGCTGACTGTCGTCGTCAGTGTATTGCTGACCTCCGCTTGGGCTGCAAGCGCAGCTTGTTCGGCCGCAAAAACGATATAAGGCAGTGTCGCTAGATATGGGTTATCAGCGTTGAAATAGTTGTAAGTGATGCGCGAAATCTCCTGCATGACGGGAAATGTTAGGTCAGCCACGAGCCAATCAACGCCGGGATCGGAGAGATACATCACGAAAATATAATCCCCACCATCTGAGTAAACGATACCTGCGTCTCCATGAACGTCAAACCCGTAGCCATGCTTGTGGGCAAATGTCGTCTGATCTGGCATTCCCGCAATCAACATGTCTGCTCCGCCGGGATTGAGCTTTAGCAAGTCGAGCATTGCCTGACACTCTTCTGGCGTGATTTTCTCTGGATAGATAATGAGCAAGCCACCGCCACCCTGTGTGCAGTCGTGTAACATCAAAAGCAGAGAGCCGACTTCCTCTGCCGTTGTCTGCATCGAAATATCGGGATCCATCAAGATGTCTTCACGAGTGTTTGCGGGGGTGAGTTTTGTGGTGATCGTCGGCCGTGGTATCTCCTCATACGGTGTAACGATAAAGGTATTTTCCAAGCCTAGCCGATTCATCGACTCAGTCAGAATATCACTGCCCAGATAGGCATTATTTTGCCCCGCCACAACATCGAGTAACAAATTTGCCCCGTAGTTGCTAGATTCGGTGATTGTCTGGTTTAGTAACTTTTGCGTATCGAAGCCGGGTGAGGCATCGAGGGTGCGATAGACTTCTAAAATAATGGCTATTTTGAGAATGCTCAGGCCGCTCACGGCAGCATCAGCGTTGATGGCGATCTCTTGTCCTGTTTGGAGGTCTTGAATAAAAACGACGCTGGCAAGGCCGGGAATCAGCGAGAGGCGATCCTCAATGACGGACTTGAGCAGTGCAAAGTCGAGTTCGGGGGCATCCTCTTCGACGACAACTAGATCGAGCGAGCGGTTCGTCGGCGTGTAGAGTGTGTCGCTGATGAGCTTTGCAGTAGATGTAATCTCGGCCGAGTACCCCGAAACCCCATCTAAAAAGCGCAGCGAATCTGGCTCCAAGCGCGGCGGCAGTGCTGGCTCTGTCAGATTGTCGGCAACCAAATAAGTCACAGCGATCACGTCTTGCTGATTGTGCCGCGCCCTAAGCGGGGTCGTGATAGGGTCAAACGAGCGTTTGAGCAGATAGCCAATGTACGACACCCACCACTCTTGTTCGAGCTGTTTCTGCTCTGTTTCCAGCAGCATGTTTTCGAGATCGATCTCAAACCCAAGCTCGGTAGGGGCGAGTTGCACCGTCTGGTCAGAAATTGGGTCGCGCACAGTCACAAGCTGCCCATATGCCTCAGCCACGCGCTGCCCGGCCTCTTCCAGCGTCAGCAGCCCAACATCTACCTCTCCAATTGTCGTGCCAACGGGCAGATTTTGTCGCTCAAGGAAAAAATACCATCCTTCACGCAGCGCGTAACCAGTACAGATAATCAGGAGCAGGAGGAGAAGTTTCTTAGCCATAACCGTAGAAGCGCGAAGATGATTCGCGGTTATCTTTGCGAGACATAAGGTTCGTCAAAATTGAAGTAGTTGTAGGTTGCCAACGATAGGTCTGCCATCAGCGGTGAACTGATCTCCCACGCCAGCCAACCGGGTTTGTGCATAAACTGCACCATCACATAGTCCCCATTTGGGGTGTAGACGATGCCAGCATCACCATAGGTGTCCGTTTGCCAGCCATGTCGATGTGCAACGCGCATATCGCTCGGCACCCCTTCCTCGATCAGGCTGTCGATATTATTTTCAGCTAGCAGGTCGAGAATATAGCGGCATTGCGCTTGCGACAAATCGTCTCTGTAGACGACACGCAACGCACCACCGTCGGCCTCAGCACAGTCATAAAGCATCGTGAGCAGTAGCCCCATATCCTCAGCCGTCGTCTGTCGAAATACATCTGGTGTAACCTGACCAGCATTGTTCAGATTTGCTTCCGTCTGTAGCCGCTCACAGCCGACCTCTGTTTCAGGGTCAAACGGACAACTGATAAACGTGTTTTTCAAGCCTAAATTTTGCATCGCCGCATTGAAAATGCGAGACCCCGCCAGTGGGGCCTTTTCTCCTGCCAAAATGTGCAACAGTTGGTTGCTGCTGGCTGGGTCGATCCCCGTCGCCGTTTGGCGCAGTAATGTTTGCTGCTCGAAGGGAATATCTTCTCCCAAAACGCGCACTGCTTCAACCAGCAGCGGAACGCGCAGAACATCCATTCCGCTCATCGGCACATCGGGCTTGTAAACCACTTCACGTCCGCTGTCTAGCTCGACGACAAATAGACTGGCGACACCGTTTGAACTGCTCTCAAACTCCTGTACGCTGTTTGTGAGCAGGCTATTGAGCAGGGCGATTTCCGGGTTTTCCGATTCAGTCACCTCAAGAACGAGATGGGCAACGCGATCACGTGGACGCAGCAATGCCGCACCCACGTCAGCTATGCTAGCATCGATGTTTGTCTCTATCCCGCGTCGTCCATACTCGAACGTCATGTTGGCACTGTTGGGTTTGGGTGGTTCGGCAGGTGAGTCAAATTCTTGTGCCACGATGCCAATGGTGGTGCGTAGTGCCTCTTGATTCAAACTAAACGCAATTGGCACGGGGTCTACATCAATCGGCCGATTCCACAAATATCCCCAAAACCCCGCCCAAAAATCTTGCTCACGCCGCTCGTCCTCCGCGTTTGACATCATCTCTGCAAAATCGAGCGTGAATTCAGCTTGTGTTGGCTGGATTTCAATTGGGACATCTCGATGATACAGAATGACAGAGGCCAGCAGATAACGCTCTGTGAGTAGTTGCTCCGCCTCGTTGCGCGTCAGCCCACTGACCTCAACGCTGGCAATTTCCAGCCCTTCGGGAAAGTTCGCCCGCGCCGTGCTGTATTGATAGAGCTGATAGAGCAGAAAAAGAACGCCCGTGATGAGGAACGTGACAATTAACCACTGACCAAAACCGGGGGAAGATTGCTGTCGGCTCACGTGAACAGTCCTGTTGTTGTCAACTGATGATAGCGGCTGGCCGCTGTCTGAATGGCAAGTCGCGTGTTGCGGTACATTTGTGAGGTGGGGAGTGCATCGGCCGAGAACCAGCCATATTCTGTCGCTTCAAAGCTCAACTTGATCTCACCGCACGGCTCTGTTGCCACAAAAAAGACGTTTAGGCTAAATCCCGGCGATGTTCGCAAAAATAGCACCGCCGGCCCCAGCGTCGCATTGAGTCCTGTCTCCTCGCGCAATTCGCGCACAACGGCGACATCGGGCGTTTCGCGTCGATTAACCCAGCCCCCCGGCAATGCCCACGGATATCGGCCGTGATAGGCATGTTTGAGCAACAATATCTCGCCATGCTCGTTGAAAACAACGACCGCCGCCCCGATCCGAAAAGATGGCACAATTGCACGAATCCCCACCCGCATCATCTGCTGGGTAGCGCGTAAACTCGTCAGTGCGACAAAAAATTTCTGTATGCGAGGGTTCTCCAACATCGTTACAATTCCCATTCCGAGATCATTTTAGCATAGGCGAGGTCGAGGATGGTGGGGTGGTTCTGTGTTTGCTCATTTGTGTGAAGAGAAGGACATGAGCGATAGATATGTTTAATTTCCAAGAGATCGGTGATGGTACTGTCAGGGCGCACCAAAATGTGTATCAATTACAGTTGCCGACAATAGCGCAAGGATATGCGAATGCACAGATAGACAACTATGCGGGAAAAAGCCGTCGTGTTTATCCTTGTCGGCCGACCATTCATTTATCACTCTACGCCAAGTTTTCGCACGCTGAGATTAACGGAACAGCGGGATTTGGCTTCTGGAACGCACCCTATGGTGACCCGACACTTCGCACGCCCACATTTCCAAACGCACTCTGGTTTTTCTACGCATCTTCACCAAACGATCTACCCTTTTTGCTTGGGCAAACCGGCTGGTTTGCTGCCACAATCGCTGTCAACTGGTGGCAGACGTTCTTGGCTCCACTGGCGTTGCTAAACTGGTTGCCCAACGTGCAGCCCCATCTCTGGCCACGCCTCACACGCTTGCTAGGCATTCGCGTGGCACGGGTGCCTGTCGATCTAGCGCAGTGGCAGCGGTATGAGATCAACTGGCTGCCCCAACGGACGATTTTTCGGGTTAATAGCGCAACGCTGCTCAACACAACGATCTCGCCCAAAATCCCACTCGGCTTTGTGGCTTGGATTGACAATCAATATCTGATTGCCACGCCCAGAGGACGCTTTGGATCAGGCGTGTTGGAGATCAAGCTACCTCAACAGCTATACATTCGCGCTCTTCAAATATCAAGCCGAAGTTGATACGCATTTTGTGCAGGTTTTATGGCGTGGAAAGCGTGCAGCAGAGCGTTAATCGGTCGATCCCCCACCATCACAAAGTGCGCCTCTTCAAGCAGTCCGCGCCAGCTTTCGATCCAATAGGGTTGCCCGAATCCAATCAGCCAGCGATTGCTAGAACGCTGCACAGGCTCAACGACGATTAGCTTCCCACCAGGCTTCAGCACACGCAACGCCTCCTGCAAAAGCAGACGACGGTCGCCATGCTGAACAAGTGCGGAAAGGGTCTGTTCGATAACAACGGCACGTGTGCTGTTTTCGCGCAGGGGAAATCGGCCGATTTCCCCCTCACGCCACACGGTGCGCGGATCGCTCAGTGGCAGAATTGTGTCGTTGTACGCCGTGAAGCGCAAACGTGCTAGCGCGGGGTCTGGCATTTGCTGCGGGTTGAAAACATCGAGAATGAAAACATGTCCTTTTTGCAGTTGTTTGCTAATCGCAATTGCCCCGTTGCGATAACCGGGTTCAACATAAACAAATGACTCATGTGGTCGCAACTCCAACAGCGACCACACCCCATCCGCCAGACGCGCATGATCGAGCTTGTGACGCAAATACCAGCTTGCGCCTGCATAGAAGTAAGCGGTGAAGAGCAGAACAGACGCGCCCAACGGTAAAAACCCCATTTGCCCACTAAATAAAGTCGCCAGCATGATGGCAATGCCTAGCGTACAGCCGACCAGTAATCGTGCATAAAAATTTGACCACTGTGCATTGAAATAGGGCGCGAGTTGGCTCATGAGAGAATCAACTGTTCAAAATGGTTGGAATGCTCGGCTAAATCTGTGCCAAGTGCCACGCGATAACACGGGATGGTCAGACAAAGTTGGGTGAGCAGGTCAGTCTGTTCTGTCAATGTCTCGCTGTCCCACATATCCACACTCTCTTGCAGAACGATGCTCAGGGCGATAGCCTGCATGAGGGTCTTGATCAGCGTCTTCGGCCGATGGCCAATTTGTGAGAAGCAGAGCGCACCAATCGGGACGGGTGGCGACCAGTGGCTGACAAGCTGGCTGGCTGGCACGATATTGTCTGCCAGCGGGATATTTGGCACAAACTGAAGGCCGATCTTTTCCATGGGCAGTTGGGGCAGCATCTGGAGCGTTTTCGGCCGAAATGTCACCACATCCGGCACTGGATATGCCAGCATCTCCCCCGCGAGCTGCCTAACCAAGATCACATCGTTTGACAAAAGCTCCCATCCACTCAGCACTAAGTTTAGGGCGGTCGTCGTCTTGCCGCTGTGTGATTGCCCAACAAAGATCAGCCCCTTGCCGTGCTTGCTCACGCCCGCTGCATGGAGCAGAAAATAGCCACGCCTTCGCAGCAGAGGAGCCAGCCCAACCATGACCATATCCTCAATCGCGCCTTTTGTGATTGCCTCGGCCGTCAATGTGAGATGCAGACTTTTCCCATCATCTGAGACTAAAACAATTCCCCCATCAAGAAAGTGCAGTAACGTTCCCCCTTCAACTGTGTAAGCGGTGAGGACTTCATTGCTGTCACGGAAGAAGGGGGGCTGGCTGGGGAGAGGGGGCAATCTATCACATAGATGCGCTCTTAGCTCAATATCTACATCGACCGCATCCTCAACAAGCGCACCTGCAAAGATCGTTGACCAATAGGCGATGATCGCCTCACTTTGCGTTGTTAGTCTAACCCGTAGTTCGCCTAGTTGAATGATCATGATGCGAATGTACGCTACAGAAAGCTCAAAACTTTCTCTGTCATCTGTTGTGTAGTGAGGACGGTTTCGTCACCGCGAGCGAGGTCGCCTGTGCGGTGGCCTGCGCTGAGGGTAGCATCAACGGCCGATTCAATCGCCGCAGCCTCCGCTTCGAGGCCAAAGGAGTGGCGCAGGAGCATGGCGGCCGACATGATTGTGCCGATCGGGTTGGCGATGCCCTGTCCAGCGATGTCGGGCGCGGAACCGTGAATCGGTTCGTAGAGGCCGCGTGGATGACCTAGACGGTTGTTGTCCGAACCGAGCGAGGCAGAGGGCAGATTACCCATTGAGCCGGGCAGCATCGACGCTTCATCGGTGATGATGTCGCCAAACATGTTGCCGGCGACCATCACATCAAAGCTGGCGGGACGGTTGAGCAGGTGCATGGTTGCCGCATCGACGAGGACGTGTTCGACCTCGACATCGGGGTAATCTTCGGCCGATTCCGTCACAACCTTACGCCACACACGCATAACGTCCAGCACATTGGCCTTGTCAATCGAAGACAGCTTGCCACGTCGCCCTTGCGCCGCCTTAAATGCCAAATCGACGATACGCCGAATTTCGTTCGCACTGTAGGCCATCGTGTTATAGGCGTGTTCTTCGCCATTTTCATCTGTCCAGCGTTTGCTCTCGCCAAAATAGAGGCCGCCTGTCAGCTCACGAATGACGAGTAGATCGACCCCTTCTAACTTTTCGGCCTTGAGCGGAGAAGCCGAAGCGAGCTCAGGGTGAATTTTGACGGGGCGTAAGTTGGCAAATAGGCCAAGCTCTTTGCGAATCTTGAGTAGTCCTTTTTCAGGGCGGTCGGTTGCGTCGGGATCGTCCCATTTATAGCCCCCGACTGCACCGAGCAGAATCGCATCGGCCGATCTCGCCGCGTCCAGCGTCGCATCTGGCAGCGAAGACCCAGCCTCATCAATGCCAATGCCGCCGATTAACTGCTCCTCAAACTCAAATGAATGCCCAAACTTCTCAGCAACTGCCTCTAGCAGTTGAATTGCGGCCGCCGTCACTTCGGGGCCGATGCCATCACCGGGTAAAACAACAATTTTTGCTTGCATATATAGTCCCTTTAAGGTTAACGTGATTGGTTTATTGCTAAATACGTTAGCGTCACAAAGTCTTCGTTACAAGTTTGTCTGACGACTTATCTCAAATTTTCCTCTGACTGTATCACCACGAAGATACCGCGCAAACTGCCTTCGTCTGGCTCACCTTCTGGGACAATCAGCGTTGCCACCTCAGAGCTAGTCAGCATTTCGCCGCTCTCATTGCCCAACAAGGCGACGACCGCATGGGTTCCCGGCGGCAGGTTGACCTCGGTTGTAAAGTTCCACAAACCGTTGCTGTCAATTGTCGTTGTGCCAAGCTGCGTATTATTGAGGAAGATGAAAACAGGTGTGCCGACGGGCTGGCCTGTTCCGCTCAGATTGATGTTGCCTGTGGCGAGATTTTCGCCGACTGTGAAATCGGCCGATTCCTCCGTCAGCGGATCAAGCGTAATACGTGCCGGCTCCGCCGGCCGCCGCAAACGAGTTGGGGTCGAAATGGCGGGTTCGAGCGCACCCTCAGCGTTGGCAACGGCAACGAACTCAAATGTGGTTTCGTTTGGTGGCAACGGGTAATCGAACGCCCAATTGCCATCCATATCCGTCGTGACAAGACCGATGAATTCGCCATTGTTGAAGATGCTGAGGTCTACGTTGGGTTCCCCTGTGCCGATTAAGTTGACGGTGTTAGGGTCGGGTCGGTCTGCGACGAGTTCGATGGTAGGGGTTTGCAAAACCTGTCCGATGGTGATAGTGATGGTGTCTATCGGCCGATCTGGGCGCTCAACCGAGCGCACGTCAATGGTGTAGTTTCCCGGCTCATCAAAGGTGCTGCTCAATGTCCACTGTCCGTCATCCCCCACAGCGACGCGCCCCAATGTGCGGCCGTCTGTTGAGACGATGACCTGTGAGCCGGGAGTGCTTGTTCCCGTCAACGTCACACGCCCCGCCGTGATAGCCATCCCGTCTAGGTCAGGCTCAAATGAGGGGTCCTGAATCGGTATCCCGTTAAGCGTTTCGCTCTCGCCAAGACGCGGTAAATAGTTAACTGCGCTGCGGTCGGACTCGATCACGCCGCCTGAACGAATGGCGAAAGGATAGGCTGGAGATTCAACTGTCAGGCCATCGCGCCGCGCCGTTAAGCGCAAGTTGTGGCGACCGTCGGGCAGCGTCATTTCGTATGTCCAGCGGCCGAGACGATCTGTCTCAACCTGCTCTACAAGCGTGCCGTCGATAAGTAGGTCAACGCGCTGATTGGGCAGATAACTGCCTGCAAACTGCACCGTGTTTGTCGTTCCGTCTTTGATGACGGGCGCACTCGCCGCTGGCAAAATATCACCAACCGCGCTGTAGGTCAACGCACCCGCGTCGCGGTTTTGCACAAAACCGCGTAGTGCAAATAAGATGATTAAAAAAATTAAAATCAGCAGCGGTGCAATCATTAGCTGCTCTTGATCCTCTCGTAAGCCAAACGCTTTTCTAAGCAAATCCATTTGTAACCGTCTCCACAGGATGTCATTGCTAAATGTTGAACGCCTAAGTGTACCGACTGCTCAATAAGGTTACAAACAACGTCATGTCAGAGAATCATTGATGTTTTTTTAGCAGCTTACTTCTCTTGTCTATAGCCTCACGCTGCTCTACCTGCACAAGGTGTTGGTCAATGTCGTTAAGTTAAGCCGAAAATTGGCTAAGTTGACATAATTTTGGTTTTGTCGCAATGCTATCACCCAGAGTAATCGGCAACGTTCTTAACTTAATGACATTGACTAATTAGTTCGACGACACAACTAAATTGCCGTTGTGTGCAAATCAGAAATTGCCAACTATAGTTTGCGCTGCTATATTTATGCACAATGCAGAAGGCAGTGATCTTTTATGAGGATGCGAAAGGGAACGAGCCATTTACCGACTGGCTCAACAGCTTGCGCGACTCAACAACACGACGGCGTATTCTCAAACGCCTATTCCGCGTCGAACAAGGCAATTATGGCGATCATAAATCGGTCGGTGATGGCGTTCATGAACTACGGTTCTTCTTTGGTTCTGGATATCGCGTCTACTTCGGTGAGGACGGCGACACCATTGTTGTGCTTTTGATTGGCGGCGACAAAGCGAGTCAAACAAAGGACATTCAGAAAAATGACACGACAATATAGAACACTCCACGAAGTCACTGAATCGTATCTTTGCGACCATCCTGATGAGATCGATGCATTTGTCACAGAGATATTCACCGACTATGCAGAGGATGGCGACTCCGCCGCGTTGCTGTCAGCATTGCGCGTCGTTGCGCGAGTGAAGGGCATCACCGATATGGCAAATGAAGTTGGCATGAGCCGACAAGGGTTACAAAAAGCGTTGTCGAGTAAGGGCAATCCGCGATTGGACAACGTCAACTCAATCATGCACGCGATGGGGTATCAGCTCATGCCTCAACCTCTACGCCAGCAAAATCTACGGGCTGGCTGAAAACTCAGGCACAGGTCGCGCCTCCACTTGCGTCGTCGTCTCGCCATTCTCCGCAATATCTTCTAGCAGCCAGTTCATCTCGTCAATCTCGCGCAACTGCGCCTCAATGATCTCGTCGGCAAGTTCCTGCACAATGTCGTTAAGTTAAGCCGAAAATTGGCTAAGTTGACATAATTTTGGTTTTGTCGCAATGCCGTCGCCCAGAGTAATCGGCAACGTGCGGGACACTACAACGTTCTTAACTTAACGACATTGTCTACTGGCTGCTGACCATCCCATCACATTTTACCAGCAATTCCACAATGGTTTTCGCAACTTAACCTTATTTCATCCGTATAGCCCTCTAAAGACGGTTGGGTTTTATACGCCAACTGCACATTGAAAGGACAGCCATGAGCAGCGATAAATACAGCGTACTAGAAAACGAATTACAGGAACTTCCCTTCATCAGCCCCGCACAGACGGAGCGATGGGTCAACTTACAGAAAACAATTGATGGCAGCCGTGACTATTTGATTCGCGCCGTGCCAGATGCGCGGATCAATATCGACACCGCGCAGAAAATTTTGGAGCAGCGCACCTACACGCTCGTCTTTTTTGGCGGGACGGGCGTGGGCAAAAGCACGCTTATCAACAGTTTGCTGGGGCGTAACTTGCTGCCCAGCGGAGCCGTCACCGCCGTGACAGGGACGATCCTCTACCTTGAGCAGGCGGATGAGGGCGCGGAAGAAACGCTCACCTTCACCTACTGGACAAAGAGTGAGTTTGCTGACCGTGTGCGGACACTCTGTCGTTTGGCGCGAGTTGAACCGTTTGATGTCACAAATGAGGGCGAACGGCTTTTGGCGCACAAGGCGATCAGCAATGCGCTTGCCGCTGGCAGTGACCGTGCCAAGACAGAGCAGGACGAATATCTTGAAATCATTCTCGACTGCATCGCTACTTATGACAATCATAAAGAGCTTTTCAAGGCAGACTCCCCCCCGCCCGTGAGCTATTCGTTGCATGATGAAAAGGCTTTCACACATCTGCGCGAAGACGGCTTTAAGGGCAGTGACCAACGGCAAATCCGCATCATCAAATCGGCGACGTTTAGGGTACAGCCAAAAGACGGCGTGCCGAACTTGTTGATGAATGGCTTTTTACGCATTGTAGATGTGCCAGGGCTGGGCGCGGGAATGCGCTTGCATGAGGCGATCACGCTCGAAGAGATGAAAAAGGAAGACGCGATGATCGTGTTGGTCTCCGATGCGGGGCGGCAGCGCGTCGATGAGATGAAGTCGCTACAAGCGGTGCATTGGGTCAAGGATAATCGTTTGCGCGGTTTGACGGGCGTTGATTTGGATGAGGCGGCCGCAAAAATTTTCTACGTCGTCAACGGTGGCAATGTGCGACAGGCGTATGACCGTTTGAATAGCGGACTGCCCGAAGCGGAGCGCGAAGTCAAGGAAGTGACGCGCCATATCGCGCCGAACTATTGGGAGGCATATAAGGATCGTGGCAATGGTCGGCCGTATTTCCTAATCCAGCCCCCCGCCGCCCTCTACCTACAAGACCCAGAAGGCGCACCAAAGGAATTTGCTAGCGAAACACGCCGCATCGTCGAAGCGTTTAACGACCAACTCGATGCAATTAGCGGTCAGGACATTAGCGAAGAGGCGGATCCGTTTGATGCGGACGTGATGTCAGCGTTGATGGAGTTGAGTGAAATTCCCGCACTGCGCGAGGCGTTGATCGAGTTTATCCGCAATGATCGCATTCGGTCACAGCTACGTGAGGCGGAGACACGAGTGCGGACTGCGCTCTCATCGCTCAAAACGTACTATGAAGAACAGTTGGCAGATCGCAACGTTTACCCGCCCTTCTCCGTCAGTTGGGAGAGCTTGCAGGAGAAGCGGTTTGAGAATTTGCTACGCCGTTTGCAGAAAGATTTGCCGCGTGCATTTCATGGCGCGTTGGTCGAATTGAGCCAACGAACGAATAATGAGGCGAGTTTTAGGCGGTTGGTTCGGCCGACGCTAAACCAAATTCAAGCCCGCGTCCAAGACACAATCGCTGAAGAAGTCGAGAATCTGCTCGAACAGTACGGCACGGAGCATTGGGATAACCGCGATGTCACCTATGACAACCTGATTTGGGGAACGAGCGGGATCGAACTGCCGATCAAGCGCATTCTCTACCAAGTTGAGTTGACGATGCAAGAGGCCGTTTCACAGTCGATGCCACGCTTGGGCGACGTGATGAGCAATGAACTCAAGCGCACGCTCGCATCACATGAGATCAAATCGCGGCTCGAACGCGCTAGCTACGACCAGAACTACACCTACACACTGCCACACAACCCCGGCGGCTTGTATGGAGCGACAGATGGATTAGATGCACTGGTCGAACGAGTCACCAACAGCTTCCGTCAAACGTGTCGTCAGGCGGTGATGTACGAATTGATGAGCCAATCGCGCTCGGTCAATCAGCGCATTGAGTCACTGGACGCGAACTTCGCCAGCAACGACGCGCTCCTTGAGGCGGCGTTGAATGGCTCGGTTCCACAACAGCAAGCCACCCCACAACCGCAGGCAGCCCCTGAACCCGCTGTCGAAGATGCGCTCGAAATCCGCATTTTGGATGATGCGCCAGCGGTCAGCTTTGACGAGGATATTGCGATTCGGTTTGATGATGAGCCACAGGTGACGCAGCTTGAGACGAGCTATGTGGATCGGTTAGAGACAGTCAACGATAAGGCGAAGCGCGTATTTGCCAATATCGTGACAGATTTGTTTAGTGATGACGATTTGCTGCCCCGTTTGCGACGCTTGTTTTGGCTGGAAGCGACACGGGCCGAGCGTGACTTCAACAATCACATCGTCAAGCCACTGCTGCGTCAGCACGACCGACGACTGCACAGCGAAGAGCTGCGCTCTGCAATGGAGTCCGACCTCGAATCGATCTCAGACATGGAAGCACTGATGCGGACATGGGAGGGGTTGGATAAGTTGGAAGGAAAACTCGGTTTTTAAGTTGGCACGCGATTTATAGAGTCATGTTTCGGGAATTGGATTCCCGAAACACATAATCTCTGGCAATGGCGAAAATTTCGTGACGCTAATTTGAGACAACATAATGAACAAACAAGAGCCAAACAACAAGAAAAAGAAAGGCATGGGCATTGGCGTGGGGATCGCAATTGGGGTTGCACTGGGCGCGGCATTTGACAACATTGGTCTCGGCATTGCGCTGGGGATTGCATTGGGGGCGGCGTTCGATTGGCAACACGGGCGCGAGTGAGTTTACGCGGCAAAGCGACAAGGTAAAGATGAAAAAGTTAGCACCATTGAACAATAGCGTCGTTTTCAAAAAGCTGTTTCGTCACCCAGAGGTGTTGTCGGCGTTTGTGCGGGATGTGACTGGTGTGCAGTTGGAGTTGACGGCGGAGAATATCAATCTTGAAAAGAAGTTCGAGCCGCCTGTTGGCAATGTCGATATTGCGCTCGACATCTTTGCTGAAGACCCCAAGCATCGCGTGATCGTTGAGATTCAGCGCGTGCGGTACGACTACCACTATGATCGCTTCCTGCATTATCATCAAGCAGCGACAGTGGAGTTGGCACAGAGCCACTCAAGCTACAAGCTGAATCGTACCGTTTATACGATTGTTTGGCTGACAGCGAAATCGAACAAGTCAGAATACCGGCACAGCTTGATTACGACAGAGCTTTGTTCTGTGACAGAGAGTGGTGAACAATTAGACCTATATCCGCACAAGCTATTTTTTCTCAATCCTTTTTATATTAAGGATCAAACGCCAGAAGGGGTAGCGGACTGGTTGCAGTTGGTTGAGCAGAGTATCACACATCCGCGTAATCCGCAGTTCAATCAAAAGCGGGAGATTATTCGGCTGGCGGCGGACATCATTGAGGACGAGGATTTGACACCGCAGGAGCGGGTTGTTTTGCTTGAGGAAATTGGGTATCAAGAGAATTTAACTTTGAAGGTACAAGAGGGTTACAACGAAGCCACTCGTGATATTGCCGTAAACCTACTAGCACAAGGATTGAGTATTGATATGATTGCAGCAGCGACGGGATTATCGGCCGAAATCATCCACTCACTAAAAAATGATTAATTACACTGATTTTGTACCTGAACTGATTGAGCCGCATACATGGCGGACACCGCCTGTTTTTGAGTCGATGAAGGAAGTCAAGGCGCGGGTGCAGGCTTGGCAAGCGGTAACGCCGTGCAAAATTATCAATGTAGAGACGGTGATTCGGCCGATTATGTACGAAGACCAAAAAAATCATGTAGACCTAGACAATGCCGCAATCGTGCCAACGATGCCACATCATGCGAATGTCTGGGCGTGGCTGCAAATCATTCGCGTCTGGTACGATGATGGCCTATGACTAAAGCCACAGATCAAGTTGAGAAGCACGTTTAAGCGTGCTTGATGAGTTAGCCGCTGAGTTTACTCTGCTGCGGAAAAATGCTATGAACAAAGAAACAAGTTATTTGGCGTTGGGAATTGGAGTCGGGCTCTCACTAGGAGCGGGGTTAGGAGCAGCGTTTGGGGCAGCATTTGACAACGTGGCGATAGGTGTTGCGCTGGGGCCATCGATTGGTTTGGGAATCGGTGTGGCAGTTGGCGCGATTTTGGATAAACAGAAGCGTAAACAGCAGGATGAGTCGTGAATCGTAAACTCTACTTTTTTGAAAGGCCAGTGACTAAAGCCACAGGTCAGGTTGCGAAGCACGCTTAAGCGTGCTTGATGAGTGTGAAAATTATGGACAAGAAACTGATTCAACTAGTGAAACAAACAAGGGATGAGCAGCTAGGCGCGTTAATAGCGCAGGTTGCGGCAGGGGTCGCGCAAGACAGCGACGCAATGCCAGAGAGCCGCGCACGGGCATTGTTGCTGATGACGAGCGCGTTGGATGAAGTGACCGTGCGAGATTTCCAGCGCATCATGGAAACCCACACCGCGCAGCGTGTCGCAGTCGCTGAACTACTGGAAGCAGTCAAAATCGAGGAAAGTTTTTCATCCTTCACCCTTCATCCTTCATCCTTCAACGGCTGGTTTGCACCTGCAATCACGATTTTCGCACATAAAGTTGGCTTTCATGTCGAAGACCTCGATCCATCATCGCCCCCCAGTTCGTTTAGCCCCGCGGGGCAGGTTGTGCATCAGACGGCCGCGTGGGTACGTGGACAGGTGACACGTCAGGCGACGGAGAGGGATAAGCTGGCTCGAAGACTCGCTTGGAAGGATGAAGGCGGAAGGATGAGGGATGAAAGGGGAGTTGGGCAACCTGTGGGGAGGCCATCGATTCCCGTGCGCTACTTTGAGCATAACGATCCGATTGAGATTGATCGGAATGAGCCGATTATCGACGAGCCGCCCGTTGTACCAAGTGCGCCCATCGTTCCGCCGATGCCGAGTACACCTTCTTTGCCAGCCGGGGTGCGGCGTGGGGAACCATTGCGATTAGATCGCAACGAGATTCTGCCAGAGGAGCAGATTCGGATTGTCGGTGAATCAGTGCAGGTTCCACGTCCACAAGCACCGCCTTCACGGACAGAACGCGCCACGCGGTGGGTTCGTGAGACAGTGACGACTGAAAATGCTCATCGGCTGGTCGATGCAGCGGCGAATCAGATTGATAATGTTGTTGAAACGGTACGCTCGAATAGGACGAGTTCAGGGCAGCCGACGGCGCGTGTGCGTCTGAAGGTGACCGTGATGGATTATCCAAATGGGCATCCATTGCCAGCCCTACAGGTGTCGATACGCTATCAAGGCAGTCGGCGTGAGGTGGCTGGTGCAACAGACAGCAATGGGGAATTTATTGTTTCGTTGCCGACAAAAGAGGGGCCGGGCTTGATGTATGAAGTGACAGTGCAGTGGCCGCGTGAGTTTGGTGGCAAGAAGGAGATGAAGCGGGTAACGGTTCACGCGGAGCGGGCGATGTTTGAGTTGCCGTTTTATTCACGCTTGATTCCGTAATGGTTGGGAAATCCTGTTAGTGGATGACTCATTCGCCAATTAATCATTTTTTAGGCACAATAGCGACATGAAGTTCAAGGAGAATATCATGTCGCGTTTTGTTCTATTTGTCACATTTGTCACGTTTATCGGCTGCTCCTCCCCACAACCCGAAATTGCCGAGCGATCAACTGAACCACCTACCACTGAAACGGCATTTATTGTGGAAGAGAGTCCGCAACCAACGCGCACACCGCGTCCCACTTGGACGGCGATTCCCACCAATACGCCACAACCTGATACGCCGATTCCAGCAACGGGTGTGCCAGCGACCGCTACACCGACAATTGCACCTACTGAAACTGCAAGTGCCACGGTTGCGCCTATGGAGTCGGCCGAACCAACCCCAGAAATTGTTGAAACGGTAGCAGTCGTCGTAACAGTTGTTGAACCAACCGCGACGACAATCCGACCAACTGTTTCTGTTGCAACGACGATTGCACCAGCGACGAGCATTCCGACGGTTCAATCAACAACAGCGGCGACGACTGTCCCACCAACTGTAATATCGGTTGCCCCGACAAACATTCCTGCGACGGCGATTCCAACAGACTTACCCCCAACCGCAACAATTGTGCCTGCGACAGCGACGTTACCACCGCCGACTACAACACCACAACCACCAACTGCAACGCGCATTCCAGTAACGGCAACATCAATTCCACCAACGGCCGAGCCAACCTCATCTGCGCTATCGATTGGATCACTTGCGTCGTTGCCTGATGGTCAGGAGGTGATGATTACGGGCAATGTGGTCAGTGCGAGTAGTTTCTCGGCCGGCTTCAAATTCACTATCGCCGACAGCACAGGGCGCATCAGCATGGTGATGTTTAGCAATACGTATGACGATTGTTGGGATAAGAATGTGTTGAATGTGGGGGCGGCGGTTGAAGTGACGGGAGAGATCGGTCGATTTGAAGGCGAACTTCAGATCGTTCCACAGTGGGGCGGCGGCGTAGACGTAACCACTCCAGCCTACGCCTATGCCCAACCGCAAACCATCGCAAACTTGCCCAGCGTCATGGGTCAACGCGCGATGATAGAGGGGGAAATCACCGACGTTGACGTGACGGAGTCCTTTACTAAAATCGATGTCAACGACGGGACAGGTGTAGTTGAGGTCTTTCTCTGGAACAACGTCTGGGAGCGTGTGCCAAATAAGGATGGGCTAGCGGTTGGTCAGCGCATCAAAGCAGTTGGGATTGTCGGAGAATTTCGCGGAACGTTGCAGCTGTCGCCGCCGTTACCGTATGACGTTGTGCAACAATAAGCTAGCGATCAAACCAAATGAGCGGCGTTGGTTGGGGGTTATTGGTGGGGATGGACTCGGCCGAAAAGTAGCGTCGATCCTCAACCGTGATCGCCCGCGCCGTTGGAAACGCATTTCGCATCACATCGTTGAGTGGCTGTGGCACTGTTTGCCAAAAAGCCGTTTCAGATGCAACTGAAGGGCGGGCAGGGATGACCCGTCGATTGAGCTTAGGAGCTTGGTGACTCAAATAGAGTAGCCAACGCCAGACGGCAATTGGGTTTTTCGATGAGCTTGAAATCATACCACCTTCAACCCACAGGGGCGCGATGCTTGTGAGACGGTCTGATGCTGGGAACGACGCAACGCCAAGTCCGCTTAACAATGAATGATATTCATACTCACTTGGGGCATCGATCCAAGTCGCCGCCTGTCGATTGGAGGAAAGAATTGTAAGGGCTTGTTGACGACGAACAGCAGGGTCAAGCTGATTCAAAAAACGTGTCTCATCAAGTTGAGAAAACCATCGCAATGTCTCGGCCGCTTGCGTGCGGTTAAGAGCCTCACCGCGATGGGCAAAAGCGTGTGCATAGAGAAGATCGGAAGCAGAAAGCAGCAAACCCGATTTATCCGTTTGCGCCTGAACGGTGGCAATCAGATTTTCGTACTCTCTGAATGTCCATGGCGGTGGAATTTCGGTCGCCTCTACCATCGCCTTATCGTAAAACAGCATCCGCATCTGTGCCGAAAGTGGCAGTTGCCAAAGCCGCTCTTGCCAAAATCCCCCTTGCCAAATTTGTTCATAGAAATTGCTTTTTTCTAGCGTAGGGTCTTCTGTCAGCCTTGTTAGGTCAAGAATTGCGCCACTGGTGATGAGTTCGGCCGATAGTGGCATCATTGTGCCATCCACGTGCTTCATGCGCTCAACAGGGTCTGCTGGCAACGTTGTCAAATCAACGATTTCAATCGTCACATCAGAATGCAGGCGCATGTATGCCTCTGCCAATGACTGGAAATTGTTGCGTCGAAAACGAACATCTTGGGCGGTATAGCCGCTCGCCGTGTCGCTCACGTCAATTGCAAAGCGGATCGTGTTGTGTTCAGCAAGCGCAAGCTGGGCGGTGATGGCTTGATCGAAGGCAGCCCAGTATTCGGCCGATGGCTCCCCGTCTGCCCCAACGCCCCAAATACGCGGTGATGGAAACGAAACTGTTTCTCCCACCTTTGGTGGTAGAAATTCGTCAACAATCATCACATTGTGGCGAACAGTCGTATTTACATCCGGATTCGCGTCAATATTACGCTGAACAGCATCTGCAAATTGCGTCCGCCATTCTTCATCTGCCTCCAGTAATGAAAGTTGCCCCCACCGATGATAGGTGCGCTTCCGCTCGCCCCAAAACGCATCATCATGAACACGACGACGTAAGCCATTGGCGGTTTGCTCAAAGAAGAGAAGGCGTTGATAGGGAAGCCCATCCACCTTATATGTCACATTTGCCCAAACAACGCCCTCTTGTAGCTGGACGCGTGTAACGCTCGGCTCACCGAGATAGAAGTCTTGGTTAACTGGTTGGAGCTGTGAAAATTTGTAGGCAGGATCGTTGGGAAAAAAAGTGAAAAACTGTTCGCCATCGCCTGTCTTAAAGGCTATCGCTTCAAGATCAAGAACTGCTTGTATTGATTGGCGCAGGGCATTTTCGGCAGATCTCACCCGCCACCAGCCGCCCCCTACAATACCAGCTAATACCACAAATAGCAGCGCAAACTGTAGCCAACGCCAATATGGAGGACGCACCTGAAGGGATTCGGGGGCAATCTCTGCATCAAATTCCCAGTCAAATTTCATGCAGTTGAGTATAACATGGGAAAATATAAATGCGCTCACGGTCCGTGAGCGCATTATCGCACCAAGAAGGAGAAGGAATGAACAAGTTAGAAATTGGGTAAATAACCCATAGCCCCTTCATAATTTATTTTGTTGAAGAAAGACCAAGCCAAATAGGACTTCGTTTTTCTTGACGCAACGCATTAGATTCAATCATAACGCAGCGCGTCATTTATGTCAATCCCTACCATGTTAACATTGTATCACATAGTTGACGCATCAACTATATTATAGGGAAACTAGTTGATTAGTCAACTACTCCTCAAGATAAATCGCCAACTGCGCGATATTCTAACGACTGATACTTGATTGTGCAATTTTTCACAAAGGTTCTAACGACTGTTTTAGAGGCATTCGCGCCAACTTAAGATCAATTTTCTACGTCAAATATCTCGGGATCAATCTCTTGGAAGTCAGTGATGACGAAGACCGTTTCGAGTGTTTCGACTTCAACGGCCGATTGCACCAATGCTGACTGGAACAGCTCGGCCTCACCGCTGAACACTTCTATCACACGCCCCACTACGATGTCTGATGGAAAACGATTTGATGCAATTCCGCTCGCTGTCGTTCCTTGTAGACCAGCAGTCATGACAACATCATTTTGCGTGAGTTGGGTTTCTGGGTCGATGCCTTCAAGGCGCATCAAACCGCCCTCGCCGCCACCCATCAATACACCCAGCGCACGTGATTGACTGAGCCGCACAGGGATCGCACTGCTTGCGTCGCTCACAAGCAGAACCAGTGCTGCATTTGGTGTGGTGCGAATGACCTGCCCGACGAGGCCGCGTGTGCTTTCGACAGGCATCCCAACCCGCACACCGTGATTGGAGCCACGATCAATAATAAGGTCACGGTAGTCTGGGTTTGTCCCCTGTCCGATGACAGCAGCGGTGACACGTTCAAAGTTGGGGGCTTCTTGGATTCGGCCGATTAACTGCAACAGCCGCAGATATTCCCCCTGCACTTCAATTAGCTGTGCGTTTTGCTCTTCTAACTGCGCGATGCGCTCTTGCAGTATGTCGATCTCGTGCAATGCCGCATCCATCGCCGCGGGCTGCCCCAAGCGATCATTGATCCCGCTCAACCGCTGTGTTAGCGCAATCAGCGGCTCTTGGAAACTGCTCGTGTTGATTTGCCCGGCGCTATCGAGGAAAAATAGAATTAACCCAAGTACAAAAAGGAAGATGAGAAACGGCCACTGGCTGCGTCGTTGTGGGTCATTAAGATTCAAATCAGCGTGCTAGTTTACAGTACATCAGTCAACCATATCGACGATTTTGTTTTGGGATTTCGTTACATTGCGTAACCAGCGGATTTGTGAATCCCAAAACAGTTTTTGACAATGGTAAGGCCCTGACTGTTCCCTATTTATTTAGTGGTGTGTGCTGCCGCGATGGAGGCCAACAAGAACGCGGCTATATGCGTCGAGGTTTTCGAGGACGGAGCCTGCGCCGCGTGCCACACAGGTCAACGGATCATCAGCGACAAAGACGCGCATTTTGACGACATCTTCGATGCGTTCGGCAAGTCCTTGAATTTGTGCACCGCCGCCCGCGAGACAGATGCCCGTCTCCATGAGGTCGGCAACCAGTTCTGGCGGTGTGTCATCGAGCGCATCTTTTACGGTGTCTACGATGATGTTGATCGACGGAGCCATCGCTTCGCGCAGCTCAATGCTGCTGATCTCAACCGTCTGTGGTAATCCGTTGATGAGGTTACGCCCACGTAGTGCAATTGTTTTTTCTTCTGGGAGGGAGAAAGCAGAGCCGATGGCAATTTTTGTGCGCTCTGCCATACGTTCACCGATCAACAGGTTATATTTATTGCGAGCATAGGCGATGATATCCTCGTCCATTTCATCGCCAGCCACGCGAATTGAGCGGCTGATGACGATGCCGCCCATCGCAAAGACGGCAACTTCTGTTGTGCCACCACCGATGTCAACGATCATGCTGCCGCGTGATTCGATGATGGGCAAGCCAGCCCCAATTGCGGCCGCCATTGGCTCCTCAATTAGATAGGCTTCTCGCGCACCGGCCGAGATAGAGGCATCATAGACGGCGCGTTTTTCCACTTCTGTCACACCGCTTGGTACACCAACGACGACACGCGGGCGCGGAAATGGTACAACCATCTGTTCATGTGCCTTCTTGATGAAGTAGTCAAGCATCGCCTCCGTGATCTCAAATTCTGAGATTACGCCATCGCGTAAGGGGCGAATGGCAACGATGTCTGAGGGCGTTCGGCCGACCATTTCACGTGCTTCTGCGCCAATTGCTAGCGGCCGACGGGTGCGCTTGTTGATAGCCACCCACGATGGCTCATTAATGACGATGCCACGCTCCTTGAGACTAACCAACGTGTTGGCTGTCCCTAGATCGATGCCAATATCGAGTGAAAATAATCCTAAAAACCAATCAAGTGGTCTAAACATATGCTTTTTCCATCCCAAAGTACCTGAGAAAGTCCTCTCTAATAATCATTATAGCATAGTGATGGGAATGAAAATCGAAAAAAAAGTGAATACATGATGTGGATTTGAGCAAATTTCTAACCTGCCGTTTATTGCCCGACTCATGTTCCCTGCCTATGATGCTGGCATGGCAAGATTCGCAATGTTCGCAGACCTAGTTTATGATGAGAATAATAATCCACTTGAAATCACAAATGTTGGCTCTGATGCGTTTTACGTGATTGACGATGACGGCTTTCATCGTCACATCGACGCAGAAGAGGTAGACCGCAAGGTGGTCGCCTTCTTTGTGGAGCAGCTTCAAGGCAATCAGGACATCGCCGTTGAGCAGATGATGAAGATGACAGGGCAGGATGACTTTATGACGAAGGCGGCTATGGATGCTCAGATTCGCAACGTCAATGTCGATGACATCATTGGGCAAATGCTGCCGCAACAGGCGCGAGATATGTTAGGAATGATGGGCTTTCGCATCATTTTGAACTATCGCGGTGAGATTGTGCGTATGGATCAGCCATCGGCCCCTTATGACGAGGGTGATTACTAGAAGTTGACGAAGCACTTCTCCCTATGACAGTACAACAATATGCACTTGAGGCTGGTGCGCCTCCGCGCTTAGAATTAGAGTGGGGAAGTTATATGCGGGACTTTCAGATACGGCTCGATGGGGAGGAAATCGGCCGAATCACCACTGGCAAACGCTCTCTACGCCAACCACATTTTTTTGCCCTCCCTGACGGCTCAAAACTCTCTATTCGACTCAATGAAAGCGGCTTAACCGAAGAACTGGAGCTTTTGCGCGATGGTAAACCGCTGCCGGGGTCGGCGACCGATCCATTCACAAAATTCTCCGCCGCCATTCGTAGCAGCTTCTTCTGGGGTATCGCGCTCATATTGATTGGATTCGCCGCCGCCCTGACAGGCTCCAACATTTTTCGACAGCTCGTTTTTGCACCATCTTCTGCCATTTTTGGCCTCCTCTTGATTGGCATTGCCTATTGGATGAGTCGTCAATCACTATTGGCGGGCATCCTTGCCGCTGTTGTGGTGTTAGCAGAGTTTTTTTTGTGTCTCATTCTTAACATTGGTGCGGGGACACACGTCAATGTATTGACGACGATTGGGATCGTTTTACGTGTCGCGTTTTTTGTGCCGATCTTGCAGGGCATTCGGCCGATGCAAGCAATCAACAAAAACCTAAGTTCGCAAGGAGTAACAAGATGACAACACAAATTCCAGAAAGTTTTTACGATCTAATCGATGAACCAATCGTGGTGCAGTTGGCAACAGTGATGGCAGATGGGCAACCACAGGTTACACCTGTGTGGGCAGAGCGGCATGGGGATGAGGTGTGGGTCAACACCGCGATTGGGCGACAGAAAGATGTGAATTTGCGAGAGCGGCCGAAGGCCACCGTTGCGATCCTTGACCCCGGCAACCCTTATCGCTGGATTGAACTGCGCTGCGAGGTCACAGAAGTTGTCGAGGGTGACTTTGCCCATGAACAAATTGACAAAATGGCTCATGATTACTTTGGACGCGGGTTTACCTTCACATCGGGTGAGGAGCGTGTTTTATTCAAGCTACGGCCGACGCATATCACACATTCGTAACACAATCATTTCTAAACTTCTATCGCTGAATCAGGTGAAATCTTTTTGTTTTCGGCCGAAATCCCCTACCATATAGTTGATAAACATCTTGAGGTTTTCACGTGATAAAACAACTCTTTCTCTGTATTGGCGTTCTCCTGTTTCTCAGCGCATGTAATATCCAACAACCCTATCTCGAAACATTTGATGCACCCGGCGCATGGCGCGTCGGTAATGATTTAGAAGCGTCGGGGCAAGTCATTGATGGTGTGTATCGCCTCGCGGTTGAGCCATACAACTCTTACTTCTGGACAACGGCGGGAGTTGATTTTACAAATGGTGTCTTCTCTGTCGAAGCGACCCAAATTGAAGGGCCGCTCAATCCCGGATTTGGCATGATGGTGCGTGTTGATGACCAGCAGGATGCCTTCTATATGTTTTTAGTCAGTGGGGATGGTTGGGTCTTGGTCGCTCGCTGTTTTCTCGCTTGTAGTGGAGAAAATCGTGTCGAATTGATCAACGATGGCTGGTTTGAATCGGCCGCTGTCAACAAAGGACTAGGAGAGACAAACGAACTAAAAGTTGAAGCCAATGCGGGTAACCTCATCTTCTATGTCAATGAACAACTCGTCGGCGCGGTCACAGATATGGTCATCAACGGTTCTGACATCGGCTTGATTGTACGAACAATTGACACAGGAAATGTAGTTGTTGAGTTCGACAATTTCAGCGTAACGCCACTTGAGTAATAAAAACCATCTGATAAAATGAGGTTGTTGAAATTGATGGAGGATAATGACTATGGTACTAAACACACTTGACGATTTTATTGGCGCACTTGAAACAAACCGCGAGGCACGCAAACGGCTGAAATTTGTCCTGTTTGATATGGATATAGAAGAATCATTACGTGAGCTGCGACGCTCCCATGATGAAATGTTTCGTTATGTCCGCGAATCGGAAAGGCGCACCGATGCACGACTATCTAATCTTGAAGAGGATGTCG
>CAYMGE010000001.1:154000-184116 GCA_964389925.1 uncultured Ardenticatenaceae bacterium
CTGTTCTCAAAGAGGATGTCGCTGTTCTCAAAGAGGATGTCGCTGTTCTCAAAGAGGATGTCGCTGTTCTCAAAGAAGATGTTTCTGGCCTCAAAGAGGATGTTTCAAGTTTGAAGCGAGACATGAGGGATGTCAAAGGCAGCACCTACGAAAGTGATATTCGCAATAAGGCAGCTGCGATATTCGGCCGACTCATCCGCCGCGGTCGAGATGGCAATAATGATGTTATCGATCATCTCTATGACACAGAGACGATCACCGAAGATGAAATCGATCAGGTGTTGTCGGCCGATCTAATCTGGACAGGCAAACAACGCAAAGGCGACCAGCAAATTGTTCTTGTTGTCGAGGTGTCATGGCTGGCAGAGGCAAATGATGTCACTCGCGCCTATGAACGTGCCAACATTGTTCAAAAAGCAGGGATGCTCGCTATTCCTGTTGTTGCGGGAAAAGCATGGACAACAGAAGCACTTGACCTTGCCGAAGAGCGACAGGCACTCATCGTCGTAGACACCGGCATCACACCTCAATCACTGACAACCGTCAGCAGCCGTTAAGCTCGTTCCACAGAAATTTCAAAATAATAGTTTGGATAAATGTTAATCACCGTTGTTTCATGATATTGGGTGATTTCGTGTTTGTGCAGCAGATAGCGGTGAATGTGACCATGCAACAAGTAGCGGGGGCGAAAAATTCGCATCAGGTGGAGAAATGATTTGAAGCCGCGATGGGGAATGTCAGTGGCATCATGAATTTCAAATGGGGGTGAATGGGTCAACAACACATCGAGATAGCGACCATAACGAACGCGATTTAACAGTAAGCGTGGAAATAACGCTGAGGCTTCACGCCACATTTCGGCCTCGCTATACTGCTGTCGCGCACTCGGCCGATAACGCATTGACCCCTCCAACCCAGCAAAAATTAACCCCTGTTCCCGCACAACCCGCCGATGGATATTGCGTCCACCGCGCACCTCGTTAATCTCTCCACTTTCGGTATATTGTCGTCCCGCGTCGTGATTGCCCAGCACGTAAAGCATGTTGGTGTCGAGTGCAGAAACGAGAAAATCGAGATAATAGTAAGGTAAATCTCCCGCACCGAGCAGCAAATCGAGACGCGGATATAGCTGCGAGACGTGGGGTGAATAGTGCGACTGTAGCACCTTATCGCTAACAGCGAGGATTTTGAGGGAAGACACGATTAGCAGGCAGACCAAGTGCGCTCGTAGTTGAGGGCTAGTTTGTCCATGATTGCCTGTTCAAGATCGATATCAGTGATACTGGCAAGTTGCAGAAGGTAGAGCGCGACATCGGCGAGTTCGCCAGCCAGAGCCGAGCGGTCGTTCGCGGTTTCACGCCACTGAAAGTGTTCGAGGACTTCGGCCGATTCCAAACAAAGCGAGATCGCCAGATTTTTTGGTGCCTGCTCCTTTAGCGAGTCGGCCGCGTACCAGCCTTTGCTCGCCACAAATTTGTGCATTTCTTGGGTTAACTCTGTAATCGTCATCTGGGTAGTTTAACTGGACTTTTCGTTTTCTAGCAACTCAATCAAGAGAGCAGCCACTTTTGCGCCATCGTGGCGGTCGGGACGCTTGGAAGCGGTGAGATCGGCCGAGATCACACGCACATTTTCCACCTCATCAACCAACACCCCATTTCCCTGATCTGCCAGCGCAATTTGTACAACAGTTGGTGATGTGTGGCGCGTAATCGCTGCAACGTGATCCGATAATGAGTAACCATCAGTCTCACCACGTTGGGTCGTTGCGTTGCAAACGTATACTCGCTTCCCTTGCGCTTGCTCCAATGCCAAAACGATGTCACGCACAAGTAGATTTGGCATGACACTCGTATACAAGCTGCCCGGCCCCATCACGATCATATCTGCTTGCAAAATAGCTTGCAGTGCCGGTGGATAGACGCGCACCGTTTGTGGTTCTAACATTACCCGCTCGATTTTACCCTGTTTCTTTGGAATCTCGGACTCTCCAACGACAAGCTCAACCCCTGTCGCAGTGCGAATGTGTGCAACCAACGTCACATCATCCAGCGTTGCGGGAATCACGCGCCCACGCATTGCCAACACGCGATTCATCGAGAACAGTGCCTCGTCAAAGCTGCCGGTCAATCCAGTCAGTGCAGCGATCAACAGGTTGCCGAGTGTGTGGCCTCTGAGTTGTGAAGGCGCATCCGCATCCACCGTTTCTCCAAAGCGATACTGCATCAACCCCGTCATCAACTCTTCGTCTCGTGCAAGCGCAGCGATGTTGTTGCGAAAGTCACCGGGAGGCAAAACGCCTAATTCGCGTCGCAATCGGCCGCTACTGCCCCCATCATCTGCCACTGTCACAATCGCCGTGATGTTGTTGGTATGCGCTTTGAGGCCACGCAGAAGTTCGGGCATTCCTGTCCCGCCACCAATCGTGACGATGCGTGGGCCACGGTTGCGCTGACGGTAGCGAACTAAGACGTTCCCGACATCTTCGCCCGGCCGACGGAATGGGGCCACTAGCGACCGCCCCAACTGAATGACCCCTGTCATCAACAAACCACCACCAACGAGCAACAAAAAGCCAATCCGCACGCCATCCGGCACAGCACTAAGCGCAATGATGCGAAATAGCTCACTGGAAATAATCGCCTGTTGATAGAGCCAAAGGAGCAAATAAACCAGCCCTCCTCCCAAAAAGAGCGTGCCAATACCCAACATCACAAGCCAACGCTTTACGCCAATGCCGATAATTAGCCAAAGTTTTGCGCTACGAACCCAACTGTGCCAATGCTTACTGAACTGCATTGGCGCATTTTAACACACCTTCGCACAGGCGTTGCGCTGGCAGCGGTATTTTCGCTGTGTTAAGATCGCACAGATAATGACTAATTGGACGGTTATCTTTGAAATCCAAAATCCAAAATCCAAAATCTAACATTCCTGTCGTCATCTTTTGTGGCGGTCAGGGAACTCGAATGCGTGGTGGAACGACGACCAAGAAAGAGCTTGTACAGGTAGGCGGTCGGCCGATTATCTGGCACGTCATGCGAATTTTCTCGGCGCACGGCTGTGACCGCTTTATTCTGACGCTAGGCTACGAAGCGGATCAAATCCGCCGCTACTTTTTGAACTACAACGAGATGTCGCGCAATCTGACACTCACAATGGGAGCAAGCGGTCAAGCCATCACATTTCACGATAATGTCTCCCATCCAGATTGGTCTGTTTCGTTAGTGGACACGGGCTTGTTGACAGAGAAGGCACAGCGCGTCGCTAAAGTTGCCGATTACATCGATGCAGATCGCTTTTTTCTCGCCTACGGGGATGATGTGAGTGATGTTGACATCACGGCCTTGATCGATTTTCATCGGTCACATGGCAAACTGGCGACATTAACAGCGGTGCGCGTGACACTGCCCTATGGTGTCGTAGAGGCGGATGAAACGGGAACGGTCAATGGCTTTGTCGAACGCCCCGAACTGCCCTATTGGATCAACGGCGGCTTTATGTTGTTTGAGCGCGAAGTCTTGTCGCTATGCGAAAGTCATGATGACTTGGAGCGCGAGGTGTTACCAAAGTTAGCAGAGGTGAACGAGTTGATGATCTATCGGCACGCTGGATTTTGGCAATCAATGAACACGCTCAAAGACACAATAGTTTTGGAACAACTTTGGCAAAACGGTGCGCCGTGGAGGGTGTGGCAGTAAACAGTAGGTCAGTAAACAGTAAGAAAGACTGTTCACTGTTTACTGTTCACTGCATACTGCTTCTCCTTGACATCCTCCCCGCGCGAAAGAAACGGGGATTCCCACAGGGAAATTACTAGGTTACGGTCTACATCATGGCAGAGCATGTGCATTTACCGCAGAGACTCAGAACCCAACGGTTCCAAGCTGACCTTGTTAAACGGTCGGGCTGTGTCAAGCAGCCCATGCACGTAGAGATGTTCCCCACGCGCAGCGATGTTCCCCGAAGCATCGGCATTGTCCCGATAGTGGCACTTCTCGCATCGGATTCGAGATCGGACAACCATGCGGCTTCATTTGCCGTTGGGTCATTCAATCTGAGCATCACACTATCACTTCTGTGCATGAAGACAATTATAGCGTAGGCGTGCGAAGAAGCAAAGAAGTGGCTGAAGCCAAAGAACGCTTCCTCCCCTGCCTAAAGGCGAGGGGTTTCCGCGCCCTGAAGGGCAAAAATCTATGAAACGGCGCATTCTTCTAACGGGTGGCACGGGATTCATCGGCCGAAATCTCATCCCCCTCCTTCTCCAAAAACACGACGTAACGTTGCTCGTGCGTGAGCAGTATGGCATGGGTCAGCCATTGCCACCTGCACTACAAGCGCGGCGCGAGCAGTTACAGCTTGTCTATGCCGATTTGCGAAACTATCGCTTGACCTGTCGCGCTGTCGCAGAGGCGGAGGCAGATGTCGTCATCCATTTGGCAGCAGCGGGGGCAACCAATCCGTTTTTGCCGATCAACGAAGCGGTTCGCCACAATCTCAATGGAACAATCAACCTGCTCCGAGCGGCATGTGAGCGACGACAAATTGAGCGCGTCATTGTGGGGCGCACGCCGGGCGAATGGTCATCGATGAATGTCTATGCGGCGAGCAAGGCGGCGGCGTGGAACTTTTGTGAGATGTTTGCGCGGACGCAGAAGTGGCCAATTGTTGGCGCGATGATTTTTCAGAGCTATGGGTATGGGCAGCCGACAAACGCATTGATTCCGGCGGCGTTTGAAGCCGCGATGCGTGACGAAGACTTTGCGATGACAGCCGGGAAGCAGCGGCGCGACTGGGTACATGTGCGAGATGTTGCGGCGGGAATCTGTGGGCTGGTCTCGGCCGACATCCCGCCGATAACCACCATTCAGCTAGGCACGGGCAACCTTGTCTCTGTCGCCGATGTCGTGCGAACCGTTTATAAGGTGTCCGGCAGTCACGGCAAACCGCTGGTCGGGGCGTTGCCGTCGAGACCGGGCGAGGTCTTGGAGCAGTCGGCCGATATTGCCAACAATCCCAACTTTGGTTGGCAAGCCCAACTCGATTTAGTCGCCGGTCTGACTCACTACTTTGAGCAAATGCAGCAGGCTCAATCGTAAAGCGACCTTGACATTCCCCCACGGTCAACGTCTACAATACCCCCATTGATCGATCAAACGTTATTGTGTTTCAGGGTTTGAAGGCCTGAAGCATCGTCAAATCAGATGAACGACACATTACGCATCGGTGATGTCGCCGAGATGTTCGGCATCACGCCTAAGACACTGCGCCACATGAGAAGCTAGCGCTGGTTGTGCCAACGCATGAGGAAAATGGGTATCGGGTTTACTCGGCCGCTGAAGCCCAAACCTATGGTCTGATCGACGGTGTGTTGGAACGCTGATCAATTTCGCATCCACTATCGTCATTAAGAATCGCATACAGAGTAATGCCTCACTATTCCCACAATTCGTATAATCGCAACATATTTGTCGATCTATTCCCATTATTTGTTGCGATATGTCCAAATTTGAATGGCAAACAGAAGATGACTGGCAAGATGAAATAGAGCAGCCTGCTGAAGCAACCTCGACACATCATTGGCGTTATCTAGGGTTGTTTATACTGGTCGCAGTTGTCAGCTTCATCGTCTTTACACAACTGCGCGAGACAGTAGACGAGACGACAATACAGACAGAGACAGATGTGCGGGCGACGTTTGAACTGCTGCATGACTCGGCCGAAAACAGCGACATCGAACTGTTCAGCACCTATCTCTCAGGTCGTGACCGCGAGTGGACAGTCGGCTATCAGCAGCTTGTCGGCAACGGCAGCCTGATTGAGCGAGAGGCCTTACGGCTCAAGCTGGTGTCTGAACGGCCTGAAATTGCAGAAATCACGCTCGGCGCAGATTTGCGTTCGGCCGTTCTCACCGCCACGATCAGTTACTCTATTCCTGTTGGCAACGGTCTCAGCCAAACAGTCACATTACAACAGCCCTATCACTTTCGACAGGGCGAGACACGCTGGTTGTTTGCGCCACCTGAAGAGGGCTTTTGGGGCGAGGAGCAGTTTGGCACTGGCAGTCGTTTGCTATACATGTACCCAATGCGTGATGAAAGGCTCGTTTTGCGCTTGATGCGTGACATCGACACCGCGCTCGATAGCTTTTGCAGACGTGAACCAACATTCGACTGCTTCAACAAGTGGCAAATATACTTTGTCTCCCAACCTCTAACGTTAGCTGATCTGACAGGCCAGCCGCAACAGGTCGAGTTTCGCACGCTGACCGTTCCAACACCGACGCTAATCGGTCTACCCGATAACGAAGATAGCTATCGCGCATTGCGAACGGGTTACGCTCATTTAATTTTTTCAACCCTCTTTGCGGATGAAATTCGCTTCATCTGTTGTGAAAAGGAGGCACTTTTTCAGGCGTTGGTCGATCAAATCTCGGCCGAACTTGGCCTACGCGCCAATCTCGATGCACCGGAAAACTTTCAACTCGCCCAGCAACATGTGGCGGCCGATAACTGGCCATTTGATTGGGACGGCACGTATGAGGACAAAGATATTAGCCTCAAGGTCAACTACACGACCGTGACGTTTCTACGCCAAGAGTATCGCAATGTGTCCGCCTATGAGATGTTGGCATTGCTGCCGCGCTATGCCGACCGCGCCTCATGGCTCCAGCAGATCATTGCGACGATTGACTTGACGGCAAACGAAAACGATAGTCAGATGATTTTAGAGACAAATTACACTGTCTACCAAAATTGGTTAGGGCAGCGGCTCGATAGCTACGCAACAGTTACCAAGTAGTAAGGCAGGTCAATTGTGTCGGATTTTGAGTGGCAGACGGATGAGGAATGGCAAGATGAGGTGATTGTGGCGGCCGAGACCCAACGCAGTTGGTGGGGCTGGCTGACCGCAGGGGGAATTGCCTTGATTGTCGGTGGGATGGTTTGGCTACAGCTACGTGGTCGTGTGCAAGAGACGGTGCAAGAGGTTGAGCAGGAGGTGATCGCCAGCTTTGAACTGCTCTACAGTGCTATCCAAACTGGGGATACCGAACTTGCCTACACACTCCTATCGGGTAGCGATGCAGATTGGACAAAGCAGGAGCAAGCCAAAATTGACTCGGCCGAATGGCTACAATGGCCTGAGTTGGGTTGGCAACTCGTTGAAGAGCCAACCGTCAGTCAGGTGGTGACCGGTGGTGACTTGCGGTCGGCCGAACTAACCCTCTCGTTACACTACCAGTTCAACAAGACATTTTTCACTCTGCAACGCACCCTCTCCTTCCGACAAGGCGAGACGCACTGGCTGTATGCGCCACACAAGCCCGACTATTGGGGGGAAGATAGACTAACCGAAAATTCGCCTGACGATCCACTACAGCTTGCTTTTATTTATCAAGCGCGTGATGCGGAACTATTGGCGCTTCTTCATACCGACATCATCAAAAAGCATCAGCTTTTTTGGCAACAATACACGCCCAACGCAGTTCATACCTTCAAACCAGCGATTGTTATCTTTCATGAGCAGTCTCAGACATTTTCACATCTTTTGCCATCTCTCAGTGAGACAACATCTGTCACGTTGCCTACGCCATCAACTATTGGTACGCCCGTCGATGAGCTTGGCTATCAACAACTGCTGGTCGCATACAGCAACTATCTGCTGACATTTTTCGCAGCGGCCGAAGTCGATTATTTCTGTTGCCAGCACACCGTGTTTGGGCAGGCATTGGGCGAATATCTGCTGGCAAAGGAGAATTTTCAGGTCGTGGAATTGACGGCACACGATTATTCGCGCGTTTTGCAAGGGAACGGCGGATTTGATGAGCGGCTGTTGGGTTGGGTTTCGTCTCGGCCGACCGCACCGACGACGGATGAGTGGCGTACTGCCCGTGCCGTTGTCGAGTATATCCACAAGACAATTCCCCTTCATGCTGTCTCAACGCAGATGGGTAGAGGACTGAATTCGCTCACAAGTTTCGACGAATGGCTACAACTCATTGCCCAGACACGCTTGTTGAGTAGCGTCATTTTAGATAATGGCGCAGAAACAGAGCCGACATTTGCGGGCTTCCAAGCGTTTCTGATCGAGCGCGGTGCGGCAGCGGCCGATGATGCGCCCTACCCCTTGCCAACAGCACAGCCTGTCGTCGCCTGCCTGAAAGATAGTCACGGCAGTCGGCTGTATGCTTATGATTTTGGCAGCTATGCGTGGGAAACATTGTGGGAAACCAGCGAGCCGATTAGCCAGCTCGATGCGCTTGAAGCACCCGATACACTTTGGATCAAGCAGGGCAATACACTGTCGGGTGTTTGGCAAAGCGGGCAGTTTACCCAGCAGACGGCGACGCTGGTAAACTATTCGGCCGAGTGGCAAACCCCCAACACCCCACCCGTCGTCATGCGCCAATCGCTCGGCGATGACGAAGCGACCAACAACTTCTACTGGCTCGACCCCAACGAGTGCGACGTAGGTCAAGCGATGCAGTTGACGGGGTGCGAGCTGACCCCCCTTGATGGCATCCCGCACTGGTCGCCCAAGCGAGCGTATATCCTCTTCGCCGACCACGTGCGCGGTAAGCTAACCCTCACCGACGCTGCTCTCAACATTCTGCAAACCCGCACAGACATTGCCCAACTCGAAACTATCATCTGGATCGATGACACGCACTACAGTTGGCGCAACCCTATTGACGAAGCACACTATCGCTCATCCGTTGAACGCATCGAAACGGAGCAGTGGTTTACGAACACCAACCTGAATCTGGTTACGCCGCTCGCCGATCAGCAGCTCGACCCAAATCTCTACATCTATCCCGCCAGTACGCCAGATGACCCTTATCTGCTGATGCTGCAAATCTATGAGGGCACAGTGCCACAACACCTTTTTAGTTATAACCACGTGACGGGCGACATGCGTTATTTGGGCAAAATCAGTTATCATGAATATCTCAGCATGTCGCCAGAAGGCCGCTATGTGCTGACCGTTCGCGCACGACCTAGCACAGTCATGCGTCTCAACACATCGATCAATCTACTCAACCGCGAAAACGACGCTTTCTATCGCTATGAATATGGCGAGCCGGCTGCTTTTTCCGATGACTGGCTTCTATTGAGCGACTCAGACAAGTTGCGGCTGCTCGCGCCGAGTGAGCGGTATGAGCGGCTGATTCCGCTGCCGGCCGATGACTGCACAGACGCGGTTTGGTTATCACAAGAATAAATCATCAAAGGAGACACAACATGATTTCAGTTGTCATTCAGGCAGGCGGGCAATCAAGTCGGATGGGGCGCGATAAGGGACTAGTCGCGCTAAATGGCAGGCGCATGGTTGAACATGTGCTGGCGGCAGTGGCTGGCCTAGGCGATGAAACGTTGATTACGACCAACAATCCGGAGGGCTATGCTTTTTTAGGTCTGCCAATGTTAGGCGATGACGAGCCGGGGGCTGGGGCATTACCGGGCTTGCGAACAGCTTTGCGCGATGCAAACGGTGACTATGTGCTGGTCGTTGCGGTTGACATGCCATTTCTCAATCAGTCATTGCTGCAATTTATCATCGAACAGCGTGCCGGGGCAGACGTTGTTGTGCCGAAGTGGGATGGGCGTTTTCAGCCAACGCACGCGCTTTATCGGCGGAAGACGTGTCTTGCCGCCGTCGAAGATGCGTTGGCGAATGATCGACGGCGGATGATTGGATTTTATCGGGATGTGGTCGTGAGGGAGATTTCGGCCGACATCATCACCCAATTCTCTCCCGACGGTCACACCTTTTTCAACATCAACACGCCTGAAGAGCTAACCCTCGCAGAACAGCTATTACACCGCTAGGAATCGGTGTGCGCTCAAGCGTGTCGCCAGAGCATCCCCATGGTTATAGCACCTAAAATCAAAAGCAGAAACGACAAGTAAAAAATTGTCTGAACAGTCGTTGATGCGTTCGATAATGCCACAGCAAGCGGAATCGAGACGTTATCAGGCCAAAAACCGCTAGACACGGCGTAATCCCCCCCGGTCAGTGTACCTGCATCATGCTGACCAATTGTGCCGCCCAACAGATACTCACCGCCACTCGAAACGGTCTCACCACCACTGCCAATCGTGTAGCCTGCCATCGTGTAATCTTGCGCCGACACAACGCCAAACGATAAAAGGGCAATCAAAAATAAGATGATTTTTTTCACGATTTTTCTCCTATTGTGGATCAACGAGTACCCAAATCAACCCGTCGCGTGCGGCTTCTGTTTCGAGCGCGATGCCCAATATCTCGTTGCTTCGACTGTTTGCGAGTGCTATTTTGCGGCCGATTTGTGCCGTGCCAAGCTGGGCTGCATTGACCTGAGCCATGCCATCGGTAACGATGAAAAGTAACCCATTTGCTGGTGTGACGTTGGTTGTTTCGATGAGGGTGTCGGAGTGGGCTTCGGCCGAGCCGCTCACAACCCCATAAATTGTATCCCCAGACGTTGCCTTACGAACCTGAATCAACATCTCCCCGTTCTCCGCTGGCACAATCCCTGCGATGGCGACGACATCACCAACTCTTAATGGATTTGCATCGCCATTGACAGCAAGCGAGCGTTTGCTACAGCCAGACCCACCGCTACAGGTGAGGTTGCCTTGAATATCGACATCGCCCAAAAATGAAGCTGCATAAGTGGTGTTTGTAAACCGATTGGTTGATGTAATCCCACCCTTAACTTGGATACCGATGTTGCCATAAGAGTCGATCTGCACGCCATTGCTGCCAGCACTGATGACGTGTAAACCATTTTCCTGCACGCCATTTAAATAAACGCCATTTGACGAAATCTGATCCATCTCAATTCCGTTGACAGCATTGCGAATGAAGACACCATTATCCTGCGGGGCACCGATGTTGAGCGCATGTCCGCCCGTCGCCGTGATGTAGATACCATCGTCGGCCCCGCTTACGTGTAGCCCATCATAATTACCTCTAACGTTGAGTGCGCCTTCGTTGGCGTTGGTCGTGCCGCTAATGATTGCGCCCGGTCGTAGACTGTGTGCATAGGGGGCCGCAGTCAAATTTTGTCTTGGTGACAAGATGGTGAAGGAGAGATCATCGCCGGGACAGCGCACGGCGACTTTGAGATAACGCGCCTTGCCTGTAAATGGCCTCGCCAACATCTGACCATCGCTGTTGAGAACAGATGTAAAGCGTCCCCCAATGACGGGAACGCCCTCGATTAGCTGCAATGCACCAACCTGAGACCCGCCGATTTCCTGATCCCAAAGTGAAAACTGAAAATCACAGCTAGCCGTTATTGCTGCCCCGTTTTTGTGCAAAAAGCCTTGATAGGTAAACCCATTACCCAACGGTGCATCAGCACGACTCGTGCTGCTTTGGGCAGTCGCTCGGCCGACGCTCCAACTTAAACCCACAATAGCCAACAGAACCATGAACATTGCAAATGTAAAGACCAATTTTTTCATCGTATTTTCCTTTGTGTTCAATAGAGATTTGTCTCTCATGTCACGCAAATTCGACGTAGGGGTTAGGCAAACGGCGTATGGCCTCAACTAATTCAGGCTTAAACAATCGAAATGATTCATGTTCGATGCCATTTGCCTAGCCCCGATAAAGTCATAGTTTTGCGTGAACGAGTTGTGGTACGGTAGCGAGAGCGGCATCCAGTTTGCTCACATCGCGTCCACCAGCCTGGGCGAGATTCGGCCGACCACCGCCCCCGCCGCCCGTCATCTTACCCATCTGACGCACTAAATCACCTGCTTTCACGCCGCGTTTGATGAAGTCCTTCGTCACGGCTGCGATAAAGAGCGGTTTGTCGTTGTTGACAGTGGCAAGCACGACCACACCGCTTTTGGCCTTGTCGCGGAACCAATCGGTCATTTCGCGCAGACCATCGGCCGACACGCCCCCAACCTTGCCAACCATTAGTTTCCCATCCCCAACTGTCTCGGCCGCGGCATAAAGCGACTCAAACTGGCTGCGGGCAACGGTGCGGCGCAGTTGCTCAAGCTCTTTTTGCAACTGGCGGTTTTCATTGAGAACAGAGTCGATGCGCTCGACCACATCGTTGGCATGGCTATTGAGCTGACGAGCGACTCGGTTTAACGTGGTTAGACGTTGGGCAGTGTGGGCTTCGGCCGATTCGCCCGTCACCGCTTCTACTCGCCGCACGCCAGCCGCCGCGCTCCCTTCGCTCACAAAGCGGAAACTGCCAATATCGGCCGTGTTGCCAACGTGCAGCCCACCACAAAGCTCAAAGCTATAGCCACCTCTGTCATCAATCTGAATCGTTCGCACGGTGTCGCCATATTTTTCACCAAAGAGTGCCATCGCGCCCGATGCGATCGCCGACTCTTTGTCCATCGACTCAGAGCTAACAACCATTCCGTCTAAAATTGCCGCGTTGATCTCACGCTCGATCTTCTGCAACGTCTCATCGCTGATGCCCTCGCCATGTGAAAAGTCAAAGCGCAAGCGGTCAGGCGCGACGAGTGAGCCTTGCTGGGTCACGTGGTCGCCCAAGTTGCGGCGCAGGACTTCATGCAGTAAATGAGTTGCTGTGTGGTTGCGACGGATGTTGGCACGGCGGCGATCATCGACCTGTAGTTCGGCCGGCTGCCCCGTTTGCAGCGTGCCTGCGGTGACCTCGACCTCATGCAAAATCAGGCCGCCGCGCTTGACCATGCCGACGACTTCGGCCGAACCAGTCGCCGTCATTATCGCGCCCGTGTCATCAACCTCACCGCCACTTTCAACGTAGAAGGGCGTAAACTGAGTCAAAATTTCCCCTTTGCCCCCTTCGCTGATCGTCTCGACAACCCCACCATCTGCAAACATGCCGATGATGAGGCTAGTCGCATTTGCGCCGCTGTAAGGATCATAATCGACCCCTTCTTGGTCGAGCGTGCCATTGGCGACGAGCTGTTCAAACGCATCGACATACATCTCATCACCCGCCTCATACTCGCCAAAAGCACCCTTCCCGCTGGCAATTGCGTGCTGTCGCTTGGCAGCCTCATAGCCAGCCTCGTCAACCGTCAGCCCGTTTTCTTTAGCAATGTCGCGGGTGATTTCAAGCGGTAGGCCAAACGTACTCAGCAAGTCAAAGGCGACCGCACCATCGACAACTGTTGTCTCGTTTTCGCGCATGTCGCTCATAACGTCAGCCAGCTTCGCCTCTGCTTTGTCGAGCGTGCGGTTGAAGCGTTCTTCTTCTTGCGTCAGCGTCTTTTTGATGAAGCTGGCACGTTGTCGAATATCGGGATACGCTTCGCCCATCTGGTCGATAAAAGTGTCCGCGATTTGGGCGAGGAAGGGCTGAGTGAAGCCGATTTTTCGGCCGAAGCGTGCCGCCCGACGAATAATCATCCGCAATACATACGGCGCACCCGAATTGCCCGGAATCAACCCATCCCCAATCAAAAACGTCGAAGCGCGACCATGATCGGCAATCACGCGATAGCCAACGATGTTTTTAGCGCGTTGTGCCTCATTATCACCGAGCAGTTCTTGAACTTTGTCCAATGCGCCGCTGAAGAGGTCTGTCTCATAGTTATTTTGTGCGCCCTGCACGATGCGAACAAGTCGCTCCAAACCCATGCCTGTGTCAATCGAAGGGCGTGGCAATGGCTTGGTCGTGCCATCTTTCGCCGTCTCGTACTGCATGAAAACGAGATTCCAAACTTCGACAAACTGCTCATCTAAATCATCATCGTTGTTGAGCAGGTCAATATCGACGTTACCGAGGTCGCCCTGATAGTAGTGAATCTCAGAACAAGGGCCATTTGGCCCCGTGTCGCCCATCGTCCAATAGTTATCGTCGTAATCACAGGCGCGAATGCGCTCGGCCGGCAAATAGCGTTTCCACAGCTCAATTGCCTCCTCGTCTTTCTGCATAAACGGCTTGCCCTCTTTTGTGCCGTCGTACACGGTGGCGTAAAGTCGCTCTGGATCAAACCCAATCACCCTTGTCAAAAAGTTCCAAGCATAATCAATCGCCTCTGACTTGAAATAGTCGCCAAATGAAAAGTTACCTAGCATCTCAAAAAAGGTATGATGACGCAGGGAAGGGCCGACGTTCTCTAAATCGTTGTGCTTGCCAGAGACGCGCATCACCTTTTGGGACGTGACTGCACGCGAGTAAGGGCGTTTCTCTTTGCCTAGAAAGGTATCGGCAAACTGGTTCATCCCTGCATTTGTAAATAGCAGCGTTGGGTTGTCATAGTTAGGTAGAGGAGAACTTGCCACTATCTCGTGACTAACCTCGTTGAAATACTCTAAAAATGCTTTGCGTAACTCATTACTTGTTTTCATGTTAATTCTTATCCTAAAGAGTTGCCAACTCTAAAACAAAAAACCGACCTCGTAATGAAGTCGGTTTCTATAATTTCGCGCTTAATGCGTCCCAACTTCACCCGTGCGGCAATGCGGCGGCAGATGCAGGGGCGAATGCGACGCTAAATAAATTCATATCGACATGATAACAGTAGTGACTCATTTCATCAACTACTATTTTTCAAAGCGTCCCCATTGCGCGTGGAGGGGGGGATGCCCAGAAGCGCACTTCTTCGACCCATACGCCGCTGTCGCGCAAAAATTGAAGAATGTCGCTATTCCAGCGTTCAGGCTCCCAAACTTTGACGCGACTGCCCTGCGTGCCGAGTTTGGCAAACACAATCGCATCAGTCACGCTTTGTGTCAATGCTTCGCGTGCGTTGTGGGTGCGGGTGACAATTTCTTGTTTCTCGGCCGAAGTCGCCGTAAACGGAATCAAATTGACAATTGCCTGATGTGGGTCTTCATAGGGAGAAATTGACTGTGGGTTTGGTGTAGGGGTGGGAAGCGGACGGGTTTCGGCCGATACGCCCTCTAACCCCATAAATACGACAATATCCTCCGACCAGCCCTCAGGATGCCACGCAACGACTAAGCTATTTTCTGCCTCTGTCGCCGCCAATGCCCGTGCGTCCATCGCCGACTGAATGATCGTCGGCCGCAAGGCGTGCAGCAGTTCGACGAGCCGCCATTTCTCTTCTGAGGTCGCCAATTTGGGCAAGAGGTGAAAGATACGCTCGGCCGAGCCAAAGCGTAAACTATTCTGCATGATGAGCGGCAGATAGACATTAAACCCCAAATTGGGTGGCATAGCCGTCGGGCGCGGAGTGGCAACAGGTGGCGAGGGTGTCCACGTCGGCGGATACGGTGAAGGAGTCCACGTGGGGGGGCGCGGCGAGGGTGTCCACGTCGGGGGGCGTGCTGTTGTGGTTGGCGGACGTGGCGAGGGTGTCCACGTGGGGGGTCTCGGTGTTACCGTCGGTGGGCGCGGTGAGGGTGTCCATGTGGGGGGGCGTGGAGTCGCGGTGGCAGTTGGTGGGCGCGGCGTTGTGACTGGATCGGGGCGGGTCGCATTCGGCCGATTCCTCAGACTCGTCATCAGCTCAATCAGCGCAGGGTAGGCAAAACTGTACTCCTGATGATCCCACCCATAATTTTCGCCGCCTAACGTAAAGGGCAGATGCCCCAGCAAATAGTATGCTTCTTTGCCGCGCTCCTCATACCATGCGGCACGTTGGGCGACGTTTTCGGCCGAAATATCGCCCACATAGCCACCCCCATAGACAATTTCTGAAATGACCAATGGGATGACCTCATCTCGTTCCCGCAGCCGCTCATACAAGAACCGATGTCGAAACATCAAAGGCCCCGCTTTGCCCTGATACCACCATGTCGGCTCATTGCCCTCATCACGGATGTAGTCAAAAATTTGCAAGCCGCCGTCAAAAAGCTGGATCCAGCGCGTTTTGTCCTCAGTCGCGGGAATTGGCTGTCCATACCAAAGGTCAATGGGCGCACCAAAACCCAATCCGTCTGCACCAAACACCGCCTCGTGCCACGTCAGAATATGGCCGCCAGCGCGGGCGTGTCCAAAGACACCTGTGTTAATAATCGCCTCAAGCTCCCACCATTCGGGTGTTCCCGCATTAAATGCAAACAGCCCCAGCTTGATCCCCATGCTGTTTGCACGGTTGATGCACGCGATCATGCACTCGGCCAACTTACGGTTGCCATCCGCACCCGGCGGGTCAGGTTCGTTGCAAATTTCCCAATAGTCAATCTTGGCTTTTAGATCAGGTCGAATTTGTAGTTTCTGGTCAATCGGCCCAAACAGCGTATCGACAAACTCGCTGTAATCCCCATCGTTGACAAATTCAACCCCATTTGCCCCCTCCCCAATCACGCCCGGAATTTCAAACCGAGCAATCGTAATGATATTGGGATCGATTGCTTTCACATCAGACAGCCAATCAATATCATCGACCGATTTGACGACCGGAAAACGGCCGCCATTCGCTTTTAATTGGCTGATATAGGCGAGACAATCGGCCGGCCTCAGCGAATGAATCCCCACCTTGCCACCAACTGTAATCACAGGGTAATTATACGTTTGCATAGTGTTGAGCGGGTTTATTGTTACGAGATATATTGCTGAAAAATACGCTGATAGGCAGGGTAATCGGTCATCAATGAGTCATGGTTGCCGACCGCGACGACCTTGCCCTTTCGCAATAGGACAACGACATCTGCCCAGCGAATTTGGCTCAGGCGATGTGTGATGAGGAAGGTCGTTTGTCGTTCGGCCGCCCGCGCAATCGCCTGCTGAATTTTGTCTTCTGTTGCGCTATCAACCGCACTGGTTGAGTCATCAAGGACGAGGATGCGCGGCTCTGTCAGGAAAGCACGCGCTAGAGCGAGACGCTGCCGCTGACCGCCTGAAAGCGTCACGCCGCGTTCACCGATGACCGTGTCATAGCCCTCCTTGAAGGTCATGATAAAGTCGTGGGCTTGTGCGTCTTGCGCGGCCGAAATCACCTCATCACGGGTGGCATCAGGCTTACCAAAGGCGATGTTGTCGGCAATTGTGCGCGAGAAGAGAAAAATATCTTGTTCGATGATCGAGATTTGGCGGCGCAAGCTGGCAAGATTCCACTTACGCACATCCACGCCGTCAATCGAAACGCTGCCTTGACGTACATCGTAGGTGCGATTGAGCAGCTTGACAAGGCTGCTCTTGCCAGCCCCTGTTTGCCCTACGATGGCGACTGTTTGCCCTGGTTGAACGCTGAAAGAGATATTTTGCAGCACATCAATCCCATCCAAATAGCCTGCACTGACAGTCTTAAACTGCACGCGCCCCTTAATCTCAGCATCGTAGCCCGCGCTATTTTCATCAAGCTCGGTCTCCGTTTTGATCGTCTCAAGGATGCGGCGTGCGCCAGCCATCCCACGTGCAACTTGGGAATACGCGAGCAGTGAGATAAACGTTGGGAAACCAAATAGGCTGATTAAGCCCACATAGGCGATTACGTCGCCAACGGATAGCTGTGCCTGACCGATGCCGCCAATTGACCACATCCAGTCAGGATTCAAAAAAAGTAAAATAGCGTGCGTGAAGGCGATGGCGGTTGATAGGCCAAGTAGCAGCAGCGGAAGAAAGCGAGCCTCAACACCGCCTTGTTCGATGACGGCATCACGATAGGCAGTGGCATTTTGCTCAAATCGGCCGATCTCCTGCCGCTCCTGCGCCGCCCCCTTGACCGTCTCGATTCCGTCAATCGCTTCGGCGAGACGGGCGTTTAGACGACCGAAATTTCCACGTACGCGATCCGCAATCGGGTTCAACACGTTCAGGTAACGCTTGAGCGCGAGAAAATAGGTCACGGTGAAAAAAAGCGGGGCGAGGATAAGCTGGGGGCTATAGGTTGGAGCCAATACAAGCGGCATGAGGATAAAGTTTGCCGAACCGACAACGAGATTGATACCGGGCGAGGCGAGCAGATTTAGCTCACGTACATCATTGGTGGCGCGTGCCATTGTGTCGCCAACTGGCGTGAGGTCATGGAACGTCATGCTCTTGCCGATTAAGCTCGTGTAAAGCTCTTGGCGTGTGTCTCGCTCAAGCCGTTCCCCTAAGTTAGCGGCGGAAAAATTTCGGCCGAATTGCAACACGGCTCGTAACAACTGGGAGACCACAATGCCCACTGCAATCCACAACAGTCCACGCACGTCTGCATCTTTGGCGACATCAAATGCGCGGCCGATCAAAACTGGAATGACCGCCGCCAATGCCGCGTTCCCAAATGCCCCTGCCAACATTGTGAAAATCAATAGTTTGTTGTGCAGCAAATGGGAGCGTATCCATCTTAAGGGGGTTGATCGGTCAGTTTGCAGGGGATCGCGGACGGTAAATTCGGCTGTTGTCATCAATAGAGTTTAACATCGCAAGAAATGACTCCCCATAAGAACCCTATCGACTTGCCAAAGGCCTATCTGTCGGCCCAAAAGCTGCCACGTGTGTCCCGAACAGTTGTTGGCATATGGCTGGATCAAGCCAGATGAGCGCGTCGTCTTTTACGATTGCGGCGCATCACAAAAATATCTACACGTGAGGGCAACGACGCTGACCGGAAAAAGGTCCAAGAAATTGACTGGGCGCAGTTAGCTGGGAATTGATGCAAAAAAGTAGACAAGAATCGACATCGCTGTTATGCTTGCTAGGCACTGTCTAAAATAACAACTTCGGAGAATCACATGAAAAAAACTTCACCCTTTGTCCATATAGCTCTATTGCTACTTTGTCTTTTGATGACTGTTCCACAAGTCGCTTTTGCCGGCGGTGCCGACCCAGAGGTCGTTGAGCAACCACAATATGACACACGTATCTGCGGTCGCAATGGTTCAGTCAGCCGCTCAAATACGGTACGTTGGACAAACATCTTCTCAAACGGCGACCCTGACACCGACACAGGTCGCGCCTACCCGCCACAGACAAACCTGCGCCTTATCGGCCGTGATTTCTGGGGTTGCTGGGTTCAGGTCGAATCAGACACCGATGCAGGCAACGGCTGGGTTCCAATTCAGTCACTCAACACACGCGGTGTTCTCGGTCTGACCATTACCCATGACAACAGCGGTGGCTGCCAAATGGTCAACGGACAAATTGTCGGTTGCCCTAACAGCAGCAATAACAGCGGCGGTGAAGGCAATGACGGTGGCACAACGGCTTCCGGCATGATGACCGCACGCTGGACAAACTTGTACAGTAGCCCCGATCAAAGCAGCAGCACCGGCACGGCATTACCTCCAAACACACCTGTTACCGTTGTGTCAACAAGTGGTAGTTGGAGTCAGGTACAATCTTCTGTAGGGAATGGTTGGGTTCCGACGAGTTCACTGAAGTAACTTTATAGGTTTTAGGATGACAACGGGTTGCTCAATCCGTTGTCGTCACCGCACGTAAACACGCGATGCCTACTGCGCCCGGCCCGATGTGTGCGCCGATAGCAGGGCCAATTTGCGTGATCGGCTCGTTGTGGGTCTCGGCCGAAACAATCTCTCTCACCTCCGCCCACAAATCCACCGCTCGATCATAGTCCCGCGAATAGACCACAGCGAACGCTTCTAATACGCCCAATTCTCGTATCAACCTAATCAAACGTGGCTGTATTTTTTTGCGTGTGCGAACGCGATCAAATGAGGTTGCAGTTCCTGCCTGAACACGCAAAATTGGCTTGATCTTGAGCAGCGACCCTAGCCCGGCCGTCGCAAAACCAACGCGCCCACTGCGTCGTAAAAATTCAAGCGTGTCCGCACACGCATAGACAACCGTGCGTTCAATCGCGCTTTGCGTGACAGCAATTACGTCTGCCAGATCATGCCCGGCAGCGACGGCTTGGGCAGTCGCCAAGACGACGAGGCCAAGCCCCATGCTGATTGTGCGTGAGTCGATGAGATGCACGTCTATGTGCGACTCAAAGGCCTCCGTGCCAAGACGTGCGGCGTTGAGAAAGGCGGAAAGCTCGGCCGAGACATGCAGCGAAATGATCGCCGTTGCCCCTTCCGCAGCTAACTTTTTATACGCCTCTGTAAAGACACCGGGCGGCGGTGCGGCTGTGGTCGGATGTGGATGATACGACTCGATGTTAGTATAAAAATCTTCGCGTGTCAGATCAGTTCCGTCGCTATAACTTTTATCTCCAACGTTGATAAAGGCAGGGATAACGGTGATGTTGTATTTTTCGATGGCCTGTTTGGGCAGGTCGCACGTACTGTCCGTTACGATGTATATCGTCATGGGGGGTTGCTCCAACTTATTCTGCGCCTAGTATGTATAAATAGTGGGGTTGACCACCGCGGATGAGTTCAACTTCGATTTCGGGATAAAGCTGTTCAATATATTGTGCAACATCGGCCGCGTCCCTCATCCTTACATCCACACCATAATAGAGCGTCAATAGTTCGCAATCCTCTATCGCCAAGTGTGAGAGCGTCTCATCTATCACGTCGAAAAGCTGGTCGCCGGATGCTTGTAGTTTGCCATTGACAATCGCAATTAGCTCGCCTTCGACAACCTCTGCGCTATCAATCGTGGCGTTGCGGCTGGCAAGGGTGATCTCGGCCGATGAGACATCTTCCATCGCTATCTTCATGCGCTCAACAACTATCTCAAACACACCATCGGCCGCATAATCGATCATGGCGCAAATTCCCTGCGGAATAGTCTGCGATGGGACAACGCGGACCTGCTTTCTGCTCAATGTAGACGCGGCCTCGGCCGCCATCAAGATATTTTTGTTGTTGGGCAAAATAATGACGCGCTCGCTGTGCATCTGTTCAACTGCATCATAAATCTCTGTGATGCTCGGATTATTGGTCTGGCCACCGTCGATAATAATCGTCGCGCCCAGCCGACGAAACGCCGACTGCAAGCCATCCCCAAGTGCCACTGCGACAAGGCCAATTTGATCCGTCTTTAGCTCCGCATCCATAATATGGCTGTCGGCAATAATCTCCTGCATTTGCGTCTGCATATTTTCAACGACGACATCCGTCATTTCCCCCAATGTGACCGCATAGCTGAGTGGTACGCCGGGGTCTTTGACATGAACGTGAACCTTGATCGTGTGCGAATCTCCTACGATCACGGCCGAATCACCCATCCCCTTAATCTCATCACGGATATGCGTGACATTGAGATTTTCGCCATGTAGTAGAAACTGTACGTCGTAAGGATTGGCGATACGCCCATCATCAGGGCGAGCCAACGCTTGGGCAGTCAACGCATTTGTCGAATGTAGCGGCATAGCAGCGTCTTCCAGCAGCAGTTCTCCTTGCAAAAATTTCAACATCCCCTCAAAGAGATAGACGAGTCCTTGTCCACCTGAGTCAACGACACCCGTCTGTTTTAGGATGGGTAACTGGTCGGGGGTCTTGGCAAGTACGCTGCGGCTAGCGGTTACTATCTGTTCGAGCAGGTTGATGATTGGCTTGTCTTGGGCAGTTGTTGCTGCATCGGCCGCGGCTCGAATTATCGTCAAGATGGTTCCCTCAATGGGGTTGGTCACACTTTGATAGGCGGTTTCGGCCGAGTGTCTTAGTCCGGCCGCAAACAACTTCCCATCGATCTCGCCATGCTCCCCCACCACATCGGCAAATCCCCGCCAAATCTGGCTCAAAATTACGCCTGAATTGCCACGCGCTCCCATAAAGGCGCCACGCGCCACGCGCATTGCGACCTCTCCAGCGTGCTGGCTGTCACCCAACGCCTGACATGCAACCGCCATCGTCTGCGACATATTTGTTCCCGTATCACCATCGGGTACAGGGAAAACATTCTGTGCGTTGACAATCTCCTTGTGACGCGAGAGCCAAATGCGTCCGGCTTGGAGCATGTCGCGCAAATTCTGTCCGTTGATCGAAGGCGACAGGGCAACTTCTCGCCTCACATCACCCAGTCGTTCACTGTTCACTGCTGGCTGCCTTTTCTCGTAGTCCCTGAACCATCACGTTAACCTCCTCTACAGACAGTCCGAGCGCTTTCTCAATATGAGATTTAATGGTGTTTTGGATCCGTTCAACAACGGTGCGAATGCGGAGGCTGGATTCAATGATGACATAAACGGTAATAGCGATGCCGTCCGGTTTAATAGCGACATCAATGCCGGGATGGGGATTTTGTTTGACCAATTTGGCGAAGCTGTGGGTCAGGCGTTTACTCGCCATGCCAATTACCCCCTCACACTGGTTGATACTATGGCGAGTGATCGTGATGATAGCGCGTGGGGCAACATCAATTGTGCCAAGTGATTGTGTCGTCATAACGCAATTCTAGCTGAATCTGCCTAAGAATCACGGCTTTTTCTTGTGGCAAAAGAAAACACGGCGCAATCGCCGCGTCCTTGTGTCACTCAGTTAGAACCAACTTCCCCAATAAGGGTCGGTCTTCTTTCTACAATCGTTTTCAGATTACGCTTTTTTCTCTTCTACATCGTCTGATTCTGTTCCGTCTCTGATGCCTTTGCGGAACTCTTTGATGCCTTGTCCTAATTCACCACCAATGCGGCTAATTCGGCCGACGCCAAACACTAACAAAACAACCACAAGAATAATTATCCATTCCCAACCACCAGCCATAAGTTCTTCTCCATAAAAATAAAGTTGCTAGTTTGCTAGACTTTTTCCACTAGCCACTAACTGCATTATAGGTGATTGGCCTGATGCTGGGCAACCGCTATTGCCTCCCCATTCCCCCACTGTTAAACTAGCCATCTATGTCCCAAGCCATCTATCGCAAATGGCGACCTGCTAAATTTAGCGATGTCGTCGGTCAAGAACACGTCACACGCACATTGCAGCGTGCCATCACATCAGGGCGAATTGGCCACGCTTACCTGTTTTGCGGCCCTCGTGGAACCGGCAAAACGACGATGGCACGGCTGTTGGCAAAGGCGGTCAACTGCCAAAACCCAGACCCTGCACAACGTCCTGACAACCAATGTCATATCTGTACTGTCATAAACGAAGGTCGCTTTCTCGACCTGATCGAAATTGATGCCGCCTCCAATACAGGGGTCGATGATATTCGTGAACTGCGTGACAAAATCAACTTCGCGCCGAGCGAGGGCAAATACAAAGTCTACATCATCGACGAGGTTCACATGTTGTCCACAGCAGCGTTTAACGCGCTGCTCAAGACGCTAGAGGAACCACCGCCACACGCAATTTTTGTACTCGCAACGACAGAAGAGCATAAAGTCCTCGCTACGATTAAGTCGCGCTGTCAGCAGTTTAACTTTCGGTTGTTTTCAAATGCGGAGATCATCGGCCGCCTAAAATGGCTAGCCCAAAAGGAATCACTCGCAGTTGAAGATGAAGCGTACACGCTGATTGCCCGTGAAGGGGCAGGCAGCTTGCGCGATGCGGAGAGCTTACTCGACCAACTGATTACCGCACCCGGTGATGTCATCACGCTGGCTCGCGCCCAGCAGGTGCTTGGCACGGCGAGCATGGCGGCGATTGGCAACTTGATCGATGCATGGCTGGCGGCCGATAGTGCGGCAGGGCTAGCAGTCATCCACGACGCGCTCAACACGGGCGCGGACACACGCCAGTTTTGTCGCCAAATGGTTAGCTACCTGCGTGATATGCTACTGCTCAAAACAGCCGGAGCAACGCTCGATCTGGCCTTGCCTGCGGCACAAAAGGCGCGAATCTTCGAGCAAGCACAGCGTGCCAGTCGTCGGCCGCTGCTTGACGCGCTCAAAATCTACAATCAGGCCGCCATGTCACCGGGCAACAGTTGGCAGCCACAACTACCGCTTGAACTGGCCTTTTTGGAATCGTTGCCGGAGACGGCGGCCGAACCAGCACAGGCAGTCTATGCACCCCCTGTTCAGACTCCCACAACATCCCAACCGTCAGCGACCGTTACTGTGCCACCATCGCAGAAAGCGATTGAGCCAAAGCCTGATCCTCCAGCCAAGGTGAAAACAAGTGTGACAATTGCCGAGGTAAAAGCAAACTGGGGTCGTCTGCTAAGGGAAGCTCGCGCCCTAGAGCATTCGCTGCCCGCCTTGCTTTCACATGCAACTCCGATCAACTTAGAAGGGGAAGCGATCGTTTTGGGTTTCGCCTATCCGACGATCAAGGAGAGGTATGACAGGGTTGAGTCGGCCGATCACAAAGTCGCCCAAGCTCTATCAAACATTTTAGGCAAATCTTGTAAAATAAAGGCTGTCGTAACGGGAGATTATACCCCTCCCAAAAGCATCACGCGGGCAGAGCTTGAGGCTGCTGTCCGCGACTTAGGCGGCATTGTCAACGAGCTAAACAGATAGTAGGAAGGCAATTGCCTCGCTTATCTTTGGAGAAACATTCAACATGGCAAAACGATCATTTCGCGGCAAACCGAAAAAAAAGTCAAAAAGCAACAACTCTCAAGCCGGCATGATGGCACAATTGCAGCAGATGCAGGAACAAATGGCTGCATCGCAGAAAAATCTGGAACATGAGTATGTCACAGTTTCCTCTGGTGGGGGTGCAATCACTATCACGATTAGCGGACATCAGCGCGTTAAATCGATTGAGATCAAGCCGGAGGTTCTCGACCCCGATGATGTCGAGTTTTTCCAAGACATGATGCTGGCCGCTATGAATGAAGCGATTGAGAAATCACAGGCGATGTCGGCCGAGCAGATGGAAGGGATCACGGGCGGTCTGGGAATGAATGATCTGTTGGGTGGTTTGGGACTTTAGAGAGCGAACAGTAAATGGTGGTCAGTTCTTCAGCCTGTCCGCCGTCAATGGCTTATCAAAATATGGCAAATGTCCTACCAAAATCCGTTCAACGTCTCATCAATGATTTTTCTCGGCTGCCGGGAATCGGCCCCAAATCAGCCTCGCGTCTGACATTTTATCTGTTGCGCGGCAGCGATCCGACGCTGGCAACCGACTTGGCTGAGTCGCTAGCAATCCTCAAGGAAAGCACCCAGTACTGTTCTATCTGTCAAAATATCACTGAGCAAAATCCATGCGAAGTGTGCAGCGATGATGAGCGTAATAAAACGCTGCTTTGTGTCGTTGAGGAGCCGCTCGACGTGGTGGCAATTGAACGCTCACGCGCATTCATGGGCAGCTATCACGTTCTGCACGGCGCGATTTCGCCTGTTGAAGGCATCGGCCCCGATGACCTCAAAATCAACGAGCTTGTGGATAGAGTCAATCGCGGTGAATTTGTCGAGATGATTATTGCGACCAATGCGACGCTGGAAGGGGATACAACAGCACGCTATTTGCAAATGCGTTTGAGTGAGAGCGGAATGCGAATCACGCGCTTGGCGCGTGGGCTGCCCGTTGGTGGTGACATTGAATATACTGATGAGGTGACACTCGGCCGAGCCTTAGAAGGACGCAGTGAGCTTTGATTAATCAAACTCGCTAATTGACACATTTGCACGAAAAGTTTCTATAATTTGATCAATAAAAATTAAGAGCGGATGGCAACATCCGCTTTTTGCAACAGGAGTGCGAATGAAGAAATTAACCTTATTGTTTAGCTTGATAGCCGTCCTACTGATCGCCTGCGGAGGTGATCCAATCTCGATAGCAGACATTCAATCGACACAAGAAGCGGAAGCAACTGCATTTGTTGTTACACAAACGTCCGTAGCCGGAGGCGTGCTGGACAGAGTGCGTGCCGTTGCACCAGAGGGATCCGTCGTGGCAGAGCTTCAGCCAGGGCGCGACCATGATGCAGAACTCAACTATGAGTACGATAGTTTGCCCCCCACTGGAGGAACCCATAATCCAACATGGCAAAAGTGCGGCATCTATTCAGAGCCAGTCCGCGCCCAGTATGTTCTGCACTCGATGGAGCATGGGGCAGTTTGGATCACGTATCAAGAAGATTTACCAGCGGCCGAGATTGCCAAGCTAGAGCGTGCTGCAAACTCTGTTTCCTCTAGCGTGCTGAGTCCTTATCCAAATTTACAAAGCCCTATTGTGTTGACAGCATGGGCGGTGCAGTTGGAGGTTGACTCGGCCGATGATCCCCGCATACAAGAGTTCATCAACGAGTTCGCACGTGGCCCCCAAACGCCAGAGCCAGAAGCGAACTGTGCAAGCGGCATTCAGACGATGGATGGGTAAGCAACGGTATTCAGTAGGTCAGTATTCAGTGATAATTTACCGAATACCGACCTACCGAATACCAACTATCGTGCCGCAGCCCAAAAATTCACCGCCCGTCTCTCCCATCCTCGTTCTCACAATTGGTATATTTGCTATCTCCGTCGCGGCGATATTGATTCGACTTGCTCAAAATGAGGCGGTTCCGTCACTGGTGATTGCGGCATGGCGATTGACGATTGCGACACTCATTTTGCTGCCGCTTTGTCTGCTGCGTCATTTTGATGAGCTGAGATGGCTGCGGCAAGACGCTTGGCTGCCAGCCATTCTAGCTGGTGTCATGTTGGCAGTGCATTTTGCCGCTTGGATCGCGTCGCTTGACTACACATCAGTGGCGGCGGCAAGCGCATTGGTGGCAACTGTGCCGCTGTGGGTGGCGATTGCCTCTCCTGTTTTGTTGCGCGAAGGGTTGACAAGGGCGACGAAGGTCGGAGTTGGGCTGGCCTTGATTGGGACTGTTTTGATTGCAGCGAATGATCTTGGCGGTGTAGGACGTAATCCACTGTTGGGCAACGGACTGGCTGTTATCGGGGCAATTGCGGCGGCGGGATATTTGGTCATCGGCCGAAAACTCCGCACAACCCTCTCGCTCATCCCCTACATCACCATCGTCTATGGCATCGCCGCCATCACGCTCATGCTAACGACAATTGCGAGCCGCCAGCCTCTATTTGCCTACTCACCGGCCCTCTTTGGCCTCTTTTTTCTCATCGCGGCTGTCCCTCAACTGATCGGTCACTCCTCCTTTAACTACGCGCTCGGCTATCTTCCCGCCGCCTACGTCACTCTGTCAGCGATTGCTGAACCTGTCGGCGCGAGCGTTCTTGCTCTTCTCATCTTCCGCGAAGTTCCCACTGCGTACACCATTTTTGGCGGAATCCTAATTTTATCTGGGATCATTTTAAGCAGTCGTAGCAATGATGGATGAGCGGCAATCTAGCAATAATTTTGTGAATATCTGCCTGTTCGTAACGCCAATTTAAGGTTTGCTGTGTAGAGTTATGTGTTGGTTCTAAATATATTGATGGAAAGTGATATGGAAAGAACGGAAGCGGTTCATGAGGAAGTTTCGGCCGAGACAGCACAAACAGCAGAAGCCGAAAACACAGCCCTCCCCCAAACAGTTCAAGTATGGTTGCGAGAGCGGTCGCACATTGCGCCTGTCGTGCCAGCGGCAAGACAGCGCAGCATACCACCTGTGGCATGGCTGCTATTTGCGTTGGTGTTGCTGTTGGCAAGCTATTTTCGCTTTACAGGGCTGGCTTGGGATCAATTTACGCACCTTCATCCCGATGAACGCTTTCTGACGATGGTGGCGGAGCGGATGCAGTCGGTTGAGGAACCGCTCGACTACTTCCGCACGTCCTACTCCACGCTCAACCCCTATAATTTAGGGTTTGGCAGCTTTGTCTATGGCAACTTTCCAATGACGGTGACGCGCTATGTGGCGGAGTGGGTAGACATATTTTGTGGGCAGCCGGGCTGCGAAGCGTATGGGCGCGTTATCCGTTTTACGGGGTACGAGGGGGTTTATTTAGTCGGCCGATTTCTCTCAGGCTTCCTCGACCTGATCACGATCCTGTTTATCTTCCTAATCGGCAAACGCCTCTACAAATGGCAAGTCGGCCTTTTCGCCGCCTTCCTCTACACCTGCGCCGTCCAGACCATCCAGCAAGCGCACTTTTTCACCACCGATAACTGGACAACCTGTTTAACCATACTCGCGCTCTATTGCGCTGTCCGTGCCAGCGAACGTGGACTAGTGCGCTGGCAGGTCGGCTTTGGCATCTTTCTCGGTCTCGCCGTGGCATCGCGCATTAACGTCGCGCCACTCGCCGTCATTTCAGGTGTGGCAGCGTTGGTTTGGCTCAATAAACATGTCAAGTCATGGCGCGAACTATTCACGCAACGCGGGTTTGATTTCAGCCTCCGTGCAGCAACCGGCGTAATGGTCGCGGGGATTATCTCTTTGCTCGTCTTTCGCGTGGCGATGCCCTATGCCTTTAGCGACATCGAGATGGCACGCCAAACGGTTATCCAAGAGCGTCAACTGGAGCTTGGGCGACTCGTCATGCCCGAAGAGGTTAGCACCAGCTCGCCCAGCGTGATTGCGCGTGCAATGTTTGGGTTTAATCCGCAGTGGACAGCCAACATGGAAGAAATCCAACGGTTGCAGCAGCCCGATGCCGTTTTTCCGCCCGCGACTCAGTGGGCAGACCGCGACCAGCTCATCTTTCCGCTGACCAATCTCGTCTTCTGGGGAATTGGTTTAGCCGGTGGTTTGGTTGGGCTATGGGGGGTTGTGTGGGCATTTTCACGAGTCGGCCGAGCGCGAGGCAACTGGCAAGCACACCTCATCCCACTAACGTGGACACTGCTCTACTTTCTCTTTATGGGATCGCGCTGGGTGATGAACAACCGCTACTTTTTGCCCATTTACGGCACATTTTTGATTTTGGGCGCGTGGGCGATGATGGCATGGCTAGCGCAGTCAGAGCGCAAATGGGTTCCCAGAGTGGTGATGGTAGCGACAATGATGGGCGCGATGTTGTGGGCAAATGCGTATGTGCGGGCGGTCTATGTCGAGCCATTTACGCGCGTCGCGGCAACCGAGTGGTTCTACGAAAATATCCCTAGTGGTGCGACGCTACTCTATACAGATGCAAACGGCAATGCAAAAGAGCTACAGCTTCCCATTAAAAACCATCTCTTTCAAGTCAACGGCACGCCGCTGACAACTGGGTTTGAGATGCCCGTTGATGGCACAATCACGGGGATTCGCTGGAACTATCTGACAGATGAACAGACGACGGATGCGGCGACCGTTTTAGATTTTACGCTTGAAAAGGCAGAGACGCAGTTGGAGGTCGTGTGGCAGGAGTCGGCCGAGATCACGCTCCCCGCCCCTCGCGCCTCAACAACCGTTCCCATCGACAATCTGCCCGCCCAAGCAGGCACAGATTATATCCTCCGTGCCTTCATGAACAGCGGCGGCATTCTCATCGCCGACAGCAGCCGCATTCTCAACGAGCATTGGGACGACCCGCTGCCCGCCCGCGTTGACCGCGACCCGTTTGGACAATACTACAGTGGCACACGCGATGACATCAACGGCTTTGATGGCTCCGCGCCCGTCACACATCCGGACAGCTTCCAAAAGCGCGATGATCTCATCCGCTGGCTCGACAACAGTGATGTCGTCGTTCTAAGCAGTCAACGCGCTGTTTGGTCACTACCGCGTCTACCGCTGACCCATCCGTTGATGATCCGCTACTACGAGACGCTCTTTAGCGGTGAGTTGGGATATGAGTTGGTGGGACAGTTCCACGCCGATCTACAGATTGGCCCCTTACACATTTCAGACGTGGGGGGCAAAGTGGCATGGGGCGAGCAGCCAGAGATTGGCTGGCCGCCGCCGAGTGACTTTTTTGCCGCCGAAGAAGCATTCAGCGTCTACGATCATCCGCCCGTTTGGATTTTTGAGCGGACGGATGATTTTTCGGTGGAAAGGGCAAGGGGGGTGTTGGGGTCGGCCGATCTCGCCAACGCCCAATTTATGCGTCCCGATCAAGCCACCCAAACGCCAACAGCCCTAATGCTCTCTGAAAGCACGTTTGCCCAGCAGCAGCAAGGTGGCACATTCGCGGACATCTTTAACCCCACCAGCTTACTCAATCGGCAACCGGCACTCGCCGCGATTGTCTGGTACGTCGCGGTCATTTTGATTGGTTGGCTAACGTTCCCACTCACTTTTGCCACATTCCGCAACCTGCCATCGCGTGGTTATGTGCTAGCACGCATTTTGGGCTTGTTGCTCATGGCCTATTTCGGCTGGATTACCGCTTCGCTGAAAATTCTGCCAAATAGTGCGCCCACTTATTGGATTGGCCTGCTGCTCATCATCGCTGCAAGTGCCTACGTTCTCATTCGCAAAGGTGGCAAACTAGCTGAATTTTTGCGAGACAACGCCTCCGTCATTCTGCGAGTTGAGCTACTTGGCCTAATACTCTTCTTGATCGGCGTTGGGATTCGATTGGGGAACCCCGACGTGTGGCACGTCATTTGGGGCGGCGAAAAGCCAATGGATTTGACCTACTTCA
>CAYMGE010000002.1:0-133039 GCA_964389925.1 uncultured Ardenticatenaceae bacterium
TGCCACTCTTCCATATCCCCTGTTTATACCACACTTTCTACACCTGTATAGTTACGTTTGATCAATTTATGATACCTGAGCGTCGAGACTTGATTGTAGAGTGTCTTTCATTGCGACTAGAAAAATACAATCAGATTCTTGGCATGGAGCAATGATGTTAGAAAGATTACGCAAACTGCTTTCCAAGGAGCAGGGTCATGATTCACTTGTAATGCCTGAATCGGAATTTGCGATGTTTCTGCTAATGTACAATGACTTGCCAATTGGATGCTTGACCGCAAATGATGGGAAATGGACTTTTGTTTATTCAGATTTATTCAAGCAACAGGATGAGCTTGCCCCTCTAATCGATTTTCCAGATACAAACAAGACCTACATCTCGGAAAAATTGTGGCCATTCTTCTCGATACGCATTCCAAGTTTGGCTCAACCGGCAGTACAGCAAATCATTGAAGAAGAAGACCTTGATAAAAACAATACGGTTGGTTTGTTGAAGCGGTTCGGACAGCATGCAATAGCCAATCCATTCGAGTTGGCTGTATCAACGTAGTTCACAGTTGATTCCATTGTTGACACCTTTGCGGGGTAACACCACAGAATAGCGTGGAGTAAAAATACCCCTTGAATCACCCATTAGAGTGGGTGATTCCATGTCTGGGCGCACACGGCAGATCGACCCATATATGGGCATCGAACACCTGATGCACAGTAGAAAAATAGAGCAAACGGTCTTAAATCCGTTCAAATTGCTTACTCCACGCTATCGTGCAGTGCTACCGCGTTTCCCTGCCCTATCTTACTCCAATGTGATTGTCGCCAACTGCCAAATCGCGGGGTTCATATTGAGGAGGCCTGCCTCGGCCGAGAACGCATCCACAACCCCATTCTCATCCAAGTCCGCGCCATCCAACAAGGCCGTGACTGCCCTTATCTGCTCATCCGCAAACGGCTGTGCCTCTTCTACCGAGTCGGTCACAAGCAGCTTGAGTGCTTGGTTGATAGCTGTCTCCATTTGGACTTGCTGATTGTCAAATGTACGTGCTAGCAAAGCGGTCTCATACTGCTGTTCGTCAAGGATACGGTTGCTCGTATCGACCAGATACCGCTGCACGCCCACGCCGTCGCCCGGATTCTCCACTCGTCCATCGTTGTCTAAATCGCCAAAATTATTGCCATCTGCACCTTCCATGATATTAATGACGTGTTCGGCATGTTGACGTGCGCCATCCAAGTCGTCGTTGGCAAGTGACTCCTGCATCAGTTGTGTATGCTGTTCGGCGAGTCCTGCTTGTGTGAGCAAGTTGGGGAGCGAGGGATTTTCGCCAAACAGCCACGTGGTGAGTGCAGCTTGGTTTGCCCCGTTTAGCGTACCGGCGAAAAGTATGTCGCCCGTTGGGGTGGCTGTGTCTGCGTCGAGCGGGGTTAGGCGGATTTCGGCCGATTGCACCAGCCCACCATCTGCCCCAATCGTCACCTGCAATTCCTGATTCTCAATCACGCCAACATTGATGTTCTCGTCATCACGCACAATCCAAACGACATTGGCAAATCCGGCTGGCGCAGGCAGCAAATCCGGTGCAATCACCAATAGCTCGCTGCCACCCGCAATTTGCGAAATTGTGCCGCCGCGTATCTCATCGGCGACCAATGCGTGTGCAAAGATCGATTGTCCGCGTTGATTTGCTGTCGTGATGTGTAACAAGGCCGTTTGTAGCGCGGTATCGAGGTCTGGGGAGATGGGGCTGGCTTCAGCGGCCGAGTCTGTCGCAAAGACCCGCTCGCCTAATCTCATTGCCTCATCAAGCTGCGCGATGGTCGCTGCCAACTCGCTTGTCAGAACGGGTTGCGACAACGCATCCAATTTTTCATTTGCTTGTTCCACATAACGGTAGACACCAACCTCATCGCCGGGGTTTTCGACTCGGCCGTTGTCATCCATGTCCCCAAACCGAGCAACCGCGAGTATGTTAAGCACGTGTTCTGCGTGCTGTTTTGCGCCCGCCAAATCGTCCGCAGCCAACGACTCTTGTAGAAGGTTGCGATGGTTGATTGCGAGCAATATCTGTGTCTCGGCGTTGACGAGATCATTTGTCAGCCCGCGCAATGACTCCAACGCATCCCCCTCATTTTCTGCCAGAATCACTTGACCTGTGGGAGCATCCAGCCCACTATCGAGCGGCTCCTCCGTAATAAATAGCCCTTCGATCTGCCCGATAACGCTCCCATCGAGCGGTGTTGGCACACCACCTGCAAATGTGACACGTCCGTTTTCAACTGACAACACATCAAGCAGGTAGCTCTCGCCGTCCATCTGCACCCACGCGGCATATTGCATCCCTTCGGCCGGCAAACGCACGCGATCTAGCGCAAATGCCAGCGTATCATCGCGCACTGCAATGTTGCAGACAAAAGCAGATGGGGCTTCATCAAGGTTAAACACAGGCACTATCGTTGCTGTTGGGGCAAGCGTTGGCTCGGCCGTTGGTGGGATACTCGTATCCGTCGGTGCGATAACTGGCACAGCGGTCGGTTCATCCGTTGGCAGGATACTCGTATCCGTCGGCACGGCTGTGTCAGTTGGCACAACTTCGGCCGTTGGTGTCTCGTCTGCTACAGTCGCAATCTCCTCTTCACCCCCACCACGTGTCAGCAAAAATAGTGTTACGGCCGCAATCGCCACAACGCCTAAAATTGCACCGACGAGTGGCATCATGCGCTTGTTCTTTGAGGGTGGGGGTTTTCTGCGTGGACTTGTTTCCGCAACAAATGAGGTCGCGGCCGTTTTATCCAATGATTGCAGTGCAATGATCATTTCCTCCGCGCTCTGAAAACGGCGTTTGGGGTCTTTTTCTAATGACTTCAACAAAAATGATTCCAAACTTTCAGAAATCTCTGGATTGATCTCACGAGGGAGTGGCAGGGGATCGTTGGCTTGTTTCAGCATGACGGCGTAGGGAGTATCCCCTGTATGGGGGGTGCGCCCTGTCACCATTTCATAGAGCATCGCGCCCAAACTATAGAGATCGGCGCGTTTGTCAGCCGGCTCGCCTTTCACAATCTCTGGAGCCATATAAGCTGGTGTGCCGAGCATCGTGCTGCTCATCGTCAACTTCGCCTCGTCGAGCAACCTTGCAATCCCAAAATCGCTCAAGACGGCATGACGACGTTGCTGGCTCGAAAATAAGACATTGGCGGGCTTGATGTCCCGATGCACCATCCCACGCCCGTGTGCATAACGTAGCGCGTCGGCGAGTTGCTTGGTCAAGGCGACCGCTTCCTCTTCGGACAATGCACCGCCCACTTCTTCCAAATAGTCACGCAAGGAGCCACCCTGCACAAACTCCATGACCATGTATGGATGCTCGCCCGCCGTCTCAAAGTCGATCACGCGCACGATATGAGGATGTTGCAGTCGCCCAACGGCTTTGGCCTCACGCTGAAAACGGGCTTGAAAATCGGCCGAGTCCGCCAAATGCGCGTGCATGACCTTGATCGCCACGTAACGCTCTACGCCTGACTGAAATGCTTTGAACACTTCCGCCATGCCACCCTTGCCAAGCCGTTCTGTCAATTTATATTTGCCTAGCTGTGTGTTGATGTCCATTACAAACAGTCCTCCTACTCTACCAGTTCGATAAAACCGCTCCAATCTCCCTTCCGCACGGCTGGCAACAGATGCCCTATGTTTAGCCCAGTTTTAACTGCTTCGCTGACACCGCGTGTTTCATCAGGATAACCGATCAGAATCGCGCCGACAATTTTACCATGCTGCACCAACAGTTTGCGATAACGATGGTTGTCGGGGTCGCTCTGGACAATCGCCTCATCGCCCGCTTCGGCTTCGATGCGTCCCATCGAGGTCAGGTCGATGCCTGCTACTTTAAGCATTGTCACAGGAACTATTTCTGTATACGTTTCGTCACCACCAACCGCATTGGCCGCGGCAACCTCTCCTTGCGCGACGGCGACTGTCCAGAGGCCAAATACTTTCTTGTTGAACTCGGCTGAATCCCCCGCCGCATACACATTCGCCAAATTCGTCTCCATCCGCTCATTGACAACCATGCCGCGATTGATTTCCAGCCCAGCCTCTTTACCCAATTCGATGTTGGAACGAATGCCTGTCGCCACAATCAGCACATCACATGGGAGCGTTTGACCATCTTTTAGAACAATCCCCTCGACGTGATCTGTGCCGTTGACGGCAACGGCCGATGCGTTGGTCACAATCGACATGCCCAGCCCTTCAAGATAAGATTGCAAATAGCGGCCGCCTTCCGCATCCAGTTGCCGTCGCAATAAAGTTGCGCCGCGCTCAAGCACCGAGACGTTGATTCCAATCTTGACAAGCGCATACGCCGCTTCCAAACCGAGCAGGCCGCCCCCCGCGATAATCGCGTTGCGAGAGCGTTTCTCCTGCACATAACGCCGCACTTGAATCGCGTCCTCCGCCTCGCGCAAGACAAAACAGCCAGAAATGCCGTAGTTTTTGATCGGGGGAACCCAGCTATAGCTGCCTGTCGTCAAAATCAGCCTGTCATAGTCGAGTGATTCGCCCGTGCCGAGCGCAACCGCTTGCTTGGTCGGGTCGATGCCGATGACGTGTGTGTTGAGCCATGTCGTGATCTGGTAATCTTTGTACCACTTTTCAGGCATGAGGTAGAGGCCTTCCATCGCCGTTCGGCCGTAAATCAGGCGCGTGATGCCCATGCGGTTGTAGAGGTGGTGGCTTTCTCGGCCGATGAGGTGAATCTCGCACGTCGGATGGCGACGACGGACATGATCGGCCGCTGTCACCCCCGCAATCCCATTCCCCACAATCACTACTTTCTCAACCGACCGATCATATTTGAACCCTTGTACCATGCTCGTCGTAAAGACCTTCGGTGGCTCTGGCTTGAGCGAAATGGTGCAATTGCCCTTGACCCGCGCCATACATGCCATGCGGCAATGATCGCCCAGACCCAATCGTTCCAACGTCGTGCGCTCATCGCTGCTGACCTTGTTGAGATTTTCCATCCCCTCAACGACCGTGATTGGATCGGCGCCACAAACGCCCATGCGACAACCCGGCTCGATCGGCAAGCTGTTGGCTTCCGCAATCTCCAACACTGTCTTGCCCGGCTTGACGACGACGCGCTTATCTTCATTCTTGAAATAGACTTCTGGCTTGCCGACATTTGCCCCGCGATGGGCGACGAGCGACTGATTGACGCTCAAGCTGATCGACGGCTGCATGACTTCTTTGAGATAAAGGGCTTCTTTCTGATAGGTTCGCACAATCCAGACAACTGTCAGACCTAATACCAACGCTCGTAATGCCCACATCACCATCGGAGCCGCTGTCGTGCCGAACAGTTCCCCAATCAAAGGGGCATTGAACCAGTAGTAAAAGTTGAGGGCAGATGCGCCAAAAATCGTTGTGATTTTTGGTGTTGAGACTTTTAGGAAGCTGTCAAAGAAATAGAACAAACCCGCGCTGAAGAGCATGAAGATGGCGAAGAGGGCGTACATTTGTAGGATGGTGATGTCGGCCGAAATCACCCCACCACCGCCCAAGAGCGTCATCTCACTATTGGTCGTCGCACCGGGGCTCGGCAACAGGTAAAACGCCAGCACAAATCCGGGAAACAGCCCAACAAAGAACTTGCGATACGCCGCAAAGTCATCCTCTTTATCATACATATCAGCCATATAAGCGACATGTGGATTAAAATCGTAGCAATTTTTGGTGCAGCCGACGCATGGCTGACAGTGACTATTGGCGACGGTCAAAAACGGCGTTTGCCCATAGATACGCTGCACGGGGAGCAGCGGGCAAATGCTGCTACACCAACCGCTTTTGCCCTTAAAAAAGGTTCCCATCACGAGTGCTGCCGCCAACAAAATCAACAATAAGACACCAAGCGCAACGCCGTTGTAGTTGAAAATCACTTTGCGGAGCGAGACTAACGCGACGAACAGCCCTATTCCAATCACATAGCCATACTTCTTAAACCATTTTGGCGCGACGAGCGCACGGGTAAACTCAAAGAGGCGTGGCGTTTGGTTCATCATCGCCAAGGGGCAAATGTTGCGCCACACGCCAGGGGCAATAAAAAAGAGCAGAGGCACAAATGGAATAATTAGTCGCCACATCACAAATAGGCCAAGATCAGGCCGTACAAACAGCGTCAAAATGATGCCAAATATCACGCCCACGCTGATCATGCGAATGGCATTCCAGACGGGGACAGGGATACGGCGCGGAATTTGAGTATAGTTTGGGAAAATTGGTTTTGTTGTCATTGGTCAGTCGTTAGCAATTGAGCGGATTGTCTAAGCTAAATCGTCTAAAAATCATTTGTCAGAGCGAGGATGCGGCCGAGTTCCATCAAGACGGCGCGTGCCAACTCTGGCTCACGAGCTGCGAAGATGTCAAGGGCAGCGTGGCTGAGATGCAGCAGCTCACCGTCGGTCTGGGCGATGATGTCGTGGGGGTGGGGTCGGCCGGTAAAGAAAGCAGAGATTTCGATAGCTTGGCCTTCGGTGAGGGGGGCATCGTTGGCGATAAATCGACCGAAGCCGATCAAATAAAAACCGTCGCTCTTATCGCCCGCGTGGATAGCTGTTTCTTGCGGCCGAAAGCGCAACGTCTGCGTCAAACTCAGCAATTTGCGCCAATCGCGCTGGCTGCGTGTCGCCCAGAAGGTGATGTCTTGCGGTGCTGCTGCGGGTTGGGTGTTTGGATAGTTAAAAAAGCTGTTCATGATGAAAAACCATTGCCAAAGTTGAGATCAGGAGACTCTTGCCAAATCGCCTCGGCCGCGCCAAGAAAAAAAGCCACGTTGAGACACAAGCTCATAAATCAATTTGGTTTTGTCAATGTAAAGCTGATTATCTTCGCCGATGTTCAAAGTGTGTGACGACCAATTGGGAAGTGCTGTAACTTTTCCATGGCGCAGGAAAGATAAACATACCACAGATATCCTGTCTGTGTGTGACTCACAGGCAGAGATGCTTATAGTACGCTTGTGTGTGTCGCAAAGGACTTACTATGCGCTCAACGCAGCTTGAACATCTTGCGCGTGTTGCAAATTATGTCCCGCGATAATTTTGAAGATCGTTCGGATGCTTGTCTCGCGCCCTAAGCCGCCATGTCGGCCGCGTTTGGCTAAATCTTCATCATCTAGTGAGGCTAGCAGTGACAGCGTTCCTTGATGGTTGTTTGTCATCATCGTGAGGAGTTCGGCCGAACTCTTCTCTGCTTGCTTCCGAATCTGCCCACGATTAAAGCGATCAATGTCAAAGTTCTCTGGCGCGCCCGACCCGCCTGCCTGAATCGAGCGAATCAGTTGATTCATACTGTATTCGGAGGTCACGATGTGGCGCAAAATGTGATGGACTGACCACTCACCGTCTGAAAAGACGATTGTTTCCCACTGATCATCTTGAATATCGTTAAAAATGTCGTTGACCTGTTGGAAAGATTCCTCTAGGCGGGTTACTAATTCTTGTTGTGTTGTGTTGCTCATGTTTCTCAATGGAGCAGACTAAGGGCTAGGATTTCAATTGCTAACTGAGCTGTCATTCCCACGAAGGCGGGAATCCAGTCTTCAAACTGACCAGTTATTCAAGTCACCTTCCTAAAGTCCACTCAACGTCTCAAATGTCAATTCAGAATCGACTGCATCGACCTTGATGGTTGCATCTTTTGTGCCGTTTTCTAGGAGGAAATCGGCAAGCTCTTGGCGCAGATAGCGCGTGATAATGCGGCGCAAGGGACGTGCGCCAAATTCCGGTTCATCATTTTGCGCCAGCATCCACGCTTTCGCCGCGTCGGTAATTTCCAGCGAAAGCCCTTGTCGCTCTGCCAGTTTGAACTCTTTTTTGAGCATTAAATCTAAAATCAGGGCGAGTTGGTCGGGGGTGAGCTGATGGAACAAAATCACGTCATCGAGCCGATTGATAAATTCAGGGCGCAAGAAATCGCGCACGGCCTCCATCACCAATTCGCGTTCGCGTTCGCCAATGACGGGAACGAGCATTGCGTGTGCGCCCAAGTTGCTCGTCATGATGACAACCGTTTCGGAAAAAGTCGCCAGTCGCCCTTGCCCGTCGGTTAGACGACCCTCTTCCATGACCTGCAACAGCACGTCCAGCACGCGGGGATGCGCCTTTTCGACCTCATCAAACAATACCACAGTGTAGGGATTCTCACGCACAAAGTCGGTTAGCTGACCGCCACCCTCAAACCCAACATAGCCGGGAGGCGCACCAATCAAGCGGTTGACGCTGGCCTCTTCCTGATATTCGCTCATGTCTAGCACGAGCATCGCATCTTCTGTGCCAAACATAAATTCGGCGAGTGCTTTGGCGAGTTCTGATTTGCCAACACCCGATGGGCCGAGAAAGAGAAAGCTGCCAATCGGCCGTTTCGGATCACGCAGCCCAACCCGCGCAATTTTGACCGCACGACTGACGGCTAAAACAGCCTCATCTTGTCCGATGATGCGCTTGTGCAGATGGTCAACCATGTTGGCATAGCGGCTCGATTCATCTTTGCCCAATTTTGTGACGGGAATTTTGGTCAAGCGACTGGTGGCGACCATCACATCTGCGGCCGATAATACCTTATCTCCCTTCACGCCTTCTAGCTCGACGTGTCCTGACCCCGCCATCTTGACCAGCGCACAGGCGCGGTCTACAAGCTGAATGGCTGCACCGGGCAGGGCGGTCGTCTTGATATACTGACCAGCCATCTGCGCCGCTGTGTCAAGTGCATCGACTTGCACCTCGATCTCATATTCCTGCTCTAAGCGCGTGCGATGATAGTTGAGGATGGACACCGTTTCATTGACGGTAGCGGGTGGTACATCGACGCGATTGGTGCGTGCGCGGATGAGGCGAGCTTGCGCCATACGGTCGTATTCGGCCGAAACCGCCGTCCCCATCACGACAACCTCGCTGCCCAAGATCGCCTTGTGCAGTTCGCGGCAAACTTGTTGCGGAAAAGGGGAAGGGGCTGTGCGTGAGGGGAAAAATCGGCCGATGTCCGGCACAAGCAACACACCGCTGCTCGCTCGCCGTAAGCCAGCCCGCATCGTCGCCAGCGGGTTTTCCAGCAACGCCGTCTCATTCAGCATGACCAGCGAGCGTAGCTCATTGCCGCGCCCCTCCGCCAACAACATCGCCAGCGACATGCCCAACGTGCGCTTGCCTGCGCCTTCGGCTCCTACCAAGAGGATATGACGATTGGCGGAGAGGGCAAGTAAACTTAACATTTCATCGAGCAGGTCACGCCGCTCAAAAAACGGGGTGAGTTCGCCTTGTTTCGCCTCTTCGACCAAATCACGGATGATGGAGCCGCCGTCCTGCGCGACATTTTCGAGCTTGTTGAGGACGGCCGATTGTGTCACCCCAATACGCTCCAATACAGCATAAGTCGTCACCTGTCGCCCAGCCATCGCCGCCAGCAGATGCCCGCTCGAAACTTTAAGCTCATCCCGTGATTGAGCGATGCTCAACCCCTCATCAATGCCGATCAATGTCTCGTCAGCCAGCGGAATGTCCTTGCCAAAATCGTCGGTAAAGCGGAAGTTTGCATCGCGTCCAGCCGCGTTCTTCGCCATCATCTCAACGCGCCGCGCCAGCCCATCCCAATCAAATCCACGATCTGACTGTAATTGGCGCAAAATTTGATGGGCGGAACTTTCCGGTTCATCTAGGAAAACGCGCAGCAAAAGCTGTGGTGTCAACAGTTTAAGGCCGTATTCGCCCATTTTGGCAGCGGCGTTTGTCATCAAGCGGGAGAGTTCGGCCGATGGAATGTTCGGATTAAGATGTCCAGTTTTTTTTGTTGCCATCAATCTATTTATACTTTGTTCTGCTAAACTCTATATTATCATCTAATTGACGACGAGGATAGCGATGTTTTCATCCGCCAAATTATACAGTACCCCCAATAGATTCGCCCTTGAAACATTTATCATGTTCTGATTTGTGCTATGATCCATAAATGGCAATTATTCTGTTAGTCCGACATGGTGAAAACAATTGGGTCAAGGAACATCGTTTAGCAGGCTGGACACCCGGCGTGGTGCTAAACGAAAAGGGTCATGACCAAGCACAAGCACAAGCTGAACGCCTCAGCAAACTCCCCATCACCACCATTTATAGTAGCCCGCTCGAACGTTGTGTCGAAACAGCGCAACATTTGGCTGAATCGCTTGAACTCGGTGTGCGCCTTTTCCCTGAAATGGGCGAAGTGCGCTATGGAAAATGGGAAGGCGAACCGATCAAAGAGCTGGCAAAATTGAAAGAATGGCACACCATTCAACACGTGCCGAGCCGCTTTGCGTTCCCCGAAGGTGAATCTCTACGCGGTGTGCAGACTCGTGCCATCAATGCAATCGAGAGCTTGGCGGCAAAGCATTCTGACGAAATGGTTATCGTAGTTTCGCACGCCGATGTGATAAAACTGACATTGGCGCACTATCTTGGGATGCACATCGATCTGTTTCAACGCATTATGGTATCACCCGCATCAGTGAGCGCGTTGGCATTGGGCGAAGGTAATGTGCGCGTTTTGCGAATCAACGACGATGGGCCGCTGCAAGCACCGCCCAAACGTCAAGAGAAAAAAGAAGAGAGCGGGTCGGATCCCGCACCAGAGAAAGCGTAATGGCACGGCATATCGAAATCAATCCAGCAAACCATTTGACCATTGGCACGGTTGGCGAACCCGGCAATCGCACTTTTTTTCTGCAAGGAGGGCGGTCTGGCGAAGTCATTTCACTCGTGATCGAGAAGATTCAAGCGGCCGCAATCGCCGACAGCTTTGAGGAACTGCTAAACGATCTCGCCCGTGAACATCCAGCCGTGCGTCGAGATTTGCAAGTGACCGTGCAGCACGATCTACGGCTGCACGAGCCGGTTGATCCGCTCTTCCGCGTGGGCAATTTAGGGCTTGGTTATAACAATGAGCTTGAGCGCGTCATCGTGGTGGCGTATGAGCTGGTTCCCGATGAAGAAGATGCCAATATGGTCAGTTTTTGGGTAAAGGCGCACCATGCACGCGCTTTGATCGAACATGCGCGGGAAATTGTGGCGGGCGGTCGGCCGATTTGCGGCAACTGTGGTCAACCTATCGACAAAAACGGGCATTTCTGCCCCCATCGCAATGGTCATAAAATTTAGCAACAAAGCTCCCTGAAAGACCTTCGTTGCTCTACCTCATGGATAAGCAGCAAACGCTTGAATTCTTGACAAATGGTGAGATGCGACTCGAAGGTCGTCTAGCATGGGGATCAAACTACACGCTGCTTGGCTATATCTGTGCCGAAGAGACGGAGATGCCGATGGTCTACAAGCCGCGTTTGGGAGAGCGGCCGCTGTGGGACTTTCCAACAGGCACACTCTGTTTGCGCGAACGAGCGGCGTATTTGATTAGCGATGCAGCAGGGTGGGACATCGTTCCCCCGACCGTACTGCGTGAAGGCGTTCATGGATTTGGGTCAGTTCAGGCGTTTGTCGAGCATGACCCTGACACTCATTATTTTAACATTGAGGGAGAGCCTGACTTTGCAGAGACGTTGCAGCGCATCGTTGTGTTTGATTGGATCACCAACAACGCAGATCGCAAAGCGGGGCATGTGTTAGTCGCGCCAGATGATCGACTGTGGGCAATCGATCATGGGATTTGCTTTAACATCGAGTACAAATTACGCAGCGTGATCTGGGAGTTTGCGGGCGAGGCGTTTTCGGCCGAGCTTCACCAATCCCTCCAAACGTTGCGCCAAAATCTCGATACGCCGCTCTACGCCGATGAACTGCTACAACTCCTTCATCCCGACGAAATTGACATCCTCAACCGCCGCCTGACGCAGTTAATTGAGGTTGGCATCTTTCCTGAGCCGGGTCCCGGCCGACATTATCCATGGCCGCCCGTTTAACGTCGGTTAAACGTCTTTGTCGATAAGCCACAATTCCCCCACAATAAGCCGATCCAAACTTCAGAACTCATATTACGCAAATTCGCGTAAGGGTTAGGTGAACGGCTTATGATCTCACCAACTTAGGCCTAACCGCCGTTCATCTCACCCGGTTTGTACAAAATGTTATGCAAAGAAGATTCGACACGGGCTATCTCATCGTTCTAGCAATTTGTTTTCTCGCCGCATGGCCTTTTTTGAAGCACGCGAGTTTGCCGCTAGGAACAGATGCGGAACTGCACGTCTATCGTCTTGCCGAGTTGCAGCGCATGTGGGAAGGCGGTGACATCTACCCACGTTGGGCCGCCAACTTCTACTACGGATATGGCTATCCCATTTTCAACTTCTACGCACCGCTGACCTATTACATCGGTCTGCTGTTTAATTTTCTGCCCAATTTTGACCCCGTAAGTAGTGTCAAAGCCGTGTTTGTACTGAGTATTTTTTGTGCAGGGTTTGGCATGTACGGGTTTATGCGCGGCAACTATGGGCGAGTTGCTGCACTGATTGCCGTTGCCAGCTATGTCCTCTCGCCCTATTTGCTATACATCGACCCACACGCACGCGGCGTTCTGCCCGAAACATTCAGTCTAGGCCTTTTCCCACTTGCGCTGTGGGCGTTGGATCGGCTCCTAAAACGCGCGACACCCCTCAACTTTCTCGCCACGGCACTTTTGCTTGCCGCCATTATCACAGCACATAACTTAATGGCGTTTGTCTTTGGCACATTTTTATTTGTCTACTTTCTCTGGCGCATCATTACAGCGACGGTTCAGATCACGCGCAAGGGGCATGGGGATGGCTCGGCCGCTATCGGTTATGGCTCCCTCGCTTTCTTCTGCGCCGTTCTAATCACGGCTTTTTTCTGGCTGCCGATGGCATGGGAACAAGGGGCGATCAGAATCGGCAGCGTCGTTGAGGCTGGCAGCCACTACGATTTTCGCAATCATTACTTGACGCTAGCAGAATTGTTTGGCACTTCCTCGCGGCTCGATTGGGGCGCGACGGAGCCGGATTATCGCTTTAATTTGGGGCTTCTACAGTGGGTTTTCGGACTAGGCGGTGGGGTCATTGCGTTAATTTGGGGTCGCAAACGGCTACAGACAGCATTCTTTTTACTGATGTTTGGGGCTGTTCTCTTTTTTATGCTGCCCATCTCGCAAGCCGCGTGGGAAGTGCTGCCGCTGCTCAACTTCTTACAGTTTCCGTGGCGATTGTTGGGATTGGCAAATGGGCTGTTGGCGATTGTCGGCGGGGCGGCATTTTCACAACTCGATGAGCAGACAACGGAAGCTGGTCAGACAATTATTCTGACCTCTAGTTTGTTGCTATTTGTCTTTATCGCGTTGCCACTAACACAGATCGCGCCCTATCCCGACTTTGGGGCAACCGATCCATGGACGGTGATGGTTCAAGAGATTCAGGGGCGTTGGGCGGGAACGACAAGCACCGACGATTTTGTGCCTGCAACAGTTGATGTGATTCCGCGCCCGACGGAACAGTTGATAGCGGACTATCAGTTTGAGGGCGGCACAGATCACGTCAATCGGGCTGCGTTGGCGGAGGAGACGGCGATCTCGGCCGATCTCATCACCCCCACCCACTATTTCTACAGAACCGATTCACCGAACGAATTTGTCCTGCGCCTGTTTATCTTCCATTTTCCCGGCTGGCAGGCGACGATAGATGGTCGGCCAGTTGACATCGCGCTCGGCCTGCCCGAAGGCTTCATCACCCTCACTGTGCCAGCAGGCCAGCATATCGTCGAACTGCATTTTACCAACACGCCCGTGCGAACAGCTGCATGGGTCGTAAGTGGGGTTGGTGCAATTGTTATGTTGTTGGGGGTATCAATCGGCCGACGCAAGCCCAACGCGGAAAACGTTATCTATACCAACTGGCTTGTCGTTCCGCTGATAGCGGTTAGCGGCCTGATTTCATTGCATCTTTTTGTGTTAGAGCCGACGGGGGTCTTGCACTTTGCAAGTGATGGAAATTGTGCGGCGGGTGTGTGTGTGGCGGCCGAGCCGGCTCAAGAGCAGATCGTTGTGCGTTTTGCCGACCAAATTGCGCTCATCGGCTACGATGCACCGCGCATCATCCGACCCGGCGATACAATAGACATCACGCTCTACTGGCAACCGCTGCAGCCGCTGGAGGAAAATTATCGCGTCTTTGTGCATCTCCTAGCCACGCCGCCTGCTGTCGTCACACAGTCCGACAAACTCAATCCCGGCGACTTCCCGACCCGCAGATGGCCGCCCGAACGATATGTGCGCGACCGTCACACGTTGACCGTTCCGGCAGACCTTCCCGCAGGGGTGTATGATTTGACGGTGGGGTTGCCGTTTGGGTCGGCCGAAGAAAACAACCGCCTGCAACCACTCGGCGTTGAAACCGAGTGGTTTACCCTGCGCTCTTTTTCTATCGAGAGATAAAAAACAGTCGTCATGCAAAATGCAAAAGTGCGGGTGATTTCATCTTTGCCATCTGCAAATCCATCGGCAGTGGGCGAACTGTTGCCAGTTCGCCATAGTCCGCAAACTCGTTCCACACCTCGCAGATAAAATCAGCATCAAACTTGTCTTGGAATATGTGGGCGTTTTTCAACGCTCCAAACAAAAATTCCTCTCCTGCGTCGCTTTCGTGTTCAAGCACTCCTTTTTCGTTGACGATAATCCACATCGCTCATTTGCTCCTTATGCGTTCCCAATCGGCACAAAATGGGCAATGCTCATGATTGGGCGGGATGCGTTCACCGCACCCACCCTCACACGCCGCCCATGTCTCGAATTCGGCACGCCACGCCTGTTGTCGTCTTTCATATTGTGCCACTGCTTTTTGTGCCGCCAATTGTTCAGCGACGACTTGTCCGCACAACTGATGCAATGCACCGGCCGTTGGAAACTGGTGCGCCGCTGGGTTGTCGAGGATGTAGCGATCTACCGCCTCCTCGATGATCGCTGTCTCATACCCCCCCAGCAGACGTTCCAATTGTTGGAATGTCCGCTTGGAGACATTAGCAGATGGATAGGCTGTGACCAGTTCAGTCATCCACTGCATCGTCTTCTTTACTCCTCAGAAACGCCTCAAATGCCGAGTCTGTGCCACTCTTCTTAGACGGCGGTCTCTTTTTGTTGCGCTGCTTCTTTGAGAGCGTCCAGCGATTGAGGATGCGGTGGATCGCTTGACCGAGATTGTCTGCTGTTTCGAGATGCTCGCGCACATAGCCGAGCGTCAACCCTTCCATCGCGGCGATCTCACTGCGCTTTGGCTCGTTGATTCCAAATTCATCCAACAATTCCAGAATGCGCGTGCGTCCACCACCAGCAGCCATTTCATCCATAGATGGTTCTTTGTTCTTGCGCTCTTTATCTACATTTATATCTGTATTTTTATCTGTCTCTCCTTTTGTTTCTTCTTCTTGGTTACGCACCGTTACGTCGTCGTTACGCACCGTTACGTTGCCGTTACGTTTCGTAACGCTCTCATCGCGCTTCCTCTCACGATACCGCTGCATTCGCTCCGCGTCGGTGTCGCGGGCTTGTCGCTTGGCAAAGTTGGTCACAAACCAGCGTTCCACACCGTCCGCATCGCCGCGCAACTCCAACAAACCGCGCTGCGCCAGCTGGCTCAACTCGGTTGCCAGTGCCTCCTCATCTACATGCAGTTGCCACGCCATATCAGGCAGCGCGGGCAAAAAGCCCTCCTCGTATGTCTCGCCCGCGATCAGGCAACACTCAAAGAAGCGTCGCCACAGACTATCACTGAGACGGGCGATCTTGGCGTCCATCAGTACCTCATGGTAGAACTTGATCCAATAACGTGGGCGGCGGCTCATTGGTCTACCTCCTCCGCGCTACTACGCAGAAATGGGGCGCAGCCGTAGTTGTCGAGATGGCGCAGGATGCGCCGCCGAAAGCCATCGGTCAGCCGTTCGTCGCTGTTCAACCAGCCCCTTAGCTCAGTGCGCGTCTGTTCGTCGCAAACCGGCACATCGTTGACAACGTAGCAGTTGTACCAAAAGCTCTGACCGGGCGTGATGGCGATCAGGCCACACGCCTCCATCAGCCAAGCGTATTGGCGCAGCGTCGGCAGCCCAGCCGACAGATAGACGAGCGTCTCACGCGCCGGTGGTATGTCAAAGTCGTCGTGCTGGGCGCGGTCGGCGCGGCTGACGATCAGGGCATAGAGCGCAAACCCCTCTTTCTGGATGATCGGCAACCACTCATCGATCACGCGATGGTCGATCTCAAAGCCCGTGTTGCGTCGTTTGTCAATAAATCCGTTCATGTCATTTTTCCTTCGCCGACCCTGCCCACGTCGGGAGAGCCGGCACTGTTGCTAGAAGCTGGGCAGCACGTCGAAGTCGTAGCAGTCCCGCACGGTGGCAGCAAAAGCCGCGTCGATGTCGGTCGCGTCGCTGAGAGCAAACCACACCTCTGCCGGCACGTCGTGGTAGCGTCTCACATCGCGCGGTGCTGACTTGAGCCAAACATAGAGGTTGTGGTCGGGTGTCGTGTAGGCCAGCCGCTTGATTGCGGATGAAGTCGGGTTGATCTCTCTGTATTGCATGGGTGTCACGCCTCCGGCCCTAAAAGTAATTGGCCTCTCTGTAGGGGTATTGACCGCGAATATGGGCGTTGAAGAAGCGACCCGCGCTCTCTGCGGCGCGAAACTCCGCCCACAATGCCATTGGGATACCCTCATAGCGATACATCCTGCCCGACTTAAACCAGACGAGCATCGTCTGATCGTCTGGGATGTAGAATGTGTGGCTGACCGCGCTCGAATTTGGGCGGTCGTCATAGTGAAATTCCATCATGCCCCCGCCAATCTCAACGCCTGCTCCGATTCCAACACGAAGTAATCGCTCAAGTCGATAGACGCACGCAGCAATAGCTTCATAATGTCCTCATCGCTCATGACGTGGGTATCCACCTCAAAGCCGACTTGTAGCTCCCAACTGTCTTCGTTTACCTTTGTGATATTGATTTCATCGATATTCATTTGTCCTGCTCCTTAGAATGGCAACGCGGCCTCGTCAACAATGTCTGGGTCGTTTGCTTCCGCGTCAAGCGTGTACAGTTTGCTGCCCGTCTCCCAATCGGCGGGCGCAGTGGTGTAGGTCAACAGTTGTTGCCAAAGACAGTCGGCGATGTAGCCAGAAGCGACCGGCACGATGGCTGCCTGTGCGACATCGATGCAGCTTAACTTGCCGAGCGACACGTCGTAGCGGTAGATCAGGGCGGTTTTTGGATTGTGAATATATTGCATGTTCTATGCCTCCATGCGGCGACCATCGCTGTTTAGCGTGGTTGTGCCGTATTCTCTTGTAAGTAGTCGCCAGAGTGCCTCTCCGACTGACCCGCAAATCACGTACAACACTTTGAGCGTGGCGTAGTCAAATGCGGTTAGGATGCGGTTTTTCTCTGTGTAGTGGTAGATGATTGCTTCGTCTCTTTGGTAGACGTATTTCATGATTAAATCTCCATAAATAGTTGGTGATAGCTGTTGAGATATGAGGCCGTGCGTGGATTCAGCCATAAACACAGCGGATTGCGATTGTTCTGTTCTCGCGTGATGGACTGCCAACCCGCCTCCCTGTAGAGCGTTTCGTTTATGTCAGATGGCGCACCGCTGATGACGACATACCCTTTGGCATCGACCAAACGCGCTGCCAGATCGATGTGATATGTGCTGTTAGCGACCGTTGGCGGATCGACGTAGATCAGCGTGTCGGCATCATGCAGATGTCGCTCGATCAGATCAATTGCCTCCATCTGCTCGATGCGAACAAACATCAAGCGGTCTGCCACAAATGACAGATGCTCGACGGCGGCGTAGAATAGGCTGTTTTTGGATCGGTTTGCTTTTGCTGCCCGTGATGAGCTGCCGCCGATGCTTTGCCAAAGCGCGACAAAGAATTGCCGCGCCCACTCGACTGGATCATCGTGGCAAAAGCCAGCGTTGAGCTTGGCAAAGCATTCGTCGTACTCGCTGCGGCAATAGGCGGTCAGACGCAACACGGCGATCAGATCGTTCGGCCGATTGCGTGCGACCTTAAAGAAGTTGAACAGGTGACTGTCCAAGTCGTTGTAGATTTCGACGGGGCTGCGCCGTTTGTGAAACAGTGCGGACGCGCTGCCACCAAATGGCTCAATGTAGGTTTGGGGGTGGGTTGGAAAGTGGCGCACGATCCACGCCGGCGATTGCTGGGGCGAACCGTAGTACCTGAGTGGTGATCTCATTTTATCATCTCGATTGGTGTGCGTGTGCTGTGCCACACACACCGAACTGCTGTCGCGGCTCCCATACCCCGTCAGGCGGTCGAGATTCAGTCAGAATCGATTCTCCGTCCATCTCTAAGAAGAATGGGCGGGGGGGCAGCCCCCCCCGCCCGTGACACCAAAGAAGGAAAAACTAAGAGAGGTTGTAGAGGAAGCGAGCAGGGGAAGACCCCCCTAGCTGAGGTCTTTCCGGTCTCTATTCACGCTTCCCTACTGCGAGGAGAATTAACTGGATTGTAAGTCAATGTCATTACATAGTCAACCGCTTGGTATCAGAAATTTTGTTCTATTGACGTGACTGATGCGATCCGTATGATATGCAATGTATGGCAAAATCAATTCAAACCTCTTATAGAACGGCTCCGGAAGTTTTGGAGAAGATGGATACAATGGCGAGATGGCTGCATGAGAGCCGATCTAGCGTCGTGACCCGCGCCGTCAACGAGCTATACGTGAGAGAAGCGACTAAGCGAGGAGTCAACCCATACCCAGAAGTCGATCCAGACGTGGCCTACCCCGCCTATGACCCCGCGCCAGACAAAAAATAAGCCGCCATCCGATTCAGGATGGCGGCTCGTAGAGGGTGGTCGAATGGCAGCGTTAAGCTGGGTTGTGGATCCAAACGTTATGGTCACTGATCGAAAGCGAGAGGCCAGCCGCATAGATACGTTCGCTAATGCTGTCCTCGCTGTACCAGTCGTGCGCTTTCCAATAATCTTCACACTGGACATTGCTGATAAACAGATAGGCGACACCGCTGCCCGTGATCGGCGTGTCGGGCTTTAGCTTGAAGGCAAAGCCGTCTTTAAGCGTGTGTGGGTTCTCTGCGTCTAGGGTTTCTAAGACGGCACGCAGTGGGTCAATTTGGTCGGGGTTGCAGTCGAGTTCGTAGATCAAGGCCATCTGTTCGCCGCTGACCTCGATCCCCCTATCATCGAGAAAGGCGCGGTTCTGAATCAGAAGCTCTACGCCATTTGGTTGATACAACTTGGTTGTCAGCAGCCCGATGCTGTCTTCGCGGACAATGCCCTGATCGTTGCCAACCTTGATGCGATGCCCAACGTGGAAATGCTCTAAGTGGCTCATCACCCAGAAACCACCGATCAAGTTTGCAACCAAGCCCTCACTGCCGAGCGCGAGGGCGAGGGAGAGAACACCAAGCAAGCCGATAATCTCGGAGCCGCCAAAGCCTGCAAAGCGGGCCGCCACGGCAACTGATAACACGATGAGCAGCCACGTGGCAATGCGAATGATCGTCTGGCGTAGCGAGTGTTGTAAGCGGACGATGCCACCACCATTCTTGCTGATTCGGTTGAGGAAGCGACGTAGCGAGGACTGCAAGATAGGCAAAGGCGTGCAGAGGATTAGAAAGACGACTAGTGCGATGAGGGCGCGGAGGCCAAAGCGTTGCAGGTCGTTGAGTACATCGGTCAGGATAGTAAGAAGCTCGATACCCATATCACCTCCCCATGTTGTAGGCTGCAACTATAGCCATGCGGCTAATTTCGTCTGGTGTGACCTCTAGCGGTGCGATAACGCAAACGGCGGTCAGCGTTGCCAAATCACGTAAGGTTGTCCGATCATAGTTAGAACGCTGGCTAGGCATCTTGTATGCTCGCGCGAGGTATCTCTCGACCTTCTCAATTACGTCACGAGTAGACCGATTGGAGCTAGTACGCATAAGTGCTATCGTCCGAGCCATGCTGATAAGTCTGTTGTAGTCGCGTCGTGGGATTTTGTCAACGCTGTACCATCGCGTAATGGTGTTTTCACCGTTTGTCAGGATTGTTCCGATTTCAGTAGTCATAGTAGAACAATTGTACTAAAAAAATCGGTAGTTCGGATATATAACGGCAGATTTTCACGGCGAGGCGGTGTTGAGTTATAAAGTGAGCGATGGTTTTTCGGCGTGACAACATTGACCTATTACGCGACCGATGGAGCCAATGACTCGGCGACTGCAACTGTAACCATAACCGTTCAACCAGTCAACGACGCGCCACAAGCGTTGCCTGATGTGGCTCAAACAGATGAGGACACGGCTATTTTTCTGGATGTCTTAGCGAACGATTCTGATATAGATGGTGACACGCTGAGTGATCTGGCATTCGTTGGTCAAACTGTCGGTGGAGTTGCAACAGTTCAGACAGACGGAACGATTGAGTTTGTGCCATCGGCCGATTTTAGCGGGGTCGCACAATTCAGCTATCGTATCAGTGATGGACAGAGCTTAAGCGCATCCGCGACAGCGACGATTAACGTCGCGGCAGTCAACGATGCCCCCATCGCGCTTGATGATACGGTCACGATGTCAGAAGATGCTGCAACTGCCATTGATCTGACCACCAATGATATTGATGTCGATGCAGACGTGTTGACCGTGCAGATGGTATCCACACCAGCAAATGGCGACTGGTCACTTATTGGTACAACCCTCCATTACACGCCAACGGTTGACTTCTTTGGAGCCGAACTACTTTCATATCGTCTCAGTGATGGTGTGCTGACAGATACGGCCGATGTGCGAATCAGCGTGACAAACGTAAACGATCAGCCACAAGCGGCCGATGACAGCTACATTGGCCCCATCAACACACCAATCAATGTTGATGCCGTCATGGGCGTTTTACACAATGATAGCGACGTGGATGGGGATACACTGTCTGCGGTCGTTTCGACCACTGGCGTTGGGAGTTTGAGTCTGCAAGCCAACGGTGCGCTCCAATATGTGCCACCCACCGATTTTAGCGGCGAGACGACGTTTGAGTATCGAGTCAGTGATGGGTCTCTTACGATGACGGCGACGATCAAGTTCACCGTGGTTGAGGTTGGGTCAGGTGTGTCAAAGGTGGTCACGGCTGATGAGGAAGACACAATTGCCCTCGATGAACGCATGACGCTTGATATTCCGGCCGATGCGTTTGCAGAAGACATAACCCTTGTCCTACGCGAATTGTCCACCACGCGAACAAGCGAGCAGATAGGAACACCTTTTGCGTTGGAGGCATACCAAAACGGCGCATATCTGTCTGATGTTACCCTCTCACAACCATTGACAATCGTTTACAACCATAGTGATCTGCCTACCTTCAACGGGCAAGCTCATCTGGAACATCTTATCAATGGGACATGGCAAGATACAACTGGGTGTGAGGGGGGAAATGTAACCCAAACCCCAACGACCTTCACAGTCAAGCTGTGTCAACTAGGAACTTATGCCTTCCAAGTTGATTCCGTGCCAACAGCCGTGCAGTTGAAAAACGCCTCGCCCCATGCACAATTACCCTATTGGCTGATCTTCTATTTGGTTTTGGCACTCTATACGCTTATGTCCTTCAAGTCTCGGCATCTTCTTTGTGACAAATGCAACAAATAAGTACCCAAGCAAACGTATTTGGGTATTTTGACAAAGGCGTATCGGGAAACCCAATTCCCGATATGCCTTTGCCACTTTAGTTAACAACCCTATGGTTGAGGCTCAAAATTCTCCATAGTTAATGCCGAAAGGATTATTCGAGCCACGATTTGTCCATGATGTACACCACCTTTTGTATGGTCGTTGAAGACGTTTAAAACACCCTCTTAGGCTAGCTTCGGCCGAAATTTATACCCATACAAAATCATCCCCTCATCCCCCTCCGTCCGCAATTTGCGCGTCACCATCTCGACAGGCATTCCGATCTCAATCTCTTCGATGTCTACATCAGTCAACTGTGCCGTCAGTAATGGGCCTTCATCCAACTTGACCAACGCCATCACATAAGGTGCGTTGAACTCATACCCCGCTGGCGCACTATAGACCGTCGTGAATGAATAAACCTCCCCCTCGCCCGTCAGCTCAAAAAGCTCTTTCGCGGGAGCCGCACACTCCAAGCAGACATCACGCGGCGGATAAATTTTTGTCTTGCAAGAGGGGCATTCCTCGCCCATTAGTTGATACCGTTGTTTGTTTAGTCGCCAATGTTGTGAAACTTGCATTGTTCACTCCGTGAGTGGCTAGTGGATAGTGGCTAGTGGATAGTCAAGAAAACCAGCCACTAGCCACTAGCAACTAGCCACTATATCTTCAAAATATGTGTAATAGCTGTTGCGCCTAATCCGCCCAGATTTTGCGCCATGCCGATGGTTGGATTTTTGATTTGATTGCCGCCTGCTTTGCCTTGTAGTTGGCGAACGATTTCGACAATTTGATAGACACCCGTTGCGCCCAATGGGTTACCACGTGCTTTTAGACCGCCAAACGTGCTGATGGGGATGGAGCCAGTTAGTCCGATCTCGCCAGCGCGTGCGAGGTCAATCCCTTCGCCTTGTGCTGCAAATCCTGTCGCTTCGAGTGAGAGAGTTGCTAGGATTGTGTAGGCATCGTGTAGCTCAAAGAGGTCGATGTCGTCGTGGGTGATGTCGGCCGTCTGCATGGCGCGTTGTGCGCTTTTGGCAGCGGCCGATAGCCACAAAATGTCGTTGCGATCATGGATAGCGAGTGTATCTGTCGCGGCCGCGCTGCCGATAATCTGCACGGGCTGGGGAACCATATCGGCCGCCCGCTCCGTCCCAGTCACAATTACCGCTGCCGCACCATCCCCCGCCGGAGCCGCATCAAACAGGCTGACAGGAGTCGCAATTTGCGGCGCAGCCCCAAAGCGTTCGGCACGTAGTTTGTTGCGGTACATCGCTAACGGGTTTTTGCTGCCATTTGTGTGTGCGTTGACGCTAAAGCCAGCAAAGTCGTCAATCGTCGCGCCGTATTCGTGCATGTAGCGTTGCATGAGTAGGGCTGCCATCGTTGCGGGGGTCGCGCCGTGAACTTGTTCGTAGTCTGCATCGAGAGTGGTGGCTAGGGCTTTTTCGGCCGAACTACCCGTTGTATCACTCGCCTTCTCAACGCCGACAACCAACGCCGTCTGAACCATCCCACTGCTAACCGCTAAAACTGCCTGTCGCAAAGCTGCTGCGCCTGATGCTTCGGCCGCCTCAACAACCGTCGCCTCAATCCCTTTCATCCCCGCAAAATCAGCGATCAAGGCTCCCAACTGACGCTGATTGCTCAGTGTCCCGCCGAGCATATTGCCGACGTAGAGCGCGTCAATTTCCGTCGTGTGGGCATCATCCAACGCCGCCTCAATCGCATACCACGCGAGATGACGCAGCGATGTCCCCCACGCCTCGCTTACTTCTGTCTGTCCAAATCCGATAATGCTTGTGTTCATCTGCGTTATTCATCCTCGTCTTCATCATCAAACGGAAAACTCAGGAAAGAGTTGATCAGTGACGAGAGACCACGCCAACCAATTGTCAATGAGAGAATTGCAATGACTGTGCCTTCAAAAAGCGTGAACGGAAACGTCTGTGTCAGAACCCAACCTACGCCAATCCCAACGGCCGCAATCAAAAAGCCTACGATCAAAATGACCACACCGATCAGGACAAAAATGAACATACCAGTGAGAATACCAAAGCGCATATTACCTCTCACGAATTTTCCCTCTATAACGTGCGTAGGTCGCGTAGTCGATCTCTTTTTGACGGTTGAGATAGGCGCGAGTCGCTGGGGCGCGTCCGCGAATATCGGCAATGCGTTCCGTCACGAAGAGGTCAAATGCGTCTGATCCCGCGCCGCTGCCATAGCTGACCATCAAAATACGGTCGCCCGATTCTGCAATGTCGAGAATGCTCGTCAAGCCGATGATGCACGACCCGCTATATGTGTTGCCAATTTCGCCAGCTAATAATCCCGCTTCCATCTGCTGCATGTTGAAGCCGAGCATCTTGCCGACGCGAGATGGGAATTTATAGTTTGGCTGGTGGAAAACGGCGTATTGATAATCGGCTGGAGTTGTACCCAACGCCGCCATCATAAAATTTGCCGCACCTTGAATATGTTTGAAATAGGCGGGTTCGCCTGTGAAGCGGTCACCGTGTGAGGGATAAATGGCGTGTTCGCGTCGCCAGAAATCGGGTGTGTCGGTGACAAAGGAGTAGGTCGCGTTGATCGTGCAGACTGCTTCGGCCGCTGGCCCGATCAGCACCCCCGCGCCACCCGCAGCCGCTGTATATTCGAGCGCGTCACTCGGCCGACCTTGTGCCGTATCCATCCCAATCGCCATCGCATACTTCGCCATGCCGCTGCCGACGAGACCAATGCCCGCCTGCATCGCTTCTGTGCCGGCTTTGCAAGCGAACTCCCAATCGGCCGAGACCGTGTTCGGAACCGCCCCAATCGCCTCCGCCACAATCGTACTGGTCGGCTTGACAGCATAGGGATGACTTTCACTCCCCACCCACACCGCACGAATCTCACGCGGGTCAACCTGCGCCCGCTTGAGCGTATTCCGCGCCGCCTCAATCGACATCGTGACGACATCCTCATCGAGACCGCTAACTGCCTTTGCCTTCACAGGTGACCCGCCTGCGCCATTTGTCCACATTTGACTAATCGTTTTCCCCGCAATCCGATAACGTGGCACATATGCCCCATAGCCGACGATTCCGACAGGGCGATCTGGTCTCATGAGGCCGTCTTGTAATGTTTGGTTTGACATACTTTTGGGTAAATTGGCATTCGGTGGGTAAATAGCTGAATACCGAATGCACCTATATCTTAATCCACAAGCAATTCGGCCGCCCGATTGACGCGAATGTTGCCCTCATTGACCAACTGATTGGCAATCCGCTGAACCTGCCCGTTAATCGCACCTGCGGCAAGCGCGACCTGTCGAGCGTGCATTCGCATGTGTCCCTTTTGAATGCCGTCGGTGGCGAGGGCGCGAATGGCAGCGAGATTTTGCGCCAGACCGACACACGCCATCACTTCAGCAAGCTCTTGCGCTCCTGACACGTCTAAAATTTTCATAGCGATTTTCGCTGTCGGGTGTACTTTTGTCGCGCCGCCAACTGTGCCAACCGCTAGAGGCAGTGTCATTTCGCCAATGAGATCGCCAGCTTCATTGACATACCAATCGGTCAAGGCGCGATATTGTCCGTTGCGGGCGGCGTAGGCATGTGCGCCAGCTTCGATGGCACGCCAATCGTTGCCCGTCGCAATGCAAACCGCGTCGATGCCGTTCATGATGCCCTTGTTATGCGTCGTGGCGCGATAGGGATCAACGACGGCAAAAGCGTTTGCTTCTGCAATGCGTTGGGCGACTTCATATCCGTCCATGCCATCGCGCGTTAACGCGGTTGCTGGAATTGTGCAATGTGCTGTGGCTGTGCGACGATCTGTCAAGTTGGAGAGGATGCGTAAATTGGTGCGACCGCCTGTCAATTCGGCAATGATGGGGGCGATTGTCTCGGCCGCCGTATTGACCGCATTGGCTCCCATCGCATCACGACAATCATACAAAAGATGGACGACCATCATCGCGCCGACAGGTGTTTCATCAAAACGACGCACTTCAATATCGCGGGAACCACCACCACGACGGACGATGTTTTGGGAGACGGCATCGGCCGATTGCATCAACAACGCTTTATTAGCTTCCACATTGGCAACCGCCTGATCCATATCGGGAATGTCCAAAACTTGAACCTGCCCAATCATGATCGGCTCAGATGACTCCGTTTGAAAGCCCCCGCCAGCACGCGCCAATTTTGCCGCATAGCTGACCGCTGCCAAAACACTCGGCTCTTCGACTGCCATCGGAATGAGATAATCGCGCCCGTTGATTTGGAAGTTGGCTGCAATCCCCAACGGGAGTGCATGTGTTCCAATTCCATTTTCAATCATGCTATTAGCTGTCTCATTGGAGAGACCACCATTTTGCAAGACATCGATCTCGTCATCAACCAGTTGCGCCCATTCCGCGACAATGCCGATTCGCTCACCGCGTGACAATTTGTAAAAACCTGAAAGTTGTGATGATTTTGTGGCGACCATAATCCTTCTTTTCTGTGACCCTTCGTGATGTGCGCGAAGCTGTATAAGCCACGTCGATTGTTCAGAATTTCACGATATACAACCCGATTATAGGCAAAAAGAACTGCCAAATACTGTCAGGCAGGAGGTGAAAGCTGTTTTTGGGGGATTTTGGGAGAGAGAGTTAGTACCGCAATACTGCCCACTATTGATTGTAGTCTGTTTATCGCCTAGTTGCTGTGATGGTCAGAAACCCGTCTGTTACTTGTACATTTGTGAAGCGATAGCTGCCGGGGATATAGCTGAGAGCGGTGAGGAGGGTTCCGTTAAGGCGATTGATGGCAAGGCGCGTAATCGTATCGGGTAGTTCGATTTGTCCAACCGTGGCTGAATTGGCAGCGATTTGGAGTGTGCCGTCAGGGGTGACGTAGGGGATCAGGATGATGGCGAAGGGGGCGCGAATCGGCCGATTGATTTCCCCCGTCACAATAATTCGCCCATCGCTCAACGTTGCCGTCAATCGCTCAAGTTGTGCATCCCCCGTGTCGATCTCATCGCGGCGGAGTGCGTTTGTCAATTGTGCCTCAGTGAGCGTGAACTGCACATTGCCATTCGCATCAGGTTGAATCTGCCCCAGTACATCTCGCAAACTGCGCCCTGTTTCGAGCAGATTTGTGCCTTCGACGGCGGCGCGTGTGGCGACGGCACGGGCGTTGACGGCGGCGGTGGCGGCGGCCGATTGTGCATTCACAATAGTGGTCGGTGCATTGGCTATCGCTGTCGCCGCCTGAGAACGCGCAGTCGCAGCATAGGTTGGCGCAACGGCAATCGCCGTTCCCGCAAGCGTCTCGCCTCGCTCACGGATCGCATCGAGACGCTCACGGTTTTCAGGCGTGAGCTGGTCACATCCAACGAACAAAACCAGTAAGAATAATAGAGTTGGTATGAGCTTGGTCATTTTGTACATAGCGTGATTTCATGAATGGGCTGAAGCCCGTTCAATATTGAGGGCAAGCAAATTCTCTAAAATTTCTTCATCTTCCAGTGTCGCCGACCAGCCATACGCACGCAAGACAGCTTTATCTAATTCTGTGTGAATATCGTGTAATGTTTGGGCTTGAGCGAGTGTGAAATCACAGTTGACGATCTTTTTCCAACCCAACTTAAACGCCGCATTGTAGCGTGTTCCATCAGCAAGTGCGGCGCGATAATGTTCCAGCGCATTGTACATATTGGTCAATGTGCGTCGCTTGATACGCCGCTTATAAGCGACATCAATGCCACTTTCTGGAATGGGTGGATGTAGCCATGCCTGTCGAAATGCGACTAATTCGCGTGCGGACTCCGCAATCTCCGCTACATCTTCATTTTCCGCCTCGCTTGGTTCGTTTCCTAATCGCCATGGGAAGGCAAATGTCTCGAAGGCTGTTGTGGACGTGTAGCGCGGCCGATCTTCTAAAGAAGTTCCTTTATGCAAAGACCACGTTTCATGCACTCGTGAGTGTAATACGCCAAAAAAATAATCATCTTCACGCGCAAAAATCACGGTTCCCTGATTACATAACACATCAATGCTTTGCCAAACAAAAATTCGATGTTTGGCAACACCGGGCGTAACGACAAAACGTGTTTTTCCAGCGAGTGCGTGCCGCATCTCAACGCGGGGTCTGCCATATTGCCACCAACGCTCTTTTAATGCACCGCGTTTATTTTTGCGTGTAGGATAGACGACCGATTGCACATACGCGAAAGGAAGCTGATAGCGTGCGGCTTGCTCTTGCGTCATCATGTTAAAGTCGATTGTGTATTTATTACGCGGTGCTTTTACGAGGTCCGTTGCGCTCATGACGGGACGTACTACATCACTATTTTGAACACCTGTCGGGTTGCTTGCGCCCAACATTCGTTCGGCTTCTTCTTTGTCGATGTCAAACGAGCCTTTCGCTGAAGGCCCCATAAAACTAACACCTTGCATATCAGGCAGTTTTTTTGCACCCGAAATGTAAAAGTTGAAGCTTGTCAAATCTGGATTGATTTGGGTCACTTTGTGTCCATTAAGCCGCCGAGATGGTTCATTTCCAGCATCAAATCCAATGATCGAGATATGAACGGCCGCACCTTCAAGCATCCACGGCCGATCTACCCAAGCAAAAAAAATATCACCCTCATGCTTGATTCGTTCTAATACACGTTTGTTAACTCCTCCACTGATCGAGTTTGTTGCAACAAATCCAACGCGCACTGTCTCTCCACGAGTCAGTTTGACACGCCCGCGCTCAAACCAGTAACAAACCAAATCAGAAAATGATGGCATATCTTTGTATGCCTCAAAAAGTGTATCGACATATTCATTGCCTAACTCTTTGCGAATTTTATTGCCGCCTAAGAATGGCGGGTTGCCAACGATAACGGTTGTGGAGGGCCAAGTGGCTTCGGCCGACTCCCCCTCAGCACCATACGCAAGGATTGCATCTTTGCGTTCGATCTGATTGAGGGGTTGTAGGATCGGTTCGCCTAGTTCGGTAAAGCCGTTTTCGATACGCCACTGAATGTAGCCGATCCAAATGGTGACTTGGGCGAGTTCGTGCGCGTAAGGGTTAATCTCAATGCCATAGAGTTGACGTGGTGTGACTGTGAGTGGAATGGCAGGCAAGCCGCTGCGTTCAGCATGGACGATGACCTCTTTTTGCATGTCGAGCAGTTGGTGTAGCGCGACGTATAGGAAGTTACCACTGCCACAAGCGGGGTCGAGTACGGTTGTGTTGGCGATCTCGGCCGAAAAATCGCTCAACAGCCGATGAGCCATATCGATATCCCCTTTGCGAAGGGCGCGATCTGCCCGACGACGCACAACATCCCAATCACGACGCAACGGCTCCATCAGCACAGGATTGACCACCAACAAAATGTCCTCTTTGCTCGTGTAATGTGCGCCGAGTTGGGCGCGTTTTTGCTTGTCGATGACCCGCTCGAACAATGTGCCAAAAATGCTCGGCTCGATGCCGCTCCAATCTTGACGGGCTGCGTGCAACAAAGTCTTGGCAAGATTGCTGGGCAATGGTGGCACAAACGCATCATCGAAAAGCGTGCCGTTAAAATTTAGGATTTGATAGTAGCCGTATCGGCCGCCCGACCTCATCCTGTCAAATAAGTCCGCGAGATGCCCTGCAAATTGATACTGTGGCTCGATGGAACTTGGCTGATAAGCAAGCAAATTGCTAAACAGGCTGTTTGGCAATAACCCCATATCCTCGACAAACAGACAAAATAGCAGTTGCACAAGAAAATGGGCAAATTTTTCAGGCGGTGTTTCATCTTTGTCAAACGCTTTTAGGTCATCTACCACTTTGACAAAGGTTTGAGCAGTCGCTTGGGTGATGTATTCCTGCGTGCGTTCGGGGCGGAAAAAGGCGGTAATGTCATCAGGGTGCGCGAAGCACATCTTGAGTTCTGCCAGCTTTTCGGGTTGTGTCGCCAAATCGGTCAGCGTAATCTCTGTGCGGCGTGAAGGGTAGTTCGTGAAATTGGTATGAATGCGAATCGTTTCGAGATCGCAGACGATGAGCAGTGGTGGATTGTCGAGAGCTTCGCGGTAACGTTGAACTTGTTGATAGGCTCTGTCGAGATTGCCATGATAGCCTTTGTATTCCCAGACAAAATGACGATGATAGAAGACATCAGCGCGGCCTTTGTTGCCGTCGGGCTTTTCGGCCGATTTCTCAAACCGAAACGTGTCACTATCTATCTCATCTGCATAAGGCGGTGGATGTCCCACAAGCGCACAAACATCATTGAAATGACTCTGCGCGGCCGCGAGTTCATTGAGTCGATTTTTGAGATTTGACCATTTGGCGACAAATTCGGCAGGTGTCATGATTTGGCGATGTTTAGATTGGAAGAATGCACTGCGCCCCTTCGTTCACAGGTTTGTTGACATACGTTGAGACAGGCGTTGTCACAAGCATATCGCTTTGATAGGGTCGCAGCAAGGCTCGCACAGCCGGCAACGGCGCAGATGTATCGAGCCACAAATCATAATCTGCTTTATCGACGATCACAGGCATTCGATCATGAATCGGCCGCATCGTCTCATTGGGTGTCGTCGTCAACAACGTACAAGTTTGTAAGCCTCGCCATTCTTCCCACAAGCCCGCAACAGCAAAAATATCATAGTCGGGAAAGTGAATGTGCGTTGGCTGTTTGCCATCGGGCCGCTTTTGCCACTCGTAAAAGCCTGTCATCGGGATGAGGCAGCGACGACGCTTGAATGCGCTGCGAAATGATGGTTTTTCATGTGCCGTCTCCGAACGTGCGTTGATCATTTTGTAGCCGATTTTTGCCTCTTTTGCCCAGCTTGGGATCAAGCCCCACTGGAAATGGGTCAGTTCTCGTTTGCCATTTGCGTTGAGGCGCACGGCCGAGACGGGTTGGGATGGCGCAATGTTGTAACGTGGGACGAGTTGCACGGGTACGTTGTCCACGTTAAATGCCATTGTCAATTGTTCAGGGTTTGTGATTAGATTGAATCGTCCGCACATAGAAAAGGGGCTAGTTGCTAGTCGTTAGTGGCTAGTAAAAAAACTGATTCACTAGCAACTAGCAACTAAAGATCATTCAAATTGATAAAGCCGCCTCCTATTGCTGGTGGAACTTGCCCGATGACGTGTTCGGCGTGGGCGGCTTTGTGATGTTTGTTGAAGCGGCTGGGGGTTGGGAAGGGGGGATTTCGACCGAAAAGATACCGATCAATCAAATACGCCATCAACTCCACATCATAGTTGTCCTCGACCGTGCGATATTGGGTTGGGTTGCGATTGACGAGAACGTAAGGAGCGATGAGATGATCGTCGTTTGGCTCGACGCGCAGTTGAAAAATGCAAGAGCCAGAGACCGCACGATGGAAATAAACCCAGCCATCTTCGTAGTAGATGAACCATTTGTCTTGTGGGGTGCGGGGAATGTAGCCTTTTTTTAAGTTGGGGATGTGATCGGCCGAGATGACCCCATCCAACTCCAATTGTGCAAACTGTGCAGGGAGCGGTCTATTTTTCCAAGAATTTCGTGTTGCTATCATCTATTGCATTTTATGTGCTGCCGAAACAGTTGTCTATAACAGCTTTGTGGGAAACAGATGATAGCTCAACGCTACAAATCTCGTGTCCCAAATGAACGCATTGCCAACAATAACAACCCAACAACATAAATTACTGCATACACGATCATCGCATCGCTCGGTTCATTTCCGACAGAAAACGGGCCTGCAAAGTTCCCTGTAATATCTAGGTTGCGCGGCTGAAACAACACCGAAGCCTTGCGCCACAATGCCTCAATTGGCATCAACAAGCTCGAAATGATGCCGATGTTGATCGCTGTCTCATTTTGCATAAAACTGCCAATCGTCTCAACCCAACCGCCGATAAATGCGAGACCATACAACATAAATGCCAGCACGCCATTTGCCAGTGTCGAAAGCCGCGTTCCCCCAAGAATACTCACCGTCATCACGATGACAGCGTTAAATGCCATGAGCAACATCCCCTGCGCGATATTTTCAAACGCATAGCCAACACGCAGATAGACAAACAGCAAAATACTGCCCGACAACAACAAGCTGTAGATCACAGCCATCAGTGCAAAACCGACCCATTTGCCCAACACAATTTCCCAGCGACGCATCGGCTTTGTCACCAACGTGTCGATCAGGCGCGACTCAACCTCATTGGAAATTGCTGCGACCGAGATCAGCACCGACATAATCACAACGAGGAAGTTGGTTACATATAGCCCCATCATCGACAATGCGCTAATGGGAATGAGGTCGAGTTCATTACTGAGATCGAGACCGTATTCCTGCATATCACGCACGATGTAGTGCATTCCTGTCGAGAACAGGGCGACAAAGAGAATGCCCATTACAAGAGCGACCCAGAGGATACGGCGGCGTTGGGCTTCACGAATGGTAAGTTGTGCGATGATCCAAGTTGACATAATTTGATCGGCCGACCGAAAAGAAACAGGTGTTCAGTCGGGTGGTCGTCAGCCTAAGTAGGCGGCTCGCCCAAGCGACTTAACTCATCTGCCACAATCGAGGCATCTAATTTTTTGAAAAGGGCAGTGGGTTTTGGCAATGTGCGTCCGGCGGGAATGTCGTTGCGTTCCCATCGGCCGATGGCGTTCGTATCATCATAGGTCAACGCCTGATGTGAACGAGTCGCCTCGCTAAACTCACGCACAACGAGTTCGCCAAAAAGCTGACCCTCCTCGCCTAACATTTCGTGTAGTCGTTGAGATGTAAATGGAAGCACGGGCGCAAACAACACTTTGAGGCCGTTTACCGCTTGCAATGCTGTAAATAACGTCAGCTTTGTCGTTTCCATATCTACTTTGGCAGTTGTCCATGGACTCTGTTCTTCCAGATATTGATTGACCCGCGTCGAAAGGCGCAAAATCTCCTGCAACGCTGCACGGAAGTTACAACTGTCATACTGCGCTGCAACTGTGTCAAATCCTGCATCAATTTCGGCTAAGAGCGCACGATCTTGTTCTCGCAAATTGCCGACCTCTGGCACCACACCACCAAAATAGCGGCGAATCATCTTTAGCACGCGATTGACCAAATTGCCCCAATTGGCAACCAACTCGCCGTTGTTGCGCTCGACGTAGCCTTCCCACGTCCAATCGCTGTCGCGTGTTTCAGGCATGACGGCGGTCAAATAGTAGCGTAGAGGGTCGGGATCATGCCGCTCTAACGCCTCAAGCATTGGCACGCTCCAGTTGCGGCTACCGCTGACCTTTGCCCCCTCCATGTTCATGAAGGCATTGGCTGGCACGTCGTAGGGCAGGTTGAGCTTTGCACTGGGATCGTCGTGATAGAGACCGCTCAAACCAAGCAACTCGGCCGGCCAAATGACCGTATGAAATGGAATGTTGTCCTTGCCGATAAAGTAGTAGGTGCGGGCTGGCTGATACCAAAATTGCCGCCATGCGTCGGGATCGCCGCTATTTTTCGCCCATTCAATCGTTGCGCTCAAATAGCCGATCACCGCTTCAAACCAGACATACATCACCTTGTTCTCGTGGTTGGGTAGCGCATGACCGCTTTCAGGGATAGCGATTCCCCAATCCATGTCGCGGGTGATGGCTCGGCCGAGCAGCCCGTCTTTGACCCAACTGCGCGAAAAGCTCAATACGTTTTTGCGCCAATGCTCTTTCTCATTATCGAGCCACGCTTCCAGCCCATCGGCTGCCAATGCGGGTAGATCAATGAAAAAATGCTCCGTTTCACGTAGCGTCAATTCGCTGTCGTCCAGCTTGCTGCGTGGCTCGATTAGCTCGGCGGCCGACTCAAACAGCGTATTGCAGTTATCACATTGGTCGCCGCGTGCAGAGGTGTAGCCACAGTTCGGGCAGGTTCCTTCTACGAAGCGGTCGGGGAGAAATTTTCCGGCCGAGACTGAATACATCTGCATTGACTTTTGCCGATACAGAAACTCATTCTCAAGCAAGTTGCTGAAAATATCCTGCGCCACCTGATGGTGATTTTCTGTGTCTGTGTGCGTGTACAAGTCATACGCAATGCCCAACCGCTTGAATAACTCCAAAAAGCGGCCGTGATACATCTCAAAGACTTGGCGCACCGGTTTGCCCAATTCGCTTGCCTTAATTGTCACAGGCGTACCGTGTGAATCTGATCCCGACACCATAACGACGTTGTTGCCACGCAGTCGATGAAACCGCGCATAAATATCGCCGGGGAGGTGAGAGCCTGTCACGTTGCCCTGATGAATGTCCGCATTTGCATAAGGCCATGCAATGCAGACGAGGATGTTTTCTTTGCTCATTTTTGGAGACTGGAAAGAGTTGTTACCTCTGTCCACATAAATAAAAAATGCAAGCTGACAATAGCGTTCATCCGCTACCTACAACTTGCAAATTGCAACTTAGCCTACCGTTGACGCTACTAAACGCTCAGATCCAGATCGAGGTCATCATCAATGTCTGTGCCTTCCCCGTCGTCTGTCTCATCATCATCCACTTCTTCAATTTCGCCAAACTCCATAATCATCTCCGAGAGCAGTTCAAAATCGTCTTCGTTAATGCGGAAGAATTGATTTGGCTGGCTCAACTTGCTCAGATGATCGGGCATACTCTCCAGCTCGGTTGTGTCACCCGCAATTGCAAACTCGGCATTTTCGATGTGCGCGTCTACGTCGATAGGATAGAGATGAATCTTCTCCTTTGGATTATCGCTGTATAGATAATCCTTGGCCTTTGCCTTCTTTGGATCGGCCGTTATCGTCGCAACGGCAAAAAAGAGCTGGGGTTCGACAGCAAAGTAAAGCAGGCGGTCCCCACGCTGAAGCTTTTGATCTTGCCGCGCCAATGCTTGACGTTGCTTTAGACTAAGAATGCTAAGGTCGTTGTCTTCGCTAATGCTGACTGTCTTAATGTAATGATAGAATGTGACGGTAGATTTCGGCCGCCTCTTACCCGCCTTCTTAGCAGCTGCGGCTGCGGCTGCCTCCTGTTCCGCCAAGATATTCTCCCAGATGCGCTCCTGAATACCTACATTCAGGTCAGCCTCTGAGCCATCTACAAAACGGACACGCATTTTGCGTCCGCTAAAATTCAAAACAGTATATTTTCCTTTCCGATTTTCGTATTGACCATTTACTTCAAACACAATTCCTCTGTAAGCTAACGTTTCGCTGGCATAGTAACGACAGGTTCGCTTTTTGTCAATTGAAAAAGGATATAATTCCTTAACGAAAAGGCAGATCGACACAATTCGCCTTTTCAATATACACTATTGGTCGTATTGAGCGAGTATTTCTTCCGCCTTGCTAACTAGCGCACGATTGCCAATGAATGTGGGAACACGCTGATGTAAATCATCAGGGGTGACATCAAGGATCGAACTTTTGCCGTTAGAGCCATACCCGCCGGCCTGTTCCGCAATATAAGAGAGGGGGGCTGCTTCGTAGAGTAGGCGCAATTTACCATTCGGCCGCTCTTTCTCCGCCGGATACACAAAAACTCCCCCACGCAACAAATTGCGATGAAAGTCGGCAACCAATGACCCAATATATCGCTCAGATAATCGAAAGCGATTATTTTTTTGCAGCCAGCGCACATACTGTTTTGTCCCTTCTGACCAGCGATCAAAGTATGCGTGATTTGCGCTGTAGTATTGTGGGGTTTCTGGAAAACGCATGTTTTCATGTGAAAGCAAAAATTCCCCGATTTCAAGATCAAGGGTAAAGCCATGCACGCCTTGACCGGTTGTATAAACCAACATCGTGCTTGAGCCATAGAGAACATAACCGGCCGCCAGCAGCTTGTGGCCCGGCTGCAAAAAATCTTCCAACCGCCCTCGCTTCTGATAATCGACCGTGCGATAGATTCCAAAAATTGTCCCAATACTCACATTGACATCAATGTTTGAAGAGCCATCAAGTGGATCATATACCAGTACATAATTTCCTTTTTGAAACTGCTCCGGTATCTCAAGAAAATGCTCGTGTTCCTCTGAGGCCATCGCGCAGAGTCGCCCCGTGTGGTCGTTCATGCGAAAGATCACGTCGTCTGCATAGACATCGAGCTTTTGCTGTTGTTCGCCTTGGATATTGTTACTGCCAGCGCGACCAAGCACGTCGGTCAAGCCTGCGCGATTGGTCTTAACAGCGATGATTTTGGCCGAGAGCGCAATATCGTACAGTAGGTTGGTGAAATCACCGCGTGCTGAGTCAGGTTGAGAATCGAGAATGTGCCGTTCTATCGTAATAATTTTATTATTGATCATGGGAAATTCCCTATTAGACTGTACATAGTGGGGTGATGCAATACAGTCAGTTTATTTGCTTTTTGAAACGACGCAAGCGTAACATGTGACCTATTGAATGACAAATCTATTAAATGGAACGAGAGCAGAAAAGCTGGCTGCTCATATCATTTCGCATTTATGGTCATCTGAGCGAGAATAGAACAGCGGCTTCAGCGGGCAGCCGAGTTTATCAACCGCTATTTCCAACTGTGTAGGGCGGTACAATTATGGAATTTGAATGGTATCAATATATTTTCGTCGTGATGGCTGGCTTTGCAGCGGGGTATATCAACGCGCTCGCGGGAAGCGGGTCGCTGATTACGTTAGGGTTGCTCACATTTCTGGGTGTTCCCGCGACGATTGCGAATGGCAGCAATCGCATTGGCGTGCTGATCGGCGCGATTAGCACTACCGCGAGTTTTGAGCAGCAAAAGGTAATAGATTGGCGTGGTGGGTTGATGTTGTCGGCTCCCGCTGTCGTGGGCTCATTGATAGGGGCGCAGATTGCGGCCGATCTCAACGATGCCATCATGGATAGGGTGATCGGTGGGGTGATGGTGTTGATGTTAGGCGTGATTCTGTTTCGGCCGAAACGATGGCTAGAAGGCACAAAGTTGAAGTTTGAAGACCGCCCTTCTTTTCTGCAAATCGTGATCTTCTTTTTAATTGGTATCTACGGTGGCTTTATCCAAGCGGGGGTTGGTATCTTCTTGCTGTCAGGTCTCGTTCTAGGCGCGGGCTATAATTTGGTTCGTGCCAATGCTGTCAAAACATTGATTGTATTAGTATTTACTTCGTTTGCGTTATTTATTTTTATTGCCAATGGGCAGGTCAATTGGTTGATCGGCCTCGCGTTAGCAATCGGCAATGCGGGAGGTGGCTGGTTTGCAGCACGCATGGCGGTTGAGCGAGGGGCGGTCTTTGTACGCTTCGTTTTGATTGCGGTCGTGATCCTTTCTGCGCTCAATTTGCTAGGTGTCTTTGGCTGGCTCGGCCGCTTATTAACTTAATAGTGACATCCTGCCCCAAAATAAAGCGCATCACCCACTGGTTGCACATTAAAAATGCCAACCAAGCATAGATGTCAACGGTGGGCATCAATTGCTGGAGCTATGCTGCGGCGCGTGTTGTCGGCCGAATGCCGATAGCAACTATCAGCAAAAAAATGTGTTGTAGAAACTTCATAAGTCGTATTCTGCTGATTCAAGAACCATTTAGCCTGAAAGATCAAATTGCCGCGGACAGTGTATGAAGGGGCAGTCAAGCAAATTGACCTGTGTTCTACAAAAACACATAAGTACCAATGCAAAAGTCTTTGTGTAGCCGAGGATTCCATCCTCGCATCTGGGAACGAGGTTGGAAACCTCGGCTACAATGCACCAAAACTTTTGCTGATCTACTTACCTACGATAGTCGGGATGTTATTATCCCAAACACCGGCTTTACCGCATCAAGTTGTGATGTGAAATCACCCCATCCGGATGTAACCCCTTTAACCAGTTTGTCAACTGTCGCACCGCAAAATGCACACCGTCAGTCACACGCGGAAAGCCAAGCTGGTGCATCTTGACAATGTACTCATTTGGCTCTCGCTCATGAATGACCAGCCCTAACCGCTGGTCTTGTGGCTCTTGTTGAACGTATGTTTCGACGAGCAGGATTGGGGCATCGGCCGCAATAAACCGCTCTTTGAAATTGACGTTGGAAGTCCCTCCTCTAACTTCAAAGGGGGTAAACTGTTTCTGCACGTCATCAAATGTGAGCGGTAGCTGGACAACAGCATGGGGCATGGGCAACTCCTCTGGAATGATAAATTTGTTGAGCGCGGGCTGTGCATTTCGCACATATTTATAGTAAAAGGGGGTACGCCCTTCGCGTATTGCTTTTTTTTCGTATTTTGTTGTGAATCGAGAGAGGTCAATCGTCGTGTAGGTCGTTTCGAGACGGCTATCGAAGTACGGCGTTTGCTCTAGGCAGTGCGTGACAACGGGCTGATAGTCAGGATGGTCAGTTGCCACATAGAGATGTGCGCCGACCTTCATACGTGTCGCGGCGAGATGCAGAAAGTCGAGATTGATGAGACGACGATGATGATGTCCCTCTTTATGCCATGGATCGGGGAAGTTGATGTGCAGCGCATCGACGTGTGCCTCAGAGATGTTTGTCCATAGGAAGAGGGGCCCTGACCCATCGACGACGCGCACGTTGGTCAAGAAGTTATTTTTGATTTTGCTGCTGGCTTTTCGCAACGATGGCTGCGAGATTTCGACGGCGACGAGGTTGTTCTCAGGTTGTGTCGTGCCGAGATGAATGACGTGATCGCCACGTCCAAAACCGATCTCGACGGCGAGGGGGGCTTCTCGGCCGAATACCTCCGACCAGTCAACCGGCCGCTCTAAGTAACGGGCATCTAGGATTTTCCAATAACTCATGTCGAAATTATACTCAATCGTGTAAACTCTCCACGATGCTTGAGTATATTTCATATACCCGTGACAACGAAATTGGTGTTTTGAAAATTGACCAGCCAAAAACGCGCAATGCGCTCGACTGGTCGATGCAACTGCATTTTGCTGAGATTGTGCAACGCTGTGCTGATGACGCGACATTGCGTGCGCTGATTATCACAGGTAGCGGCTCGATCTTTCTCGCCGGTGGCAACATCCACGACCAAGTTGACCGCTATGATGCAGAGACAGGCGCAAGGCTAAAACGAACGATGACGGATGCGTTAATCGCGCTAACCCAACTACCGTATCCCGTCTTTGCTGCCATCAACGGTCATGCGTATGGGGGCGGCTGTGAGCTAATAACGGCGTGTGATCTGCGCGTGATGTCGGCCGATGCACGCCTCCACTTTGTACAAGCCAAGATGGGACTGACGACAGGGTGGGGTGGCACGGCGCGACTTGTCCAACTCGTTGGGGCAAGTCGTGCGATGGAAATTTTGTTAACGGCACAGGGTATGTCGGCCGAAACAGCACAAAACATTGGTCTCGTCCATCGCGTCACCCACGCTGATGTTTTAGAAGAAACGCTTGCATGGGCGCGAGAACTGAGCCAGTTGCCAAGCAATGCACTGGGCGCACTCAAACAACTCGTGTGGCAAAGCACAAGCTTGACGGCTGGCTACACGGCTGAGAGCAAACACTTTGTCCAACAGTGGCAACACGACAATCATATCGAAGCGGTTCAGGCGTTTGTGGAAAAACGTCGGCCGATATTTGATCGCTAAATATGAAAAAAGCAACCTTCATCCTTCTCTTGACAACGCTCCTCGCAACCCTGCCTTTTGGCGCACTCGCATTCCAATCGCCGACGAATCAAAGCACGCTTTCCTGTAATAATCTCTTCTTGTCAGAATATATCGAAGGCTCAGGCAACAACAAAGCACTTGAAATTTACAATGGAACAGGTTCCCCTATTGATCTTTCTCTCTACACCCTCGAACGATATACGAACGGTAGCTCTAGCGTCAGCAACATGCTTGAACTCAGTGGGATGGTAGCGGATGGCGACGTATTCATCATCGCCAATAGTAATGCCGAGCTAGCGGGCATTCTCGATGAAGCTGATTTACTCAACAACACTGTCTTGCAATTTAATGGAAATGATGCGGTGACGTTGTCGCATGATGGGGTTGTTTTGGATGTGATCGGCCGCATCGGCGAAGACCCCGGCTCGGCGTGGACAGGTGGCGGTGTCAGCACACAAAATAGCACCCTCGTGCGTAAGTCAAACGTTGCAATGGGGGATGCTGACGGGTCGGATGCGTTTGATCCATCGGCCGAGTGGGACGGCTTCCCCAGCAACACAACAGCCAATCTCGGTTTCCATACCAGTAACTGCACGGGCAACGACGGCACAATCATCTATGACATCCAGTTCACAACAGACCCGTCTGGTGACTCTCCGTTCAACGGGCAGGTCATCACAACTACTGCAACTGTCTATGGTGTCTATCCAAATGGGTTCGCAATGGCAGAGGCGGTCGGTGCATGGCATGGCATTTACGTCTTCACGGGAGCCGCGCCTACCGTTTCAGAAGGCCATATTGTCCAAGTAACGGCTGTTGTCGATGAATTTAATGGACGCACAACGTTAGGTAATGGGACTGCACCGATTACGGTCACGACGCTCTCAACCGCCGGCACGCCCTATGCCGCCACGATGACGGCGACGGGAGCCATCACTGAATCACTCGAAGGCGTATTTGTCACAACGGGCAACGTAACAGTCAGTGACACCAACCCCGATACACCGGACGACTTTGGTGAATTCCTGATTACTGACGGATCGGGAGAGGTGCGAGCAGATGATTTGAGCGGTACAGCGTATGAGCCAGCACTCAATGAGCCACTCACCTTTTTGCGCGGCATGGTACTGTCTAGTTTTGGCAACTTTAAGATCGCTTATCGTAGCTTGGGCGATATTGGAACGCTCGGCGGCGGTGACTGTGGCAGCATGGCAACCCGCATCCACGCGGTGCAGGGCAGCGGCAGTGCCAGCCCGATGGACGGGATGGACGTGACGGTTGAAGGGGTCGTGGTGGGCGATTTCTTGGGAGATGAATCACTGCGTGGCTTCTATGTCCAAGAGGAAGACGCGGATGCAGACACAGACGTAGAGACATCAGAAGGTATCTTTGTCTTCTATACGGGCGCAATTGCTGTCAGTCGTGGTGATGTTGTGCGTATCACCGGCACTGTTGATGAGTATTTTGATCTGACAGAGCTTACAAACGTCAGTGACCTAACGATTTGTGATACAGGTAGTAGCGTCACGCCAGCCAGCGTCACATTGCCATACACAAACACGACTGATTTAGAGCAGGTCGAGGCAATGCTTGTCACCTTTCCACAAGCGATGTACGTGACTGAGCATTACAATTTGGGACGGTTTGGGCAGTTGTCGCTCTCGGCCGAGTCTCGTCTCTACATTCCCACCCAAATCACCACCCCCGGCTCCGCGGCGAACAATCAGCAAGCTCTCAATGACCGTCATCGTATCATTCTCGACGATACAACGAACGCACAAAACCCTGACACCGTTCCCTATCTTGGCCTAGAAAATACGGTGCGCGGCGGCGATTCAATTGAGGATTTGACGGCTGTCATGGATTATTCGTTTGGTGAGTATAAACTGCGGCCGATTGAATCTATCACGTTCGAGCGCACGAACCCCCGCCCGTCAACCGCCCCATCAGCCAATGCTCGTTTGAGCATCGCCAGCTTCAATGTTCTCAACTACTTTGTGACACTAGACGACAGCGGCGCGATTTGTGGCCCCGATGAAAATCAAGGCTGTCGCGGCGCAGATAGTGCGACTGAGTTTGTTCGCCAGCGCACAAAGATCATCGATGCTCTCGTAAAGCTCGATGCTGATGTTGTCGGCTTGATTGAAATTGAGAATCATGCGACCGATGCTGCCATAGACGATCTAATCGACGGATTGAACGATGTACTTGGGACAGACACTTATTCCGCTATACAAACAGGTTCAATCGGTGACGACGCGATCAAGGTTGCCATCATCTATAAGTCAGCCATAGTCACACCGGTCGGCAGCTTTGCCATTCTCGATCAGAGCGTTGACTCAACCTACATCGACAGCAAAAATCGCCCCGCACTGGCGCAAACTTTTCAGGAAAATGCAACAGGTGAAGAATTCACCACCGTTGTCAATCATTTTAAGTCCAAAGGGTCTGATTGCGATGAGTTAGGCGATCCAGATACGGGAGACGGGCAAGGCAACTGTAACTTGACGCGGACGGCGGCGGCGGCGGCCGAAGTCAACTGGCTTGCCAACGATCCGACGAACCGCAATGAGACAGACATTCTCGTGTTGGGCGATCTCAACGCTTATGCAAAGGAAGACCCAATCACGACGTTTGAAGATGCTGATTATGCCGATCTGCTCGAACTGTTCGAGGGCGAAACGCGCTACAGCTACGTTTTTGATGGTCAATGGGGAACGCTTGATTACGGCATGGCGAGTTCGAGCCTGCTGCCACAGGTTGTCAATGCGGCCGCCTATCACATCAATGCCGATGAGCCGCGTCTGCTCGACTATAACACCGAGTTCAATCCACTCGACCTCTATCAGCCCAACGAATTTCGCGCCTCTGACCATGATGCAATTGTCGTTCACCTCAACTTAGGCAGCCCTGCAACACTCGCCGTCACAAAGACGGTAGCGACAGATAGCAACGTAACGATTGGGGACACGGTGACTTATACGGTTGAGATTGGGAATGTGGGGACATTGTTGGCGGCCGATGTGCAAATCGTGGACGTAATGCCTGACTATCTAGTAAGCACAGGCCTAAATGAAATCATCTCGCTGACAGGTGGTGCAGTTCAAACTTATCATTACACTGCCACCGTTTCCAACACCGCCCCCAACGGTCTCACACAGGTGACAAATACTATCACAGCGACACTAGGTACAACATCTGTCACAGACAGCGCGACATTTGAGTTAAGAAACTTCGTCGTCGCATTACCGATCGTCATAAACCAAAGTCAGGTCAGCGCAAACGTTGCGCCTCGCACGCCGCTGGTAGACTTTCCAATCTCCAACTTCGTAATCAGTAAATCCGACTTTCTGTGGCTGTTGTCGAATGACTGATTACGACAAATTGGAACTTTTACGTCAATCTCGCGCTCAGTCTACTCGGCCGAGATCACCTCAACCCGCCCCAAATCGCGCATATCCCCGGCCGAAAACTCAAACACGCCCCCGGTCAAGTCTAGCCCCATCAGCGTGTAGGTTCCATCCTCGTTTGCCACACGGACGCTGTGCGGCCGATCTGCGTCCGCCCACATCACTCGAATGACCTGACCAACGCGCTCTACCGTTGCCGTTTCACGAACTGACTTGCTCGATGTGTGAGTCGCCGTTACCTCACCATGTATCAACAGGCGCACACTCTCATAGTCAGCGTCGATCTGTGGCACGCTCATCACGATAGCGCGATGCGAAACGCCTTTCTCGATTGCCTCTAAAAGTTGGACATTTTGAGTTGCAACGACGGTACCTTGCGTATTGAGATATTGGAGTTGGTGGGTTGTGTCGGAGGTATCGGCCGAAATCCGCCCTTCAAATCGGTAGAGGGGCAAAAATTCAGCCTCTTCCCCATCCAGTCGCACGCGCACCAATAAAACATCTCCGATCTCTCCGGCACGCAAGCCATTGCTGCGCTGATCGTCAAACAGCGCACGGTAAGTATAGTCAGAGACCCATTCCGGCCGACAGTAACTCATTACGTCGCGCACGTCTGACTGTGGCAGCATTAGCTCATTGGTCGTGATGTCAAACCCATGTACGCCAATTCGTGCATCTGGGTATGGATAGTTTACATCCACCCCCGCAGGGTTCCCACAGGGTGCGTGTCGCCGTGCAAAATTATGCCCAACCTCATGTGCAGCCAACGATCCGCTGCGGTCATTATTTCCAAGATCAAGCCCAACAGAGGCGCGATAACCAATGTAACCGTACCCTGCGATGCCGCCGAAGAACCATGTTTGACCACTTACGTCAGTTGTTGGCACACTAGCATAATAGACCTGTGATCTGGGAGCATTCTCAAATTCTTTGACAAAGCTCATTTCTTCCAACAAACTGATCCAGCCCTCACCAGTTTCGAGGTTGCTTGTGTAGTTGTAAGGAGCGCGATAGGAAATGTTGACGTTTGCGACAGGGTACGTGCGGAAGAGATAGTTGCTGATGTGATCGACGTTGCCCGCATAATAATTGCCCGGATTAGTTGGCCCCGTGTGATTATAGTTGAGTGGAATGATCTTCACATCTAGGTCTGGCACCTCGAAAAATGATGCGGTTGCTTCTAATTGGTTAGCGCGTGTTGCGCTGCGATTAGCCCCCGTCGCGGTTGCCGTGATCTGCACTGTCCCTGAGAGCCAATTGGCAGGTAGTTCAAAGTTAAATGTGGAAGCGAGTTGATCTCGGTTCGGATTGGCTGGCAACGGGCGTGGTGGGGCAGTGATTGTTCCAATATCGATCCCGTCCCGCGTCGCGGAAAGCGATACGATCACCTGTGGCGGCGCAGATGTATTCCCCAACTGCACAAATACACGCGCAATTGTCCGTCGGCCGGCAACGAGTGGCACACCATTATGATCAGTCTGTGTCGCCTGTGTCAGGATAATTTGCGTGATGTCGAGATCGTGATCTTTGCCAAAGACGATAGGCAAGTAGGTGACACTATCGTTATTCTGGCCAACCGCGCGTGGCGTGACTTGAACAATCAGAGGCAAAACTAGCAAGAGCAGGGCAATCAGGGTTACGTAAATTCGTTTCACGGTACTTCCTCCAAAATAATATAGGGTGGTTGCGCTCTCTCGCGCAGAGCAGTGAATTTGCGACTGACAAACTGCTCATCTTTGCTGAGTAAGTCGCGCACATGTTGGGCAGCTTGGAAGCGGTCGCCCGTCGTGTGGATAAAAAGGATGCGCTTCCAGTTTTGGGCGCGTATCGGCCGAGTCAATTCCCTGACCGGCCCCAGTTGCAGCTTGAAATACCATTCATCCACACGCGGATGCTTCAACTGCTGTGGCAGCAGATCGCGCCGTCGCACCAGCTCATGACCTCGATTACGCGCAAAATAGGCAATCGACTGCTGATGGTCAGCATGTGCTTTACCAAAATAAAATGCCAGCCATTCCGCATAAATGCCCTTTGGCGCGTGGCGCACGGGTATACGATACCAATGTTCCAAGCAGATGCGCTCAAAATCCTTTGGGTGTGGCACGTAGGCCACCAGCACACGGTCATTTGCCAACATAATAAGCACAGAATTGTAACATAGCACTGCTATGAGCCTGCCCTTACCTAAGCTACAATCGCCTCATACTTACAAACTAACTGAGCAGCGTTGCCAACACAGATTCGCCAACCGTTGGTAACTTTTTAATAAACATGCAAGACCCGCGCATCAACAAATTAGCCGATCTTTTGACAAACTACTGCGTCGCCGTCACAAAGGGTGACCGTGTCGCCATTCGTACTAGCCTGCCCGCCATGCCACTCGCACGCGAAACATATCGTGCCGTGCTGCAAGCGGGTGGTCTCCCACACCTCATTTTGCGTGATACGGGGTTGACTGAAATCTATCTGCGTGAGGCAGATGACGACCAACTGCAATATGTCAACCCATTCAACAAACTTGCGCTCGAAGAATTTGATTGTCTGATTGGCATCAGCGGCAGCGACAATACGCGCACGCTTACGTCAATCGACCCTGCTAAACAGCAGCTCGCCGCAAAAGCCAATCACAGCCTCGCTACCACGCTGATGCGTCGCGGCGCAACGGGTGAATTGCGTTGGGTTGGCACGCTGTTCCCAACGGCCGCCCACGCACAAGAGGCAGATATGTCGTTGTCAGAGTTTGAGGACTTTGTGTACAAAGCGTGTCGGCTGGACTCGGCCGATCCCGTCGCAGATTGGCAAGCGGTCAAGGCCAAGCACCAAACGCTCTGCGACTATCTTTCCGACAAAGATAACGTGCGTGTCACAGGCCCGAACGCCGATCTCACCCTCTCTATCAAAGGTCGCACCTTTATCAATGGGGATGGTCGCCACAATATGCCGTGCGGCGAAATTTTTACTGGTCCTGTCGAACAGTCCGTCAACGGCTGGATTCGTTACACCTACCCAGCCATTGTGCAAGGGCGCGAGGTCGAAGGGATCGAACTCACCTTTGAAGATGGTAAAGTGGTTAAGGCAACGGCCGAGAAAAATGAAGCATATCTACACAAAGTGCTTGACACTGATCCCGGCGCACGCTACTTGGGCGAATTTGCCATCGGCACAAACAATCATATCCAACAGTTCACCAAGTCGATCCTGTTTGACGAGAAAATCGGCGGCACGATCCATCTCGCCGTCGGCCGATCATACCCACAATCGGGCGGCAAAAACGAGTCGGCCGTCCATTGGGACATGATTTGTGATATGCGCGACGGCGGACAAATTCACGTCGATAACGAACTGTTCTACGATTCCGGTGAGTTCAAAATCTAACATTATCGTTCATGTGGAAAATAAGGCGAAGCCGAAAGAATGAAGAGAAAGAGGTAGAAGACAGTTCTTTTTCTTTCTCTTTCTTCTTTTTTACCTGTTTGCCAACAATAGCGGATATTATTCGCTCAATCGCAAATCTAAAACCCTATGCCTGAACTTCCCGAAGTCGAAACCGTTGTGCGTTCCATTCGGCTGAAACTCCAGCAACGCACCATCATCAACTACACAAATGATTGGTCGGACCGCGTCAAGACCCACGATCCAACCGCTCTGCGCGACCAACTTATTGGGCAGCGCATCGAAGGCGTGACGCGCCGCGCCAAATTTATCGTTATTGAGCTGACACACGACTATCTCGTGCTTCATTTGCGAATGTCAGGGCATTTATCGGTCGTCTCGGCCGAGACCGCCCCCGATCCCTACGTCCACGACACGTTTATGCTTGACAACGGCGACGAACTGCGCTTCCGCGATGTGCGGAAATTTGGCACGGTCGCGCTTTATACAACGCTAGACAAACTCGAATCCAAGCTCGGCCCTGAGCCATTGGAAGACAACTTTACGGTAGATGTATTGCGCGAGCGCATCGGCCGACGCAAGGCCAAGCTCAAACCGTTGTTGCTCGATCAGGCGTTTGTGGCCGGGATCGGCAATATCTATGCGGATGAAGCACTGTTTGTGGCTAGACTTGATCCGCGTCGGACGGCCGATACACTCACTGATGACGATATGGTACGCCTCCATGCCGCTATTCGCCATGTCCTACAACTCGGCATTGAACGCGAAGGAGCCAGCATCGATACCTATGTAAAACCCGACGGCGAAAAGGGGGATATGCAAAACGCCGTTCTCGTTTTTCGTCGCACAGGCTCCCCTTGTTACAACTGTGATACGCCTATCGAGCGCATCAAACTTGTGCAACGCAGCACGCATTTTTGCCCTGTTTGCCAAAACTAGCACTCTTTTGACAACCGACCAAACCAAAACAACGTGGCTCCTCGCCGCACTCATTGCACATGCTGGATGGGGGGCTTATGTGGTCATCGGCCGATACCTTCAAACGGTCGCCAACCTCCCAACGCTCTCTATCCTTGTCGTTGCCACAACCCCAATGTGGTTCGCCCTCTTTTTCTACACGCTGCCACGCATCGGCTGGGGTGTCTTCACCAATCGCGCCGTGCAGCTTATGGCAATGCTGGCCATTGCACGCGCTGCCACAAACCTGCTTGCAGCCCGCTATACGCTGGCGATCTACATTCAACTGATTTATCTGCTCACGCCTTTTGTGGTTGTCTTGTTCAACCGTCTTTTTCTGCGTGACCGTGCACCAAAGGGAACGCTGATTGCCGTCACGCTCTCTATCATCGGTGCAACCCTTGTTCTCAGTGAAACGTTGACGAGCAGCGGCCTCTCGTTTGATCTAAGCGCACGCGATTGGCTTGGGCTTGGCATCGCGCTGCTCAGTTGCCTCTCACTCGCCTGCTACATGTTGGCTGTCCGCAACACGGCAAACAGCCCCGTCTCCGGCTTTGATGCACTTGTCGTGCAGTCGATTTTCATCTGGATATTTTCGCTCGCAATCAGCCTCGCAACGGGCGAGGCGTGGGGACGCTGGCTAACTATCAACCGCACGACGTTCTTTGTCGAGCTATCACATATTGTCTTCATCATTTTTGCTGCCAACACACTCCAAATTATGGCAATTCGACAAATTGGCGCACCCACGGTCAGCGCGATTATGCCCTTTCGCTTGATTAGTACACTTACACTCAGTTGGCTTTTGTTAGGCGAACGACTACAGACCGTGTGGCAGGCGGTTGGGGCTGCCATTGTTTTAATAACCGTCTCGATTTATTTGTGGCGACAACGTGGATAAAATTAAGCCCCTTGCATTTACAGCCCTTGCCTTCTAGCATCCCCTTTAATGCCACAAGCTAAACGCAACGTCCACACGATTAACCGTGCTATTTTATTTGCCTATGCTCTTATTGCGCTCACGCTCGTTTATTGGAGTGTCGTGCGTGCCGATTGGCTGATGGTGCGCGAAGACAACCCGCGTGTTATCGAAGCGGAGTTGCGAACGCGGCGCGGCACAATTTTCGATGTAAATGGGGATGTGTTAGTAGAATCGGTTGGGGAGGGGCGCGTCGGCCGAGTTTACGTTGATGGAAGCGGCGCGGCCGTTGGCTATTACAGCCCGCGCTTTGGGACACTGGGGGTGGAGCGCGGATTGAATAGTCATTTGAGCGGTGCGGATGAACCTTCGGCCGAAACATTCGCACGCAATCTGCGTCATGAACCACGCATCGGCCGCGACGTTCGCCTCACTATCAATGACAACTGGCAACAGCAGGCGGCCGAGTTGCTAAAAGGGCAGAAAGGCGGCATCGTTTTGCTTTCGCTTTCAGATATGTCGCTACGAGCGTTGGCGAGTGCGCCGACGTATGATCCCAATTTGCTCGATGAGCAGTTTGCTGAGTTGAGTGAGGACGCTGATGCGCCGTTGTTGAATCGGCCGATTCAAGGCCAATATCAGCCCGGTCTCGCCCTAGAGCCGTTTATACTCGCCGATCTGGTCAATCGACGCGCTGTCGAACTCGACCGTGCCATTGCTGACCCAAACGAACCAATCCAGCTTGGTAGCACCACGTTACAATGTCAATCAGAGGTTGACGAAACTGCTGCGTGGTCGATCACACTAGCTGAAACCTGCCCTGCGCCGCTCATCAGCCTCAAAAATCAATTTACGCTCACAACCCTTCAAGCACTATATACAAACTTTGGATTTTATCGTCAGCCCGAACTCGCCTTTGCTGTCGAAGGTGAAACACTGCCAATTCTGCTGCCCGACAACATCGAACGCGCCCTGCTCGGTCAAGACACTCTCACCATCACCCCTTTGCAGCTTGCCCTCGCGTGGGCCGCGTTGGCACGCTCAGGCGAACTGCTTCAGCCGCACATCGTAGCCGCTTTGGAAAATCAAGCGGGGGCGATGGTGATTCGTTCGCATGAGCAGGAGGCGAGCCAGACGGTTGAAGGCTGGGCGGCCGAGCGCATCCTAGAGATTTTGCCTAGGTCAACTATCGCTATCGAACACCGCGCACTGGCGATTGCCGACGAACAGGGCAACACGACCGCATGGTATTTGGGACTTTTCCCGACCACACAGCCGCGTTATGCGTTAGTTGTCGCTTTAGAGGAAAGCGACCTGCCAACAGTGGAAGCGATTGGTCGCCAATTTATTCGCTCTGTTTCGGGATCACGCTGAGAAGATTTTTTCCTACAATTTTTCGTGCAGCGTGCGCGTGATCTGCTCGATGTGGGTCACGTCGTGTAACCCCAACTGCATGAGTGCATCTGTCATCGAAAAGCTCTCGCGCTCAGGGTGATTGCCGTGACGTTCCCACTGTTCATCTGTCAATGACTTAAACAAATCAATAAATGCACGACGATGCTGCACGAAGTCTGCCAGTACCTCGTTCAAGTCCTGCTCGCTGTAGCGATTATCGATCACCATTTGGTCATGATCGGCCGGCACAAGATCAGGCAGCTCTTCACTCAACATGCGTTCAACGCGATGTTGAAAGATGTAGTCAAAGTCGCGCAGATGACACAACGCCTCCAACGCCGTCCACCCATCGCCGCTATCGCGGTAGGTGGTCGCCGTCTCCTGCGTCACGTCGCCTAAAATGTTTTTCAAGATGTCAGGGGTTGTTTTTGCAAGCCAACCGTTGCGCTTGCGAAGTGTGTTCATGTCGATCATAGATTTGTTGAACGCGACTTGAATAACTGTCCCGTTTGAAGACTGGATTCCCGTCTTGACAGATCAGACAGCAATTGAAATCTCGATCTAAGTAATTGGTAAAACGTACCAGAAAATACACAGAAAGTGACAAAGACTGCCACCTAGCACAAACAGATGCCAGATTGCATGATTATAAGGCAGCCGATCCCACAGATAGGGAATCACACCTAATGTGTAAGAGATGCCGCCTGCCAATAGCCAAGCAAAGCCCGCTGTTCCCATTGTGCGAATGACGTTTTCTAAGACAAAAACGACTAGCCAGCCCATTAGAACATAGGCAGCGGTCGTAATTTTATTATAGCGACCTGTGTAGAAGAGTTTGAGAAAGCTGCCGAGGAGCGCAAGTGACCAGATAATGATAAACAACGTCCAGCCGCCGCTCCCGCGCATTTTGACGAGCAGAATGGGCGTGTAAGAGCCTGCAATCAGCAGAAAGATGCAGACATGATCGCAGACGTGTAGGAAGTGACGAACTTTTTGGCGGATAGTCGGCCGATGAAACGCATGGTACAGCGTCGAAGCTAAGTACAACAGGATCAGCGACCCACCATAAATGCTCATGCTGACGATGCGATACACATCCATGCCCAGCATCGCTATAATGACCAAGACAATTGTGCCAACAACGGCCGCCGCCGCGCCGATGCCGTGTGTGATGGCGTTGGCTAGTTCCTCACGTGCTGTGTGCAAAGCGACAAATCCATTCTCAACTTTTTCGCTCATAGATTCCTAGAATAGTTGGAGTCTTCGCTTTACGCTAGCGAAATTATGCGGTTCCAAGCTGTAACACATGCACCTACTAAAAGAAAAGCGCGTATTCCATTAAACATCCACAACAGAAGAATGGATTCCCACCTATTGAAATACACGCAAAAGAAAAAAGCCCCCGTTTGAGGAGCTTTTGAAGAGGAGAAGGAGAAAATGATTCTTAATACCCAAAGGATAAAGCATTTTTTCCATTTCCCTCATCCAAATTTTTACATTTTGCGCGTCAATGAAATAACACTTGTCGTGAATGAAACGAACATTAAAGCAAGATAATCACTCAGATGGTGCAATGATTGCGTCGCACGAGGCACCGTTTAGGTTGAGCGTCTCGGCTGATATCCATCCTGTCTCATTCAAAAACAGCGAGCTGTTCATCAAATCAACTCGCACCCACCCGTCTTGACGTTCGATGAGTGCCGCAAAGCTCGTCTCGGCCGAAAGCGTGCCGACCACGGCCGAGTCAGGATTAGGCTCTGCACGCACCACGACCTCTGCCTGCGGCATTGTGTAACAGCTCGTTGCTTGAACTGCCACGGCAAGCGGTAAGTTCTCACATGTCTCGCTCAACGTATAGCTGCCGTTGGGCGCAAACCAGCGATAGCGAAAAATACCGGTGTTGGCTGCTTGTGCCATGCCGGGTTCAAAGCCAAACCAGCCTGTGACCGTCTGTGCATTTAGGATCACCATCGTCTCGGCCGGCAGCGTTGCAAACACCCCTGACTGCACACGAGGCCGCTGGTAGGTGACACTATCCTCGGTCGTTTTCAAGTGGCATGGATTTTCACTAAATGCAGTTGTCGCAGGTTGGGCGCGGTCGATATTAGAAATAAGCCAGCCGTTTTCTACACGTGCCAGATCAAAAAAGATATTTTGCACAGTTGACTGATTGAGCGTCACTTTGACACGTACCTCTGTCGCACCGCGCTGCTGAATGCCATAGAAGTAGCTCGCAACCTGTTCTGTAATGCCTGTTAGCTCTCCAATCCTCTCTGCCTGAATCTCTCTTTTGAGTTTGTTCGTCACAAAGTCGAGGCTGCTCAACCCCGTTGGGTCTTGAAGGTAGGTCTGCATAAACGCATTCACCGTGTTGCCGGCGGTGGCTATCTCGGCCGAACTCACCGTTATCTCTTCCGTCTGCACCAGCACCTTCTCTTCCAAGACATAAACAAGTCTTGCCTCCTCACTAGGGCAACAGGGAGAATCTTCCCGCCCGCGCTGGGTCAAATCGAGCGTCATCCCCTCATCGTCAATCGACATAGCATGAATGATGACGCGGTCGCCGATCAACACCGTGTCCACGATTGTCGGCATATTTTCGACCATCTCGACAATAAAAAGCTCATAGAAGATGCCTGTTCCACCCGTGTTTGTTGCCAAGATGACAGCGGCCTCTCTATCGCCGTCTCCATCTAGGTCACCAAAAGCATGAACATCGCTGAGTCGAGAATAGATGCGAATGGGGGAATCGGCCGATACAACCTGCTGAAACTCACCGTCCGTTAATTGAACAGCACCACTTCCGGCAAATGTGGTTGGATAGGGGCTATTTCGCAACAGCTCAAACGTTAGCCTTGCCATCGGTGTTGGCGTATTGGTTGGCTCAAGTGTCGCGGTCGGCGGTGGGGTCTCTGTTGGCTGGGGCGTATCCGTTGGCTCAAGCGTGTTGGTTGGGCTAGGTGAAGGCGCAACCGTCGGAAATGTAATCTCTGTGGGTTTTGGCGTTGGTATTAGCACAGTTAGCGGCTCGGTTACTGTTGAGAGAGGGGCGCGTTCTCGTGGAAGTTGCCCACAAGCTGTCAGCACCAATATAAATAGCAGCCATAGTCGGATTGGTCTCATGTATACTCCGTTCGTTGATCACGATTACGAGGATAATACATGGGAATATCACCTGCATGACCTCCCACTCACAGATGTATAACTTTCATACAACCCGCTCGATAGGAGTCCATGCAAATGCCTCCTCGTCACGCTGCACATGACCGAGACTGGGAAACAGCATGTGGTAGAAGAGGGTCAACAGGCTCTCATTGACAAATCGGCCGAACAAGCGAGTTTTTCATATCACAATTGTATCTCACCTATCCCCACGCATGAATATCGCTTATACCCAGCGTTACCACTGGAAAACTGTGCAAGAGAAGGTCTCTATGTGCGCTCGATTGGGGTTCGTCATAAAATCAGGCCATGAGTGTCTCAAAAACAGTGAAAACACGTGGAAAAATTCTTGACGAGATCATGCGCTATCATCGGGAGCAGTTGCCAAAAATCAAGCGCGATGTCCCGCTACGCGATGTACAGGCGTTTGCGACCATCATGCCGAAACCGTTTGACTTCTATGCGGCACTTGCCAAAGAGGGCGTGTCGTTGATTGCAGAATGCAAGAAAGCGTCGCCGAGCAAGGGCGTGATCGTGCGTGATTATGATCCTATTCGATTGTCAAGACGGTATGTTCGGGGAGGGGCGGCCGCTATTTCAGTGCTGACTGATGCGCGGCATTTTCAGGGGAGTTTGAGCGATCTACGCGATGTGCGCGAGGCAACGTTCGAGGCTGGCATCCCCCTGCTTCGCAAGGATTTCACCTTTGACCCCTATCACGTCTATGAGGCACGAGCGGCAGGAGCCGATGCAATTCTGTTGATTGCAGCCGTGTTGGGCAAGGGGCAGATGCAGGAGTTACTTGCGTTGACGGACAGTTTGGGGATGAATGCGCTGGTCGAGGTGCATTCAGAGGCCGAATTGCAACAGGTTCTGGACATTAAGCCGCGCATCATCGGCGTGAATAATCGCAATTTACAGACGTTTGAGGTTGATTTTGAAAATACACGCCGTCTGCGAAATATGATCCCAGAGGAGATTTTGGCTGTGGGAGAGAGTGGGCTGCAATCGGCCGATGATGTCCGCACGATGCGAATTATCGGTGTCAACGCGATTCTGGTCGGTGAAACGCTTGTTAAGAGCAAAAGCCCGCTAGCGACTGTGCGAGAGTTTGTGGCAGCAGGGCAATAGTGACTATGTTAAACGTAAGGCGTATTGCGTGTTCTGTATATGCAATACGCCTTACGACCAAATCGATCTCCGCTATTGCTGTAGCCAGAAGGAGACCCACGGAGATGCGTCCAGCTTGCGCCACCCATCTCCGCCCGTGAGTGCGAGATAAAACTTGAGTTCATGGCGGAGTCCGGCAGCCGGGTCCATGTGTAGCTCTTCATAGGGCATAAACAACTCAAAGTTTGTGTAGGATTCGTTGGCTGAATTAGGGGTAAATGTCCGTCCAACGGCGACATCGCCCTGTTGTGTTCGATAGCGGTTGTTGAAGTCACGCAGCGGCCGATTTGCGCTATTATCAAAGTAGAAAAACGCCGTCAAGCCTGCGGGCTTACCTGCCCCATTGCGAACGTCTAAATTGGCGCGAATCACCATGCCATCGACCCCATCGCGTGTCATATTATGTTGAACGCTGATATTTGAGATCGTGCCGCCACCAAGGCGGCCGGCATCGCTGCTATATCTGAAAGAGAGCGGATTGCTGTTTGCCAATGCGTTGCCGTTCGAGTCAAAGATAGCCACTCGAAAGCTGAGTTGATGTGCGCCAGCCCCTAACTCCAACTCACTGTAGGGTAGAAATAGTGGGTAATCGCTAAAACGTGCGTCATCATAAATTGGCGTAAAGTCATTTGTTGAAGCGATATTGCCACTTGAATTGACAAATTGTTCATTTCTATCTGGCAACGGGTTGCCCCCGCTGTCGTAGAACGTGGCGACCGCAAAGCCGCGCTGCTGGTTCATATTGCTGACCCGAAAATCGGTGTAGATCAGCATCCCTTTTTGCTGACTAACATAAACGTTGTGCTCCATCTCAACCGTGTTAATAGTGGCGGATGGTGTGCCGGCACGTGGGGCGGGATCGGCCGAGCTTGGTGCATTCCCCAGCGTCAAAAACCCACTTCCATACCCATAATCATAGCCGGCGGGGCCAGCATCTATCGCGTTGTCGAGCAGATAGTTGCGGACATCATCGGCCGATGCCTGTGCATTAGCCGAGAAAAGGATAGCAGCGGCTCCTGCCACGTGCGGCGCGGAGGCGGAGGTTCCATGAAATGGCTCCCCAATATAGCTACTTCCGCTGACCCCTGCTGGGGCAGAAATATCCGGTTTGTCACGCCCGTCAAGCGTCGGTCCTTGTGAACTATATTCCGCAAGCGAGCTGTCTTGCCAATTGACGGCTCCCACCGTCAACGCGCTTGGGGCATCACCGGGAGAGAGCAGACTATATTGTGGGTGGGCGTAGGGAAGGTCAACATAGCTGGTAAACAAGTTTAATTTGCTAGGGCGCGTCACATCATATCCCTGAATGACGAGATAGTAGGGTCTATTTGCCAACTCCGTCACATATCCTTCAAAAGGGACATCCGTTGCGCTACCTCCCTGCGGATCCCATGCCTTGTGTTCCCAATCTTCTATATCCAAATCTAGCTCATCGGCACTCACAATAAAAAAGTCAAAATCTTGTGTCGCACCGCCCCAAACGTCATCCCAAGAAAGGAAGACCTGAACCGCGCCAAAATGGTCAAAAGAGAGCAGTTCACCGCCGTGTGGAAATTCATGAAAGCCGTTGCCATTTTCGTCTGTGAACTCCATGTAGAGATGTTCTTCGGCCGAATTTCCCGCTGCATTAACCCACAAAATGCCGTTGTCCGTTGCCCGCTTGACAGCCTCCACATCTGGCCCTGTGCCGTCCATAGGCGCAAAGAAAGTACCGGCCGAATACGAGATAATGGCGACATTTTGCGCGATCATCCAATCAACCGCGTTTTCAAATTCAATATGCGTTTCAGCCTGTGCAAAAAAAAGCTCTATGCCGGGAGCCATCTCGTAAATGATTTCCGCAGACGCTGTTCCATGCACGCCGCGCATCGCGTTGAGCGCGTCTGGTGCTTGCATCGTCGTGACCGATGATGGCAAATCTGTGCCAAGCAACGCTTGATAATTGCCAAATCCGCCGGGATCGATGACCCCTACCCTGACCCCTTGTCCTGTAAATCCGGCTGCGTGCCACTGATCGGCCGCCGTATTTGCAACCCCTTCACCAACGACCTGAGCATTCACGGCCTGCTCCACGATAATATCAGGTGTCCGCACCCCAACGACGTGCGGTGTGTAGGCGAGCTGCACAAGACGCACAACCGCATCCTCTGAAGAGGCCGCCTGTTGCAACTCAGACAGTGGAATGCCTATCTCGATCTCATTGCCGTGGCTGCCTAGGTTGGTGATGTTGTTCTCCTCTAGGATGGGCGTAATGAGCGACATATCCTCTGTATCGAGGATCAAAACCAAACGCAGTTCGTCATCTTCATTAATGAGCCTGCGCTTGCGAGCAAGATCGACGGCTGCGTCAAACCCTTCTAACTCATAGGCCAAGGCAAAATCGAGATAGGCAGAATTGAGTTTGATCGCCGTCAATAGCCCTGTCTCACCCATGATTTCGCGCAAAGCGCGAAACCCTTCCTTCTCGTACATCTCGATCAGCAGACGATAAACTTCACGCAATGTTTGCTCGTCAGACAGATCTAAATTTGCCATCAAGGTGGCTATTTCTGGATATTTTTCGATCAACTCGGCTAACTTTGGTGATTTGCTGATGTCGATGCTGCCCGTATCGACAGAGCCGACATCGCCCACAATAATGACGGTTGGTACGGGGGTGGGATCGGCCGATTCCCCCTGTTCCCCCGTCTCATCCTCTGGCTCCGTCGTTGCCAACACGGTCGGTAAAGGAGCCTGCGACTCAAGCGTCACCTCTGTCACCACCTCGCCAACGGGTTGCTCGCTCTCTGGCTCCTCATCGCTGGGTCGCAAATATAGCAAGCCTGCTAGCCCGATTGCAATCACTAATAACGTCCCAAATAGCGCAAGCATAATAGTCGTCTGTTTTGTCATGAGAAAATCTCCTTGTTTAAGATAAACCCTTTAGCTATGCGCTAAAAGCAGCAAGAAAGATACAAGCCCCTACGCCAAGTAAAACCAATCCTGCAATTGCCCAATTGTGCTGGGCTTTGTTGAATTCCTCAACGCTGTTCCACTGTCGATTACTCCAAGACCACTCACGCCCCTTGAACAAAACAGCGATAGAGAGAACGAGATTGAGCAACATGCCAACCACAGGAATAAATGAAAGAATCGTTGTGGCAATGATGAGATACCACATTCCATTGCCAAAGCCCCAAAAACCCGTCAGCAAAAAACCACCCCAGCATAAGCCATGTCCTTCAGGTGGAAGCTGTTTTGACATATAGCCAGACTGTGAAACGGGGGGATTGGGGCTTTCCCATCTGAGCGGCTGGTCGGCCGGTGTTTGCGACTGAAAGGGAGCCGGCTTGTTATTAGTTACAGCCGGGAAAGGTGGAAATGGATCATGTCTGGGCGGTGGATTTTGCGGTGGCGGGAAGTGAGGGGATGAAAATCCACTGCTTTGTGGCGGCATTTTGGGCTGACGCAAGGCTGTCCGCATCTCGGCAATTGTGTTCCATCGGTCGGCCGGATTGCGTGCAACGGCCTTGAGAATCGCGTCCTCCGTGCTATCAGCGATCATCGGATTAAATTTGGTAATAGCTGGAAAGTTGAACGGATCTTCATGCGGTTGGCGCAGCGTCAACAGGTAGTGGAGCGTCGCGCCGAGCGCGTAGATGTCGCTGCGGGCATCTGTTTGACCAGAGCCATACTGTTCGGGGGGCGCGAAACCAGCCGTACCAAAGCTAGTCGTGTCTGTGCTTTTGCCCTGCTTGAAAAAGCGCACAATGCCAAAGTCGATCAGCTTGATGCGCTGATCGGCCGTCAGCATGATGTTATCGGGCTTGAGGTCGCGGAAGATAATCGGCCGTGGCTGCGTGTGCAGATAGTGCAGCACGTCGCAGAGCTGATCCGCCCACTCAAGCACCTTTTTCTCATCGATTGGTTCGTTTTGCTGTTCAGCAATGTCCGCCAACGTTTTGCCCTCGATAAAATCCATCACGAGATAATGCTTGCCACCCTCGTCAAAGTAATCGACCACGTTGGGCAAGTTGGGGTGAACGAGATTTGAGAGCAGCATTGCCTCTTGTTCAAAAGCGGCAATCGCATCGTTGATTTGTTGCTCGTCTGTCAGAAGCCCATCACTCATCTCTTTGAGCGCCCATTGTTTGCCGCGCAGTCGGGTGTCATCGACGAGATAGACGGCTCCCATGCCGCCCTGCCCAAGCACGCGGATGATCATGTAGCGGTCTGCAAGCGTATGGTTGGTGGGCAAACGGCCTGTTGTACTTTGCCGCTGGAGCGGCCCCGTTTTCAAATCGGCCGCACATTGATAGCAGAAGTTGGCTTGCAGGTTGTTGGCTGCGCCGCACTGATGGCAGCGGCGCTCAGTGAGCAGTGAGCAGGAACAGTTTGTGCAAAAACGCGAATTCGGCCGATTTTCCGTGCCGCATTGTGGACAGTATTTCATTAGCGATCTGCCTCCCGAACAGCTGTGCCTAAGATAATGCGATAGTCACCACTTGTTCCGGAAGCACCTTCAATTTCGATTGTATATTCTCCGACAAAGTCTACAACAAAGAAGATCGTTTCATTGTAATTTTCGGAAGCGTAATCGGCCGAGACAACCAAATTTCCCTCTGGATCATAGAGCGAGATGATGCCGTCGAGTCCGTTGTAACATTCTAGCGTGAGAACGTCTATTGACTCCTCAGCTGTCGTATAGGTATGAGAGGTCGTTTCGCCCGCCGTCACAAAGCCGGTCACGCTGTCATCAACAGGCAGCACGAGTAGAAAATAGGGGGTTGGGTCGGTGTCTGCATCTCGGCCGAATTCAGAAATTGCGAGTAGATAATCGGCCGAACTCTCTGGTGTAAAGACAACAGAATCGGCATCATTCCCAAAGCTGATCGTTTCTGCCAACGCATTTTCACCAGCCCCATACACCGCAATGTCTAGGTCTGCATCTATCTGTGGAACGACCAAAATGAGCAGTTCTTCCCCTGCATTAGCCACAAGCGAGTACGTTTCTATCCCGATCTCATCTCTAATTACCCCATCCACTTGATCGCCAACAGATATGGTCTCCCCTACAGGGGATTCTGTGGGTGGGGGCGGTTCAGGCGTTGCTAGCGGTATGCCCAACACGATGCTGTCCCGAATCGCTAGGAAGGTTGGCTGCCAGCGTTCCCATGCGTCCCCTTTCTCTGACACAAGATTGACCATAATCATGGCATTGCCCGACGTGCGAACCGCCGTCAAGTCGATGATGATGTCTTCGGCATCAGCTAAGTAGGTTGTGGTCGCTGCGCTTTGTCCATTGATAGAAAATAGCTCTGTCTCATTGATAACTTCAAGCGAGTCGTACTCTTCCCGAAATGATTCAAGCATGAATTCGAGCAGCGCGTCTGGAGCCAACCCCGCCACGCTTGCATCGGCAAACAGTGTTCCGGCTGCACCATCCGTGAAATCATCCGAATCAAAGCTGGCCTGTGAGTCTGCGTACTCAAAGCCATCGGCCGTCTCTTCCCGCACCCAACTATCGGGCAGCTGAATTGAAATTCCCCGCGTGCTATGCTCGATTTCGCTAAACCCAGCATAAGGATCGGGGGTGGCAGTTGGTGAAGGTGTCAGCGTGGGCGTTGGAGAGAGCGTTGGGGTCGGGGTATTCGTTGGTGTGTTGGTGGGCGTGCTTGTCGGCGGCAGCGCTGTTGGCGTGGGTGTTGGGGCAAATGCGGGCAAAATGACCTGCGACCCAAGCCAGCCAATTAAAATGAGGAGCGCAAGGACACCGCCCCCAATAAAGAGTGGCAGACGTGATTTGTTCGTTCCCGCTGAAGGAGAGGATAACGATGATGTGTCGGGTGGTGTGTAGGTCGGCTGCCTAACGGTGGCGGCTTGGCTGACGGGAGGCGGTGGGGTAGGTTGGGGGGTGGAAACTGGCGGCGCGGTTGAGAAGAGGGCGCGGGCGAAGGCATCGGCCGATGGATAGCGATCAGTCGTCGTCAACGCCATCGCCGTGTAGACTGCGCGGTTGACCGCTGGCCCGCTCGTCTGGCTGCGTTCCGAGACGGCCGGCAAACGCACATTGCTAAACTGACGCGAAATGCTATCGGTCGGCTCTTCCCCAGTCAGCAAACAGTAAACGGTTGCCCCCAATGAGTAAACATCCGAATAAGGGCCTGTTCGCCCACCGTACTGTTCAGGTGGACTAAAGCCGGGTGAGACCGCTTTTGCCGCAACCTGTGTCTTGGCTTGCGCCGAGTTTAGTTTTGAGATGCCAAAATCGACCAGCATCGCCTGATTATTTTCAGTGATGATGATATTGGCTGGCTTGATGTCGCGGTGGATAATCGACTGGTTGTGTAGATAGGAGACCGCATCACAAACCTGCTCAATCCACGGCTTGATCTCTGCCAGCGTGAAAGGGCGTTCCTGCGCCCGCATCCGATCTTGCAGGTTTGTGCCATCCACAAAGTCCATCACGAGATATTGACCTTGCTCTGGAATGATAAAGTGATCTGTGACGCGAGGCAGGTTGGGATGGCGCAAGTTTGCCAGCGTGGAGGCTTCATGTTGAAACTGCTGGCGGGCTTCGGCCGAACTCTCCGTACTTTCCTTGAGCGCAACACGCGCCCGTAGCGATATATCCCACGCTCGATAGACGTTGCCATAGCCACCGCCGCCGACAAACTCAACGATGCGGTAGCGATTGTAAATCACCTGACCTTTTTGAAGCTGCATGTCCGTTTCCTTTTAACTAATCACGCCATTTGAGACCAGTTTGCTTGAGAAAGAGATACCCTTGTATTAAATCACCGACAAACCAACCGAGACCACCAAGCAAAAACGCGCTAATCCACGCGACCCCGTTGATTGCAAAACTCATATAGCTGCTGATGACGGCAAAAATGATGTGTCCAATAATGGCTGTGAAGCCAAGCCAAGCTGCCTCACGCTGCCATGCGCCGGGATCATCCCGTCTGAGTGACCCCATGATTTTGGGCAACAACATGATCATGCCTTCAATCACCAATGCACTCGCAACCGCCCCAATGAGCAGATTGGCAGAGTTCGTTGCGTAGTCTAGCTGTGACCAAGTAATAATGCCCCCAATAAATCCGACGCTAAAGTGTGCGATGGCGGCCGCCCAACGTCTGCGGGTAGCTGCATACGCCAACGGTGCGATTATTGCAATCGTCGGAACATTGCTCCACAGCCATGTGTTGATCAGATAGGGTGTGACGAGCCACAGTACCACAAGCAACGTGAGCAGCAAGCTGCCTCCGGCAGTGAGCAGTTGTCGAGTGGTGTAAGCGGACGCTTTAATTAGCATCTGCGTCGTTAGGCGGGAGGTCTTGATACCACCTGTTGACGGTCGATTGGGCGGTTTGATGGGAGGCTGGACTGGGGTGTGGATGGGAGAGACCGTGGAGGGCAACAAGGCAAGCTGCATTGTGCGTGCGTCTCGAAAGCGTTTGGCTGGATTGTAAGCGGTGGCGGTGGCGATCAGGTTGTCGGTATCGGCCGATATTCCCCGCCTTTTTGAACGCACACGCGGCAACGCTTGCATCGGCGGATAGTCGCTCACATCTTCGCCCGTCAACAACGCGAAGAGCGTCACGCCAAGTGAATAGATGTCACTGCGCGTCGATGTTTGTCCGCTAAATGCCTCCGGCGCAGCATAGCCCAACGTTCCTAAGGCGACCGTATCCTTCTGTTGACCGGGCTTAAAAAATCGCACGATGCCAAAGTCGATCAGCTTCACGTCACCGGAGCGCGTGAGCATGATATTGTCGGGCTTGAGATCGCGGAAGATGATCGGCTGTGGCTGCTTGTGCAAATAGGACAACACATCACATAGTTGACGAGACCAAGCCAAGACCGTCTTTTCGGGGAACTGACCTTTTTCATCGAGCATCTCTTGCAATGTCTGACCCTCAATAAATTCCATTACCAAATAATGGCGGTCATCAATGACAAATTTATCGCTGACATTGGGGAGATGCACATGGTTGAGCCGCGTCAGCAACTCCGCCTCCCGCTCAAATGAGGCAATCGCCCGCGCCTTTTCGTCTTGGTCAAAGATAGCAGAGTTGGACATCTCCTTGATGGCAACCGTTTTATCCGTTTTTGTGTCCACCGCCTTGTAAACCGCTCCCATGCCCCCTTGTCCCACTTTGCCGAGTAAAATGTAGCGATTGTTGAGAAAGGTGTTTGCAGGCAAACGACCTGTTGCCATGTTCGGAAAAGTTTGTGGGGTCGCGCTGACGGTTGAGAGAGAGACACCACATTTACGACAGAAGCGTGAGCCATCACGATTTGTTTCACCACATTGAGAGCAGAGTTGTTGGTTCATAAGTCACTTGATGAACGAAACCCACAAGAGCGCCGTTCGTGTATTCGTGACAGATATACCGTTTATAGCTCTTTATTTGCTGTTTTGATGAAAATTGGTGTGAAGATGTCGTTGATAAGGGTTGTGCGTATTGCGTGTCTGGCTTACGCAGGGCGTTGCTTATAAGTACTTAATCAAAAGTAATCGGGTGTTCGGTATTCGGTGTGCGTTCTACCACAGGTCAATACCGAACGCTGATTACCGTTTACCATTGCCCCAAAACTTTTTCCTGACTACTTATGTCTTGCCATTTTGCTTCTTGTCCCAACAGCTCCATTAATGTATCGTACAGACTTAGCTTGTTTTCCATCCGTCTTTTCCTTTTGATTGTCAGATTTCTTCTGGAAGAAGATCGTTTTTTTGCCTTTTGGAAAATATCCCTCTCACCCTTTTTATCAGTCAATCAGTATGCTTCTCTTTAATGCAAATGCCCTTGTCTTGTTTAGCCAGCTACTTGTAGCTCTGATTTTGCTTGGGCAAATCCTCCGAACGCCAGACAAAGATGAACACACTTACCTCGTGATTTGGGGTGATGGCATCATCGTTGGGTATGTCGTTCTATTTTGTCTCGCCACTTTGCTTGCTCCGTGGTCTCGTTTCCAAAATGACATCAACATCGCGCTTCAGGTATTCGTGATCGTTGGGTTTGTTGGGTTTGCCAATATGACCTATACAGTCCCCACACGCAGGGCGGAGTGGGAACGAGAACGCTGGATTGTCACTTGCATAGCGATAGTGATGCTTTTGTGGGTTGTCACCAATCTGCCGCTTGCGGGTGTGTTATGGGGGGTCTCTCTGGGAACGGCTTGGACAGTTGCGGTCGTATCGGCCGAACGAAGCATTCAGCGAGCCATGCAGTCGGTTGGACTCCTGTTGCTGCTAATCATGGGCTGGCGCACTTTATTTCATTCGTTTGCTGGCATTGAGTTATCTCGTTTTGTTGACAATTGGGGTGAAGCAGCGGGCGGCGCATCTGTTGCGAGCTTGGCCTTATGGGGTTTATTTGTGTTGATACGGCGTACGCGGCTTGAAGAGTCAGAGCAAATGCAGCGTATGTTGCGAGCCTTTGGGCGCGTGGGATTGGTGTCTGGTGTGGGTGGTGTAGTTGTTTTATTAGGTCAGTTACTGGCTCCCTTTGTGCCTATCCCGCTTACAAATGTGTTGGTTGGTCTGGTCATTGGGGCAATTGTGTTGGCAATGGGGATTGCATACTTCAATTACGCACCGCAGCCCATTTCGTTTTTGAACAAAATTAATCTGACGGTTGTTGTCGTTGTGTTGTCCACGGTTGGCACGTTGGGAATTTGGTTGACACCATTTTTGGAGCGCACGTATCAACCCTCGGAGCTTATATCTAGTCAGCAAACCATTCAGTGGACACGCAACGGGCGTGGCTTTGTCTATGAAACATTGCCATCCCAACTTGACCCACAATGGGGTAGACGTTTGGATATTGGGCGAGGGGAGTGCGTCATTTGGGAAGCCTCTTTCGATCTGTTTGCCGGGCTACCCGCATCGGGGCAGATGCCAAAGGTTTGCAAAGATGGGTATGTTATTGCAGCGGCAGACAGGCGCATGACAGATCGTGGCGCATTGGTACGGGAGGCCACGGTGGGTTATGTGCCATTGGCAACGGACTTTGAAGCAGTCTATGTACGGAGCACAATCGATCAATTTGTTGTCACATGGGAACAAACTGAACCGCATCCAATTATAACCCAACTGGTGGTATATGCTGATGGCGTTGTGAATATGTCGTATGGCGAGGTGGCACTTGAGCGCACCTATATTGATGATCAGTTTGGGAACAATGGACTCGTTGGGATTGTGCAGCAATCAAGCGAATCGGCGCAGTTGGTGTCCAGTTTTGTGGCGGAGCCAAATTCGGCCGAATCTGCCCACTCTGTTTATGCTTTCTTCGCCGCAGAAGCGCGTTTACATGCCCATCAACTGCTCTTACCAGTCGTCTTTTTACTCGTTCTTCTGGCAATCTTATTGTTAATCACGCTGCCGCTATTGTTGAGACCGGGGCTGTTCCAACCGCTACAGGCTTTGGTGACAGGGGTGGAACAAGTCAATCAGGGGGCGTTGGATACCCGTGTGCGGGTTCAGTTCAACGATGAAATTGGATTTTTAACACAATCATTTAACCAGATGGTATCGTCCGTGCAGGAAACCCAAATGACGTTGGAGACGCGAGTGCAAGAGCGGACAGCAGATTTGGAGGTGGCGAAAAATTCGGCCGAAGCCGCCAATCAAGCCAAAAGCCGTTTTCTCGCCAACATGAGCCATGAACTACGAACGCCCCTCAACGCGATTCTCGGCTATGCACAAATCTTTCGTCGGCAACCGCCCACCGAACGCACGTTGACCATCATTCAAGATAGTGGTCAACATCTTCTAGGCTTGATCAATGATCTGCTCGACTTGGCAAAAATCGAAGCTGGTAAGGTAACGCTCCAGCCAGATTCTGCCAATTTGCCTCATTTGCTGCACATGCTCGACAACATGGTGCGCCCACAGGCCGAACAGAAGCATCTGGAACTACACACACACTTTCCAACTGTTTCGTCAGACTCATACATTTTTGATGAGAAGCGGCTGCGTCAAATTTGTCTCAATCTGCTTGGTAATGCGATCAAATTCACTGAGCAGGGACAGGTTTTCTTTTCAGTCACGATTTTGGCGCATTCGGCCGAAGCGCCTACATTCAAATTCTCCATTCGGGACTCAGGCCCCGGCCTCTCACCCAGCGAACTGCTAAAAATTCAGGAGCCATTTTATCGCACCCGCTATGCCGAACAGCAAAAGCAAGGCACAGGGCTAGGGTTAGCTCTCGTCAAACAGCTTCTGGAACTGATGGGAAGCGAACTCCACATTGAAAGTCGTGAAGGAGAAGGCACCCATTGCTCGTTTGTGCTACAGCTCCCCATTGTCATGACCAACCCAACGCTCGAACCCCAGCAAAGGACAATTCGAGGCGTGCAGGGCGCACCCCCACATCTTTTGATTGTGGATGACAAATGGGAGAACCGCACATTCTTGACTGATCTGCTTGCCCCGTTAGGGTTTAAAACAACTGAAGCTAGAGACGGGCGGGTTGCGCTCGAACTGCTCCAAACGCACGCTGCGCCCGATTTAGTTCTGACCGATTTGGTCATGCCCAATTTAGATGGCTTTGCCCTTGTCAGGAAAATTCGCCATCATCAACAACTTGCACATATCCCAATCATCGCGCTTTCAGCCTCTGTGCTGGAACAGGATGACTCCGTTGCCGTCGATGGGTTCCTGCTCAAGCCGATCCAGACGGAGCAACTCCTCGAAAAAATCGGGACGCTACTCAACCTCACGTGGGAATACGATACAGTTGCAGATCAATCTTCTGCTGAACTGATTTTCCCACCGCAGGAAGAGATTGCCCAACTGCAGGCACTTTTGAGGCGAGGTGATGTCAAAGGGGCAAAACAACTGATCGAGGGCTTTTCAGCCGATTTTCCAGCCTTCACATCCCACACCTTGTCACTGTTGTCGGCTTTCCGCTTACGAGAGCTACGCATGTGGCTTGCAGATCAACAGCTACCATACGGCAAGTAGATTACATACTGCCAAATTAGGAATGGCGAATGGTGAATGAGAAGCGCATCTTCAACCTACCATTCGCCGTTCACCATTTTCAACTTTTATTCAAGGTCAAAACGGTCGAGATTCATGACCTTATCCCAAGCCGCTACAAAATCACGCACAAACATCTCTCGTGCGTCATCGCTCGCATAAACTTCGGCAATCGCACGGAGTTGGGAATTTGAGCCGAAGATGAGATCGGCGCGGGTTGCAGTCCATTTTAGCTCCCCTGTCGCTCTATCACGTCCTTCAAACTCAGCTTCGTTTTCTGAAACGGCCGACCAAGCTGTTCCCATATCGAGCAGATTCACTAAGAAATCGTTGGTAAGCGTTTCAGGTTGATCCGTGAAGACACCGTGTTGTGACTCACCGACGTTGGCATTCAAAACACGCATACCGCTCAGTAAAACCGTCATCTCAGGAGCAGTTAGCGTGAGCAGTTGCGCCCGATCAATGAGCATTTCTTCGGCCGAGACCGTGTAATTACCTTTGAGATAGTTGCGGAACCCATCAGCTGTTGGCTCAAGCACGTCAAATGCCTCGGCATCCGTTTGCTCTTGTGAGGCATCGGTGCGCCCCGGCGTAAACGGCACACTGACATCATGCCCCGCATCCTGCGCCGCTTGCTCAACCGCTGCACAGCCACCAAGCACAATTAGGTCAGCCAGCGAAACCTGTTTTCCATCGAGCCGTGCGTCGTTAAACTCGGCCTGAATTCCCTCAAGCGTTTCAAGCACGATTGCCAACTGTTCAGGCTCATTTACTTCCCAATCTTTCTGCGGTGCAAGGCGAATACGCGCCCCATTTGCGCCGCCGCGTTTGTCTGAATCGCGGTAGGTTGCGGCCGATGCCCAAGCAGTTGAGACCAACTGGGAAACGGACAGCCCTGATGCGAGAATGTTGCTTTTGAGATCGGCCGCGTCCTGCTCGTCGATCAAGTCATACGTCACTTCAGGGATAGGGTCTTGCCATATCAATTCCTCATCGGGAACGAGAGGCCCAAGGTAGCGGGAAACCGGCCCCATGTCACGATGTGTCAGCTTGTACCAAGCTCTGGAAAAAGCGTCTGCAAACTGCTCTGGATTCTCGTGAAAGCGTTTTGAAATTGGGCCGTAGATGGGATCCATTCTCAGCGCGAGATCAGTTGTCAGCATCATCGGCGCGTGCCGTTTAGAAGCATCATGCGCGTCTGGCACTGCGTTGGCTGCGGCGCCATTTTGTGGTCTCCATTGATATGCGCCCGCTGGACTTTTAGTTAGCTCCCACTCATGACCAAACAACGTGTCGAAAAAGCTATTATCCCAGTCGATAGGGGTGGGTGTCCATGCGCCTTCTAAGCCGCTGGTGATTGCGTCACCCGCTTTGCCGCTGCCAAAGCTGTTTTTCCAGCCGAGACCTTGCTCCTCGATGCTGGCTCCCTCTGGCTCAGGGCCGACGAGTGCTGCATCGCCAGCTCCGTGCGTTTTGCCAAAGGTGTGTCCACCCGCAACGAGCGCGACTGTCTCTTCGTCATTCATCGCCATGCGCGAGAACGTCTCCCGGATATCTTCTGCTGCGGCAAGTGGGTCTGGCGTGCCGTTCGGCCCTTCTGGATTGACGTAGATAAGCCCCATCTGAACGGCAGCGAGCGGACTTTCAAGCTCTCTGTCTCCGCTGTAACGCTCATCGCCCAGCCATGTGTCTTCAGCACCCCAATAAATATCTTCTTCAGGTTCCCAGATGTCTTCACGGCCGCCAGCAAAGCCAAACGTCTTAAAGCCCATCGATTCTAGGGCGCAGTTGCCTGTCAGCACCATCAGGTCTGCCCAAGAGATTTTGCGACCATACTTTTGCTTGATCGGCCAGAGCAGACGACGCGCTTTGTCGAGATTTGCATTGTCCGGCCAGCTGTTGAGTGGTGCAAAGCGTTGTGTGCCAGAGGATGCACCACCGCGACCATCAGCCGTGCGATATGTCCCCGCGCTGTGCCACGCCATCCGAATAAAGAGGGGGCCATAATGACCATAGTCGGCCGGCCACCAGTCCTGCGAATCGGTCATCAACGCATAGAGATCGTTTTTTAATGCCTCTATATCAAGACTCTCAAACGCCTCTGCATAGTTGAACGTCTTGCCCATTGGGTCAGACAGGGCAGAGTTCTGATGCAGCATTTTTAGGTTTAACTGGTTTGGCCACCAGTCGCGGTTTGACATTTTCAAGACAACCGCGTTTGTATCATGTCCACCCGTCACCGGGCATTTGCCTTCATTACTCATATATTCGTTCTGCTACCTTAAACGTGTGCAAACGTGTGCAACACGCTATAAGTACCTGCGCCCATCCACTGTCGCCGCAAGCGGTCTTATATGGTGTCCACAGGCGTTACGCCGCTGTAGCCCAGCGGCGGCGACTTTTCTGGGGTCGCCTTCCTTTTTCAGACTTCTTCTATGTTTTCATCTATCATCTTGGTTTTCAACGCAGATTGCCACATATTATCCATCTTGGCTGATTATAAAACGTCCCCTGTCTCTGTCAAGTTGCACCCACCACAAGCCACATCGAGCGACAAGTGGTTTTATGGCGCGATGTCGGAAGTGACGGGCAAACCGCCATTGGGTGTCTTCGGCAAAGGCACAACGGGTGTTAGGGGTGACGTTTCGGCCGATGCGCGACTCCATCCACGATGAAATTACTTGGTTCCGTATAAGCTTTCCTTAGAAGGCTGCCCGATACATTTCTTCTAATTGACTTTCTGTCGGCTGAATTGGATTTGTCCACCAGTTCAAATCTTTGAAGGCAAAGGCGGCTAACGTTTCGATCTGATCTTCCTGTACGCCACATGCGCTCAGTCGAGTTGGCAAGCCAATATCGGCCGCCAATGCCTCAACCAAATCCCCCGCCTTGGTTCCATCGCGCTCCCCAGCCAGCGCAAACGCCACTTCTGCATACCGCTCGGCCGCCCAATCATGACTAAAGCGCATCTGTGGTGGCAACATCAAAGAACAGGCTAGCCCGTGATGAATGTCACAAAACGTCGAGAGCTGATGGGCTAAAGAGTGGGCTGCTCCTAGCCAGTTTGAGCTAAGTGCAACCCCACCCAGCATAGATGCCTCCAGCATCGCAGCACGCGCTCCTAGGTTATCAGCCTCTGCAACCGCCGTGCGAAGATGTTGTCCGATCAGCGCGATCCCCTGCAAAATCAACGGATCAAGCGTTTTTTGCGCGTTGGTTGACACATAGGCTTCAATTAGGTGGGACAACGCATCCATGCCCGTCGCAGCCGTCAGATGAGATGGCAGCGAAACGGTTAGCTGTGGGTCGAGCAGCGCAACGTTGGGAATTAGGTTTGTGCCGATGCCTGCCTTCTGTTGTGTCTCTTTGTCTGTGACGACACCCCATGGTGTCACCTCGCTACCGGTTCCGCTCGTCGTCGGAACAGCTATCATCGGCGGCATCGCGGCAAGGGAAGGATTCGGCCGCCTATTTTCCCCCAACGTAGATAGATATTCTGCCACGCTAACACCATCTGGCGAGCCTGCCAAAATCCGCACCCCCTTTGCCATATCAAGCGCACTGCCGCCGCCGACCCCAACGATACAATCTGCGCCGCACGCTCGATATGCCGCATAGGCTGCATCGACATGTTTGGCATCGGGATTGCCGATCACGTCGTCGAAATAGGTTATCTGAATCGCGGTGCGGGCGAGGGCGGAGGTGATGTCGGCCGAAATATCCCTCACGCCCGGGTCAATCAGCACAAACAGATGCGTTTTGTCCAGCACCCCTACTTGGTCTGCCAAATGAGCCAATGCGCCTACGCCAAAAATTGTTGTTCCCGGCCATAAAATCGTTTGCATAATATAGTCCTAAGTTTCATGATTCACAGTTGATCTTTCAAGATAGCTCCATCTTTCATCACAAAAGCGATATTGTTGGTATTCTCTAGCCCCTTTAGGTTTGTCAAAGGATCAACGCGGGAAATGATGACATCTGCCAGCTTGCCAGCTTCAAGCGTGCCAACCCGATCTTGCCAGCCGAGACAATCGGCCGCCGTCTTCGTCGTCGCCACAATTGTCTCCATCGGCGACATCCCAATGCCCGCCATCAAGCCCAATTCGCGCAGATTTGTGCCGTGTGGCATCACGCCCGCATCTGTCCCCATCGCAATGTTGACCCCCATTTTGTGGGCTAGGGCGATGCTCTCGCGGTGGGCTTCGATGACTTCGGCCGATTTGCGAATCCCATAGTCTGGCATCCCGCTCGCCTTGCCTTGCTCTAAAACAGAAACAGGAGCCAATAGCGTCGGCACAATATAGGTTCCGCGCTCGATCATCAATTCGCAAAGCGGCTCATCGAGATAGATCGCATGTTCAATCGAGTGAACGCCTGCCTCAACCGCGTTGCGAATCCCTTCTAACCCCTGTGCGTGGCTCATCACCTTGACCCCTTTACGATAGGCCGCCTCGCGCACAATCACGTCTAACTCTTCGGGCGAAAATTGAGTGAACTCAGGGTGATCGGTTGGCGACAATACGCCACCCGTCGAACAAATTTTAACCACGTCAGCCCCAGCTCGTAACACTTCGCGCACTTTGCGTCGCACGCCCTCAACCCCGTCACAGATGTTATCTGGTCTGCCCGGTGTGGATGGGAAAAAGCTCAAATTGACGCCGCTGGGCATCATGCCGTCCCCATGACCGCCCGTAATTGAAAGCGCGGTAATGCTGATTTGCATTCGGGGGCCGATGACAAGCCCTTGCTCAACCGCCTGCTTCATCCCCAAATCAGCTCCCCCCGCATCGCGCACCGTTGTGATGCCCGCGTCAATCGTCGCAGCCATGTACTTGGCGGCCTTGTAGTAGGAGAGCGAGTAGGGCATTTGCATCATGGCAACGAGGTTGATGTCCTGCATGAGCAGGTGAACGTGCGTGTCGATCAGGCCGGGCAACAGCGTGCCGCCTTTTGCGTCGATCTGTTTGATCGTGGCGTTGGGGAGTTTGATACCCTGCTCTGTGCCAACGGCCTCAATTTTGTTATCTCGGATAAGAATAGCGGCGTTTTGAAGTGGCTTGCCACCGTTGCCATCGATCAGGGTTGTGTTGCGGATTAGTGTGTGCGTCATTTATTTTTTTTCGGCCGAATTGCCCCAAACAAATTTCTCATCTCAAATTAAAGTAATTGAAGCATCAGTCAAGATATTGATTGTAACCGATCTCTGTGGCTTTTGACGAGTGCATTCAAGCTAACCGCACACAACAGCACAGCCATGAGTAGGATAGGATAAAGTGCGTTTTTTTCGTGTAGTACTGTGTTTTGGAGCGAGATAGCAACAGGGACTTCGGCCGACTCATACCCAAACCCCACCATCGAATAGGGCGCAAGCACCACCGTGCTCGAGGCGTTAAGACTCAGGGGAACGGTCTCAAGTTGTACGTTTTGTGCTAGTTCGTTGTTGGATGTAATGTACTCACCCGACAGAATTTTCATGTCTACTGTGCCGCGTGTCGTCGGCTGTGGCAGCTTCAAATCAACTGTGACTGTCTCTGTCAAGCTCAGGTTAAACAGCATCACAGAAACATCTGAGTCATTCTTGAAAGCGAACCCCTGCACAAGTGGCAGTTCAACTGGAACCGTTAACTCATTGATTGGTGGCACGGTAATTGATGGGATATTTTCTCCCTGTACATGAATCATATCGCCAGCAATGAGTGGGTTGACAAGCTCTAAGCCTAACCACGTCGGCCGCTTGCGTCCCGTCGCCTCCAAATCACGCAGCATTCCCCATAGGCGCACAAACTCAGTGTCAGTTTGCCTATTAGTCGATTGCAACTCATATAGTTGATCGTCGAACTGTTCGCGCTGATACCATGGGGGGGCGGCCGAGCGGCTTACATTAAAAACAGGATACGAATACTGCAACATTGTAAACGCCGTCTGATCTCGAATCCCTAAATCACGCAAATAGGTCAACATGTGCAGCGGCAGCGCGATCCCGCCACCCAGACCTGTCACATAATCATTGCGAATATCGAGCGGAACCGTTCCGCTTGTCGTGTGAAAATTGATCTCGTAAATAGCAGGGGTTGTGCCGCGATCTGCTAGCAACTGTGTGGTGCTAAAAACATTGCGCTCCCCACCGACGGCCGATTGATAAAGCGGTTCGGCAAATAGTGGGTAGTAGATATCGGCCGTTGTCGAGTATGTGGACAGTTTGCCAAAGTAGGGGGCAAGTGCCATGCTGTCGTGCGTCGTGCTGTTGTTTTCGATATGCACATTCTGTGGAAGATAGCGCGTCTGCCCACCAATAATCAGATTAAACTGCGACGCATCAAAATACTCAGAGGCGCGTATGGCTGAGAAGCGGTCGTGCGAGATTTGTCCCAGCCGCTGCCCGCCACGCACCGTTGCGCCCCAAAATGGATCACCGCCATAGCCACTGCCCCACATCTCATTGCCAAATTCGAGATGAATTTTTGAAAAAACATCTGTCCATGGTTCAGTTTGTCCATGTTCCTGACGCAGTAGAGCATATTCATGACCGCTGCTGATAGGGGCAGCGAGATAGGCGGCGAGGTTTTCCATCTCTTCATTTAAGGTTGTCGGCGCGATCACATACCATGGCTCCGCACCGACTTCGCGGCACAGTTCCATGAATTCGCCAAGCGAAAAGTGAAAGGCGCGTGCCTTTGTTTTGCTGGGCGACCAACCGGTTGTTTTGCGTGCATATGTTGGCGCAAGCTGATTGTCGAGCGTGCTGCCCAATTGATTGTTGCCCCAGTTGCGTAAAATACCCGGCTCTAGCTCTTTTAGATATCGGACATATTTGTCGGAAAAAACGGTCAGGTTTGTCTCATCGCTGCGAGAGAATGAAATATCGTCCAGCCAAACGGCCTCTGCGTTGTTTGTTAAGTTCATCGTCAGTGCAAACACCGTAGAAGTTGTTGTGATTGGCTCAACAATTGTGAATTGTCGTTCAATCAGTTGCCATTCTTGTGTTAAGGTAATCGTCTCCTGAAAGTATGGTGGAATGCCACCCTCACGTAGCACGCTTACTTCAAGCGGCTCATTCATTTTGTGGGCTTTCACCCAAAACGAAAGTCGCCAGTTGCCATCGAAATTGACCAATCGGCCGGCACTCACATCCCCGTCACGTCCATAGCTGTCCATGTAATAGCTGTAACTGAGCCACTTTCTGGCGGTCGAATCAGGCGCCAACATCTTGAGCGACTGCTCACCAACCGAACCCGGGCGTGTCTGACTGCGATCCGGCACTGCGTTTGCATTGCCGCAACACCCCTCCACCGTCTCAGTCATCACGCGCCGAACAACAAACACATCCCCCTCGGCCGGCTGCACATCATTTTTGTCAAAGTGAAAGGTTTGATATTGGCTTTGCTGGATCAATTGATGCGGCTCGTGTGTGAACGCTGCAACTGTGCCGCTGCGCCCTTTCGATGCCCCATAGATAGAGTGATAGGTCGCGCCATTCCAAAAACCAACCGATTGACCATCGGTGATAACAGCCGCTTGATCCCACTGAAAGTACCAATTTTCAGCCTGTATCGTTGTCTCGGTCGCCCCATCCTCAACGATAACAATCATGCCGTATTCACCCGCTTCAAAGCCGGGGTTGAGGATGACATTTTTGAGAATTTGCGACGAGCCGAAAGGGTTGTGTGCGCCGATGTTGATGCCAAACGGCTTGACATCGGTGACGATTGCTTGCGGGTTGACGGTGAGGGTGGGTGTGGTGGTCTCGGCCGAAACCGGCACCAGCCAAATAAGACCCCCTAATAGTAAAAATGGCAGCAATAAATAAATCAAACGATTCTCTTTCATAATGACCCATCAATATGTGTCGTGCCTTTATGACGACAGCGACTACTGTAAATAATTTGCACTTTGTAACCAATAATATCCGTGTGAAATGGGATGCGAAACGACGATTTATATCTTAGCATAGTGGTAAAAATCGCAATATGTTGGGATAATGCACCAACACTTTCTTATACGCACTATATAGAGACCCAACTTGTTGAATGGAGAAATATTATGCCTAAAGCAGTAGCAACCCTCGCAGACATCGAAGAGATGGAGCGGATTCCACTAGAAGACCGCAATTTGCCTCCTAGCACGTATGCCGCGATTAAGCGTTCAGCGCAAAATCATCCCAGTCAAACGGCGATTGGTTTTTTCCTTCAGGCGACCGAATACGAAAATGCAGTCATGTACAATTACACTGAGTTTCTTGGCATGATAAACCAAACGGCAAACATGCTGCATGATTTGGGTGTCGGCCGAAATGATGTCGTCAGCTACATCTTGCCCAACACGCCACAAACCTACCTGACTCTGTTTGGCTCAGAAGCAGTTGGCATCTCTAACCCGATTAACCCCTTGCTTGAACCACACGTGATGGCGGAAATCATGAACGCCGCCAAGACAAAGGTGCTAGTCACCATTGCCTCTTTTCCCAAAACAAATATCTGGGAACAGGTTACTAGCATTGCCAACGACGTTCCTACGCTCGAAACGATCATCACCATCGATCTCGCTGCCTTCCTAAGCGGCATCAAAAGGGTGATCGTGAGCGGTTTACGCATCGTCAAAGGCAGCATGAGTACAAAAGGTATTCGTGCCAAGGTGATCGACTTTGATAGCACCATCAAGAAATATCCCAAAAATAAGATTAACTTCTCGGAACCAAAACCCAACGACATTGCCGCCTATTTTCACACAGGCGGTACGACCGGCACACCAAAACTAGCGATGCACACCCACCGTAACCAAGTCTTTGACGGCTGGGCAGCCGGTCTCGCCATTGGCGGCGAAGCGGGCAAAATGACCTATCTCGGTCTGCCGCTTTTTCACAACTTTGGCGCAATTGCCATCGGTGTCCAGAGTTTTGTTTATGGTTGCGGCATTATCATGGGAACACCATCTGGTTTTCGTGGTGAAGGAACCTTCCCAAACTTCTGGAAAATCGTTGACCACTACAAAATCAACCTGTTTGGCGGTGTACCAACTGTTTACAAAGAGTTGCTCAATCACCCTGTCAATGCAGACATTAGTTCGCTCGAAATGGCAAACTGTGGTGCCGCGCCACTACCAGTTGAACTCGCTAACCAGTTTGAGAAACATGCCGGCATCAACATTTTGGAGGGGTATGGCCTCACGGAAGGAACCTCTGTCTGTTCAGTCAACCCACGTGATGGTGAACCAAAATATGGCTCAATTGGGTATCGTTTACCCTACCAAGAGATGGCAATTGCCGAAATTGAAGATGGAAATTTTAAGCGTTTCTGCGACGATGATGAAGTTGGCGTTGTGATTCTGCGCGGGCCAAACGTATTCGCCGGCTATAACGATGATTTCTACAATCAGACTGCATACGTTGACACAGGCGATGGCAAAGATAAATGGCTGAACACAGGTGATACAGGGCGGCGCGACAAAGATGGCTACTTTTGGCTGACAGGCCGCAAGAAAGAGCTAATCATTCGCGGGGGTCACAACATCGATCCGCAAATCATTGAAGAGGTGTTGATGCAGCATCCAGCGGTTGCACTATCGGCCGCCGTCGGCCGACCAGACTCCCGCGTTGGCGAAATGCCCGTCGCCTTTGTCGAGCTGAAACCCGACTCCACCACCACAAGCAAAGAACTTGAGGAATTTGCCGCGAGCAACATTGGCGAACGTGCCGCTGTACCAAAAACAGTAACAATTTTGCCTGAAATTCCACTAACCGCTGTTGGAAAAATCTTCAAACCCGCACTGACACGTCAATTAGTCAAGGATGTTTACGAAGGTGAAATCAATAAGCTGTCTGGCGTACAAAGCGTGACTGTGACAGCGGAAGGTGATAAACGTCTTGGCACGCTTGCCCGCATCAACGTGACAACTGCGGCTGGGCAGGACCAAAAAGCTCTCGAAGAGGCTATTCGCTCTGCATTAGGCGGCTATACGGTTCACTACGAATTGAATATCAGCTAACGCACTAATAAAGTCAACGACTACCGCCTTGAACTGGTAGTCGTTGACATCTTTTTTCTGGCTTTACGCCAAACGCTGACGGTGTGAATTTGAAATGTTTGGGGAAGGGTGTCAATCGGCCGAATTTTCACCATCTCATACCCTGCGCCCACCAAGTTACGCGCGTCTCGCGCCATTGTGGAAATGTTTGGATTGCTATAAACAATGCGGGGCGCACCGTGATTGACAATCTCAAACCCCGCCTCGTTGCTTAACCCATTTTCGTCACAATCGAGAACGAGAACGTCGGCTGTTCGGCCGATGTTTGGCAAAGCCGTCTCGACCCAATCGTTGTAGAGCGCAACGTTGTCGGTGTGATCCAGATTGACCGCAGCATCTTCAATCGCATCTGCGTTCACCTCCACACCGATCACCTCGCGGGCAAATACCGACAGCGCGTTTGTCAAAACACCAACACCGCTATAACAGTCGATGACCAATTCATCGCCGTACAACATCGTCAAATCCGAAACAGCTGTTGCAACCATTTCTGCGCTGTCTGGGCTGACGTGAAAGTGGCTGCCCGGTGACACGCGATAGGGGCATCCCGCTATGCGCTGTACTTGATAGGGGTCGCCAATTAAGGTTGCCGCGATCCCGTCAGGCATGACAAGCGCGACCGAAACGGGAAAATCGATCTCAATGGTGGGTGGTTCCGCGTCGCGCATCTCGAAAGCGAGCAGCACGTTGTCCTCAGAATCGACGCGCACGTGTAGCTTGATCAGGTTATCAAGCTCAAGGTCAATGTCGCTCAGAACATTTTGCAGCGTCGGATGCAGCACGGGGCATGTGGGTGAGGGCAGGACCTTGCGCTGGCTGCGTGACCAATAGCCGAGTCTATTATCGGCCGTCTTGCTCAACGTCGTCATCATGCGATAGCCCCATCGCTGCGGGTGTGGAACGATGGGATCGGCCGTGATATTTTTCAGCCGCCCGACACGCTGCAACTGGTCGAGCATAATTTGCTCTTTGAAACGCAGTTGTGCCTTATAGTTGATGTGCTGAAAATCAGCGATTGGAATATCGGCCGGCTGACAGCGTGGCTCTATCCGCTCTTTTGCCGCTTTGAGGATTTCGACGATTTCGGCTTCGGCCGATTGTCCTTTTTGTTTGACAATCCGCGCTCGCACCGTCTCGTTGGGCAACCCACCCGCCACAAAAATCGTCTGATTATTTGCTTTGGCAATCGCCTTTGCACCGTGCGCCATCTTGGTCAATTTGAGCGTTGTTGTCATAGAAACATACCTAGCAGTCTGCCTACATCAAACGACCAGCCAACCCCAGCCCATACCCCGCCAGCCAAGCCGGCAGCGTGCCGCGCACGGTGCGCGTGATGGCGCGTTCGGGATGACGGTAGGCACTCAACGCCATCACATTTGCCATTGTACCCGTCAAGCCCATCACCTGCGCCGGTGTAAACTCGCCATCGGCAAACGACAACGCTAGCGGCCCCAACCATGCCCATTTGCGTGCAGGCTTCAGCCCTAATTTCATCGACAAATCTCCCACAATCCGGTTGGCGACTGAAACGTGATGCGTATGCCCTTCGGCATGTGGTGCATCAATTTTGTCCAGCAGGTCGCCATTGCGCTGCGCGGCAAGCCACGCGCCTGTCAATGCCGCAATCATGATCGCTTTTGTCTTTGCGTTTTCAAATTGCAGAGCCGCGACAGTGAGCGGCACAAACCAATCTAAATTCCAACCGCGAAATTCTTCGACACGCTGACGATAGGCTGCTTCAGACGTAGCGGCCGCCAACGTGATAGCTCCCGCCTCCATATAGGCTTGGCCGATCAACCAATCCAACCAGCCAGTTCTCTGTGCGCTTGTGAGCGTCGCGGCGGGGGCAAGCGTAGAGGTAGCGAGGGCGATTAGCTTGGGCGAAAATGAGGTCTGCATGGGGGAAACATCCCCGCTGTCATGATGGTGATGCCCACCGCCACCGTGCGCATGAATTGTGCTGACACCGTTCAGCGAATGTGTGTGTGACTGTTCATGCTCGCTATCGTCGCCGTGTGAATGTGGGGCAGGGGTGAGCATTCCCTTCTGCTCGACAAAAGGCAATGCGGCCGCACCAAGCGCAGCAAGTCCGACGCAGGGAACAGCCAACGACTCAGGCATATCGAGCATGTCATTGATGGCGGCCGCACCAATCCCTGCTGCCGCAAGCCCCACAAGCGCAAGTTCTTGCGGTTCAACCTCGCTCCGCTTCACTGCTGCCTCATCGACTGACAACTCTTGGCTCAATTGGTAGCCAGCATCTTCGAGCGCGTGCTTGAGATAGTGAACGTAGTCAAGCCCTTCAAGTGGCTCTGTTGCGTGCAGGACGCGGAAAAAGTTGAGGTAGCAGAGCCGTACCCCGCGTTCGTTGGCGAGATGTACCCACGTGTGGGCGGCCGAATGGTAGTCCATCTCCATCATTTCAGCTTGGGTAAAACGATGGGCGAGAACAACATGTGGCAAACGCCCTTTGGCGATGAACCAGTCGCCGCGCTGATGGCGTGACTCGGCAAAATAGGCCATCGTGAGGCCATAGCTGTTCATTGCCTTGAGCGTGTCGTTGATCTGCATCTCGTGACCGAGAACCCAATCCCCCTCAAACGCGACCAGCTTGCCGACGTGGCCGGCCGAGTGCAGCCCGTGGTCTATCAACTCAGGATCAGGCCAATCGTAGCTGGCAGGGCGCGGCACGACAGCGAGGCCAAGCGACTGTAAGTGTTTGCCGAACGCCTCATCAAAGCCGAGTCCAAGATCACCATGTGCGAGCAAGCTGCCAGCAAAGACGAGTGTGTTGTCGTCGAGCTGCTGCCCTTTGAGCTGGGGCAGTCGCCAGTTGAGCGCACTTTCGATGATCGGGATAAATTGGGCTGTTCCGTGCAGATAGATCCATTGCCCCAGTGGAGGGGCTTCTGCAAGCCTATCGGCCGGCACCATCGGCCGCAACACCCCACGCTGAATCAACCCATTAAGTGTCATTTCAGGCAGTGAAATGTGCGTTGCGCCTTTAGCGACAAGCTGTTTAGCGAGATCGTCAAACGTGATGCCAGCCCGCAGCGCGGCGACGGTCACATCGTCAAAATCGACACAAATGCCAACTTTTTTGTTGCGCTTTTCTTGCGCGTGACGTTTTTGCAACACTTTTGTGCTGGCGACTGTGCCAACAGTGGTTGCAGCGAGGGAAAGAATACGGGAAAGCTTCAACGAAAACTCCGAAATTCAGCGAGCAGTAAGCCGAGAAAGCTGCTGTTCACTGTTTATTGTTTGCTGTCTATTGCGGTCTTTAACTGCTTGCCAAGCAACATTCGCCCTGTATCGGTTTTGAATACGTCGATGAGGGTGCGCCAGACGGCGAGCTTGCTGCGGAAATCGGCCGACCATTGAGCCGTTGCCGCACGATCTTCAACACCGCGCTTGATGCGGTCGGTTAATGTTTGGACAGGTTTTTGCTGGCTGCGTTTGAGGATGTCAGAAAGACCGAGTGTGGCGATATGGTCACGCAGTTTCGCGGGTGTTGCACCTGCCAAACGCTGCATGACATCGGCGGGGACAGGCGCACTCAATAGCTTTTGTGCAAGCGCCAGACCCGCAAGGGCATAGGGCGCAGCGCGGCGGTCGATAGCGCGTTGTGTGAACGTTTGCCAGTCGATATTACCGGCATGACTGACGCGCATGATGTCGGTGAACTGAACGAGAGACGGTGCGCCTTCGATCAGATGAAAGCAAAAGTGAACGCAGACATGCAGAAGCAAATCTTCGCGGCTCAGAACACGGCAAGTGTGGTCGCCAAATTGAGCAATTTCAGCACGTTCACGGATGCCGGGTGTGATGTTGACTTTAAGACCATACCACGACTCTTCAATCGAGCTATGCGGTTCGATCATTCGGTCATTCTTGGCGGAAAGATAGGGGTTTGGGGTGTTATCAGCCGCCCCCTCGCGCTTAAATGTCGAAGTATGCTTTGTCACGCCTGCACCTGACTCGGCCGATTTATGCTTCCCGCCATAGCCTATCTCGCTCAACATCTGTTCTGCTTGCGCCAACTGCGCTGGCTCAAATAGCAGGTCAATGTCGTTCATCGGGCGCAGGGCGGGTTCAGGGTAAACGTGCGCGGCGAGGTGTGCGCCTTTGAGGGCAATCGGCCGAATGCCTCGCACTTCGCACGCCGCCAACACGTCGTCTAGCTGCGTGTAAATGGCTGTCGCCCGTTTAGCTTGCGCGGCGTGTGTCACCTTGAGTTTGGCAAATGCACGTATTGGCAGGTCGAGTTGCCACTCGCTGACGCGATGGTAAAGCTGGGGAGCCAGCCCTAACACAATTGCACGAATAGCGACATCGTCCCACACGCTATCCTCTGCGAGTCGATCACCCCACTTGGTTTGCCATTGCTCGGCCGACCAATCGGGGCGTAATGCGTCTAAGATAAATTCAGTTGCTTGTAATGGGGATTTTTTCATTTGCCTCAATTGCCAAAGAGAGACGCGCTACCAAACGAGTTGATGTTCAGTCTGTGCGGCAACGTTTGTTACCGGATGGCTTACGCCATCAATAAAATCGGTTTAGTGAGAGCTAAAGGTAACTTGAGAAAGTTCTTCGTGCTTTTGGATTTCTGGCTTTACGTACATGGGAATGCTCCTATGATTAAAGTTGTGATTGTGTTTGATACGTTTGTATCGGGTTGTGGATACTGTTGTATCCATGGTCACGTGTGTGACCGTGCGCTTATGCGCTGAATTAGAGACGCGATCTTCGGCTTAGTGAGAGCTGAAGGTAACTTGAGACAATTCTTCGTGCTTTTGAATTTCTGGTTTTACGTACATAAGGTTCTCCTAAAAGGATAATGTCTGTTAGCGAATCTCTCTTTGGCAATTGAGCATCGTAACAGGGTGTATAACGCAGTTTTTCAGATTTGTCCAGCAAATGGCTCGTTTTGGGGGGGTAGAACGGGGTTGGATGATTGATTTCGGCCGAAATCAATGCAATTTACGCCATTCAGCGTATAACTACCTCTCATCACTTCGAGCTGCACCAATGGACAAACGGCTCAAAGCAACCCGTCTGGCAAATGCACAAGCAGTTGCCCATTGGCAATGTCAACCTCTAGTATCACCCCTTCAATATCGGGAATCAAAATCTCGCCTTGCTCACCCTGCACAATGAAGACATCATTTGCACCCGTTTCGAGGATTTGGCTGACTGTGCCAAGCTGTTCTCCCGTATCGGTCAGCACGTTGATGCCAATGGCTTGAAATGCGTAGAATTCATCTTCTGCGAGCGGTAGCGCATCCTCTAGCGTGACAAAAAGCCAGTGTTGACGTAGTGTCCCAGCCTCTTCGCGCCCGTTGATTTCGGCAAATTTGACGAGGGCTTCTTCTTTGTTGAAGCGCACGTTTTCAACGGTCAGGGGGCGTGGGTTAGCGTCATTCGGCCGACGCGACACATATACGCGCTCTAAATCAAAGAAACGCGCAGGTTCATCGCTTTCAACGGAAACCTTTAGTTCCCCCATCACGCCGTGCGGCTTACGAATAAACCCTATAATCAAAAAACGAGGTTCCGCAGAACCTCGCTCCCTTTCTCTTGGTGAAAGATTGTTTGTCATAATACTTCGAGCGTGACCCGTTTGCCCTCTTTTGCGCCAAGCGACTGAACAATCGTGCGGAGGGCATTGATGACACGTCCTTTGCGGCCGATGACGCGCCCTGTATCCTCATCTGCAACACGCACCTCAACGATGATAGATGACTCACCTGCCATCTCTGTCACTTCGACCATATCTGGTTCATCAACCAGCGATTTCACCATATATTCGACTAAATCTTTAAACATAATTCCCTCAAGGTGTTTACCCAAAATAGTTGTACGTTATTCTCATCTTCACAGTGCTTATGATTGTATGCCCTAATGAAGAAATCGCAACGCGCAGACTGCCAAAATGGCTATTTATATCTCAAAACAGCCATTTTGATAACTATTTGAAACTATGCTTCGCTCGTTTCGTCGGTCTCATCGTTTCCAGTAACAGCGTCAACAAGATTGCTGACCACGTTAGAAACCACCTCAACTGCGTCTGACGCAGCTTCGCTAACAGCTTCACTCACGGCCGCGGCCGCATCACTCACAGTCTCTTGCACAGACTCAATGACGCTGCTTGCAGTCTCCTCAGCCTCTTCAACGATGGGCGGCCATGGCGTGCCTTCAAACTCAGCGACCAACTTGCCCATTTCTTCACCGGCACGGAAGCGTGCAAGGCGATCTAGTGTGCCTTGTTTTTCCAAGAGACGACGAACCGCATCTGATGGCTGTGCGCCAACGCTCAACCAGTGCAAGGCACGTCCTTCTTCAACTTTATAAACAATGGGATCAACCATTGGATTATAATAGCCAATCTGCTCAACAAAACGACCATCGCGCTTAGAGCTACTTTCTGCTACCACAACGCGATAACTTGGTTGCCGTTTCTTCCCACGGCGTGCTAAACGAATACGTAACATTTTTAATTCTCCACAATCATTCGATTCTACTGCCATCTCAGCAGAACCATGTTTTTGTCGCTTGATTGCGACGCAAACCAGTGTTCGGTGAAGTCGAACGACACCCTGTTGAGCAAACGTCCGTCTGCTCATGACACTGACAAAGCGATCACAGATGGTCAATCACCCATCGCTATGGACGAATTCAAGCTCGTCCACAGCGACAGACTATCAACCGCATCGTAAAGTATATTGCGTGTTCAGTTTACGCAATACTGCTGCATACGGCATCAAAATGTGCGCTGTATGCGTGAAAAATCGTAAATGGTGAAAGTGAGGCACACGCCCTTCATTACCATTCACCGTTGACAATTTACCATTGTGCTTAGATACCTAAGCTCCGCATTAAATTTTTAAGACCCTTCCCCTTCCCACGAGTGAGCTTTTTCATTGTCCCCTGCATTTCGCGGAATTGACGTAGCAGCGCATTGACATCCTGCACTGTTGTTCCTGAGCCTTTTGCGATTCGACGCTTGCGATTTGCCTTCATGAGCTTGGGGTTCCGTCGTTCAGCGGGGGTCATCGACTGAATGATGGCTTCAATGCGCTTCATGTCGCCCTCGGCCTCATTCATATCGACCTCTTTCATCATCTGGTTCATACCGGGCAACATCGACATGATTGAACCAATTGAGCCAAGCTTTTTGATCTGCTGCATTTGGCTCAAGAAATCTTCAAGGTCGAACTTCCCGTCCATCAGGCGTTGCCCTGCCCGTTCGGACACCTCTTGGTCAAGCTGAAGCTGCGCTTTCTCAACGAGGGTTAGCACATCACCCATGCCGAGAATACGATCAGCGAGGCGGTCAGGATGGAACTCTTGCAATGCGTCGAGCTTTTCGCCGACACCGAGATATTTGATCGGCACGCCAGTCACTTCGCGCACTGAAATCGCCGCACCACCACGTGCATCGCCGTCTACCTTTGTCATGATTAGGCCGGTGATGTCAACGGCGTTATCGAAGTCCCGTGCCACGCCGACAGCCGTTTGCCCTGTCATCGCATCAACGACCAGAATTGTCTCGATGGGATCGACCCGCGCTTTGATGTCGCGGATTTCATCCATTTTCATCTCATCTATGTTGAGTCGGCCGGCTGTGTCCAGAATGACCACAGTGTGACCATTTTGCTTGGCAAATTCGACCCCATTGGCGCAAATATCGCGGGGGTCTGCGTCCGTCCCCTCGTCGTAGACAGGAATGTTAAGCTGTTTGCCAACCGTGATGAGCTGATTAACGGCAGCGGGTCGATAGACATCGGCCGCCACCAACAGCGGCCGACTACCCTTGCGCCGCAACTGCAAAGCTAGCTTGCCAGAGGTCGTCGTCTTACCTGACCCCTGTAACCCAACCATCATGATAACGGTTGGGTGCTGCACACCAAGCTGCAAACGACCGGGTTCACCCAGAAGCTCCACCAGCTCGTCATGCACAATTTTGACGACCTGCTGTGAGGGCGAAATGTTTCGCATCACCTCATCGCCAATCGAACGTTCTTTAACACGCTTGACGAAGCTCTTAACAACTTTGAAATCGACATCGGCCGCGATCAGCGCCAAGCGAACTTGACGCATTGCCATGTTAATATCTTCTTCCGTCAATCGGCCCTGCCGAGACAGGTCATCAAACACATTTTGTAAGCGGTCGCCTAAAGCCTCAAACATAGTTATTTTTGTGCAATCTGCACGCAATCACAACTCGCAAGCTCTCATGTTTTGAGCGTTGAGAATTCCCAAAACATAGATTCTATTTTGCGATTTGATGGTTGCGTTAAATTGCAGGTGGGGGACTCCACAAGGGGTCAAATGATAGCTAAGGACAGATTTTGTGTCAACTGTCGACCGCTACGCTGCGAGAGTTCTGATGTTAATGGATGTCAATCCTCCATTAGTGCGTCCCATTCGGCCGATAGCTCCCCAACCTCTTGCTCGACCCGCGCCAACGCTTGCTCTAAGTCGCTCACTAGCTCGTCTATACCCAGCAGTTTCGCGTCTGCAAGCTGCATCTGCAACGTCTCTAGGCGTGCTTCGGCCGCGTCAAGCAGCGGCTCCAGTTCACCGAGCCGCTTGCGCCACTGTTTAGACGATAGTTCCTCGTCAAAATCATGCTGAAAGGTAAGGATGCTATCGATTGATTTTTCGAGTGCCTCATCGGTCTTTTGCGGTTCCTTCCCCTTTTCTATTTCCTGTTCAAGCTCGCGTTTCTCAAGATAAGTCGCATAACCATCTTCATAGACATATAGTTTGCCATCACGAATTGACCATATTTGCGTCGCTAATTTGCTGACGAGATAGCGATCATGACTAACAAAGATCAGCGTGCCGTCGTACTGTTCCAACACAGATTGCAGCACTTCTTGTGAGGGAATATCGAGATGGTTGGTCGGCTCATCAAGCAGCAAGAAATTTGCGCCCTGTGTCGCCAGAATTGCCAATGCCAATCGGCCGCGCTCGCCTCCGCTCAAGTCACGAACCTTTTTGAAAACGGTGTGACCACGAAACAGATAGCTTGCCAAGATATTGCGTGCCTGCTGCGTGCCAATTGGGGCAGCGTTGATGAGTTCGTCGATCACGCGATTGGCAGGATTCAGTTGGTCATGTGCTTGGGCAAAATAACCAAGCGCCAAGTTTTCGCCAACTTTTACGTCCCCTAACGTCCAAAGCTGTCCGCTATCAGCAAAGCGTTGTTGGCAGCTTTTCAAAATCGCTTTGATGAACGTCGATTTTCCGCTGCCGTTTTCGCCCAGAATGGCAATGCGGTCGCCGCGCTCAATGCGGAGCCGCTCGGAGGTGACAAGCGGTTTATCCTCGTAGCCAGCTCGTAGGTTTTTTGATTGGAGGACGAGTTTATCGCTTGTTTCGGCCGATTCCAGCCGAACTTTCATCACGGGTGGCTTGCTACTCACCATCCGCAATCCACGCAGCCGCCTTCGCGCTTCATTGGTCGAAAATGTGCGCGTGCGCCCTCCAACCTCAATCCAGCTTTTCCCCTCCAATTCGGTCGGGGGGAAGTTTTCCAACAGGACGATTTCCCGCGTCAGCCGCTTGAGCTTCCCCTTCGCCTGATCGCTCTGTCCATCGGCAATGTGCTGGCGAATAAAGTCAAACTCTTTTTCGAGCCTTCCCTTTTTGGCCTTGAATAAGGACGCTTCGCGCTCCCAATCTTGCATTCGACGTGCCACATAGTTGGTGTAGTCGCCCTGATATGTTTTTAGTGCAGAGGGGGTGAGTTCCCAAATAGCCGTCGCAATTTTGTTCAAGAAGTAACGATCATGGCTGACGATGAGTAGTGTGCCAGCCCATTTTCGCAGCGTATTTTCGAGCCATTCAACGGCCGACCAGTCAAGATGGTTGGTTGGTTCATCCAAAATCAACAGATCGGGTTTTTCCAGCAACAGACGAGCCAACAAGACGCGCGTTTTTTGTCCGCCACTCAAGTGAGAGAGAGGGGTTTGCCATGTCGCTTCGGGGAAGCCAAGACCGATGAGCGTTAGCTTGATTTCGGCCGAAAAATCCCAACCACCGCCCATCTCAAACGCATTTTGCACCCTTCCATATCTTTCAAGTAGCTCCTCTGAAAAATCGCCTGCTTCCATGCACGTTTCCATCTGGCGCATCTGTTCTTGTAATGCAGTCAAATCCCCAAACACGGTCAACATTTCTTCGTAAATCGTGTTTTCCTGACCCCGAAACGCCAAGACTGCTTCCTGTTGCAATACCCCTAACGACAGCTCGCGCTGCGTCACAACCTCGCCCGTGCGCGGTTCCTGCAATCCCGCCAAAATATGTAGCAGCGTTGTTTTGCCACACCCATTTGCACCCACCAACCCAACGCGCTCCTTCACGTTGAGCCGCACGTCAATTTCGCTAAATAAATCTTCAGCCCCAAACGACTGCGCTAAATTTCTGGCACTTAATATCGTCATCTTTCACCAAACACGGCAAAGTAGCCCTTTCAAATAAAACGACTCTGGAAATGTCAGCAAAACGGGATGGTCGGGTGCTTGCGTCAACTGCTGGATGATTTGGGCGTTACGCCCGCTGTCGATGACTGCCCCGAAGACGATCTTTTGATAGAGATCGGCCGAGACTAACCCCGAACAGCTAAACGTTGCCAAAATACCATTTTTACGCAAAAGTTGGAACGCCAATAAGTTGATGTCCTTATACCCACGTGCTGCACGTCTCAAATCACGCTGGCTGTTCACAAACTTCGGTGGATCAAGCACAATCACGTCAAATTTTTGCCCTTCATCTCGATAGTAGCGCAGGAGGTCGAAGGCATCGGCCGCAATAAACTCCCCCTCTAATCCATTGCGCTCAAAATTGCGCTCCGCCAGCTCCAATACTTCAACTGAGCTATCTACATTCACAACGGACGTTGCCGCCGCGGCTGCTGCATGAACGCCAAAACCGCCCGTGTAGCTAAAAACATTGAGCACGTCTTTCCCTTCACACAGTTTTGCAACGATTGCATGATTCTCGCGCTGATCGACGTAGAATCCCGTTTTATGCCCATCCGACAGGTTCACGCCAAAGCGCAAACCATGTTCCACAACTTCAAGCTCATCAGGCGGCGCATCTCCGCGCAATACGCCCGTCACCTTTCGCAGCCCTTCCTTACGCCGCACGCTCGCATCTGACCGCTCAACAATCCCGCTTGCCCCCGTCACTGCAATCAGCGCGTCAGCGATCTGCTGTTTCCGCACGTCGATCCCCAGCGTCAGGCATTGCATGACCAGCCACTCACCATACTGATCGACGACCAAACCGGGTAACTTATCTGCTTCCCCGAAAATGAGTCGTATTGCCGTTGCGTCGATATTTAGTTGCTTGCGGCGTTCGGCCGCTGCTTCAATCCGCGACAGCCAAAATGCCTCATTAATTGGCTCATCTTGCCACGTCAACAAACGCACGCGAATTTGGGAGTTTTTGTTAAAGTAACCAACAGCGAGCGGTTGATTGTCATTTGATAAAACGCGCACAAGATCGCCATTTTTGACCTCCCCATCAACCCGCGCAATCGCGCCCGAAAATATCCAAGGATGCCCCTGTCGCACAGGTTTGTCTTTTTTCTTTTTTAGAACGACTTTTCCACTTATCTTCAAAATTTACTCCACTACCACCCCAACCAACTCTCCAACTGTCTCTCGCCAATCAAACCCGACATCCGCACCCCGCAACCACACCAAAAACTCGATGTTCCCATCCGAGCCTTCAATTGAACTGTGCGTTAATCCTGCTGGAAACAGGTCGTTTTTGATGCACCAGTCCAGAATATCTTCCAGAACTGCCCGGTGCACCGCTGGCTCGCGCACAATGCCACCGCTCCCCACCTGTTTTCTCCCCGCCTCAAACTGTGGCTTTATCAGCGCAACGATGTCAAACGAGTCGGTCAGCCACTTTTGCACGGCTGGCAAAATCAGCTTTAGTGAGATGAATGACGTGTCGATTGCGACAAACTCAACGGGTTCGCCCAATGTCTCTAAGTAGCGTGCGTTTGTGCGCTCAATCACAATAACACGATTATCTGAGCGCAATTTCCAATCAAGTTGCCCATAGCCAACGTCAATCGCATGAACCCGCGCCGCGCCATTTTGCAACATGACATCGGTGAATCCACCGGTACATGCCCCGACATCCGCACAGATTGCGCCTGACAGATCGATGCCAAATTTTTCTAGCGCACCTGCCAGTTTGTAGCCGCCGCGACTGACGTAAGGCATTTGGTTGATTAGTTGTAGGCGGGCATCGGCCGAAATCCGCATCCCCGCCTTCGTCACCACTTCTTCGTTAACCCGCACCTCGCCTGCCATCACGTAAGCCTGCGCCTTTGCTCGCGTTGCCACCAGCCCACGCTCAACAAGTAATTTGTCTAGTCTCTCTTTCCGCTTTGCCATCTGTGAAGTGTACTACGAATTTGGATTTTGTCTGTGCAAGCCGTATGATGGGAATTTGTGTGAATGGCTCCCATTAAGTTTCAGGTGTTGAAAATAAGCTAACCAGCCTTGCGACCACAAACGTCAAATACAAAACACCAAGCAACGCCTGTAGCTGCGTCACCGCCCGCGCCCACGGACTAAGCGGTATGACATCCCCAAATCCCACTGTTGTTAACACGCTAGTGCTGTAATAAATCAGTGTTTGCCATGGAAATGTTTCACCAACTTGCGTAACGTTATCTGAAAAAGCGTGGTGTCCACCCGTTTGCATAAATGTAATCGTTTCAATCGAATCGTATATAGGCATGAAAATGGAGCCAATCAGCAGATAAACGGCAGAGGCAGCCAATAAGACACCTGTTGTGATGCTTTCTGCTTTGAGAATATAAACGGATAGCATTGCCACAAGCCCAAATTGAAAAATCGTTACAATGAGGTAGCCTACTAGCAGCGGCCAGCTTGCACTGGGGAGGAAGAACGAAATTACAGCGGTCACACCCCACAAGGCACCCAAACCCATCAATGCGTGTCGAATCTTTCGATAATCGCGTGCAGAGAGAATGCCTAGCACCATTTGCGCTACAGCGAGTAGCTGGTAGAGCAGGATCATGTTTGGCAGGCTCCGCCCATCGACTGCCCCAATATAGGTTATCGGCCACAAAGTTTGTACGAGGAGAATGAAAAGAAACAGATAGGGTAGGGCGCGTTCGTCCATTACTAGATACTCAACTTCTAAAGTCAGGGGTATTGTTAAACTAGTTTATATCACCGACTATTGTATTGGGAATAAACTCACAAAACGAAAATCGCATCAAATAGGGGTGCAAAAATGAGCGGTCAATCGTCGGACAATCAAGCCCTTCCTCCGTTAAAATAGCCGCCGTCTTGCAAGCATCGAATACAGGTTTGGGCTTGAACATGTAGATCGGCGCACGTAGTAAGTGGCGCAAAACTGACCAGAGCTTTTTATCCCGCTCTGCCCGCCCTCGCTGTTTAATCGCCACGACCCATTCACTGTAGGGAACCTCTTTGAGAGGATAACCATTCTCACAGATGGCGTGCCAAAAGGTGCGCCACTCGGTCTGCTGCGGATTGCAGATGTGAAAAATTTGCCCAGACAGATGAGATTGTTGTGAAAGGGAGATAATGGCGCGGCTGGCGAAATCGACGGGGATCAGGTTGAGGGCGGTTTCGGCCGATGGAAAAGCCCCCAACTGTACACAAGCTTGCACAATCGTCCCCAGCAAATCCCCAAACTGTGTCATGATTCCCGTTTGGCTATGCCCCCAAATACGTCCTGCGCGATGAATCGTCACAGGCAGCCCGCGCCTGTGAGCCATGCGAACCAACTCCTCCGCGACCCATTTGCTCTGCTTATAGCCGCCGCGCATCGAGCCATCATCCGCGATTGGCTCCTCCTCTGTTACCGTTTTGCCGACATACCGATCACTAAGGTAAACCCCCAATGTCGAGACAAAGTGAACGGGTTTTGTTTTGTGCTGACTGGCGAGGCGCAACACTTCTTGCGTTCCCAAAACGTTGCTTGGTTTTAATCGCGAGTAGGGGTACATCGCGTTGACTTGTGCGCCGTTGTGATAGATCACATCGACGCGCTCTGCCAATTCGCCGTAACGGTCGCCCAAGCCTAAGCAAGGCTGGGCTAAGTCACCGATGACGGGGAGGATGCGTTCGGCCGATTCCTCACGCCATATCTCATAAAATTGCAGCTTGCGCTTGAGCCGCTCCATCCCGCTTGCCTCATCGTCACCGCGAATCAGACAGTAGATGGCGGCATCCGTTGTGCGTAGCAACTCGTCGAGCAGATAGGCTCCGAGAAAGCCCGTTGCGCCCGTCAAAAAAATGTAGGCAGCTTTTGCTGGTTCTGCTGGTTTTGTAAACTGAATAGAGGGATCGAGCACCGCCTCTGTGTGCAGGTCAATTGAACTCATTGTTATAATGGCATGTTGCCGTGCTTTTTGGGGAGGCTGTTGTCCCGCTTGTTGCGAAGCATTTTGAGAGCGCGATGCAGATAATCTCGCGTTTCAGCAGGCTCGATGATGTCATCGACATAACCATATTCGGCCGCCACAAATGGATTGGCGAACGTCTGGCGATAGTCGGCGGTGAGGGCTGTTTTTGTGGCGACCGGATCGGCCGATTGTGCCAACTCACGCCGAAAAATGATGTTGACTGCACCATCTGGCCCCATCACGGCGAGTTCGGCCGAAGGCCATGCCAGCACCAAATCCGCGCCGATCTGTTTGCAGTTCATCGTCAAATACGCCCCACCATACGCTTTGCGCGTCACCACCGTGATTTTTGGCACGGTTGCCTCACAAAACGCAAAGAGCAACTTGGCTCCTTCCCGAATAATGCCGCCCTGCTCTTGGTCAAGACCCGGCATAAAGCCCGGCACATCCTCTAGCACAATCAATGGAATGTTGAACGCATCGCAAAAGCGCACAAATCGCGCCCCTTTGCGACTCGCCGCAATGTCAAGCGCACCTGCTAGCACCAGTGGTTGATTGCCGACGATGCCAACAGTTTGCCCATTCATACGTGCAAATCCAACAACAATATTCTCCGCATAGTTGGGCTGAATCTCGTAAAATGACCCCTCATCCGCAAGCAGGGTGATTACTTCTTTGATGTCATACGGCTTGCTTGGGTTGGCTGGCACAACATTGTTCAGCTTATTGATGGTCGCTTTCGGCACCGTCGCATCCAGCGCGGTCGGCTCCTGCATATTATTGTCGGGCAGATAGCTCAACAGTTGCCGCGCCTCAAAAATCGCCGCGACATCGTTGGGACACGCCCGATGCGCCACACCGCTCATCTCTGTGTGCGTGCTGGCCCCACCTAACTCCTCAAACGTCGCCGTCTCGCCTGTCACTGCCTTGACCACGTCTGGCCCTGTGACAAACATCTGGCTTGTTTGCTCAACCATGAAAATAAAGTCGGTCAGGGCAGGGGAATACACTGCCCCACCTGCACACGGCCCCATGATGAGGCTAATCTGCGGAATCACGCCCGACCCCTTCACGTTGCGAAGAAAAATATCGGCGTAGCCCCCCAGCCCAACAACCCCCTCCTGAATACGTGCGCCACCGCTGTCGTTGATGCCGATAATCGGTGCGCCGTTTTGCAGAGCCATGTCGAAGACCTTGCAAATTTTGTCGGCGTGAACGCGGCTGACGCTGCCGCCAAAAACGGTGAAATCTTGACTGTAGACGTAGACTAATCGGCCGTCAACCTCCCCCCAGCCCGTGACCACGCTATCTCCCATGGCGCGCTTTTTGTCCATGCCAAAGTTGCGTTCCCGATGGCGCACAAACGGGTCAATCTCTTGAAACGTCCCCACGTCGAGCAAAAGCTCAATGCGCTCACGTGCCGTCAACTGCCCATTCGCACGACGACGAGCGGCGATCTTCTCGTTGCCGTGCGCCTGCGATTCAGCCCGCATTTGCTTGAGTTTGGTCACACGATTGATGGAGATGCCATGACCATTCACACCATTGTGATGATAGCCATTCTGTGCGGTCTTTGGATTCATTAACATAAGGTTGCTCTGTCGATTTGCTTGGTTAGACGATACGTCAACGGTTTCTAACTTTGGATAGTCGTTTATCAATCCGCCGCTCTGAATCTATAATAAACGCCTCCAATACCTGCTCAAACTCGCCAATCATCTTCTGAAATGTCACTTTATCAAACAGCGCAGGCTTATATTCCCACCAGCCCTGCAATGTTCTCTCTTGTTCCCAAATCATTAGCCCAACGTCGGGCATTAGTGCCACATCGCCGTTCTGTTCCGATGTGGCTGTCAAGCCGTGCAACTCAAATTTGCTCGGCGCACTCGGCAAAAAGCTGACAAAGGCGCGATGTGGGAGTTCGTGCGGCTTGCGTTCTGGCTGGATCGCTCGAACAGCTTGGGTAAACGGGATGAGCTGATGCGAAATTGCCTCCGCCATCACGTTGCGAACGTGCGGCAGTAGCTCTTGAAACGGCTGATCCGCATTCATGCGAAGAATTAGCAAGCGGCTAAATTGACCGATTAGTGGCTCAGTTTCCCAGTGAGTGCGGTTGGCAAATGGGGTTGCAATTGTGATCTCGTCCTGTCCACTCAACTCATGTAGCCATTTTGCCATTGCCGCTTGAATGATGACGAACAGCGTAGCACCCGTGCGTCGGGAGAGTAAATGCAGTTGGGTGGTGAGATCGGCCGAAAACTCAAACCACACCCTTTCTCCCACAAGTGTCGGCGTTGCAGGCCGTGGTCTATCCAACGGCAACGCCAACTGCGGCGGCTCAGTTGCCAACCAATCGCGCCAGTATTCCTGTGTTGTCTCCAACACATCGGGGGTCAATGATTGCCGCTGATGATACGCATAGTCGGCGTACTGCAACGGCAGTTCGGGCAGAATGACGGGGTCATTTGTTGCGAAGCCAGCATAGAGCGTTGCGAGTTCATCGAAAAAGATGGTGAGCGACCACGCATCGGCCGCAATGTGATGTGGCGAGAAGAGCAGATGATGTACATTCTCCTCCAGCTTCACAACCGTCACGCGCAGCAGCGGCCCATTGTCAAAATCAAACCGTTTCTCCTGCACTTCCTCTCGCACCAACTTTGCCAATCTATCTGCTTGCTCACCTGTCGGCAACTGTGACCAATTGAGCTGCTGTATCATTACTGATTCAGGAAGCGTGACCACCTGAACAGGTGCCCCACCAACAGCGGGGAACGTTGTCCGCAAACTCTCATGCCGCTCGACAAGGGCATCAAAGCTGGCTTGCAATGCTGTCATATCCAACGCGCCGACTAGACGGAAATTGAAAAATGTATTGCTGTTGCCGATGTAGTTGGGATTCGCATGGTGACGCATCCACATACGCTCTTGTTGTAGCGAAAGGGGAATGGTTTGGTTGCGTGATACAGGGGCAAGGTCGTTTTCGGGGGTGATGATGGGGATTTCGGCCGAAATTCCATTCAGCCCCAACGCATCATGCGCCAAATAATTGCTCATCTCAGCGACCGTCGAATGCTCAAACGCCAGCGTTGGTGGCAGTGAGATTTGCAGGCTGCGCTTAAGTTGTTTGGTCAACTCAATTGACATCAGCGAATCCATCCCTATTTGGAAGAAATCCGCATTCACATCGATTAGTGCCACATCGCCAATTCCTAGCACGCCGGCGACCGTCTCGCGCACATGCTGATTGAGCTGCGCGGCCTGTTCATCCGTGTTTAATAAGGATAGTTGCTCCCAAACAGGTAACGTTGTTTGCGCCTCATACTGCTCCGCTGTTTGTAACTTCGCATAAAAAGCGGGCGCATCCTGTGTATGGGTGAAGTAGCGCGACCAGTTCATCGGCGTGACACCGACCTGCACAGCATCTTGACTCAGAAGATGAGAGAATGCCGTCAGCCCAAGCTCTGGCGCGATAAAGCCATACCCGATCTCTGCCAATCGCTGCTTGACTGGCTCGCTCAACGCTGCCGCCGCACCAATTTCGGCCCAGCCACCCCAGTTGATACTCAACGCTGTCAATCCTTGCGCCCGCCGATAGCGCACAAACGAGTCGAGAAACGCATTCGCCGCTGCATGATTGGCCTGACCGACATTGCCCATCACGCCCACCATTGACGAGAACAGCACGAAAAAGTCGAGTTCATTATCCTTTGTCAACTCATGCAGGTTCAATGTTCCCTGCACTTTGGGAGCTAGCACCGTTTCAAAATTGCCCCAGTTTTGGTTGATGAGTGCGCCATCACGCAGTACCCCCGCGCTGTGGACGACCCCTTTGAGCGGGAAGCGATCTTCGATTTGCGAAAGAGCCTTTGTCAGATCAGCCACCTTTGTCACATCCGCTTGTGCAGTGGTGACAGTTACGCCTTGCTTGGCGAGATTTTCCAACGCATTACGTGCTTCGGCCGATGGCTGACTGCGCCCGATGAGCAACAAATGGCGTGCGCCGCGCTCGGCTAACTCTTGTGCAACGCTCAACCCCAATCCGCGCAAGCCGCCCGTAATGAGATAGGTGGCGCGTGGGTCACACTCGATTGCGGTTGTTTCTGGTTTGGTTTGTTGCAATCGTGCCACATAGCGACCATCGGGGCGTAGAGCGATCTGCTCTTCATTTTCAGTAATGGTTGTGATCTCTTCGCAGAGGGTTGTCATGCTAGTTTCGGCCGAAATATCAACCCGCACACATCCCAACTCTGGATGCTCCAACCCAATCACTTTCCCCATCCCCCACAACGGCGCGTGTGCAAACCCGCCCACGCTGTCCTGCGCGGCAACCCCCTGAGCCTCTCGCGTCACCAACCATAACCCCGAAATATCAATTTGCGTTTGCGTCAACGTCTGTGTTAACGTCAACACCGACTGCCCCGTTAAATCAAAAGGCTTGTCATCCAAACTCCACAAATGGACAATTCCCGTTGTGTCGCGCGTAGCGTTGAGAAGTTGGGCATAGCTTGCCTGATCTTGCCCAACGCAAAATGCCCGTTCGCTAACTTCCTGAAATGTTTCTCCCGCGTAAATAAGTGTGGCTTGATCGCCGCGTTGCCGCATCTCGTTCGCCAGTGTCGCTGCGTGGCCTTTTTTGTCGGCAAAGATGAGCCATGATTGTCCTGTCGGCCGAAGTTGGGCAGGCAACGCTTGCGATTCCCACGAAATCTCATACAGCCAGTCGCGCCATGCGTCTGTGCTTTGGAGGGATTCGGCCGATGCCGCCCGCACCTCAAACCCCTCTATCCCAACCAGCACCGCCCCCACCTCATCCAAAAGCTGAATGTCCCATTTGTTCTCGTCAATCTGCCGCGTATAGCACCACCACGCAGCGACCTCGTGCGCGGACTGATAGAGATGCAGGGCGCTGATCGCAAACGGCAGCTTCGTCTCATTCGCGCTCATCGCGCCAACCGCCTGAAAACACGCATCCAGCAGCGCGGGATGCAGCAAATAGCCACTTGTGCGCTTCACTGCGTCGGGGAGGGCGAGCTGTGCGAGGGTTTCATTTTTGGTTCGCCACAATCCCGCCACCCATTGAAATTGTTCCCCAAATGTGATCGTCTCATGCCTGTAAAGAGTATTCAGTTCGGCCGTTGCATCTCGACTAATCCGCTCTCGCAACGCTGCAATATCGATCTTCTGACGTGTTTCGGGGCTAGGATTTCCCGAAACGGCTCCAAGCATATGCGTCGTCGCCTCCCCTGTGGGATCAACAAAGCTAATCACCTTAAATTCCCCATCAGGCGACAAAACCATCTGAACCGTGCGCTCTGTTTCTTCGGGCAGCACAAGTGCTTGCGGTAAAACGATGTCGCGCAATGTCTGTGCCGTTTGCTTATTCACCAGATTCGCCGCGCTCAACGCCAGCGACAAATAGCTCGCGCCCGGCGCAACCACCTCACCAAAAACGCGATGATCTGCCAAAAACGGCACGTCTTCAACGCTAAATGTCATCTCGAAGATCGTCTCTTTAATCGCGGGTGACTGCACCATCTTGCCAATCAGCGGGCGCAACGCCTCAACATTACGTTTCTTTTTCGGTGTGTCGATCCAGTAGCGTTGTCGCTGAAACGGGTATGTAGGCAACGTAATTTTTTTGTAGACAAAATCTCCGTCAACTGTCTGCCAATTGACTTCAACCTTACGTTCATACAGCTTGCCCAAGCTGCCTAATATATATTGAGAAGCGTTCTCTCCTTTCTTCAAACTAGGCAAATAGTCGATCTCAATGTCATCATTAATCGTCTGCCGCGCAATTCCTAACAGCGTCGATTGCGGCCCCGCCTCTAGCAAAATGTTCACCTCCAGCTTTTCCAACGTCTGAACCGCATCGCCAAAACGCACTGTGTTCCGTAGCTGTGACCGCCAGTACGCGGGAGAGGTCAATTCCTCTTTGACGACGCGCCCCGTCATGCTGGACACGACGGGACAGGTTGGGGATGAAAGGGGGATGCGGCGCACGGCCGACTCAAAGCGAGCCAAAACAGGGTCGAGCATCGGGGAGTGCGCCGCGACGGGAATATCGAGTTTGCGCGTCTTAAATCCTGCCGCGCTAAGTTTCTCTGTAATCGCTGCGATGCCCGTATGACTGCCGGACAAAACAACCCCTTTTGGGCCGTTGATGACACCAACCGTCACATCGTCAAAATTGGCGACATAAGGGGCGACCTCTGTCTCGGTTGCCAGAATAGAGACCATGCTGCCTTCTGCGCGTTCCATCAACTGCCCGCGCAACGTCACCAGCCGCAACCCGTCCTCCAGCGCAATCACACCCGCCGTGTACGCCGCCGCATAATCCCCCAAGCTATGTCCCAACACAACATCTGGCTGCACACCCCACGATTTCCACAAATCTGCCAGCGCACACTCAATCGCGTAATTACTGGCCTGACCAACAGGATGCGATTCAAGCAGCTCATCGTTTTCGGTGTAGATGTAGTCGAGAAGGGACGAGCCGAACGCCTCCCGAAATGCAACGTCACAGCGATCAAGTCTGTCGCGGAAAAGCGGTTCCGTATCATACAGTTCGCGCCCCATGTTGACGTATTGGGAGCCTTGACCAGTGAAGAGGAAGGCGGTTTTTGGGGGTGCGTGGTGCGTGGTGCGTGGTGCGTGGAGTTGGGATTTTAGGGTTTCGGCCGAATCCGCCACGAACGATGCCCGATAGTCAAAATGGGTGCGCCCGACATGCGAGGTGTAGGCTAAATCTGCCAAGTTCACGTCTGGATTTTCGGCAAGGAAAGTGCGGTATTTTTTCACATAATCACGTAAGGCGGGTTCGCTTTTTGCGGAGATGGTCAGCAGATGATGGGAGCGGATTGGTGTGTGGTCAGGCTGATTGGCAACGGGTGGAGCCTCGCCCACGATGACGTGCGCGTTAGTGCCGCTAACGCCAAACGAACTGACACCACCGATACGCTCATCGGCCGACCACTCAATCACGCTCTCTGGCACTTGCACATTCGCCGTCTCAAAGTCGATCAACGGATTGGGCGTGTTGAGGTGTAGATTGGGTGGAATTTTGCCATGTTGCACCGCCAGCGCGAGCTTCATCACACCCGCAACGCCCGCTGCGAATTCGAGATGACCGATATTCGTCTTGATTGAGCCGACGTAAAGTGGCTCTTCGCGCTTCTTGAACACGCCGCTGAGTGCGCCAATTTCAATTGGGTCGCCGAGCGGTGTGCCTGTGCCGTGTGCCTCAATGTAAGAAATCTGCGCTGGCTTGAGCCGCGCATCGGTCAGCGCACGCCGAATGACACGCTCTTGCGATGGGCCATTTGGCACAGTCAATCCACCGCTGGGGCCATCCTGATTGATCGCCGTTCCGCGAATGGTCGCAATGATGTTGTCACCTGCTGCCTGTGCATCAGAGAGCCGTTTCAACAAAATCATGCCGCATCCTTCGCCGCGCACGTAGCCATTGGCAGCCGCGTCGAACGTTTTACAGCGAGTATCGGCCGAAAGCGCGTTCCCGTTAGTCATCATCGTCGTGATGTCATCATCCAAAATCAGGTTGACACCCCCCGCTAACGCCGCGTCACACTCCCTGTTGCGAAGACTCTGACACGCTAAATGCAGCGAGGCTAGCGACGATGAACACGCTGTCTCAATCGAAACACATGGTCCCGTCAGCCCAAACAAGTAGGCGATGCGCCCTGCTGCTGTGCTGGCTGAGTTGCCTGTGATCGTGTAAAACTCGCGGGTTTGCGAAACTAACTGCTTGAGATATTCGCTGACCCCAATGCCGAGAAAGACCCCCGTCTCACTATTATAGAGATCGCTGGGTACAACATTCGCCGCTTCCATCGCCTCCCATGCCGTTTCCAGCAATAGTCGATGTGTCGGATCCATCACCACAACCTCACGCGGTGATAGCCCAAAAAAAAGTGGGTCAAATGTGTCTACCTGCTCTAAAAATCCCCCATGTAACCGCACCGACTGGTCGGCACGGTCGCTAAAGGTCGGCATGTCCGTCTTACGCATTGCGGGTAGTTCGATGATCGCATCCACGCCAGCGAGCAGCATCTCCCAGAATTGGGCAGATGTCTCAACACCGCTTGGAAAGCGACATCCCATCCCGACGATTGCAATCGGTTCATGATAGGCGGATAGTTGTTTTTTATACTTCCGGATAACTTTGGCTGATTTTTGCAGCGCGGCGGTTAGCTGTTGCTCTTTATTAGATGAAGGCATGGCGTTTGTCCCAACAATGTTCAACAAGGTCTGACTCATTGAACAGCGAGAACGCCTTTTTTGTGCAGATTTTGACAAGATTAGCGCAACGGTATTGGTTTCGCAATGTTGCCTTAGATGGAAGAGTTGTACAATAACACGCTGAAGGAATGTTTGATCGTGCCGACGATAGATGATTATGCGATCAAATTTACCTTACGATAATGGCGATTAGCGCAACACACGTTTGAATTAACACGTTTTGAGCAAGTTGGTTTCGCACTCTAAAGAAATTAATGAGATTTCTCACAACTGAAAATCGGCCGAATATACTACGGGTTACAAGTATGGGACTAAACACGAGAAGAGTGATTTTATGCGACAATTTCTGATTATCGGCCGAACAATGACATATTCCCCCGCCGTCGCAATTTCTGCAAGTCGGGCGGGTGGACTTGGGCTACTTGATTTGACAGAGGCAGATTTAGCAACGGCGCGAAAGGCGTTAGCAGAAGTCTCTCGCTATGCGAGGGATGAGATCTCTCGGCCTGAAGGTGATAACATTGGGGTTATTTTTTCGGCCGAAGTCACCCCCACCCTCCTCGCTGAATTACCTCATTGGATCACAACCGTCGTTTTTTCGGCACAAAACTATCGCAAAACGTGGCTCAAAAAAGCGCAACGTATGGGTCTCAGCGCGTGGGTTGAGATATTTGATGGCTTAGAGGCGGAAAAAGCTGAAAAGTGGGGCGCAGATGGCCTCCTGTTACGCAATGCGTCGCGTCTAACTGCGCTTCGTGAACAGGTCAGCTTACCGATTTACGTACAGGGGGCAATCGGCCGCGAAACGGCGCGACAACTGTGGAATGACCATGCAGCCGGTATTGTCTTGCGCGAAGAACTGGCCTTAACTCGTGAGGCACAGTTACCCTTACATGTGCAGGCTGTAATTCGGGCGCGTCAATTTGACAAGCTCCCACGTCAGTTTGGGGCAGGTGTTAAGTTTGCGCCAGACTACGCAGAGGATTGTCGGACAGTCGGTGGCGTTCTGCGCGAATTGCGGCTCACAACCCCGCCTCCGCTCGTAATTCCAAAGCCGGCCGAGATTGCAATCATTGGCATTGAATGTGTCCTGCCCGGCGCAAAAAATAAACAGCAATTTTGGGAGAACATTCTCAATAGTGTTTATGCGATTCAGGAGGTGCCGGCCGATCGTTGGGACAGCGACTTATATTTTGACCCAGATCGTAAAGCAAAAGATAAATTGTATTCAAAGTGGGGCGGCTTTATTGATGACGTGCCATTTGACCCGCTTGAGTTTGGGATGCCACCCAACTCGCTAAAGGCGATTGACCCGATGCAACTGCTTGCGTTGAAGGTGGCAAAAGGGGCGTTACAGGATGCGGGGTACGCGGGGCGTGAAGTCAATCAGCGTAACACGGGCGTGATTTTGGGGTGTAGCGGTGGCTTGGGGGATGTTGGGCAATACTATTTGTTGCGAACGATGTTGCCGTCGGTGATTGGGCAGGGAGCGGCCGACTTTCAGCAAAATACCAACCTGCCAGAGTGGACAGAAGATTCATTCGCTGGTTTATTGCCCAATGTGACAGCGGGGCGGATCGCCAATCGGCTCGATTTTGGCGCGGTCAACTATGTCGTCGATGCAGCATGTGGCTCGTCATTGGCAGCCGTGCATCTGGCGACAAAAGAGCTAAACAGCCACAATGCCGATCTGATGGTCGTCGGCGGAGTTGATACGGTGCAGTCGCCATTTGGCTTTATGTGCTTTAGCGCGACAGGTGCGCTCACGCCGACGGGACACCCGCGCCCATTTGACGCAGAGTCGGACGGAATCGCCATCAGCGAAGGCGTGGTGATGCTGGTGTTAAAGCGGCTGGCAGATGCAGAACATGATGGAGATCGAATCTATGCCGTTTTGCAAGGAGTCAGTGGCAGCAGCGATGGGCGTGCGCTAGGGATGACGGCTCCACGTTTGGAGGGGCAGCAATTGGCCTTGCAGCGCGTCTACGAGCAGTCAGGCGTTGACCCAACGACAGTCGATCTGTTTGAGGCACATGGTACGGGAACAGCGGTCGGGGATCGCACCGAAGCGAAGTCGCTCAATCAATTCTTGGAGTCACGCGGCGCAGAGACAAATCGACAAGCCATTGGCTCAGTTAAGTCGATGATTGGGCATACGAAGGCGGCCGCTGGCGTGGCAGGACTGGCGAAAATCGCGCTGGCACTGCATCATAAGACGTTGCCACCCACATTAGGCGTGGCAACACCCAATCCGAAGGCGGGGTTTGGGTCGGGGCCGCTGTATGTCAACAGTCAAACTCGGCCGTGGATCAAAACAAACGACATGCGACGGGCAGCAGTCAGCGCGTTTGGGTTTGGGGGAACAAACTTCCATGCGCTACTGGAGGCGTATCCAGATGATTTTGTGCGGGTTGGGGCGCGGAAGAATTGGTCGGCCGAACTATTCTGGTTTGCGGCCGAGACCTCTGAACAGCTAACCGATCAACTAAGTTTAGTCCAACGACAACTAACCGACCAAGTGAATTTAGCAGACTTAGCTCATTCAGTTTGGGCAAATCGTTCGGGAGGCGTACAAGTTGCCTTTGTTGCAACAGATACCAGCGATCTTCAAAAACAGATTGAAAACGCTTTAAGATATTCCATTTTTTCAAAAAATGGAATATCTGGACAGGTGGCATTCTTGTTTTCAGGGCAAGGGTCGCAATATGTCAATATGGGGCGCGAGTTAGCGATTCATTTTGATGAGGTGCGGGAAGCATTTGAAGAAGCAGATAGCATTTTAGAAAGAGGATTGAGTGGATTCATTTTTCCACCCCCTGCATTTGACAAAGCGACTGAGAAAGCACAGCAAGCAGCGTTGACGGCAACAAATGTGGCGCAACCAGCGTTGGGGGCAGTCGAGTTGGGCATGTTGCGCTTGTTAAAGGCGTTGGGGGTTACGCCTGATGTAACCGCTGGACACAGCTATGGGGAGTACGCCGCCCTGCACGCAGCGGGCGTGTTTGATGCGCGGACGTTGTTGACGCTATCGGCCGAAAGAGGCCGCTGCATGGTCGAAGCTGGCGGGGATGAGATGGGGACAATGGCGGCGGTTTCGGCCGATGCAGATACCGTGCAAGCTCACATCAAACCACTCAAGGATGTTTGGATTGCCAACATCAATTCTCCACAACAGACAATTATTGCGGGGACAGACGTTGGCGTTGCAGATGCAGTCAAAACGCTACAAGCGGCGGGGTTGACCGTCAAGAAGATGAACGTCGCGGCGGCATTCCATTCGCCAATTGTGGCAAAGGCGCGGGATGCGTTTGCAGAGATATTAAAAGAGGTTGATTTTCAGAAACCTCATATTGGCGTGTACGGGAATGGGGCGGCAGAGCTTCACAAATCACGAAAACTAGCCAAGTCGATGGCTGACCACATGGCGCAACCCGTGCGCTTCGTCGAGCAAATCGAAACAATGTATGCGGACGGCGTGCGGACATTCGTCGAAGTAGGCCCGCGCAAAATTTTAACCAACTTGACCCGCTCTATTTTGGACGGCCGAGATTTCTGCGCCGTTGCGCTGGATGGTGACAAATCAGACGGGCTACGCGGACTGCTATTGGCACTGACGACATTGATCGAGTGCGGCGTTGATGTTGACATTGAACGACTGTTTGCTGGGCGCGACTTGAAGCTGTTGGATTTGGAGGATATTGCACCAAAGCAAGAGGTCTCGCGGACAACTTGGTTTGTGAATGGGGGTGGTGTGCGGCGACAGGATGAGGCGCACACGATGATTACCCCATTAACGCCTAAGAAAAGCACGCCCGACCCAGCAACTAAAGCCCGTCAGAGCGAGACAGCACGACCAAGTGCGAAGCAAAAACTGCAACCGCAGCAACGCGCTGTCCCAACACCACAACACCCCCGTCCAATTAACCCATCCATCATGCACCAATACAGCCAGTTGATGCAGACATTTTTGCACAACCAGCGCGATATTATGGTCGCGGCACTAGGCGGTGAGTCTCAAACAACGAGACCAGTTGTGCCAATCAAAACATCCGCCCCCGATTCGCCGAAACGACAGGTGATGCAGTTGGTTGATGCACCGCTTGCAAACGGGGCGCAACAGTTGGTCGTGGATTACCCCGTATTGGTGGCGGGGAATTTAGCGGCGACCGTGGCGGCCGTCATTCAAGGCGTGGGTGGTCGCGTTGGAACACAAGGAGAGCTGCACGGCGCGATCTACGCGAGTCAAGAATTTGACGCAGAAGCGGCCTTTGCCATCGCAAAGCGCGTGCAGTTTGCGCGGTCTGTCCCCCCATTTTTCCTACTCGTGACGGTTGGGGACGTGCGTGGCGGACATGCAGCGCGTGGGTTTGCGCTGACGCTGGCGCAGGAGTGGACGGACATTACGGTGCGGCATCTTCATTTTGAGCGCGTTGGGCAAATGAGCCAATTGTTGGGGGCAGAGATTTGGGCGCATGAGTCGGCCGTTTGGCACACAAATGGCGTGCGAAAAACGTGGCAGATTGTCGAAAATAAAATCAAAAACGCACCGCAATTTGCGCTGGAGAGCCAAGATGTGATCGTCGTGACAGGCGGGGCGCGGGGAATCACAGCGGCGGTTATGGAGCGACTGGGGAAGTATCGACCGAACATTGTGATTATCGGCCGATCCCCCCTCCCCACACAACCCGAATCCTCAACAACTGCTAAACTGACCGATCCAATGATGATCAAAAAGCAGCTCATCGCAGCGCGAAAAGCGACGGGCAAACCGATCATTCTCGCAGAAGTTGAACAAGAATTTAAGACCTTGCTGAAACAACGGGAGTTGCGCGAGTCGTTGGCAACGCTAGCAGGGACAGGTGCGACCGTGCGCTATCATGCGGCCGATGTGCGCGACAAACAGTCAGTCGCTGCGGTCGTTGAGGCGACGCAGCGTGAGTTTGGCAAGGTGACGGGCGTGATTCATGCGGCGGGCGTGATTGAAGATAAACGGGTGGCGGCGAAATCGACCGAGTCGTTCACTCGCGTCTACCAAACAAAAGTTGAAGGGGCAAACGTGCTTCTTTCGCTTTTGCCTCACGCTGATCTCAAATTTGCCGCTTTCTTTTCATCCGCCGCCAGCGCGTTTGGCAACATCGGTCAAGTTGATTACGCGGCTGGCAATGGGTATTTGAACGGGCTTGCGGTTGAACTGAGTCAAAAAATACGCGCCGTAGCGGTCTGTTGGGGCGCATGGCGCGGTGGGATGGTGTCGGCCGAACTCGAACGCCAATTTGAACAGCGCGGCATCCCCTTAATCGAAATCGCCGATGGCTGCCAAGCCTTTGAACACGAACTTTTCTGCGGTAATGAGCCAATCGTCGTCTATGCAGATGGCGATTGGGCAACACAAACAATCAATACGGGCGACCATGCCCTAGCAACTAGCAACTAGCAACTATGCAAAACGAACCTATCGCTATCATCGGCATGGCAGGGCTATTTCCAAATGCCCCCGATGTCCATACTTATTGGCACAACATTTTGAACAACGTGCCGGGCATTAGTGATCCCGCCAATGCCAATTGGGATACAAACATTCGCGGTGGCTATTTGGGCGATCTGGCACGCTTTAATCCAAAAAAGTTTGGCATAAAAGCACGCGCCCTTGACGGCACAGAACCGGCTCAATGGCTAGCCCTCTCCATGGCAAAAGCGGCTCTCGATGATGCTGATTTTGACAGCTTCAAAACAGAGGCCATTCGCGCCCGAACTGCCGTCATTTTGGGCAATGGTGCGTACATCAATCGCGGCAACACAACCCATTATCAAGCGGGAACCCTTGTGGATGAGACGGTTGAATTGATCGGCCGACTCAATCTAGGGCTAGAAGCCGAACAACTCAACGGCCTGCGTGATGAATTACAGAGCCATTTACCACCGCTCAACGCCCGTGTGGCACGAGGATTGATCCCAAACATCATTGCGGGGCGTGTCGCCAATCGGCTCGACTTGATGGGCGGTGCGTACACTGTTGATGCGGCATGTGCATCGGCAATTTTCGCAATTGAGCAAGCGGTACGTGGCTTGCAGCGGGGGGAAATTGACTGCGCTATCGTCGGCGGTGCATATATCGCCAGCCCAAGCCCCATGACGAAACTATTTGGGAAGCTGGGCATTGTCTCAGCAAATGGTCAAATTGAGCCATTTGGGGCGGGTGAAGGTGGCACGCTGCTTGGTGAAGGGATTGCGATGCTGGTGTTGCGTCGCCTCTCTGATACAGCCCCAAAGTCAGTTTATGCCGTGATTCGTGGGATTGGCACAGGTAGCGACGGTGGAGACATCAACGTACTTGCCCCTAAATTTCAGGGTGCAGTGCGGGTCATGCAAAAGGCTCTCGCTGATGCGGAGGTCGAAAAAGCGTCCATCGACCTGATTGAGTCACATGGGCTTGGCACAAAAGTGGGCGACCATACCGAATTTGCGGCGTTGGCAACCGTCTATGGTGGCAAAAAGTCGCGCATCATTGGGACAGTCAAGCCGATGACAGGACACACGATGCCAGCGTCGGGGGCAAACGCGATTATCAAAGCAGCGTTGGCGATTCAAACGGGAACGTTGCCACCGACGATCAACGCGAGCAATCCCGATCCTAAGCTGGACTGGGAGAAGGCAAATATGCGTTTTTTGCAGAAATCGGCCGAATGGTCATCCCAAACACGTCGCGCCGCTGTCAACTCTTATGGCTTTGGCGGTGTGGCTGCACACGTCATTCTCGAAAACGCGCCGGCCGAAAAACAGCGCGAGACGTTGCCACAACCCATTCCACTCGACGAAAACGCGATTGTGTTGGAGACAAATCGGCGCACGTTAGTTGTGTCAGATGAGTTCGTAGAGAAGTTGCAAGCGGCAAGTGAGTTCGTGGGTAGCGATGATGGGGGCAAAGTGGAAAGTGTCAGAACGAATAAGAATAAAGAATCTAGGGAGGACAAGGTTGCAAGTTACAACTTGCAACTTGCAACTTCTCCAAAAGAGGGTGATATGAATTCTGTAATGAGTGATTACTTTAATTTGATGGAGACATTTTTGCATGTGCAGCGCGACGTGATGCTGGCGGCGATGGGTGGGGAGATGCCCCCAATGATGGCACAACCACAACAGACTGTCTACGAGATACCACAGCAGCCAGCCCAACCACCTGCCCCACAACCTATTTATGAGCCATACACACCTCCGACCACTAATACAAATGGGCAGACAGCCGTCAAAGAGACCGTTGTGGAGGTTGCACCAACGGTGACATCACAATCGTCGGATAGTGGCGCGGATGCGATGCGTGACGCGCTGGTTGAGATTGTGGCGGTGCAGACGGGGTATCCGGCCGACATGATTGGGACTGATTTGGATTTAGAGGCAGAGTTGGGGATCGATTCGATTAAGCGGGTCGAGATTTTGACAGCGTTTCAGGAGCAGTTTGGGGATGCGGTACGCTCCGACCAGATGGATGATTTGTCAGAGTTGAAGACATTGGATGAGATTGTGGGGTTTGTCGGGGGGGATAGCGCAAATTTTAAGCGAGGGGGAGCGGATGCCCCCGTCCTTGACTTTCCGTACATCCGCAACGTCGTGGCTCGTTCAGCAAATCACCTTGAAGTGACCAATGTGACCGACGTACAGACTGAGATTTTGCTGCGAGACCACGCTTTTGGGCGGGGAGTATCGGCCGATCCAACAATAGTCGGCCTCCCCGTCCTTCCTATGACTGGTGCCATCGAGATGATGGCTGAGGCAGCGCAACTGCTAGAGCCATCGCGTCAGTTGGTGGGCTTACGCGATGTGCGCTCGTTGCGCTGGATAACGGCTCCGAGCGGCGTTTTGCAAACGCGCACGGTTGCCGAGCGAACGGAGGAAGGGGTGAAAGTTCGCCTGTTTGTGGTGGGAGATCGGTTGCACGCGGCGGAGATGACTGTGCTTTTTGCGGCCGACTATCCGCTTCTCACATCTCAATCGACGGTTTGTGAGCAGACTGAAATCCGCTCCATCTGGGAGAACATTTATGCAGAGAGTGGGCTATTTCACGGGGAGGGGTTACAGAACATTCAGGAGATTAGTACCTATTCAGACGAGCATATTTGCGCCACCTTGCAAGTGAAGCCAAACGAATGCTGGCTGCTTGACCCAATTTTGTTGGATGGGTTGGCACAACTATCGGGGTGTTGGGGGACGTTAACACAAGATGCGTTGGTGCTGCCCATGGCGATTGAGGCGGTTGATTTTGCCGCTCCACTCAATTTGAGCGCAGGCAGCATCGTGCGCTGTGAGTCGCAGATGTCGATGGAAGATGGGCTTGCGGTCACAAATTTACACCTATTCACTGGTGACAGGTTGCTGCTCACCACCACAGCGTGGCGCGGACAACTATTCGCACTACCGCAGCAGCTCACAGACTTTCTCCTCAAGCGATCTACAAACTGGTTGGGTAAATGGAAAAATGAGCAAATAAAAATAAACCGCAACGATTTTCCGTTACCTGTGTTCTCTAAAGCAGGTGGGGTTTGGACGGACGCGCTGGCATTTGCCATCTTGCACCCAAAAGAGCGCGAAACATTTCAAACCATCACATTACCACCAGCACATAGATTAAAAATAATTTTACAGATGATTGCCGCAAAAGAGTGGCTGCGGCGCAATGGGGTCGATGGTCTTTCGGCCGATATTCCCCTGTCTAAAACAGAGACCGGATTTTATTTCCGAGATTTTTACGTGGATGTTGTGGTTTCGGCCGAGAACATCATCGCGCAGAAAGCGGAAACGACATTTGAAAGAGAGAGAATGGATCATGATGAAAATTAGAGATGCAGCAAACGGTGTTCAAGACAAAACGAAAATCAATGGATTTGGCGGTGGTACGCACTGCCCAACGCCAGCGAGTAAGCTAGCCGACCTACGCAACCAAGCGCAGCAAGCGGGTAGTGCGCGTGTCGCAGAACGTCGTCAGGCGCAGGGCAAACTCAACGCCCGTGAGCGCATCGATATGCTGCTCGATCCCGGTTCATTTCAAGAACTTGACACCTTTATGCGCCACCGTGAGCGCAACTTTGGGATGGACAAAAAACGTCCCGTTGGCGACAGCGTGATTACAGGTTGGGGAACGATTGCGGGGCGACTCGTCTACGTTTACAGCCAAGATTTCACGACGTTTGGCGGCAGCGTCAGCCGTGTTCATGCGGATAAAATTTGCAAAGTGATGGATCTCGCGCTGGAGAACGGCGCACCGATTATCGGCATCAACGATAGTGGTGGCGCACGGATTCAGGAAGGCGTTGTTGGGCTAGGTGGCTATGGGGATATTTTCCTCCGCAACGTCAAAGCATCGGGCGTGATCCCGCAAATCAGTCTCATCATGGGGCCGTGTGCAGGTGGTGCTGTTTACTCACCAGCCCTGACCGATTTTATCGTGATGGTTGAAGAGACGAGCCACATGTTCGTGACGGGGCCGGACGTAGTTGAAGCGGTGACGGGTGAAAAATGTACATTTGAGGAGCTAGGCGGGGCGCAGACACATGCCAAAGAGAGCGGTGTCGCCCATGTGACGGCGAGCAATGAGTTTGAAGCGATTATGAAGGTGCGTGATCTGTTGGCGTATTTGCCCAACAACAACACCGAACATGCAGCGACCGCTTATGAGATTGATCGGCCGAATACCACCACCCTCGACAACATCATCCCAGACAACCCCAACAAACCGTATGACATCAAAGACGTAATCACGGGCTTGGTCGATGTCGATTCTTTCTACGAAATTCACGCTGACTACGCCGAAAATATCGTCGTTGGCTTGGCGCGACTGAATGGCGAAACGGTTGGCATTGTAGCAAATCAACCGCTGGTTTTAGCAGGCGTTTTGGACATTAACTCTAGCCGCAAAGGGGCGCGATTTGTGCGCTTCTGCGATGCGTTCAACATTCCGCTCGTCGTGCTAGAGGATGTGCCGGGCTTTATGCCGGGTATGGATCAGGAGCATAACGGCATTATCCGTGAAGGAGCCAAGCTGCTCTATGCGTTCTGTGAGGCGACTGTGCCGAAAATCACCGTTGTGACGCGCAAAGCATACGGTGGCGCGTACCTGACGATGAACTCAAAGCATATTGGGGCCGACTTGTGCTTTGGATGGTGTTCGGCCGAGATCGCCGTCATGGGTCCCGATGGCGCGGTCAAAATTCTGTTCCGTCGTGAAATTGCGGAAGACCCATCTCAAAAACCACTTTTGATTGAGGAGTACAAGCGTATGTTTGCCCATCCTTATGTGGCGGCCGAACATGGCTATTTAGATGACGTGATCGAGCCAAGCGAGACACGGGAAAAGGTTATGCTTGGGTTGCAAATGCTCCAAAACAAGCGCAAGCAAACACCGCCAAAGAAACACGGGAATATGCCGCTTTAGGCTCACCATAAATTTTAGACCGACCGACTGCAAAAGAAGACGGCCTGCATCTGAGGATGTAGGCCGTTTTGTATCTTCGCGGCAACTGTGCGTACCTACCGTCTGCTACCTTAAACGTGTGCAAAAGTGTGCAACACGCTATAAGTACCTCTGTCAACCCCTTTTTACAATCAGCTTGATCGCTCAGATGGTTGTGACGGATGTATTTCGGGGTAGAATTCGGTGGAAGTAAGAATAAGTTTTTGAAACAGTAGTAAGCGGCTTGCGGTGTCCGCTCGACCAGAGGTCAGCACCGAGTCCCGTTCACTGACTAGATATATAGCGATGCTTACCCCAACGGAACTACGAGAACAGTGCTTGCGCCAAAAAGGGGCGTATGAAGATTTTCCATTTGGCTCTGATGTTGCGGTTTATAAGGTGATGGGCAAGATGTTTGCGCTCATCTCGGACAACGGCATCTCGCTCAAGTGTGAGCCGCTACTCGCTCAACTGCTGCGCGAAAAATACGCGGCTGTTACCGCGGGCTATCATCTCAACAAACGCCACTGGAACTCAATTGAAATTGACGGCTCGGTTCCCAATGATGAGCTAATTGAGTTAATCGAGCATTCTTACGCACTCGTTGTCAAAAAGCTACGCAAAGCAGATCGAGAAAAATTACATTGCAAATAACCTTTGGCCTCAAATAGAAAAATTTCATCATGAACGGACAAACCACACTAATCACAGGCGGCGGCGGCGGCATTGGCAGCGCGATTGCACGACGGCTGGCAGAGGCCGGATCACAAGTCGTCATCACCTACAATAGTAATGCAGAAAAGGCACAGCGTGCGCTCGACAGCTTGGCGGGTGATGGGCATTGGGCAGTACAAGCGTCGGTGAAAGACAGCCAGCGTATGCAAGCGTTGGCGGCCGAGATTGCAGAAAGGTACGGCCGACTCGATTTGGTCGTCAACAATGCGGGGGTGACAATACCTGTTCCACATGACGATCTCGACGGACTGGAAGACGATTGGATCGACCACATTTTTCAAACCAACTGGCGCGGTTCATTTGCGACGACGCGAGCCTGCAAATCGCTTTTGATGGCGGGAGACGGCGGCACAATTGTCAACATCTCCTCAATTGCGGGGCAGACGGGCGTTGGCAGCAATGTCGCTTACTGTGCATCAAAGGCTGCAATGGACTCGATGACGCGCTCGTTGGCGCGTGCGCTGGCTCCCAAAGTGCGCGTGGTAAGCGTCTCACCGGGCTGGGTGCTGGGAGAGTATGCCAAACGATTTCCGCAGGCGTACATCGACGAGCAAGCAAACGCCACACCGCTCAAACGGTTGGCAACCCCTGAAGATGTCGCCGAAACGGTTTGGGCTGTTCACAATGCGCTGCCGATGGCGACAGGCGTGATCGTGCCGGTTGATGGCGGTCGGCCGCTTGGCATCTAAAACGATAAACCACACAACTATGTTTACGTCAACTGTGCAACCCGACTGGATCGACCACAATGGTCACATGAATGTCGCCTACTACGTGCTGGCATTTGACTTGGCAACGGATGAGATGTATGAATGTTGGGGGCTGGGGCTTGATTATCCTGAGCGTGGCTATTCCGTCTATACATTGGGCATGAACGTCGATTATCGGGCAGAGATGTTGGCGGGAGAGCCGTTTCGTGTCGAGTCTGCTCTGATTGATTTTGATCACAAGCGCGTCCACTATTTTCACACGATGTATCGCGGTGAGACGCAGGAAGTTGTGGCAACAAACGAATGTTTGGCGATGAACGTCAATTTAGCAACGCGGCGCTCGGCCGATTTTCCCCCAGACATCCAAGCAAAACTTGCCTCCATCAAATCAGATAACGTGCCAAGGAGCTTCGGCCGAAAATTACAAATCAGGAGAAAAGATGTCGCTTAATGTCGAGATACGCGAACCAAGTTTTAGAGACGTTGTGGAAATTGAACACGATCTCGAACAGCTCGCTACGGGCTTTGATTTCACCGAAGGCCCCATCTGGCATCCAGCTTATCAAAGCGTGCTGTTCAGTGACATTATGGGCAACTCGCTGTTTAGCTGGTCGGCCGATGCTGGCATCGTCAAACGCAATCGTCACAGCTACATGGCGAATGGCAATGCCTACGATTTGCAGGGTCGCCTCATTACTTGCGAACATGCCACTAGCCGTTTGACGCGCACCGACCTCACAACAGGAACGTATGAGGTTCTCGCCTCTCACTTCGAGGGTAAACAGTTAAACAGCCCAAACGATGTCGTTGTGAAGTCAGATAGCACGATCTATTTCACTGATCCAACTAGCGGCCGAAGTGCCGGATTTGGCGTGCCACGTGAGCCTGAGCTGTCCTTTCGCGGCGTTTATCGGCTCAACCCGGAAAATGGTGCGCTAATGTTGCTGGTCGATGATTTTTCAAAGCCAAATGGACTGTGTTTCTCACGTGATGAAAACCAGCTATTTGTCAATGATACGGACAGACTGCACATTCGCGTATTTGATGTTTTGGAAGACGGCACATTAGCAAATGGTCGCGTTTGGGCTGAGACGATTGGGACAGGCAAAGGTGTTCCCGACGGCATGAAGATCGACACGCAGGACAATATCTACTGCTGTGGGCCGGGCGGCATTTACGTGTTCGATGCAAACGCCGTTTGTCTAGGCGTAATTCTCATGCCTGAGCAGACAGCCAACTTTGTGTTTGGGAACGCTGATTTTCGCAGTCTATACGTTACGGCCTCAACCTCACTCTATCGTCTGCGCGTCCGTATTGCGGGACATCCGACATTTTTGTAATTCGGACTATGCAGAAATTGTGAAGACTGCATTTAGCAATCGTTTAACTCAGCTTGTGGTGTATCTCATTGACAAAAGCTAAAACAAGGGGAGAATATATGCTGTGTTCAAAAGAGCATATTTTTTGTAATCGTCTTGCATACCTATGCAAGCATAAAATGAGACATATTTATGAAACATCCGCACATATCAAACGAAGAGATGTTGAGTCGCATCGTTCGTTATCCCAATGCCTACACAAAAGAAACCGCTGTGCCAATGATGTTTATTGACAGTGTTCTGCCCGGTCATCAACGGCTCAATTACGCAGTTGCCGGCGACACGGCCGCCGAAAACCCCGACTACGACGTATTGCTGAAGCAGCCACACAAATTTCAGTTGGGTATGTTTCGGCCGATGCCCAATTCCGGCCCCGCCTACCACACCCATGACTATGTTGAAGTCTTTCTACCGCTCGAAGGCGAGTGGCGTTTCTACTGGGGCAATGACCCCAATGGGGAGCCTGATGGAGAAGTGTTCTTGAGCAAGTGGGATTTGATCTCTTTCCCGCCCGGTCTCTGGCGCGGCTTTGAGGTGATTAGCGATGCGCCTGCGTGGTGCTTCGCTGTCCTCGAAGCACACGAAGTGTTTGAAGGCAAAGACCCCTATTGGTCGCCAAAAGTCGTTCGTAAAGCCAAAGAACACGGTTTTGAATCAGATGACATGGGGCGTATGATCAAGCCAGACAATTTTAAAGAAATCAATCGGGAGATTCTCGATAAAGTATACGACGCAAAACCACTGTAGTTGCAAGGGGCAAGCTGCAAGCGTTCGGCACTTGCAGCTTGCGACTTGCAGCTTACAACTTAACCAATGAAAACAAGTACAGACAGAATTCTCACCACCCACGTTGGCTCCATGCCGCGCACGCAAGAGGTGGTCGATATGTTATTTGCGGAAGATCAGGGGGCTGATTTCGACCGTGCTGAGTATGATGAGGTGATGACGCGCAACGTGGCGCAGTCGGTTTGCAATCAGGTTGAGAGCGGCGTGGATATTCCCAGCGATGGCGAGATGAGCAAGATCAGCTATGCAACCTACATTCGCCATCGGCTGACAGGGTTTGAGATTGGGGATGCACCACGCGCTACACCGAAAGATTTGGATGAGTTTCCAGAGTTTCGGGATTCGTTGGCAAAACGCGGGGGAACGCCAAAATATCATCGGCCGATTGCCCGCGCCGAAATCAAGATCAAAGACCTCGAACCGCTTAAAAAAGACATCGCCAATATGAAGGCTGCGCTTGAGAAAGCTGGTGCTGACGAAGGGTTTATGAACGCAGCCTCACCGGGCGTGATTGCCGTTTTTCAGCCCAATGAATACTACGCGACGCACGAGGAATATCTACAAGCGTTGGCGGAGGTCATGAAGGTCGAGTATGAGACGATTGTCAATAGCGGGTTGCTATTGCAGGTCGATTGTCCAGACTTGGCAATGGGTCGTCACATCAAGTTCCGCGATGAGAGCGATGAAGAATTTGTCCGCAACGCTGAGATTCAGGTTGAGGCATTGAACTATGCGCTCAGTGAAATTCCCGCTGACCGCGTGCGGATGCACCTGTGTTGGGGCAACTACGAAGGGCCGCATACACATGACGTGCCGCTCGACAAAATTTTGGCGACGGTAATGAAGGCAAAACCACAGGCCGTTTTGTTTGAGGCGGCCAATCCTGTACATTCGGCCGATTGGCACACGTGGCAACAGGCCGCCAAAAATGGCGACATCCCCGACCACAAAGTGCTTGTTCCCGGCGTTCTCGACACGACGACAAACTTTGTCGAATCGCCACGTCTCGTTGCAGATCGTATTCTCAACTTTGCCAATATGGTCGGCCGAGAGCGCGTCATGGCAGGGTCAGATTGCGGATTCGGAACATTTGCAGGCTTCGGCGCAGTTCACCACGAGATTTGCTGGGCAAAGCTGGGCGCGATGGCTGAAGGTGCGCGGATTGCGTCTAAAGAGTTATGGGGTTGAGGCGTAAGGAAATGAGCCAAACACAACAAATAATCGACAAACAACGCAAACATTTGTGGCCAAATCACATTCTTTATTATAGTGAGCCGCTCCCACTAGAGCGCGGCGACGGAATGCACGTCTGGGATGTTGAGGGCAACAAATATCTCGATTTCTTTGCTGGCATTCTGACAACGAGCGTTGGACACAACAACCCCGTTGTCAACGAACACATTCTGGCGCAGGTCGGCAAAATGCTGCACACCTCGACGCTTTATCCAAATGCCGCGCATGTAGACCTAGCGGAAAGTCTTGCAGACATTACGCCCGAAGGATTAGACACCTTTTATTTTGGTGCGACGGGGACAGATGCCGACGAAACGGCAATTCTGATGGCACAACTGCACACGGGCAACACGGAAGTCATTGCGCTGCGACATGGGTATAGTGGTAAGAGCCAGATGGCGATGTCCCTGACAGGACAGGCTAATTGGCGTATGGGGCCTGTGCATATCGGCTATATTCGCCACGCGATGACTCCGTATACTTATCGCGCTCCCGCTAACATCGCGGCCGATAAAATGGTGCAACTGTGCTTAGATGATTTGGAAGATGTGATTCGCACGATGACTTCTGGCAAAATTGCAGCGATGATTATGGAGCCGATTCAGGGGGTTGGCGGGTTTATCACATTGCCTAGTGAATACATGCACGGCGCGGCCGAAATTGTGCGCGGGGCGGGCGGCCTCGTGATTGTCGACGAGGTGCAGACAGGCTTCGGCCGAACCGGCACTCACTGGTGGGGGCACCAACACGGCAATATCGTGCCAGACATCATGACCATGGCAAAGGGGATCGCCAATGGAATGCCGCTGTCGGCCGTCGCAACCACGCAAGAGATCGCGCAAAGTGCCGTTGGCAAAGGGCTGACGGTCAGCACATTTGGTGGCAATCCCGTGTCATGTGCGGCTGCGATGGGAACACTCAAAGAGATGAAGAGAGCATTTGGGCCGGAGCGTTCGGCCGAGATCGGCGCACATCTCCACGATGGCCTGCAAACCCTAGCAGAAAAATATCCGCTGATTGGTGAAATTCGCGGGCGTGGCCTGATGCAAGGGGTTGAGCTAGTACAGGATCGGCAAACAAAAGAACCAGCCAGCGCACACGCCAAAGCGATGCTCAACGCGACGCGCAAAATCGGCCTGCTGATCGGCTCAGGTGGTCTCTATGGCAACTCATTGCGGATCGCGCCACCGCTCATTGCCAAACGTGAACATGTTGACGAGGCACTTGAGATGCTTGATCATGCATTTGCCCATGTTCAAGAGATGTAATGCGAAAAAATAAATTAAAGCAAATCTGGTCGGAAGGTGGCTCGGTCATCAATGGCTGGCTGCACATTTCAGCGTCGTGGTCGGCAGAACTCATGGCGCACGCTGGCTACGACAGCCTAACCATCGACCTTCAACATGGCTTCCACAATATGGAAACTGTTTTGGCAATGCTGCAAGCCATTTCGACCACTGAGACGGTACCACTTGTTCGTGTCCCATGGAACGAGCCAGTTATGGCGCAACGCTTGCTCGACGCAGGCACGTATGGCGTGATCTGTCCTGTGGTTGAGACACGTGAAGAGTGTGAAAAGTTCATCGGTGCGTGCCGCTATTTCCCCATTGGCTATCGCAGCAAAGGCCCTACCCGCGCTAACGTCTACGGCGGCGCGGATTACGCGCAACATGCCAACGAAGAAATTGTTACGATGGCAATGATCGAGACGGCAAAAGCGGTCGAGAATTTGGATGAGATTTGCAGCGTTGAAGGGCTTGACGCGCTTTTTGTCGGGCCGGGTGATTTGGCATTGACGATGGGCAGCTCGCAAGGCATCGACCTGACCGAACCAGAGCTTGTGGCAGCTTTAGACAAAATTTTGGCGGCCGCGCAGCGACACAATCTCATCGCAGGCATCTTCTGTGCCTCACCCCAATACGCACGCGAAATGCTCGAAAAAGGGTGGCAATTTATCACGGTTAGTTCAGATTCGCGTCTTTTGTCCAGTGCAGCTAGGCGTTCTATCGCAATGGTTCGTGACGAAGTTGTAGAGGAACAAGCTGGCGCATACTGACTTCATAAATCAATGATTGAAAAAGTAGCGAAAACGATTTCGCTACTCTTTAGAGGAAAAGAAAGTGGCTGAGATATTAAAACACGGCATCAATCCCGATGCAGCATTTGAAGCAGATCAGAAGGTTCAAGAAATTGTACGTGACATTTTGAATGATATTCGCACACGCGGCGATGCAGCAGTGCGCGAGTTGTCGGTGAAATTTGATAAATGGAGTCCCGATAATTTTCGTTTGAGCGACGAGCAGATTGTGGAAATCATCGACAGTTTGCCACAGCAAACGATTGATGATCTGAAATTCGCACAGTCACAAGTACGTAATTTCGCCCAGATTCAGCGCGATTCGATGCACGATGTCGAAGTTGAGACGCTGCCCGGCGTAATTTTGGGACACAAGAATATCCCAGTCAACTCGGTTGGATGCTACGTTCCCGGCGGCCGTTATCCGATGATCGCATCGGCGCACATGAGCGTGTTGACGGCGAGTGTGGCGGGAGTGAAGCGTATCATCGCCTGTACGCCGCCGATCAATGGCGAAATTCCAAAAGAGACGGTTGCTGCCATGCACTTTGGCGGCGCGGATGAAATTCACATTATTGGCGGTGTTCAGGCGATTGCGCGGATGGCTCTTGGGACAGAGACAATGGAGTCGGTTGACATGATCGTGGGGCCGGGCAATTCGTATGTGGCAGAGGCAAAACGGCAGCTATTTGGGCGTGTCGGGATCGATCTGCTGGCAGGACCGACTGAAGTTTTGATCGTGGCAGATGAATCGGCCGATGCCGAAATGGTCGCCACCGATCTGCTTGGACAATCTGAGCATGGTCCGACCTCACCCGCTGTCCTCGTTACAACATCGCGCAAGCTGGCAGAAGAGACTGAGGTTGAGGTTGGTCGCCAGTTGGAGACGTTGCCGACGGCCGATATCGCTGGTGTCGCATGGCAAAATATGGGGCAGATCATTCTCGTTGAAGATCATGCAGAAGCATTGGCAGTCGCTGACAAGCTAGCCAATGAACACGTCCAAATTTTGACCACCGACAACGACTACTTCCTCGAAAATATGACCAACTACGGGGCTTTATTTCTCGGCCCTCGCACAAATGTTGCCTATGGCGACAAGGTAATTGGGACAAACCACACACTCCCCACCAAGCTGGCAGCACGTTACACGGGTGGTCTATGGGTTGGCAAATTCATCAAAACGGTGACTTATCAGCGTGTGACGACAGATGCGGCGAGCGCGATGATCGGCGACTACTGCTCGCGGCTATGCGAATATGAGCGATTCATGGGGCATAAGGCACAAGCCGATTTGCGCGTAAAGAGATACGGGTAATTTGCGATTTAGTTCGTGTCATTCGTGTGATTCACTATCATATAGAACGACGACGGAACTAAGTATTTATTGACGCAGACCAAACGCTTTTAAGATATTGCCAAAGAGGTCGCTCCAAAAACCACGTGACTGTGGCGATTGAACGGGCTGCGGGCCGCGCTGTTCGCGCTCAATCCGCTTAAGGCGTTTGTTGCGCTGCTGGACTTGTGCATCGGTTGGTACATCGGTGATCGAAATGGTCACAACGTCTTCTTGCGCCCCATGCGCTTTAATTTTGGTGCTGGTGCAACCCAAGATGGCACATTTCCCGCCTGACTGTTGCCAGCAGGTGCGATGGTACAGCGTCCCGCAATCTGCACAGACCACCGGAACGAGTTCTCGACGATCTGAGCGATTCTCGACTGGACTCACGCAGATCGGGCAAGCGAGACTAAGCTGGTTTGCCTCTTGTATGTCGTCAATTGTAATCCGAATGAAGTCGCCTTCTGTTTCCATCTTTTGCATGTAGCGCGATTGTGAATCACGACTACCAATCTAATTACCAAGAGGTTCCATTTGTCCACTCAGGCCAAGGGAAGTGATATGGCACAACTTTTGCCTTATCTTTGTCCCATGAGAAAAAGCCACTGCGGAAACCGACGGGATCAAGCACGTAGGCAATGTGCCACTTCTGCGTAAAAAAGTTCGTGTGAATGAACAAGTCCATGTTTGACAAAAAGATGCCAAAACCGGGATGTGTATGATACCAACCGACCATCACGATGTCACCGTCAGGGTACATTTGCTCAAGTTGATCGTTGAGATAACGCCATGTTTCGGGTGTGTAAGTGACGGATGCACCGGCCATTCTGGTGTGTTTGGCGATAATCATGTCGGTCACATGCACGACATATCGGCCGTCAGGCTGCTTCTCCGGATGCGGCCCCAACATCACGCCTGCAACTTCACGCCGTAGACTTGAACGCGCATGGCCTTGCATCAGACGCAGGGGTGTTTCATCTAGCCAAATCGCCACAGCTCTGTCGGGTGGATAGCCATTATTCGCTAAGATGCCCGCTGTCTTTGTTTCTGGCTGAGGATCACGGGTTGCGCTCGTTGGGTCGCTTGTTTCACGCTCTTCGTGAATTGGCTCTGGCTCCGCGACGGTGATTTCATCCTCCTCCTCGTCATCAACGGATATAGTCAGTTGCTCGGAGGTAGGTTGCTGTTCGGGTGTAGCCTCACGTGGTGGGATTTCTTCGATGAGAATTTCTTCTATCTCTGGTGCATCGGCCGTCATGACAATCTCATCAACGATTGGGTCAGGTTGCTCATCCGCCGTTTCATCTGCCTCCACGGGAATAATCACCACTCTATCCAGAAAATCGGTGTCGCTACAATCGACCGAAAGCGAGTCTGCTTCGACGAGCGACTCAATCGTGACCGCCGCATACGCCTCACCAAATGCCGTCTCTTCAGTCGTTGCATACTGCTGCAACTCAGCGATTGTGCAATCGCCCAACGGCTTAACAACCCCATTTGCGACAATTGTGTCTGATGGATGTAGCGTGAGGTGTAGCGTTAGCTTGCCCTCTGCTTCGGGTGGCGTTAACGTCAATACCGCTTTATAGGTTAAATCTTCGCGCATCTGTTATAAAACGGACTTTTAGTCCATTTCCTGCAAAAAAACGCGGGAACGATAGCCCCACGCAAAAGTTTGCCCCGCTAAACCACAAAAAGAGTGACCTGTTTAGCGGAGTGAGAAGTAGAGAGCTATCATCGATAGGATCATCGATACAAGCGAGAATGCCATTGGTAGATAGATCGCTTCAGGCGGAATGCCATCATTGTAGATGATATGTGGCGCGGCTCCGGCTGTGTGCGGTGTTGCAAACCAGCTATGGTCGATGACGACATCCCAGTTAACGACAGCACGCGGTATTTCACCATCTTGCCCCGCATCGGCCGGAATCAGCTCATAAAAGCCCGGCAGCGGTCGTGGTAAGCCATCGATCCAGCCAAAGAAGCTGCCCTGATTCCGCACAGGGTCAACGACAAGGCCAACATGCCAAGGCTGGGTAAAGGCGGCCGAGTGAACAACTTCATCATCGGCCGAATAAAACACGCCCAAGTCGGGGTGTGTATGAAACCAACCCACAATATCAAGGTGTGGATAGGCCATTCGATCTACATGAATTTGTGTCCACGCATCGGCCGTGAATGTGAAATGCACCGGCCCGTTGTCATCGGTGACGGCCGGAATTGCCGCCTCGACGCGCACAAAGAGTCGTTCATCAGCGCGAAACGCCTTGCCAAGCAGCACGCCGCCCAGCTCAACGTTCAGATTGCTCTCGCTGTGCGCGACAACCTGTCTTAGGGCATCTTGTGTCGTGATGACATGGACGTGGTCAGGCGCGGGATACGAGCCATGCAGAAGGCAATCATCCTGATCGGGCGGTTGCTCGGCGGTCAGACTGTCTGTCGTCACACCGATGCGAATCCCGTCATCCTCAGAATATCTTGATCTCGAATTCATCGGCCGATTCCTCCTCACCAATCGTGATGAGGTCGGTTATTGAACTGCCTTTCAGCGGACGATCATCGATCGGGAAAATGGTGCGATTCTTCTGCGCCCACTGCGCCGCCTTACTGTTCATCGGGTCTTTTGGATCGAGATTCTTGAACTGAACCATCTCGCCCAGCGTCAGCAGAAGCTCATCTATTGTCTTTGCAGCCCACCACGCACCGATACAGACTGCCCCTGTCACATGAATGTTGGGATGGAAGATCGGGGTCAACCACTTTAGCTGTGGCTGTTTGTGTGGGTATTCGGCGTGCAGATAAATGCTCACCTCATGCACTTCGCGCATGACGGGCGTACCATTGCTGCGAATGCTCTCAACACCACGCGCTGTAAAGCGAATTTTATAGCGATCTGGTGGCGTGCCGTCCACTGCAACAAGGTGGATCAAATCGCTGCGGTCGGTCAGCTCACGCACACGGCGGTATTCATTTTCTAAACGTCTTTGTCGGATATTAAACATCGACAGTGGAAAGGGAGCGGTGTTGGAGACCGCTGCCCACATATTGGGTTTCGCTACGTTCGTTTTCGTTTGATCATCAATTCAAAATGAGCGCGTCAGCTAGCCCGCTGTTACTTCTGGAAAAAGGCTCAAAATATCATCGTTTGCGACACCCGCATCACTCAGAGACATATCTTCAGACAGTCGCTTCCCGCTCGAACGATGGTCGAGACGATAGGTGATTGGGTTGCCGCCTTGCGACGTTGGCAAACCCATCTTGGTCACAAGGGCTGGAATCAGGCGACGCATGGGGACATCGGCGGGTAGTTCGACTGGTGTTTTCTTAGACCCTGTCGGATCGTAAATAATGACTTTGATGCTTGCCATCGGTTCTAAATCTCCAAAATTTGTTCATTGGCTTAGTCGCCAATTTCTTTCGTTTCATTTGCTATACGCGCATTCTAACGGAAGGTTGCACGCACTATGTCACAATAGTGTAAGTATTCTATCGGATTTGTCCATCAGGATATGCCTCACTATCATCTAAATTCATGGAAACATGACAATTGGTTTCATGACAAAAAAGATTCGCTTTACGACTATTTTGATCGCCTACGCATCTTTCGTAGCTTTGGGGCTTTTTGACGGGCTGATAGGGGTTGCATGGCCATCTATGCGCGAGCATTTTGGGCAGACGCTTGGCGCACTGGGGATTATTTCGGTGGCGTTGACAATGGGGCATATTTTGGCCAGCGTGCTGAATGGGCAAATGGTGGCGCGGCGCGGGATTGCATTTTTGTTACCGTTAAGCAGCGGCCTCATGTTGTTAGGCATCTTTTTGCAAACGGTGGCGTGGGTGTGGTCGATTATCATTGTTGGAACCGTAGTTCTCGGCTTGGGCATCGGGATGCTCGATGCGGGGATGAATACGTTTGCGGCGAGCGAATTTCGGCCGAAGCTCCTCAACTGGCTGCACGCCAGCTTCTCCATCGGCACAACAATTGGCGCGTTTACCATGACGCTGATTGTGACCAACGCCCTCAGTTGGCGTTATGGGTTTGGCTTCATTGGTCTAGCACTGCTTGCCGTCACCGTCATCTTTTTGCTGACCAAAGACCGTTGGGGCATCACGGTTGAGACAGAAACAACGGACACGCTCAAAAATGTGGGTCGCCCTACTCTGCGCTTGCCCGTTGTCTGGATCAGCATCGTCGTCTTCCTTCTGCACACTGCCATTGAGGTTGGCATTGGTAACTGGAACTACTCGATCTTTACGCTGGCGCGAGGCGTGCCAATTGCCCAAGCTGGCCTGTGGGCGACGATCTACTGGGCTAGCTTGACGACAGGGCGCGTGCTGATCGGGTTTATTGACGTTCGGCCGACGCGCATCGTGCGAATCGGTTTAACTGGCCTGCTGATAGGCACGCTCTTTCTATCGCTCAACATCAGTTGGCTAGGGCTAGCTGGCCTCATCATTTCGGGCTTGTCGATTGCGCCTATCTTTCCCGCCCTGATCGCCGCCACACCGACCCGCATCGGCAAACAGCACGCCGCGGCAGCGATTGGCTATCAGATTGCATCGGCCGGATTAGGCGGAGCCATCGGTCCCGGCATCGCGGGAATTCTGGCAGACACCGTCTCGCTCAACGCGGTTCCGCCCTTCATTTTTGGCATGGTTTTGCTGATGTTTGGCCTACATGAATGGCTCGTTGCACGCTCTGAATAACGCGCTCTGCCCCTTAAAATCACGCTTGAAAAACGTCTTTTGAAGGGGGAATGTGGTATAATGCAACAGAAGAATTATGAGGCAAAAAACGGAGCCAGAGCGCACAATTCCAACCATTTTTGGGACACTAAAAGCGGGGTTTGATTTCACTACACAGCATGGCTGGCTGGTCATTTTGCCGTTTTTGCTCAACACATTACTGTGGGTCGGGCCACGTGTGCAGGTCGCCGATTTGATCTTGAACAACCCTGCATTTGAGGAACAGTTGGAAGCGGCGATAGCGATGCAGCCCGATGGCTCGGCCGAGATCGTGACAACATTTATCGAACGCTTTAACCTGCTGACACTGATTAGCGTTCCGCTGATTGGCGTTCCAACGCTTTACTCTGGCATCACGCCGGAAACAGTGCCTGTCACGCCGCCAACCTATCAACTGATCGATTGGGGAAGCGCAGGGCTTAATATGGTGGCTATGCTGGCGATTGGGGTTGTGCTGAGTGCGCTGTTTTATTCGTTAATCACTCGCTTGATCACACAGCCAACTGTTGATTGGGGGGATTTCGGCCGAAGCCTGTTTCGCATTACCCTCCAACTGGCGAGCATGCTTATCATTATCGTCATCGGACTCTTTCTTTTCTCAATTCCGCTCTCCATCATGGCGGCGGTCAGCACACTGGTCAATCCCGGTATCGGTGTCATCATTTTGTTGATGGGGTCTGTCCTCATCATGTGGGCGATCATCTTTTTAAGTTTTAGTCTACCCACACTGCTTTTTCACGATGGCTCCCCTGCACGCGCTATTTTGAAGAGTGTGCGCTTTTTGCAAAAGCATCTCGCAACGGCGTTGCCGCTGCTGATGCTGCTTTTTTTGATTCGCAGTTTGACGAATAGTTTGTGGGTATCGGCCGATGACGGTTCATGGCTTACCCTTGTCAGCATAGCGGGACACGCCTTTGTAGCGACCGCCTTATCAGCCAGTTTATTTATTTTTTATCGAGATCGCGCCGTTTTGACGGTTGCATCACAGTTGGCAGCAAACAGTGACCGGTAAACAGCAAATGCTCTGTATAGAAGCGTTTCTGTTGATGGTGATCCGTTTGCTGAAAAGCTATGTCACAAAACAAGTACGATGCCAGTAGCATTCAGGTTCTCAAAGGATTAGAGGCGGTTCGCCATCGCCCCGGCATGTATGTCGGTGGGACAGACGTGAAGGCTCTCCACCATCTCGTCTATGAAATTGTAGACAACTCGATTGATGAGGCGCTTGCCGGCCGATGCGACAAAATTATCGTGACGATGCACGCGGATGGCAGTGTCAGCGTCTCTGATGATGGTGTGGGTATTCCTGTCGCCAAACATCCAACCGAGAAAGTCTCCGCGCTTGAGCTAGTGCATACAACACTACACGCAGGCGGCAAATTTGACAATGATGCCTACAAGGTGTCTGGTGGTCTTCATGGTGTGGGTGCGGCCGCAGTCAATGCTCTATCTGAGTGGATGGAAGTGACCGTCAAGCGCGATGGTCACGTCTGGCGACAACGCTATGAGCGCGGGATTCCCAAGACGCGGGTAAAAAAAATCCGCAAACTCAAAGCGGGTGAGGCGACAGGTACAACAAGCCGCTTTGTACCTGACAAGATTATTTTTGAGGAAGTTGAATTTCGCTATGACACGCTGCTCAATCGCTTCCGCGAAATGTCCTTTGTCACAAGCGGCGTTTTCATTACCCTGATCGATGAGCGCAAAACACCACCGCGTGAAATGAACTTCTATTTTGAGGGGGGTCTCCGCTCTTTTGTGCGCTATCTCAATCGCAATCGTACCGCCCTGCATGATCCCGTTTATGCTAACAAAGAGGTCGATAACATCTCGGTGGAAGCAGCAATGCAGTATCACGTCGGTGTTGCCACGACTGAACTTTCCTTTGCAAACACGATTAACACCCCTGATGGTGGCTCACATTTGAGTGGCCTGCGTTCCGCAATTACCCGCGTCATCAATAGCTATGCCAAGAAGAATAACTTCTTCAAGGGCAAGGATGAGAGTTTTAGCGGCGATGACACTCGTGAGGGGTTGACAGCGATTGTCAGCATCAAGCATCCCGATCCACAGTTTGAAAGCCAAACGAAGGTGAAGCTGATGAATACAGAAGTCAGCGGGATTGTCGCCTCGATTGCTGGTGACGCGCTGGCGACTTTCTTGGAAGAAAATCCGCGCGACGCGAAGAAAATTATTGAACGCTGTCTCACCAGCGCACGCGCACGTAGTGCGGCAAAGAAAGCGCGTGAACTGGTCATGCGAAAGAGCGCATTAGAGAGCTTGACGCTGCCGGGCAAGCTAGCCGACTGCTCTGAGCGCAACCCTGAAAACTGCGAAATCTATATCGTTGAGGGTGACAGCGCAGGCGGTACGGCAAAGCAAGGGCGTGATCGCCATTTTCAAGCGATCTTGCCACTGCGCGGGAAAATTCTCAATACAGAGCGGGCGCGTCTCGACAAAATTCTCGCCAACAATGAGGTCAAGGCGTTGATCTCTGCGCTTGGCACGGGGATTGGCGACTCGATGGACATGAGCAATTTGCGCTACGGGCGCGTTATCATCATGACAGATGCTGACGTAGACGGCTCACATATTCGCACGCTGCTGTTGACTTTCTTCTTCCGCTACATGCCCGATCTGATTAGCAACGGCAACCTCTTTATCGCACAGCCACCGCTCTATCAGGTGAAGACAGGCAAAGATGTCCACTACACGTACACGCAAGGACAGCAAGATAGGCTCATCAAGCGTCTCAGCAACGCTCGCAAAGTCAATGTTCAACGTTATAAGGGTCTAGGCGAAATGAACGCCGAGCAGCTTTGGGAAACAACGATGGATCCCGAAGAGCGCACGCTGTTGCGTGTCAATGTTGAGGATGCGGTGTTGGCAGATCAGACATTTGATATGTTGATGGGGAGTGAGGTTGCGCCACGTCGGCGGTTTATTACGACGAATGCGGCCGAAGTTCGCAACTTGGATATTTAGTTGTTCGCTCTTGTAGGATGTCTTAAAAAGTGAGATCGGTGTCTTAAATAATGAGATCGAGTACGAAATCACAAAATTTGAGATGTCAGAAAAAATGAGACTGCCCTACTTCAAGCCCATCCATTGAGATGGGCTTGTTTTTTATGTCATTCACAAGTGAGTTTGTACAGGGTGTTTTAGAGTGGCTGATTTTGCCAGATGATGTGTCAGAAGATGAATTACTTAAACGAACGGAAGCACTGAATAAGGCTGTAAAGCGTTACACAAACAATGCCGACACAAAATCTGTGATCCCTCGATTGTGGCGCGAGATTGATCGTCTTCAAACTCTTGTTGCCCAAGACGATCCAGCCATCTATGAACCGATAGTTTGGTTTTACGAATTGTTAGATGCTGTTCGGATTTATGCTGATACAAGACGGCATGAGTTGGGTTTTGAAATCGGCCGAATCTCACGCATTCTCCATAATCAAAAAGCTACCTCTCCCACTCAACTTATCTCTCAGATACTTAATGCGGTTAACCTTAATGAATCACCTTTGGACGAAGAAAACGCTACCGACATCAAGGCGGTGGCAGATTACATTCAATGCCCTTACCGATACAAATTGCGCTACGTGGCAGGTATTCAACCACTTCCATTTGGTGATGAGACAAGTCTGCGCGATTACTTCTATAACCAAAATGCGCCACTTCACGATAAGCAGAAAAAGATGATAGACAGTTTAGAGGTGATGGGGATTTGGCCGAATCAACGCATCCAACAACGACTCCAGACCACAATTGACGGACAGCTAATTTATGGAGATGTAGACCTTGATCTTAGCGAAACGTTGCGCGATATTCGACTTGCTTGGCAACCTGAATACGAGGTGCAGTTACAGTTTGCGAAGGATGTGTTGGGGCTAGAATCGGCCGAAATCATTGACGTTTCCGCAAGTTATCATCACTGGATGCTCGTTCGACATGCGATTGTAAATGACGAAATCAAGCCAGCATTAGAGGGAATAACTACTCAACGCTTTGACCCACTTCCAGAAAAGTCGAAATGTAAGCGATGTGGTGTACGTCTACTCTGTCGCTATCGGAAGTGAATTGGCAAAGAAAAGGTAGTGTTTGCATCCGTCTATTGTCGGCCCTGATACAGGCATTGGATCAAGCGTGCCTGCATTGATTTTTGCAATCAGATGACCACGACTCAGACCCAATCGTTTCGCCATTTGTGGAGTAGTAAGGCGATTATTCGGCCGAAAGCGAATCACTTCCTCGCGTCGAAATAGATAGCGATGCAATCCATCCACTTCACCGCCAGAAATAGGATGGAGACGACCATTACGCGCCCATTTCTGTACGGTTAGTATCCCCACCCCCATAATCTCGGCGGCTTGTTCTGTCCATACATAGTTGTCCCAAAACTTTAGGATTTTCTGCCGTTCAAGCGGATGAGTGAGCAAACCACGTGCAATCCATTTTTTCAGGATATGAGTCCGTTTCAAGCCCAGTAGCTTTGTACTTTCTTGCACAGAAAGAATAGGCTTGGTCTGATTCAAACGCTCACGCAGCTTCTCTATCTCCTCCGAACACACCAGCCATTGCTCATATAACGTCAAATGCCCTTCCAACGCTGCCTGAATAATCAGTGCAACAGTATACTGATGACGCGACAACACTCGTGTCGCGGATTGTATGGTCTTCCACCTGTGTGGTTTTGATTGCGTAATTTGAGCTTGTAGATCACCCACGGATTTAGGACAAATTCGCCACTTTTGCGTTTCGTCAACCGTTGCTCCACGCACAACTGTCAATATACCTAACTGGCACAATTCAGACACAGTAGAGGAAGAGAGGTTAAGCCTGTCTGCCGTCTCTCCCAGTGATAGAGCGTCGTCTAACTGCTTCCTATAACCATCGACCGATTTCCTTAACACACGCCCCGTCCAATCATCATGCGTTGCAATTACATTAGCCTCAATTAGCGTTCGCAACGATGATTCTGAAACATGAAGCACATCACTTGCCTCTTTTACTGTTATGTAATCAGGTGCATCAACAACACGCTGAGTTTTCATAACGGATGCGGATAAAGGGTATGATTGTTGTAGATATTGATTAAATGCTTCCTGCACACAAGCAATGTCGCGCCACTCACGCTCTAAGTACACAGTGTATAGAGAGCCAAAATCCGTTTGGACACGATGCGTTTTGTCTATGGTGATTGCGTCAAGAAACCTATGAAATCCGTGCGGCCAATCGCGTAATCCGTTCACAGCTACATCAACAAGCAGTAGCGTTTGCACAGGTTCCCAAATGCGTTTCGTTGTTAAAATGCTTTCTCTCGCACCTATAGGGGCAATTGACCTGTCTATAAGGTTTGGATGGTGGGCAACAACACGGCTAAGACCGCGAATCAACCGTAGCAAGTCAGGAATAGAAACAGGAGGAAGTCCTTCGAGTATCGTAGCTTTTTCAAAAAGAGAGTAGATGAGATTTTGTGAATCGCTATTGACTAAATGAATGGGGCTTGTGCGTAAATCAAACTCACAGGCTGGGCATTTATGTGCCACAACGCTTTTCACATTAAGGGCTTGCTGACAAGCAGGACACGCATCGTGTAACAGACAACTATGCTCGTCGCAGATGACAAGCCACTTATTCATCCAACGAATGAGGTGTGTATCACTCTCTTGCAAACATCGTGGACAATAGTGGATGCGCTTGCTTGAGCCAGAATAAACTTTAATCGCGCCTTTTGAAGCGAACACTAATTGTTCGCTTTGTATTGGCGCATTATCAATAATGGAAGCATAGCGATGGAAAGTTCCCTGCCACAATTCTTGTACGGAACGTCCAACAAGCTCGGACAAGATACGGTATGTGTCTGGATGATGTGGGTGGACAAGATTATCCCCTGCCTCAATCATCCGTGAGCGCACTATCGTTTCCATGAATCGCTTTGGTTCATAGGCGTTTGCATCATGTAACCATGCAAGTAGCGATTGTAGAGATTCACCATCTCTGAGAGGCCGCTGAATTAACAGTGGCCTCTCAGATAAGAGCGTAGGAGTTGTCATCGTTTGGTTAGCACCTCATTGGCAGAGATAACCTTCGGCTTGCGTTGTTTAGAACGGTTGCTGACAGCTTCAGGCGGGGCTGGGGGTAAGATGCCAGCCTCTTGTGACCAAAAACGCATATTTGCTGGTGTGAGAAACGGGTTTTCGCGCTTGGTCACATACCGCACACGACGCTCGTAAGCAGTCGCCAGATCATCAAGCGTCAACGTATGTCCAGTAGCCTCACGCTTCGCTCGACTACACAACTGCATGATATTCTTCATGAGTCCACCTGTCGCATGATGTATTCGGCGCATCATTTCTGTTGTTTGGAGTTCGGAAGCAAGCTCAACTTCTAATGCTCTAAGCACGTAGCTAATCACTGTGGAAAACTCTTTGTTAGTTGCATTTGGAGAGTTGTCCCAACCAAATGGTTCTAACTTTTCCTCTGCAAACAGACGGCGTAGTTGCTTGCTATCATCAAGGATTTGCTTGACGCGCTCATCAACTCCCACGACCAGATAAACCGCTCTCGTCTCCTTGATTAGCACCTTTAGCCAGTCCGCTACATCTCGCAGAATACGATTGGTTTTTCGATCAATGAGATGATGAAAATCATCGCAAATGATTAGCGTAACATCGCATTTTGCGATGTATGTGCGGATGCGTCTGTTTAGATTTGGCTGAGTCCCTTTGAAGGGTTGAGGGTCGCCAAGAGCGTCGAGAATAGCACTTGACATACCCTTTGGTGTTACAGGATGCGGGGTTTCTATATACAACACTGGAATTTTCCATCCTGAATCAGTCTTATAACGAGGATAAAGATCAGCGAAGGATTGAACGAGCGTAGATTTACCTACGCCCGGTTCACCGTATAGATGGAAGCACTGTGCTTCTCCATTTTCTATGGTCTCCTTGATACAATCCTCGATAGCTCGTTGAAGCTGTTTGAATCGAGGATGCTTGATAACGATATTCGCTTGACAATGTTTATCGTCTCTTGGAATGCTAGGAAGTCTCGCGGACATGCTCCACCTCCCACTCATCATCTGACACGGTAACTGGTGTCAACACTGCTGGTTCCGCCACTTTTTCAGGAGTCTGGATGGGTTCTGACTGACTTTGAATACGATTAGCATTTGCTCCGCTTTCCTCATAACGCGCTATCTTTTTACGTGTCGTGATCTTGCGGTGATTACGCTTGCTCTGCGCGACAATTTCTCGCACCCGTCGTTTGGCTTTAGCCAACCCCGCACGATTGACCTTGCCCATCTCACGGCGACAGAAAGCGCGGATGATGTCGTGTTTGTACTTAGACATCCCTTGGACATACTCCTGATCCAAAGCTGGCACGGTGATGTAGGTGTTGTCAAAGTGGTTGTAGACATGAATTTTGCTGATGTCGTCAGGATGGATTTTCACCTTGACTTTTTCCTTCTTTTTCAGCTGCATACGCAAAGGTAACAAGTCAGGATGGTTATAACGCAAACAATCAATTTCGATGCCGTAATGGAAAAGAGAACGGTCTTCCTTATGCGCTAATATAACGTCCAAGTCTTGTGAGTTATCAGGTAGGCGGGGCCGAAAACCCTCCGTCCACCACGCTTCCCAGCGTTTTGCAGGAATGCCTTGGATCCCCCTGTGAAAATCTTGGGCGTAGTGATCGATAAGAAATGTCGTCAGAGCCTTATCTAAATCTTGCAGGGTTAATTTAGCGAGTTGCAGGCTACGATAATCACCCTTTGCGAAAATGTTGCTGAAAGTTGTGCCGTCAATGGTGTGCAAAACACCATCATTCACTGTGCGGAAAATCCGTTCTATCGCACCCTTAAAGTGTGGAGTCCTTCTTGGCATGTACACGGGGTTAATACCTAGCGAGGCGCACGCATCACTTAGAGAGCTACTCTTAAACTCCTTACCTCGGTCAACGGCAAAATCGCGCCAGAGTCCATAGGCGACCCATTGATTCTGAGTGCCATGTGACTCGCTTGTATCTGGCTTAGGTCTGATAGCATGTGCCATCGCATACATGACAGATTTATACGAAGGTGGTTCAAAACCCAGATAGTATCCCAGTGGATATTTGGTTGCAGTATCTAGTAGACAGGTCAATGTAGGCCGCCCCATTGGTAAGCCGTCTTCTGCATCGACTACGTTAGTGTCACAAGGACTATGATCAGCTTCAACCCGAATCAAAGGGCGATCTGGTCGCTTCATCTGTCCATATTGTGCAAACTCACGGTCTGCGGCTTGTTTGCCGTGTGTAGCAATATAGACGCTTTTTATTTTCAGAGCTGTGATCCGTCGATACACTGTGCTAGGAGATGGAGGTGTTAACCTCATGCACATTGCCACTTGTTTTTCTGTGACCCGTTGACCAGTAACAGCTTCCAATCGTGACCTTTCAACTTCTGTAATCGGTTCATTAGTTACAAGTGGGCGACCGATAATTGACTCAATTTGATTTCTCTGCGGCGCACGGAGGGTATTCTCTTCTTCAACCCGTAAAAATGTTTCTTTATGCACATCTTCATAGCTGACATGTTCACGTCGCATATACAGCTCATTTATCACAGTCTCTAAGATCGCCTCAACATCTGGCGAAAGATAGTTTTTTCGCCCCTTTGCAGGTGTATTAGGGATGAGAGCGCGTATGTCGTATTCTGCCTTTGCATAGTCCAACATCCAACGACGTACTGTTGAAAAACTAGATGATGTACGAATCCTTTTTCCTTCACTGTCAACTATCCTCACATGCTCTGGAAAGGCATTCATAGCTATAATTTTCGCAACCTCACCGCATCGATCCAACACATCTTGGTTAGTGCGCTGTTCTAAGCGTGCCAAATCATCAATAACCCAATGACGGTATTTTGCTGTTAGCTGTTGACGTTCGCTGCAATCGTCTAACGCACGCACGGAGTCGCGGACTACGATAGAAAGGGAATCATCAGCCTGTGAAAAATACAGGTCGCCATCAAACAACGCATTTAGCAAAGTTTGCTCACTGACAGTCTCAAACGCTCCCGACTGTAAATCTACAATGTTGAATCGCTGATCAGGCAATATCTCTGTGACTTGGTAAGAAATATCCATCCAAGTGAACGTCGAATTGTAAGTGAACCGATTAACGCTCATTTGTGGCCTCCAAAGCTAAAGTTAAAGGAAGAACGGGTAAAGTGGTGTGTGGAGGCAGCGTGACAGCGGTGTGTAAACCTATAGGAGCCTCACCGAGTGGTAAGTAGAGCTTGCGATAATACGCCAGAGCATATATGTCAGAGTACGCCTCTAAATCACACGCTGTCATTAGCTCTCCAACCGTGAGCGACTTGTGTTGCACTAACACCGAATAGATAATGTCAGCGTGGTGAATGGGGTAGCGTCCATAATCCGTCAGTAGTTTGATATTCTCCAACCACCAACCCGTTCGGATTTGCGTTTCTAATACAACGTGAAAAGAAGCGTTGTTTAACTCACACCAATTGCGTGCAGCATCCCATTTCGGTCGATTCTTGTCAGCCTGTATATATTGATGATGCTTGCACTCGACTAGATGAGTCTTCCCTTGCCAATCGAAAAGAAAATCTGGTGTATACCGTCGATTATTAGCGTAAGTCAGAGTGAACGGTTGTTCTTGATATGATGTAACATCACGCGCAAAATCAAGTAGGTAGATAAAATCGCGCTCGATGAGGAATTGGTATGGAACCAACCGCCTCAACTTAATTGAGGCAAATTTGCCAGTTGTGAGACCTGCCATTTTTGGACATCCTGTTGCTCAACCAGACATACTCACGCCGCAATTGTAAGACGCTGACGTGTAGATATATATTTGGTTGCAATCGATCTGGGGCCTGCTACACTGGAGTTGTGATGCAACAGTGTGGGCAAGCCACGTAAAACTGTATGTACGGCAACCTTTGATGGGTTGTCGTTTTTTCTTGTTGACGCTCAATTCATGGTGTGGTACACTTTTTGGTGTGATACAATTAGAGTACCAACAAGGTACTGGGATTATGTCAAATCGCCTTACCGAGATCAAGGGTGATCTATGATCTTCGCTACTGTAATTCGCAACGCACGTGAAAAGCGTGGTTGGGGGACACGCAAACTGGCGTTTAAGTCGGATGTCACACATAGCACAATTAGTCGTATTGAGGCTCGAAAGAATGAGCCAACTCTTCTAGTTGCAATTCGACTGATGCAAACGTTAGACATTGAGCCACAAGATTTGTTTCCAGACATTGAAGTGATCTCACCACTAAAATCAAACGCAAATGCACTCCGAATATCTGATCTACAATGTTTGAAGAAAGAACAGGAACAAGCATGTAGATGGTTAGCGAGTTCGCTAAATTCTGTGTATGGTGCGTTGGGTGAAAATCCACAATTTACCTCCAATGCGATTCGTTTGTCTTTACAAGACAAATTTCCAAAATCATATAATCAAATACGCTATCCCAATGGACTGACAGCAAAACAGATTCGCCAGATATTTCTTGATGGTGGGGTAGTAACACCGCATGACGTAAAAGCATTTATCGACCGATTGCCTGAGAAGATCGAGATGACTTCTCTGGACAGACTTTTGCTAGAGGCAGCTATTGAGACAGCACGGGAAGCACGCTCCTCGCTGACTGATTCTCTCTTTTCAATGCTGTGGTCAGCTTATAGCTACCAAGACAAAGTGTGGGAAGGCAATCCATATCCACCTGACTTAGAGCGTAGGCTGATTGAAGATTGTGTCCTCACATATCGGTGGGCTGAATCACTCGGTATTGCAGAATCACTCCGCGCCACTCTCAACAAATCTGGCTAACACATCCATTGCAGGATAGTGTCCCAAGCTACATGCTCTATGTGCTATCTCTATCGGCCACAGCGCGTTTTCGTGGCTGTGCGAGAACAGCACAGGTAAGGTCGCAAGCACATCCTCAAAACGATAAAGGTCACTCACAAGTGGCACAGGCGTAAAACCGCCAATCGGTAGCGAGATCACCATCACACGTTTTGGGTTGTAGTTGACCAATACCCTTGCCCCATACAAATGATCTCGGCCGACATGCGATGTAGCAGTGTGGCTGCGACCGTAAATCCGCTCTGAAACATATTGGTTATCAGGCACATAAAGCGTGTTGTCTCTTAACCTCGCATAACGTTGTAGCCATGCTAAATGATTAACCGCCATTCCCGTTTTTTCCTGCCCGACCAGTGCAATCCGAATCCCAGCCATCGCGCTCTCCCGAAAAAAGCGTCGGATGACAGGGAC
>CAYMGE010000003.1:0-125399 GCA_964389925.1 uncultured Ardenticatenaceae bacterium
TTAAACTGCAACAATTCCCGAAACATGTTTTCAAAAGTAAATGAAACACACCCAACACCTATTCTGTGTACAAGGCTAGCCCCGCTGTCACACTCCCAAACGTATCGGAATGCACCTGTTCCGCGTTGGGAAAGCGCGTTTTGAGGATATTTTTGAAAATAGGGATGAGGGAGGAGCCACCGGTCGAGACAACTGCGTCAACTTGCTCGGCCGAAATTCCCGCCTTCTTCAAAACCTGTGTCAACCCTTGCTGTACTTCGACAATGTAGCCCGAAATCAAGACTTGAAACTCGCGTCGCGTGATCTCGCTCTGCAAGCTAAATTTGGCAACTTCGAGCGCAATCGTTGTGACCTCTTCCTCTGAGAGCCGTCGCTTTGCCGCCTCGACCTCTTGGAAAAGTGCAAATCCATAGTTGTTCAGCACAATTTCGCGCAGCTTGGCAAATGCTTCTGGCTGGTTACTCTTCATCTCCGCATTACGAATGATCGACATGTTCTCAGCCCGCGAGAGTAGCGGGATCGTCTCAAAGCGTTCGAGCAGGCCGTAGGGATGGGCGGGAATCGGCCGATTTTCAGGCATCAGCCGCGCATCCTTCCCCAACAGCTTCGCCACATTGCCCGTCATAATCGCGCTGTCAAACTTATCACCTCCAACGACAACACCATACGTTCCCAGCACGCGATGGCGACTGGGTGGTGTGACGTGAATCACCGATAGGTCAAGCGTGCCGCCGCCAAAATCAAAGATCAGGGCAATTTTTTCGCTCGTCTGCTCGCTTGTGTAAAAGGTCGCGGCGGCAATTGGCTCAGGTACAAATGTGACATCCTTTAGGCCAGCCAGTTCACACGCTTCGCGCATCTTTTGGATGGCAGCCGCGTCTACGGCGGGATCGGCCGAATAGCGCACAGGGCGGCCGATATGCACATTTTGCAAATCCATCCCCATCTGCATTTCAATTTTCCCGCGCACATTTGTCAACAGCAGCGCGATCATGTCCTGCACCGTGTAAAATTTGTCAAATACCCGCGTGCCGTCGTAATCTTCTTGCCCTAGCCCCATTTTGATCGTCTGGATCAGACGACCCGGCGAAGAGATGTCCTCATCAATTGTTACGTCATAAATGGAGTGAATCGGCCCATCAGGGTCGAGCGGCCCCCGCGACATCTGAGCCGTCCATGTGTCAATCGTGCCGACGACCTTCTCACGGGTGACGACCAGCCGCCCCGTGTTTTCCTTCAGATAGCGACGGATCGCTTTCTGACCGACTTCGACCTCATGTTCACGGGTGATGTAAAGCATCGACCGCAACAAGCGGCTGGGGCGGTCGAGCATGAAAAAGTGCAGTTGACCGTCTTGTTGAACGGCAGCTGAGGTGTGGGTTGTGCCAAAATCAATGCCTATTTGCATGAACGCTCCAAATTACAAATAGAGCGGAATTTAGCATTTTTTGTAGCAAATGTCACCTGTTGTACGGGGACATTTAGGAAGAGCAATCGGTGGGTCGGTATTTGGTTATTTTCACCAAATGCCGATCTATCGATTACTATGCTATCAATTAAAACTAGTCAGACAAATATCTGCACCATTTTCAAAACCGAGCGTGTATGCTTCTGCGCGTTGTGCTGGTGTGCCGTGCGCTCCGTCTGCATCGGCCGGCAGATAATCACCCACACGATAAGCCTGACGCATTCCTTCTTCCGCGTCTCCCTCATCCAGCAAACCGCGCTCATCTAAATTGTTGAGATAAGCACCCGCTAGACAGTCTGCCTCTAGTTCTGTTTGAATAGTGTATCGGCCGTTGTTGAGCAAGCCGAGATTGCTCTGAACGAGATGACCGAATTCATGTGCCATGATGTAGACGGGGGCAACATCCCCTAAGTCTGCGAGTGCATCGTTCATCAGGCGAGTGTCATAGTAGATAGCGTGACGATAGGAGGTGTAGTAGGCATTATAGTCACTGCGTGCGCGACCTTGATAGCCGATGACGGCGTTTGGCGGTCTGTAGGTCAAATTACCCTCGTCAAACTCCGCTTGCCAGTAGGTATTAAGGTCGTCTATGGCAAAGTTGAGTAGCGTGTCTATATCATCTGGGCAGCCGTCCTCATCGAAGACGTTGTTGTAAATTTCGAGTTCATCGGCACACTGATCGTCGTCGTTGAGAATGCCATCGCCGTCGAGATCATCGGCCGATGGCTGCACGCCATTCACCCTCTCTAACGTATCCCAATACTGCCATCTGCGCCCAGCGCGATAATAAACATCCCCCTCATCATTGACAATGACATAGCTGCGATTCCACGCACCAACCGTGTATTCGTTGATTACGCCGCCATCAACCGCAATGATCTCTGCACAATCGGCGAACGTCGCTCCCGTTGCTGCGCGTTGGAACTGTTCATTGGTGTAGATATAACAAGTTGCCGTCTGCCCAGACGTTTGAGCAGCAACTGGTTGGGCTAGAAACCAAATAATGCCGCCAAATAATGCGATTGCCAAACTGAATTTCCAAAATCGTAACATGGTTATTTGCTCCTTGATATGCGAATTGAGATCATCATACAGAGGAAATCATGCGATTGGAAGGGTTTGTAAACGAGTGGGAGAAGATTTTACAAAGGCGTTACAACTGGCACTTTAGGTTACATTTCCTTTACAAATAGGGTGTTTGAATCATGCAAAATTCGGCCGATTCCACGTAAGATACAACGTAGCAACCTCGTCAGTTTCTTTGGCGAATACCCCTTTGTGCCATAATCGGCACCAAAATATCCAGAGAAAGAAAGAGAGAATGATGCTTGTAAAACAAATTATCGGTGACGTAGTATTTGAAGAATTGGCGACAGAATGGGACATACTTGTGCAGGGCGGGATGACAGACACGCCCTTTCAATATCGCGCCTATCAACAGGGCTGGTGGCAAAATTTAGGGGAGGGCGAGCTACAGACGCTAGCAGTTTATGAGAGCGAGACGCTAATTGGCATTGGCTGTTTCAACGTGCGGGGAGAACGGGTCGTTTTTAATGCCAGCAAAGAAGAGACCGACTATTTGGATGTGATTTGCTCGGCCGAAAACGCAACCACCGTCTGGAATGCGATCTTTGATTATCTTTGCGGCGATGATTTCCCAACGTGGAACTGTTTGGATTTCTACAACATACCCGCCGATTCACCCTCCTGTTCAATTGTGGAGGCACAAGCCGCTAATCGCGGCTTTTCTTTTGCCAGCGAACGTGCTGAGGTCTGCCCCATCATTCCGCTGCCAGCGACATTTGAGGAGTATCTCAACGCGCTCGACAAAAAACAACGCCATGAAATTCGTCGCAAATTGCGTCGTGCAAAAGGGGCAGAGGCCGAGCTGCACATTGTCAGTTCAGATGATGACCTGCCAGCCGAGGTAGACGCATTTTTAGAGCTGTTGGTGAAGTCAACATCCGAAAAAGGGGCTTGGCTCAATGAGGCACGTACCCAAGCGTTTCACGATATTGCCCAATTTGCCCAAGCCGCTGACATGCTACAACTTATGTTTATCGAGGTTGAAGGGCAGAAAGCGGCTGCGCTGTTCAACTTTGTCTACAACGGGCGCACGTGGGTTTATAACAGTGGTTTGAATCCGAATGCTTTCGGCCGACTTTCACTCGGCGTTGTCCTCTCTGCACAAGCTATCGAAAAAGCGATTGAACTTGGTCACGACAGCTTCGACTTCCTACGCGGCGATGAACAGTACAAATATCGTTTTGGCGCACATGACAGTGAAATTTTTCGCCTGATTGTCGAGAAATAGCAAACGCTCATCCATCATTTCCGCAAAGGCGGGAATCTATTTTCAACTATGGACATCTTCACGAAAAAACCAATCAACCGTATCGCCGTTTTAAGCGTACATACTTGCCCTCTCGCCATGTTAGGCGGTAAGAAAACGGGCGGCATGAACGTCTATGTGCGCGATTTCTGCCATGAACTAACGCGACGTGGTGTGCGGGTTGATGTATTCACCCGTTCACAAGATAGCTGTGTTCCGACAATTCATGAGTTGGGTGACACAGGGCGCGTCATCCACATTGCGGCCGGCCCAGAAGAGCCGCTGCCCGTGCCAGAAGTCGCCAAACATCTCGATGAATTTGTGAGCAGTGTCGTCGCCTTTGCCGCACGCGAAGGCATCACCTATGACGTTATTCACAGTCACTATTGGCTGTCTGGGTTGGTCGCGGGTCGCTTGCAGACCTTTTGGGATGATCTGCCCGTTGTGCAGATGTTTCACACATTGGGTCACATGAAGAACCAGATCGCCACAGATGAAGCGCACCGTGCGCCTCAGTCGCGCATTGATGGTGAAATGAAGGTGATTCACAATATCGCGGATGTACTGATTGCCGCAACGCCGGCCGAGGAAGCGCAGCTAATCGAGCTGTATGGGGCTGACCCAGCGCAAATTTCGATTGTGCCACCGGGCGTTGATCTAGAGCGTTTCGCGACAATTTCGGCTGATGAGGCCAAGCGGTGTATTGGGTTGAGAGATGAAGGGCAGAACATTTTGTTTGTCGGCCGAATCGAACCCCTCAAGGGAATCGACACGCTCCTCCAAGCCATTGGCATTTTGCGCGAACGTAGCCCTCATGTCCTCAACCGTGTCTCCGTCACCATCGTCGGCGGCGATCCTCATGCCGATACGCTCGATGCGGAAATGGCACGGCTGCAAATGATATGTGAGACATTAGGGTTGCAAGAACTCGTCACGTTTGTCGGCTCTAAGGATCAGATGATGTTGCCATATTACTATGCCGCATCAGAAATTGTCGTCATGCCTAGCCACTACGAGTCCTTTGGCTTAGTCGCGCTAGAGGCGATGGCAATGGGAACCCCTGTGATCGCCTCTGAAGTTGGCGGGCTTGCCCACCTCGTCCGCGATGGCGTAACCGGCTACCATGTCCCAAGCCGTGATCCGCTAGCGATGGCTCAGAAGATTTTTGCGCTGCTCAACGATTCGTATGCACAGTGGCAAATGGGTGAATCGGCCCGTGAATATGCCCGTAAATATGCATGGTCGCATATCGTCGATACCTGCTGGGAAATCTATCAGTCGTTGCTGTGGGAACGCAATGAGGAAATCGACCTTTTGCCCCACACCCTTTTTATGACTGAATTTTCTTTCCAGCCGCCCGCGTCTTTGCCATTTGCTGTTTAGAGCTATTGTGCGGTTTGCATGGTGATGAGAATATCGGCCGCTTCCAACTTTTCCTCCCCCTGTGGTGTATAGATGTAGCGACCTTCCCGATGGATCACAAGGGTGAGCAACTTCTGTGACTGGCGTAACTCGCGGATCGTTCGGCCGATCCACTGCGGATGATCTTCTAGCCGCCACTCGGTAAAACGCATCGTATGTTCAGCATTGTAGATCATCTGATCCCATAACTCGCCGACGATTGGACTGAGCATGTGATCGACCATTTGCAAGCCACCGACCATGTTGGGCGCGGTCACTTTATCGGCTCCTGCAAGATAAGTGCGTCGAATGTTATTTTCGTCGCTGACCCGTGCAACGATGCGTAGACGTTGGTTGTCCAGCTTGCCCATCATATCGCGTGCGCTCAAGCTGATGGCGATGTTGTCGCGGTCATCATCCATGACGGGCAAAATGCCACGTGCGCGGCCGATGCCCGCTTGTAGCAAAATGTTCTCGTCCGTCGGATCACCGACTAAAAATAGAACCCCCATCTCGTTGGCGAGATCCGCAATTGGCAGGTTATCTAAATCCTCGAAGTCAGCCATCTCCATCTGCGCGTACTGCCGTCGCCGTCTGGCAATATACTCTGGGTTCATCCAGTAGAGTGCTAGACGCAAGCGAGCTTCATCCGCTTCAATCAAGACGAACTGCCGTTGTCGTCGCATCAACTCTGACCCTACGCGATGCCCAACTACCGTTGCGCCACAAATAATAAGATGATTTTCTAGCTCATCGATCTGCTGCATTCGTCGCCTCCGAATTCGTTGTTTTGCCCTTCGCGCTTGCTTTTCAATGACAGATGCCGCCAGTGAAGAGATGGCATAGCTCGCCAAGCCAATCGCGCTTAAGGTAAAGAAAATGGAAAATAATCGCCCGCCCGGTGTAACGGGAGTTAGGTCACCATAGCCAACCGTCGTAATTGTGATAATTGTCGCATAGAGCGCATCAAGTGGGTGCCAACCCTCCAGCACGACGTAGGTTAATGTGCCAATCAAGGTCAGCATGATTAGTGGAACCAACACCGGTAGAACGGCAGCTGATCGCTCACTTGGGATGCGTCGAAATAGATGATGGTAGGTGGCTGTTATCAGACGGTAGAACATCTGGGGGATTATATAGGTTTGTGCGCGTCTGTCGTAATCGCTTGTGAGCGGACGGATAGCGTTTGAGAGGCGTGGTGCATCGGTGCGTTTGGAGAGATAGAATTGGGTCAATGATTGAAGTTGAAGAACAATCGGCCGATACTCCCCTCCCCCCTCAAGCAGAAACCCGTCAACAAGGCGGGTTTTTACGTGCAGCCCTTTTGCTTTCGATTGGCAATATCATCAGCCGTCTGCTCGGACTTGTGCGTGAGACGGTCAAAGCAGGGCTGTTCGGCGCATCTGGCGCACTGAGTGCATTTGAAATTGCGACCTTTGTACCGATGTCGATCTTTCAACTTGTCATTGGCGGCGAGATGGTCAATTCGGCACTCGTCCCCATTTTCAGCGAATATGCGGCGAGTGAAAAGCGACGCGACCTCTGGGAAGTGGTCAGCATTTTTCTCAGTCTCGCTATCTTTGTATTGGCAATTTGTGTCGCGGGCATCATGTTGTTTGCGCCAACCATCGTCTCGCTGTTAGGTGCGGGACAGTTTCAAAACCCAACATTGCAACCCCTTGCCATTCGCTGGGTTCGTCTCGCCACACCCGCCATTCTCTTTCTGAGCCTTGCCAGCTTTATCAGCGGCGTTCTCTACGCACTCAAACGCTTCACAGCCCCTGCATTTGTCACCGCGACGCTCAACCTCAGCTTCATCCTCTGCGCCTATCTTTGGGGCAATGAAGAAGGGCTGGTTTGGGGTCTCTTAATCGGCTCCATCTTACAAGTCCTCGTTCAAATCCCCGCGCTGCGCGATGCAAAGCTGCGCTGGCGATTTAATTGGCAGCATCCTGCCATTCGTCGCATCTTCCTGCTCTACATGCCGATTGTGCTAGGCCTCGTCGTCAACCGCGTGTCGGAAGGGGCGAGCTATCGACTAGCGACGGGACTAGGCGACAGCAATGTGTCAGCAATGCGTTTTGCGACGACGCTGTATCAATTTCCACAGGGATTGGTTGCCACCGCGCTAGCGATTGCGATTTTGCCAACGCTCTCCCATCTGGCCTTGGGTGCAGTCGGACAGTTCAAGGAGACATTAGCCGGTGGGTTGCGACTTGTTTTGGGCTTGATTTTGCCGGCCGCGCTTGGCCTGTTTGCGCTTGCCGTGCCAATCACGAGCTTGCTTTTTGAGCGTGGCGCATTTGGAGCGGAAGACACCGCGCTTGTCTCGCTGATGTTGCGCTACTATCTAATCGGGCTACCATTTGCTGCGATTGATCTGATGCTCGTTTCTGCATCATATGCGCGACAGCGGACATGGGAACCCGCGTTGGTGGGTGTGATTAGCTTGGGGTTTTACTGGGCGGCCGCTTTATCGCTGCTCGACTCATTGGGGATTTTTGCGCTAATGGTGGCAGATGCGGTCAAGCAAATTTCGCATGTGGGGATGATGCTGTTTGTGTTGCGACGGCAAGTCGGCCGAATTGTCGGCTTCGGTGTCATCAGCACGGCAGGGAAAGCATTGTTTGGGAGCGTGCTGACGGCGATTGGGGCTTGGGGAGCGGCCGAGATTCTCACCCCTCTTCTCACACCTACCACCTTCATCGAAAAATCTATCCTCGTGACCGTCGCCGGCATCGTCGGGATTGCCATCTACCTACTCTGCGTCCGCTTGCTCGACATCCGCGAAGTCAAAAATATCCTACGCGATCTCCGTAAAAGATAGCGTTTTCTCAACGACTATTGAAAAATGCCAATGACAGGAAAATGATCCGATGCAGTCGGATCAACGTCGTGCATCACATAGCAATTTAGCAGTCGCTTTGCCATCTCCTTATCTGCCAAAATATAGTCCATTCGACTGACGGGTAGACGGTGACGCATAAACGTGAAGCCGGGATCAGTTGGGCAATGTTGCCTGAAACAATCGGCATAGCCTGCACGCAATAAGCGTGGATGAGACAAGCGCAAAAAGCGATGACGTTGCAACCGGATTTTTATCTGATCTTGCGGCCGCATATAGCGCAGAATAGTGTGAACATCAACGGGGTCGCCTTTGCCAAACGTGTTGAGGTCACCCATGATAAGATGCGACTTAGGTGCTTCTCGCTCAATGACATTCAAGAGTGCAAGTGATGCAAGGTAGCGCAGCGGCTCAAAATGCCAGTATGGGTCGGGCCGAAAGTGGACGTTGTAGACCGTTAGGGGAGCGCCTTTTACATCTAACGTCGTCGAGAGTGCAGCCTGTGTCAGTGGTTTTTTGTTGTAAATATGCCACCGCAAGATGGGGAAACGGCTAAGTGTGGCGACGTGACGATCGCCACTGCCACGCGCCCAGACGTGGTACATCTCTAATCGTTGTGCCAAATCTGCGATCACGTCTTCGTGGTCGGCTTCGTTTAGCGTCACAATATCCGCATCGGCCTGTCTAAGTGTCTCTGTGATGACATCTAGTTTCTCACGTGGCGCAAATGAGACGTTCCAAGTTAATACTTTCATGTGTACAAGGTTTAGCGATTCTTAGGCATGTTGGATAATGCTTCAAAGGCGGGTCGCTTTGTGCCATCGGGCAGGGTAATTGACCACCACCACTGTTCATTGGCTTCGGCCGTCCAAGCGGTATCGGCAAAAAATATCGTCGTCATCAACCCAATCCACGGCGACCAGTTCTCTTCTGCATACTGATAAGCGCGTACCAGATAGTCGGCTTGCGTCGCCTCATCAACCGCATACCAACTATACCCATTATGCAGAACTTCCAACGTCTGATCTGTTGCACCGCGTGCCGCATGTGTGACCCAGCCCATCTCCATGATAGCAATTTGCTTTTCCATATCGTCGTTTTTAATCATGATGGCACGGATGTCTTCGACGTGGCGAAAGGCAAACACGCGATGACCACCATACGGGTTTGCGGGATCAGCGACCTCTTCGGGAGACGCTTCGGGCGGAGCCGCATAGCCGGGCGCGTTTACGCCGAGAATATCAAAGTAGGCACCGGCTCCTGCATCGTACATCTGTTGCAGAAAAACATCATCGGGGATCACTTTATCACTATGTGTTCCAGTTGGGGCGAGTGCGCCTGATATAACAATGGCGGCCGGATCGGCCGCCTTAATCCCCTCATAGCAAACTCGTAATAGCTCAACATAAGCCGCAGCATCAGGTGATTCATTATTCCATTCGCGGTCTAAATTTGGCTCATTCCAAACCTGATAGGCGTGGATACGTCCCTGATAGCGCGTTGCCAACCAGTTACAGTAGTCGCGGAAATTTTCATAGACCACTGGTGGCCCGTTCTCAAAAAGCTCCCGATCTTGTGGCAATGCCCAGACGGGCGGCCGATCTAAGCGCACAATCAACTTTAATCCGGCCGCGTTGACCTCTTCGACGATGCGATCTGGTCGGTAGGTGTCGTATTGTCCCTTCTCTGCTCCTTCAATATCACGCCACGCAAAATTTTGCTTAACCCAACCAAATCCCATCTCTTGCGCTAAGTCAACCTCTGCAATCCCGTCATCAAAGACATTCCACCACATCGCGGTGTGAATGCCATACTCTGGCGAATCGAAGGTTTGGGTGACTATCGGCAAATTCCGACAGGCGGTGAGTAAAATCAGGCTGAGGAATAGGAGAGGGAACTTCAAGGGAGGTGTTCGGTGTTCAGTATTCGGTACTTTTGACCGAATACTGAATAGTGATCTATTTTTCCATTGCGGAGACTGCGCCGAATGCTGGGCGCGGCGCACCATTTGCGTCAATGATGCTGTATGGTACGGGGTCGTCGGTTGGCCCTTGTCCCTTGTTGCCAAAGTCAAAGTTGAACAGGAAGGCTAACATCACGTCACCGCTGTCACGCATTTGCGCGAATGCTTGCACGATATACTCAGCCTGCTCTTCGAGTGAGTTGTCGAGAACCCAGCCAAAGCCTTCGGGAGCTGCATCGTAGCCTTCGGCCGATGCCCAGCCAAACTCAGTCACACAGAGCTGCATGTCGGGATCAACTGCCTGCGTTTTTTCTGCCATCAAGCGCAACGTCGTTGCAAAACTCCAGCTTTCGTGTGGGGTTGTCCATGGCCCTTGAAAGCTGAAATCTTCGGCCGAACCCACCGTCTCTACCTCATCAAACTCCACATTTGGCGGCAAGTTATACCCATTGTGATGCACGCCGACACAATCCACATGGTCGAGAATCCCAAGCGTCAACGCCTCGTCGTACCAGATGAGATCGTTCATTGCTATTATTTTCTCAGGATCGTGGAAACCTGTCGGTGCAAGCGCACCGCTAATCACGATGACGGTTGGATCAACTGCCTTGATTGCAGCACTCGCACCAGCCAAAAATTCGACATATCCAGCAGGCGCAACGCCTTGTGCCGTGCGCCATTCGCGGTCGAGGTTTTGCTCATTCCAGACTTCAATCGCCTGCACGCGGCCCTTGTAACGACTCAATACATCCGTCAGGAATTGGTAATAGAGCGCAGGATCATCGGGTGGGCCATGGCGATCCCCGTCGGTGCGTGTCCATTCAGGCGACGTGACAACACTGAGCATGACGTAGAGATTGCGTTTTGCAGCCTCTTCCATGATGATGTCCCAGATATACCAGTCGGTTGTATCGGGCGCACGCTGCACGTCTGCCCAGCGCATCTGCACCTTCATCCAGTCGAGGCCAAGCTGGTTTTTGACAACTTCGGCCGAGTAGCTCGGATCACCCACAACCGCATGGGACTGTGCGCCATAGCCAAACTGGTCACGAGGCCATGCTTCAAGCATTATCGGTTCATTCACGTCTGTTGGTGCTTCATCTATCACCTCTTCATTAGGCTCGGCTTCCACAATCTCAGTCGTTGGTGGGGGAGGCAGCGTCGCAACGACCTCTGTTGGTGGTGGGGGTAATGTTTCAGTCGGTGGTGGGGCAGCCGTATCAGTTGGGGGAATGGTTGATTCCACTACTTCTGGCTCAGGTGAGCTACATGCCACAAGTACAGCCGTGATTAACAATAGGCAAAACAATTTCAAGCGCATTATCTCTTCCTTAAATAGTATCTCGTAAGACAAACTGCGAATTTATTCTGAGCAGACGTTACATGAGTGTGCTTCATTACAGTGAAATGTGGAGGTTATGTCCTCAGATGCTGTCGCGTTGCAAATATGCTAGTTCGCATCTGAGGATGCGAAATTCTCTAGTTGATTATGGGAATGATTGCAAAATAGTCGGCAGGGCAAATAGATCAACACCTTCATCAAGCTCTACAAGGCTCAAATAGACCCATCCCTCAACCTCTGTGTCAGGCAGGCGCACCTTGAGCCATGCGCCAGAGGTATCACGGCCGAGCAGTCGTACCTCTGTTCGTTCGGGCAAAACTTCGATAATTTCTGACTCAATGCGTGGGCCTGTTCGGAAATTTGTTTCGAGTGTTAAAAAGCCCGATGGATTTGCGAGGCGTTCTGCTTCGGCCGCTGCTGCTGCCTCCGCTGCCGCCGCCGCCGCCGCCGCTTCAGCCGCCGCCGCCGCTTCGGCCTCGGCAACCGAATCATAAACCTCAAATGTGTATTGTCCCAAAGTCGTTTGATTATCGCCAAATGCAAAATCGACGTTTACTGTGTAGTTGCCCACCGTTTCGACATTTTGATAGGCAAAGGTAAATTGGTCGCTGCTCGTTGAGCTAGCGACGATTGTTCCGTCTTCAGCCATTACTGTCCAAACGAGTGCGGCCGCTTGGCTGACAGGTGGTTCTTCACCCAAGACGCTGTGCAGTGCTGCGATGTAACCATCACCATCCACAATGCCACCCAATCCACGCACGAGAATCCCACCCAAATGATACCGCTCTGCAAGGCGTAGACGATGTGCCAATGCGCTTTCATTGCTCAACCAAACGGTGTGTGGCTGTCCATTTTGCTCGTATGTATATTTGTAGGTAACGCCATCACCATCCCATTCAAGTCCAGAAGCCGTTCCTGAGAGACCAATTTCGAGTGTTTCGCCTATATCGATCTTCTCACTGCCTTGCAGAAGCTGTAATTCGCCAAAATTCGACAGGGCGAGATCGCGGGGAATCTCAGTGTAAACATCACCTATCTGGTCTACAGCATTTGCACTCAAAAGTAACAACATCTTGTGGCGATCAACTTGACGAATTGTCCAGCTAACTATCTCTTCTACCAACCCGCCGTCGTTGTAAACTGTCGGATTAAGCGGCATTTGCACAAGCACTTTATCGGCGGCCGCTCCCAACATTGACCAGTTATGTCCACCCGTTATCCATTTGTTATTGACGCGCTGTGGTGCATCGAGCGTGAGCATCAATTCAAGATCGCGGTCGTGCAGGGCATCGCTCAAGGCAGTGACAAAAGTGGTGAAATCGGCCGATTGCCCCACATCAACCCCCTGGTAGTCGAGGTTGATGCCTGCAAAACCCCCATCAAAAGCACGACCCGTTAACTCTGCAATATGGGCGGCCTGTAGACTCTCATTACTCAACAGCGTGATAATACTCGTTGTATCAACGATCAAGCCGACGTTTGTCACACGCAGATATTCGTCGTACTCACCAGGCTGTATAAGAACTGGTTCCCCACTTAACGCACCATTTTCACCTAAGGTCAATGTGCCAACAGAAACAATGTTGGCAACAGGGAACAGCCCCGATGGCAGCTCTCGTGTTGGCAACACTTCAACCCCAATCCGCACGTCCGTTGGCTGATTTGCCATCATCACGACGACAGCTTCTGGCAATGCGACATCGGTTGCGACAAGCACATTATCTTGCAGCGTCGTTGGGAGAAAATTCCATCTATCATTGCTCCATGCGTGAAGGTCTAGGAGGCGAATATCGGCCGAATTCCCCACATCAACTTGCATGGTCGCATTCACATCACCGTCACCATTGTTCTCGACTGTATAAATACGCCCAACCAGCTCTCGATCAAGCGGCAGTAGCTGTTCAAAGTCACGCCCATCAACTGTTTCTAACGTCAAGTCTGCTCCGGGTGCGTTGATCTCAAATCCATCCACAGATGCACCACTCACAGGCTCGGCCGTTGGTTGAATCGCGGCTGTTGTCGGAACTATCTCAGTCGCCTCTTCGCCGAGCAATCCACGCCCAAATGTCAACAGAAAACCCGCCACCAATAATAAGACAGCCGATAACAGCGTCAATAAAATTAAACCACGAGACTGTCCACCATTGTTTTCAGTCACCATATATTTTCTCCTAGCCGTTGCAAAGTTTTAGTGTACTAAATGATATATGCTAAACACAAAACAGGCTCAAAGCCTGTTCAAACTTACCTAAATTGGTAGGATGTTAATCAGAAATCATACCCACAGCGGAGCGGTTGACATTCTAGCACAGCCAAAAATACCCTGCCAAACTCCTCATCCAACTTAAGTTGTATATAAATTGGGCAATGCCGCGACCAATAGACTGGTATACTAATCATCTGATAAGTCAATAACAAACGGTAAATTTTCGCCGTATTTTATGGAGAGCATCATGCCTACACTTGAAGAAATTTTTTCCGAAATGCCAAATCGTCTAAACGAAGATCAGGCACAAGGGGTCGATATGACGATCCAGTTCGATCTATCGGGTGACGAAGGCGGTCACTATGCGCTGCACGTCGCAAACGGGGAAGCAAATGTTGTCGAGGAGACGCTGGCAGCCCCAACAGCAACCATCAAAATGGATGCCACTGATTACAAAAAAATGGTCACGGGCCAGCTTGACCCAATGACCGCCTTTATGACTGGAAAAGTAAAAGTCGAGGGTGATCTTGGGGCAGTCATGAAGATGCAGACGCTGTTTGCAATGTAGCGTGTGTTGCGTATTGCGTATTACGTAAGCTAAATACGCAATATGCAATACGTCTAATCTTGTGGCGACAACTTCATGACGCTAGCTAAATTCCGAAATTACCCCATTCGTCAATTGCGTCTATACTGTTATTGACAGCGTATCGACGTTGTTCAAGTCTTCACACGCTTGGGTTAGACGGGCAATGAACGATTGTTCAGCCACTCGCAACCAGCTACGTGGATCGTAGAATTTCTTGTTTGGTTTGTCTGAACCATCAGGATTGCCAAGCTGGCTTTGCAAATAGTCGTGGTTTTTTGCCTCATAGTCGCGTATCCCGTCCCAAAACGCCCACTGTGTATCCGTGTCAATGTTCATCTTGATCGCGCCGTATTCGATAGCAGCCTGAATATCTTCTTTCGCAGAGCCTGAGCCACCATGAAAAACGAAATTAAGCGGTGTATTATCATTTGAGACATCAAAGTGGTCGATGATGTATTGTTGAGAACTCTTCAAAATATCAGGGCGCAATTCGACGTTGCCCGGCCGATAAACACCATGCACGTTGCCAAACGCGGCCGCAACCATGAATTTATCGCTGACTTTCATCAACTCTTCGTAAGCGTAGGCAACCTCTTCAGGCTGTGTATACAGACGTGAACTATCGACATCTGTGTTATCCACGCCATCTTCTTCCCCGCCCGTTACGCCTAGCTCAAATTCGAGCGTCATGTCCATCTTGCTCATACGTTCCAGATATCGTTTGCATATCTCAATATTCTCTTCGAGTGGTTCCTCCGAGAGATCGAGCATGTGAGAGCTAAAGAGCGGCACACCATGCACTTTGTAGAATGCCTCACCAGCATCTAGCATACCGTCGATCCACGGCAATAGCTTCTTCGCGGCATGGTCGGTGTGGGTCATAATTCTTGCGCCATAGAGTGCGGCAAGTTCGTGCATGTGGCGAGCGGCCGAGACAGCTCCTGCGATAGAGCCAGACAAATCTTTGTTCGGCAATCCTTTGCCAGCAAAAAACTCAGCCCCACCTTTGCTCAATTGAATGATGACGGGCGAGTTGACATCACGTGCCATTTCCATTGTAGCATTCGCGGTGTTTGTGCCAACGATATTGACAGCGGGGAGAGCAAAGTTATTCTTTTGTGCAACGATGAACAACTCTTGCACAGCGTCGCCCGTGATTACGCCAGCGGGTAACATTTCAGATAAAGTGGTCATAGGGATTCCTTATTGTGAGGTTTACAAAATTGTTTTTCTTTCTGATTATAACAGCAGTTATGTAAAGAATGGTTATACTCTGGGATATGCGAATTGTAGTGAAGTTGGGAACAAGCGTATTGACGGGGGGGACACGACGGTTGAATCGGCCGAGAATCGCCGACCTCACTCGCCAATGTGCCACGTTGCAAGCCGCAGGTCATCAGGTCATCATCTGCACATCGGGCGCAGTGGCAGCCGGACGTGAACAGCTCAACTTTCCTCAACTGTCCACTACCCTAACGACGAAGCAGATGCTCTCAGCCGTTGGGCAAAGCCGTCTGATGCAAATTTGGGGTGGCTTTTTTGACATCTATGATGTCCATGTCGCCCAAATGTTACTCACTCGTGCTGATGTAGAGTCGCGCCAACGCTATCTAAATGCCCGCGAGACCCTACACCGTCTGCTCGAACATCAAATTATCCCCATCATTAATGAAAATGACGCAGTTGCCAATGAGGAGATCAAGGTTGGGGACAATGACAATCTCTCAGCGTTGGTGGCACTGTTGGCAGAGGTAGATGTGCTGTTTCTGCTGACCGATCAGGACGGACTGTTTACAGCTGACCCACGCAAAGATGATTCGGCCGAACTGATCCGCGAAGTCCATACCATCAATGACTATCTGCGCCAGCTAGCGGGGGGCAGTGTGACGGGATTAGGCACGGGCGGGATGGTGACGAAAATCGAATCGGCCGAAGTTGCCACCCGCGCTGGCATCGACGTGATTATCGCTAATGGCAATCTGCCGGACATCATCATCCGACTCGTCAACGGCGAACAGCACGGCACGCGCTTTATCGGACAAGCAGCACCGCTTGAAAATCGCAAACAGTGGCTTTTCGCTGGCTCTAAAATGCACGGGGTCTTGGTTGTCGATGCGGGAGCCGCACGGGCTTTGCGCTCCAATGGGCGCAGCCTGTTACCGGCCGGCATTGTCAGCGTGAGCGGCAGCTTCACGCGCGGCGAGACAGTTGCCATCGAAACGGAAGGGCAGCAGATGATTGGGCGTGGTATCGCACGCTATTCAAGTCGCTCGATACAGAAAATCATGGGGCGGCAATCGGCCGAGATCGAAGACATTCTAGGCTATACGTATGGCAGTGTGGCCGTGCATCGCAATGACTTGATCTTGCTATAGGACAAAAAATGGCAAACTGGCTAAAAATTGACAAATTAGAAAATTTTAATGAAGGCGAACCCGTCTTCCATGACTTTGACTATGAGACAGCGGCACTCGTTCGCGTTGGCGACGATGTATACGCCTTTGAAGATCGCTGCACACATGATGATGGCCCTCTTGCGGACGGCCTCATTGATGTAAAAAACTGCGAGGTTCACTGTCCAAGACACGGCGCACGCTTTAATTTTTGCACGGGGGCGGCTCTCTCCATGCCTGCCGTCACCGATGTTCCAATATATCCCACAAAAATTGAAGCGGGTGTTGTTTATATCCAACCACCAGACGAATTGTAGGCGGCCGAAGTCCCACATTTTTCTCTCCTACAAGTTAAAATTTCTTTATCATCTTTCCCCTATCGGCACGAATCGTGTATAAGTGTGCTGTCTATGCGCGATTTATCCCCTATTACACGACGACAATTTTTGCGATATTGCATGGCAGGTGGTGGTTATCTGCTGTTATCAGGCTGTCGCGTGCCAACGCCGACTCCTACTTTTGAGCCAACGCCTAGCATGACCATTGTGGCGACACCAAGTGAAACGCCATCTTTAACCCCAACTAACACACCACGCATCTCACCAACACCGCCACCGTCGCTCACATCGCGCCCAACCTTAACGCCGCTGGTGCCGACAGCCACCCCTACAGATGATCGACTGACCGTCTATTTGCCAGCCGTCAGCCATGTTGAGAGCGAAGCATATCCCGTCATCCAGCCGACGCAGCCCTTGCCAACACGGCGACCACCGGCAACCAATACAGTCGTCGTTGCCCAAGCCCCGCCGACAGCTGTCCCGCCTCCCACAAACACGCCTGTTATCATTCCGTCACCGACCCAACTGCTGCCTACTCAGCAGCCCACGGCACGACCACCTCAACCGACAAACACACCATTTGTCGCGCCACTGCCCACGCTGACACCAACTACTCGGCCGACAGTCACCCCAACCCCGTTGCCATGCCTCACGCCCGTTGCGCCACCACCAGAGGTTGCGCCGCCGTTTATTGGTCTGCACGCCTCGGCCGATCCCATCATCTCACATCAGGAACGCTGTACGTTTCTCGATTTGCGACCGAGTCTGATCAAGATCATGACTTTTCATCCACCGTCAGATATTGTGCCATTGGCGGGGTCGCAGCCACAGGCACGCTGGATCGTGCGAGCGTTTTTAGAGTTTGGGGGGCGCAACGTTTCCCCTGCAAACTTTGTCGAATGGACGCTGGGGGACATGGTGCGGACAGTCAACGTGCTGACAGGGCGCGACATCACAATTGAGCTACACAACGAGCCAAATTTGGTTGCGGAAGGGTGGCAGGCGACGTGGGCAGATGGCAATGCGTTTGCGACTTGGTGGCTGGAGGTATTGGCACAGTATCGGGCGGCACTGCCGGGCGCACGCTACCTCTATCCGGGGCTCTCTCCCGGCGGTGATGTCGGTGGCATTCGGCGCGATCACTTTGCCTTTTTGGAGGAGAGTCGAGCGGCGGTTGAGGCGGCCGATGGACTCGGCTTACATCTTTATTGGGCGGGAAATTATCCAATGTCGCAAGCATTAGGTGTGCTAGATGAAACGATTGCACGCTTTCCCAACAAACCCATTTGGATTACAGAGGCAAGTTACAATGCAGGTGGCATCAGCGATGAGGAGCGGGCGCGGCAATATCTGGCTTTTTTTAATGAGCTAAGAGCGCGACCAGCCGTACAGGGGGTGACATTTTTTGTTGCCTCGGCGAGTAATGTGGCGTTCTCAGATGAGACATGGGTTGGGCGCGGTATCGCAAAACTTCTGGGAAATCGGTAGAATACGAAGAATCGAGTGGTAAGTGGAGAGTGATTGGTTCTAATCGCTAATCACTTACCACTTACATTTTGGAGTGTAGTTATGATTAATGAAATGACTTATGTAACGGCCGAGGGGCTGGCAAAATTAAAAGAAGAATTACGCGAACGCAAAGAAGTAAAGCGCGTTGAAATTGCAGATCGACTAGACAAGGCGATCAAAATGGGCGATCTAAAAGAGAATGCCGACTATCATGTTGCCAAAGAGGATCAGGCGTTTAATGAGGGACGCATCCAGCAGCTACAGGATGCGGTTCTCAGTGCAGTTGTCATCAAAGAGCGTAAAGCGGGTAAAACAGTACGCATTGGCAACACGGTCACCATTGCTGAAGAAGGATACGAGGATGAAGAGGAAGAATATCGCATCGTCGGGGCGCGTGAGGCTGACCCCAGCGCAGGCTTCATCTCGAATGAGTCACCGATTGGTAGGGCCTTGATTGGGTCGAAAATTGGAGAGGTTGTAGCGGCCGATACGCCTGGCGGGATTATGCGCTTCAAAATTCTGAAAGTCAGCTAGTGGATAGCCTCGCTAAAATTCGCCGCATCATCAAAGGAGTATTGGGAGTTGGAACTCCCGATACGTCTCTGTAAAAAGATGAAGGTACTACCGATTGCAGAAGGGCATAAATGGCTCTATGAGCTACACAGTTATAATGATGAACCTATTGTGCTTGAATACGAAAAGGCAAGCATCGCCTTGCCCTCAGAGAAAGAGTCCAACTCTTGGCAAGAGACGTTAAGATTTATCAGCAATTCCAAATATGACCAAATTTCGTGACGCAATCCCTAGAATACCTACTTTTGGGCGGCATTGCGGATAAAAGCATCAGTAAAATGTAATGGTGGCAAAACTGTACAAAGAGGATGTTTGCCAATGGCGACCCAGCCGAAAACAGCAATTCATCAAGCGTTTGGAAGTTTGTACGACCCACCCGCTACTATCGCCTCATCATCGAGCATGTAACCATCTGGCACGTTGGCTGGTATGACAAAATCGGGGTTTACAGCCAGCGCATCAGCGAGCGATACAGCTTCTGGCATCAGCATTCCCATGCCAATGCCCGCGATTTCGCCTTTTACTCAAATGAAATTTGGATTTTCGTTCATATAAGGTCATCCGTCACAAGTTAAGAAAAAAAGGGAAAAGCTAACCTGTGGGTCTCTGAAGTTTTATGGGTTCGTAGATGCAAACTGAAGCCGTTCTTCTTCCATTTCCGCAATTGCCCGTGCGACATTTTCGATTGCGACACGCTGTTTGCGATAGAAATCGGAATCACTCATAACGAGGCGAGGTGTGACCTCGCGCACCTTGTTCCCCTTGACAAAGCGCAAATCTAAAATGTTGTAAAGCAGCCACTCAGTGCGTGTGAGCGATTGTTCACCCTCTGGTCGTTGACGCTCAATCGCTTTTTTTAGAATCTCTTTTAATCCCTGAACGACATTCCCGTCGTGATCCTCTGCTTCATCCTGCACAATTTCAAGATCGAGCAGCGGGCTTTTTGTCAGCTTGGGGCCGCCCCAAAGATGATCGAGTGCGTCTTTGACCATTTTCGTATAGCTGGGACTGTCAAGAATAGGGCTACTGGGCGGTTGCGTAGGGGCTGTGTCTTCTAGGAGAACCGCACCGCTAAATGTTGTCGCGCCACGCAGCTTTTGGAGGGCGGTGAGGGCTGGAAGGAGACCTTCAACGGCCGCAAAAACGCTCTGTTGCAAAAGTTGATCCTCAAGTGCAGTGCTAGCTTGGAGGACAATTCGCTCGATTATCGCTTTCTCATCCTGACTGTAAACGTGGCCGTCTTCCTCAATTGTGATACCAAGAACGCCAACCAGCACGCTGTCTTGGCGCGTGTAAAGTGGATAAATCCGGTAATTTTCCCAGCGTATCTGGTTCTCGTTGTTGTTCTGCTGGATAAAAATGGTGGGGTCAGGGAGTTGTGTTGGTTGGGGGGGATCGGCCGAACTAACAAACGCCTCCATCTCCACTGTTTCACCATTGATACTCGCCACAAATGCACTGGGCGCACGTAGCACGTCGCAACCGGCCGCCAACAGGCTGCTCAAAAATTGGCTCATGTCCTGCCGCGTGATGAGCCGTTCGCTCAATGCTTGAATACGGCGCACGTCTGGCTCATTGTTGAATGCCAACACGCGCTCGATCTGCTGCTTATACGCATGAATTGCCCACTCAACGAGCATCACTGTGCCGACCGTTGTGGCGGCCGCGCCCGTCGTTGCGTCTAGCCCTAGAAATGAGCCTGTCTGGATGGTCAGCACGTAGACCAGCAGAACGATACTTGCCGTCATTGGCACACGCGCCATAAATTTGAGCAGCTTGACGCGCACAACACGATTTGAGCTAACCGAGCCAAGATAGACGATATTTGAAGTCAATTGTGAGAACATAAAGCCCACGGTGAGATTGCCAAGAATTAGCAGCAGCCATGCCCATGCAGGCACACGCGCCATTGACGTGCGAGAGAGAGCGAGATAGGGAAAGACACTCAGCGGAGCAGCCATAATGACGAGCAAAATGGTTCCGATGCGACGGCGCGTTGTGCGCGTGATGCTGCGTTGGTAGGCACGCAGAACATTGTAGATACTTGCCACGCTAACGACCCAGAAATAGACGGCAAAAGCATAAAAACCTGAACTCGCACGCAGATGAAAGGCGTTGGGCGTTTCGATGACGGCATTGACGATCAGATCGGTTGAGATAACGAGGAGGAAAAAGAGGAAGCTGAGCGTGTAGCAGACAAATTCAATCGTGCGGCGGCGCGTTGAGCGGCTGCCTGTGGTGACGAGGAGTGCATCGGAAAAATGGAACTGAATCGCGGGGACAAAGGTAATGCCGAGCCATTTGACGTTGAGCCAATTTTCGGCCGATCCCACCAATCTCACCCGACTGACCAACAACTCTGTCAAAAAGACGACGACAACCGCCGCTAATAGCAGACTATACGTGCGCGAAACGCGATTTTCGCGCACGTATGGCAAATTGTAAAGTACCACCGCTGTGCCAAAAATGACGATGATCGCTTGGATAATATCATTCGCAAGCGCGAGAAAATCGGTCAACATGCCAGTAAATCGTCTTGGTTGTCGCTAGCTGTTTATGATTTGCTGACTGCTCCCAACCACTCCATTCACCAATGCTTGAAACTCTTCTGCATCGAGCGTCTCTTTTTCGATCAACGTCTGTGAAACGAGGTCTAAGACATCGCGGTGTTTCGTCAACACGTCGTATGCTATCTGGTATGATTCATCGATTAGGGCGCGAACTTCACGATCGATCTCTTCAGCGAGCGCATCTGAATAGTTGCGCTGTTCGCTGATCTCGCGCCCCAAAAAGACCATTTCCTGCCGTTCACCATACGTTCGCAAACCGAGCTTGTCGCTCATCCCCCACTGTGTCACCATCGCTCGCGCAATGCGTGTCACTTGCCCCAAATCGTTGCTTGCGCCCGTCGTGACATCGCCAAAAGTTAGTTCCTCGGCGATACGCCCGCCTAACGCCATCGCCATTTGCGCTTTAAGCCGATTGACCGTCTTATACTGTTGATCGTCTTCTAAAAACCACGTCACACCACCCGCCGGCCCACGCGGCACGATGGTTACCTTACGCAGCGCGAGCGCGTGCGGCACAAAATGGGCGACAATGGCATGGCCTGCCTCATGATAGGCCGTTATCTCTTTGTCCTCGTCTGTCATAATGCGGCTACGACGTTCGGGGCCGAGCTGGACACGCTCAATCGCTTCGTGGAATTCGGACATTCCGATATTCGGCCGATCCCGTCGCGCCGCCAACAACGCCGCCTCGTTGACCGTATTTTCAATATCTGCCCCCGCAAAGCCCGGTGTCGCCTTTGCCAACACAGTCACATCGACTCGTTGCGAAACAGGCTTGCCACGCATGTGAACGTTAAAGATGCGTTCCCGGCCTTTCACATCGGGGCGATCTACCGTTACGCGCCGATCAAAACGACCCGGACGTAGCAACGCGGGATCGAGAATATCGGGACGATTGGTAGCCGCCAGCATGATGATGTGTGTGTCGGTTGAAAAGCCGTCCATCTCGACGAGAATTTGGTTGAGCGTCTGTTCGCGCTCATCATGACCACCGCCGAGACCTGCGCCACGCTGTCGGCCGACGGCATCAATTTCATCAATAAAAATAATACAAGGGCTATGCCGTTTTGCTTGGTCAAACAGATCGCGCACACGTGAAGCCCCCACCCCGACAAACATTTCGACAAATTCAGACCCCGCAATTGAGAAAAACGGAACCCCCGCCTCGCCCGAAACGGCCTTCGCTAGCAGCGTCTTACCTGTTCCGGGAGGGCCGATTAGCAGCACGCCTTTGGGAATCCGCGCGCCAAAGCTGACAAATTTATCGGGCGTTCGCAAAAACTCGACGATCTCTGCCAACTCCTCCTTTGCCTCTTCAACCCCTGCCACATCGGCAAACGTCACGGTTGGCGTTTCACCCGTAAACAGGCGGGCGCGGCTTTTGCCAAATTGTGCGACCTGACTGCCCCCTGCTTGCGATTGACGCATGTAAAAGTAGTAGAAAAAGCCAATCAGCAACGCTATCGGAAGTAGCGAGAACAAGACGGCACCAACCCCGGCCCAGCGTCCCGGTCGCTCATAGTTGATCTCAACCGTCGTTGGGTCAACGCCATAGGTGACGAGCAGTTCCTCTAGTGAACTCGCGCCGCTGATCCGCGAGCGTCGCACCTCACCGCTCTCAAACGTGACGATGAGTTGGCGACCATCGCTATCAACTGCGATCTCATCGACCGAGTTATTGTTGATTGCATTTGCGAGTCTGCTAATTGGAATGTCAGAGACAGGCTGGGGTGCACTATTATATGACCACAGCACCGAAATAAAAGCACTAGCAAGCATTAAATAAAATAAATAGCGGAAGATAAGTGAGCGATCCAAAGTTTGTCCTCAGTTGCTAGTTGCTTGCTGGTATAAGCATAAACTTGCAACTTTTTCTAAGATGTCCACGCTAAATAAACGGCCCACCAGAGGGGAATCAGACCCACGAGCGCAAAAAATGCAATTAGGCCAAGTGTGACAGCGACCCAATCCAAAGCGGGCTGTGATGGTGTCACGGGAGATATGCCGCGTGGAGGCGTTTCTTCACCGATCAAAATCGGCCGCATTCCCGTCGGCGTATCATCATCTAACTCATCACTAGGGAGTGGATTGTAGAACTGTGTGCTTTGTTCTCGTGGCACAAAAAATGAGCCAGTTTCTTCGAGACCCTGATTGCGATAGGTGGAGAGAATTCGGCCGAATTGCCCCGCCGTTCGATAGCGCAGCATTGGCTCTTTCAACAAAACCTTTAGAACGATCTCTTCAAGTTGCGGTGGCACGTTGGGGTTGATTTCTGAAGGGTGTGGCGGCGGCTCTTGAATGTGCTTGAGCGCAATCGCCGTGTGATTTTCACCCGTGAATGGCAAATTGCCTGTCAACATCTCAAATAAAATGATCCCAACCGAATAAACGTCGGAGGCAGGGGTTGCTTTTTTGCCACGCGCCTGCTCTGGTGCAAAGTATTGGGGTGTTCCCCAGACAAGCTCCTGTTTGACAGAGACGGTCGCCTCGCTCATGGCGCGTGCAATTCCGAAGTCAGTCACCTTGACCCGTTCATCACGTGTCACCATCACATTTTGGGGTTTTACATCACAGTGTACTAGCCCAGCACGATGAGCATATCCCAACCCCGCGCAAATCTGAATAGCGAGATCGAGCGTGCGCTCAATCGACATCGGCATGTTGGGTGGTTGATTGCGAATAATTTGCTTTAGTGTCAGCCCTTCGACAAACTCCATCACAATATAGTGACTGTCGCCATCTTGCCCGATGTCATGCACGGTCACGATGTTAGGATGGGCAAGATTGGCAACGGCTTTTGCCTCTTGGTGAAATTTGGCGAGGAATGTCTCATCGCCGGTCAAGCCCGGATGTAGCAGCTTGATCGCAACTGTTCGGCCGAGAATCGTATCTTGCGCTCGGTAAACTGCCGCCATGCCACCACTCCCCACCTTGTCGATTAGGCGATAGCGGCCGTTGAGTAATTGTTGCGCCCCAGTTGTCATGAATGGCATTGTAACATAACGATTGGTCTGATGGCAGCGTGTTCCACGCTCTTTATACAAAGCTGACTCGCAAAATTGTTGCGCGGACTTCTCTCACATGGACAGACTGAAACCCGTTCAATTGATGATGATGCCCAACGCGATCAAGTGACCGCCCATGCTAGGCGTACTAGAAGAACGAAAGTCCTCAGAAGAGCTTCGTTCTCGATGAGATTATTCAATCACGGAAAGCAAAAAGCTGAATGTAAGCGGCTCATCGACACGCAGAAGATATTTATCGAGCGTCATCGGCCCACAACTGGCTCCACCCAACCCCGTATGCCCAAAATCAAGATTGAGATAGGCGACATCTTGCCGCTCTAGCTGGTAGGTGTGTGTCGCATCGGTCAGGTTTTGCTGGGTGAAGTGACTGACGCTGAAATCAAATGTCGGGTCGCCCTGTACACGCAAGCCATTACCGCTGTAATCTGCAATGGTCAACCAGCGCACATCGCTGCGATTGCCGTAGGTTTGAGGATAGATATAGGGTTCAACCATTTGGTCGATAGTGGTGCGAAATCGGCCGACCCGCGCCCCACTCTTCCGATCCACATAGTTTTCGTGTCCACCTCGCCCAAAATAGCTGACAATCTCATGCCCTGCTGGAACGATCAGCGTGACACCCACACGCGGCATTGGAGGTAATTCAACTTTTGGTGTGAGTGTCATTGTGACATGCAGACCATTCATGTGAGGGCGATAGCGGTATGTAAGATCAAATAGTTGCGTGTCATCGGCCGTAACCATGCAGTTCGCAGTAATGTCATGGTCTGTTTTGTCGATAGAATCGGCCGAAATGACAAGCCGATTTAGTCCAGCCTCCCGCCACATCCGCGCCAACTGTCGATCTTCAGGCCAAATCACAGCCTCATCATTGTCTGTTGGCGCACGCCAAATATTCAGCTTCATTCCTTCTACAATTGTTCGACCATCTAATGCAACCTGTGCTAACTCTCCCGTCTTTTTGTCAATTCTAACATCCAAATCGGCTCGTTCATTCCAAAGTTGCCAATTGTTGTGGGTAGCGGCATCGGCCGCTTTTGCCAGCTCAAACTGTGCAAATCCAACTTCATGACCCGCAATTGCCCAGTCAGTGTTACCCACAGTCGTAAAGCGTACCGTCAAAAACCGTTCGCCTTTTACCTTTTCGGGCAGCTCGAACGGCAATGTTATGATTTCAGATGCTTGAGGCGCAATTTTTAGCGGATCAATCGTTCCAAAGTCGATCACGTTTCCGTCTTCTTCGACAGCCCATTCTAGCCATAAGTCCGACAAATCAGTGAACCACTTTCGATTGAGTACGCGGATTTTTCCGTTTGCTACGTCAACTGCTTCTACCGCAAATGGCTGTAGAATGTGCTTATACTCCCACATCGCAGCATGAGGCGTTCTATCGGGTGCAACTAGACCGTTGATGCAGAAGTTAGCGTCGTTGATCTCGTCACCAAAATCACCACCGTATGCCCAATAAGGCTTACCATCTTCTGTTTTCTTGACTAGCCCTTGATCGACCCAATCCCAAATAAAACCGCCCTGCAATCCGTGAATTTGCTCGATTGCATCCCAGTATTCGCGCAGGTTGCCTGTGCTGTTGCCCATCGAATGGGCGTATTCGCACATAATCAATGGTCGCGTCGCATGGAGATCGTTTCCATAGTCGATGATTTCCTGAACCGTTGGATACATCGGGCAAGTGATGTCTGTTGATAGTTTGCCATCTTCCCAATCTCGGCCGCCCTCACCACGACTGACACAGCCCTCGTATTGAATCGGCCGACTATCATCATATCCCCGAATCCAGCCTGCCATCGCGTCATGATTTGGCCCATAACCACTCTCATTTCCCAACGACCAGATAATGACCGACGGGTGATTTTTGGCTCGTAGCACCATATTTTTGCCACGTTCGACAAATGCCTTTGTCCAGCGCGGATCATGACAGAGGCGGTGATAGTTGGCGTGTGCCTCGACGTTTGCCTCATCGATCACGTACAGACCATACTCATCACATAGCTCGTACCAGCGATCCTGCATCGGATAGTGGCTATTACGCACGGCGTTGATATTGAACCGCTTCATCAAAATGATGTCCGCAATCATGCTGGCTTCATCAACCGCCTTGCCGCGTGTTTCATGATGTTCGTGACGATTCACGCCGCCCAGTAAAACGGGCTGACCATTGATAAGCAGCTCGCGTCCTTTGACCTCAACTTGGCGGAAGCCGATTTTTTGGGTTGTGGCCTGAATGATTTCGCCCTCTGAGTTTTTGAGCGTGACGAGGAGAGTGTAGAGGGTTGGGGATTCGGCCGACCACAACCGTACATCCTCAAAATTACGCACAAACGTCGTCTTAGGCATCTCCCGCGCCGAGTCCTTGGCATACTGATTCCATGATTGCCACAGCTTCTGCCCTGCGGGAGCAAATAACGTTACCTGCACAGCATGGTCACCAATCGCCTCGCCATGCACCGTCACATCAACGCTCAAACGCGCTTTATCAAAATTATCATTTGAAAAAATTGTCTGTGCAAAAATGTCAAAAACGTGCGTCTTTGGTGTCGCGTAGAGCCAGACATCGCGGTAAATTCCCGCCATCCACCAGTGATCCTGATCTTCGATGTAGCTGCTGTCCGACCAGCGAACCACCGCACAGGTCACGCTATTTTCACCACGTTGCACAAACTCAGTTACATCAAACTCGGCCGGCAACCGCGAATCCTTGCTCAACCCAACATAATGATCGTTGACCCATAGACAAAAGAATGATTCTACTCCCTCAAAGCGTAAAACGATGCGCTGCTCTTCCCACGCCATTGGCAACTCAAACGTGCGCCGATAGACACCCGTCGGATTGTCCTCCTGTGGGACATGCGGTGGGTTATCGGGAATCGGCATTTTGACATTTGTGTAGATCGGCTTGTCAAATCCTGCGAGCGTCCAATTGCTAGGCACGTCGATGCTACCTGCTGGGTTTTGTAGTTTGGACTTATCGAGAGCAGTTGGATTTGGGTGAAGGTCAAATTGCCAGTTGCCATTCAGGGAGAGACGGGTTGGCGAAGTTTGTGAGAGGGCGTTTTCGGCCGATTCATATCCCCAAAACGTCGCGTGTCCCTCTATTTTATTGATTCCTGTCACTTCAGGATTTTCCCAGTCTGGCAGATGTCCAAATTGTTGATACATAGCTTGTAATTTAACCTGCTGGGCTGCTAACCAGCCCAACAGTCGTTTTATTTTTCGTTTAGTCGAAGATGTCAGTAAGCGATCATGTAATGCCCCTAACTGATACGATAACAAGAACATCAGCCGCCATACTCATTCAAGTCCAAAGTTGATCTCAGTTAACCTATTAACCATTATCGCTGTATCCAGCCATTCCTCTAACTGTGACTCGCTTTTTGTTTTCTCAACTACCTCAACAATAGCTGTTGGCACGTTCCCAAACTTGCGAGTCAAAGCGCGTACCAGCATTTGTTGCTTGCTCCTCGTCGACGTAACTGCCCTTGTCTCTTGAACAGCTTTTTCGACTTCAATTTGAATAGTCTCCTCGATCTCTTTTTCTAACTCTTCCCGCACAGCCTTCTCGAAACCTGCACGGAACAAGGGGAGGTTTTCATAGGCTTCGGGTACTTTGCGGAAAAATTCGTCAATGTAAGGCCATGTTTCTTTTGTGACTGTGAGTTCCATACCTAAAATCTCCATGATTCGCTGCCAAATGATGACTGGATCAGTTGTCAGTCCAATATCCAAGAGCAATTGCAAATAGTCCACCAAATTGTCTTTGAGGCATATTTCGACAAACTGTGCTAGCTTTTCACCACGTGCCAACGCCAGTAGGGGGTAGTTTTGTGGTTTTAGTGTCAATTCGCTTGGATGGATGATCCAAACGGGGATAACATGTGTGTCATTGTAATAGATGCCTGCTTCGGCCGATTTCCGAAACCCAAACACGTCCTCCAATGTCGTCAGAACGGTATCAGGACGAGTCACACAAACAATCGTAACCGTTCGCAAATGCGGGATTCTGGCAATCTTTTTAACGGTCAATCTTGGTGCATCAACTGGGGATGCACTCATCTGTTTGCGTTTGCTCTCGTCAACCGCGCCCAATCCCCATACCCGCATCATTATTCGATTGAAGTCAACAGGAGTTAGGGGATCATGAATCCCCTTGAACTCCAACGCATTCAGTTGGCGAAAGTGAGCAAAGACTGTTTGCTGCAATTGTGGACTAGTCGCCTCTAAGCCTTCGACCACCAAATCAATCGACCGACCACGCGAGAAGACCTCATATTGTGGAATTGCGTGCAAGCCACGCGCCTCAAAAAAACGACGATAGTAGCTTTTAGTCGTGTCGTCAAACGGTTGTTTCATGCTTCATATCATAGCAGAAAAGTGTTTATAAGGAGTGCGCCTAATTAGCACACACCTTCATCAAAGCTATGTTACGCTCGCAATCGTGAGCTTTGTGGGTCATAGGCAGGCTCCGCCAAAACCGTCGCCTGACACAATTCCCCCAAAATCTCAATATCAAACGTCGTCCCGACCTCCGCATACTGCGGACTGACATAGACAAAGGCCAGTGACTTCTCCACCGCATAGCCATAGCCACCAGAGGTCGCCAACCCCATCACCTCGCCATCGACAAAGCACGCCTCACCACCAGCAACGTCTGCGTCATTGACATCGACTTCACAGTAGACCAGCTTGTAGCGCAAACTCATTGGGTCAGCCGCCAGCTTCTCAGCCACCGCGTCCTTGCCGACAAAATCCTTGCTCATCTTGACAAAGCGCATCAAGTTGGCCTCAACGGGCGTGACCTCGTTCGTCAACTCCACACCGAATCCAGCATACGCCTTTTCAAGCCGCAAGCCGTTCATTGCATACGTGCCGAAGTCGCCGATGCCGAACTCTTCGCCAGCTTCCCAAACCGCGTCGTACAGGTCAGCGACGCGCTCCATCGGAACGTGAAGCTCCCAACCCAACTCACCCACGTAGTTGACGCGCAGCGCACGCAGCGGAATCCCCGCCACTTCGATCTCCTGCCCCGTCAGCCAGCGGAAGTTGTCATTGGTCAAATCAGTGTCGGTCAGCTTCGACAGCACATCACGCGCACGCGGTCCCGCCACGATCAGCACGCTGTAATCCATCGTCACGTCCGTAATCGTCACATCTTCGTCGTCGCGTTTGGAGAACGCCAGCAAATCATTGTCGCGCAGTTGGCAGATTGCGCCAGAGAGCAGATAGAAGCGGTCATTGGGGAAACGGGTGATGGTGAATTCGGTTTCGATTCGGCCGATCTCATTCAGCGCATGAGCCAGCACAACCTTGCCCTCTTTCTTGTAAATCTTGTTCGCCACAATCCGATTCAAGAACGCTGCCGCATCTGGCCCCGACACGTCCCATTTCGAGAAGCTCGGCAGCTCCATCACGCCAACGCGCTCGCGCACAGCCATCGCCTCTTCACGCACGATGTCAAACGTGTTGTTGCGGCGGAAACTGTAATGTTCTTCAACACCGTCTGGCGCGAACCACTTCGGCCGCTCCCAACCAAAGCTCTCTGTATGCACGCACCCTTTCGCCTTCAACTTTTCGTAAAGCGGCGTGATGCGTGCTGGGCGACCGTCGTAAATCTCTTCACCGGGCGGGTGCAGAACGTACATGTCCCAGTATTCACGGTGCGCCTTTGCGTCGGTGTATGCTTTATCCGCGTAATCTCCGAAGCGGCGTGGGTCGAAGCCGATCATGTTAATTTCGGCCGCCCCATGCACCATCCACTGCGCCAAATACTTACCACACCCCGCGCCCTGCGCGATCCCAATGCTCGACCCAGTTTGCAGCCAGAAATTCTTGACACCCGGCGCAGGCCCGACCAGTGGGTTGCTGTCAATCGTGTGCGAAATCGCCCCATTGATGACGCGCAACATCCCCGCCGTCTCAAAGATCGGCATCCGCTCCATCACGCGCTCCAGCCATGGCATAATCCGCTCAACGTCGGGCGGGAATAGCTCATTTTCTGACTCCCACTTCTGCCCAACACCAGCCCACGCCTCAATCGTTCCTTCCGTCTCGTAAATCCCGATCAAGCCACCGCCGACCTCTTGCCGATAGTATGCACTCGGATATGGGTCACGCATCACGGGCAGTTCAACCTCACGATTCGCAATTTCGGGAATTTCGGCCGTCACAATGTACTGGTGCAGCATATTCGTAAACTGCGTCTGCACACCCAACCACGCGCTCACCCGATCCGCATAGCATCCCGCCGCGTTAACCAGATGCTCACAGATGATATTCCCCTGCTGCGTCCGCACCTCAAACTCGCCACTCGGCAAAATCTCCACACCCAAAACGCGGTTGTTCTTGATAATCGTCGCGCCCTTGCTCTTCGCCCCAATCGCCATCGCCTGACAGCAGCTTGACGGGTCAACATGTCCATCGTCGAGCGTCCACGCCCCCGCCAAAACGCCCGTCGTGTCAACAAACGGATTCAGCTTTTTAATCTCATCCGTCCCGATAATCTCCATCCGATAACCGATATTTGCCGACGCGCCCTTGACCAGCTTGAAGTAGTCGAGTTCTTCCTGCGTTGTCGCAAACCGAATCCCGCCGCTCTGGTGCCAGCCCGTTGCCTGTCCCGTCATCTCTTCCAGCTTGGCGTACAGCGTGTTGCTGTGCTGATGGATCATCCCCAAGTTGTAATCTGACGTGAAGCTAGGACACTGCCCCGCCGCGTGCCACGTCGAACCAGAGGTCAGTTCCCCTTTCTCGATCAGAACGCTATCCGCGCCCCAACCTTCTTCCGCGAGGTGATACAACAGGCCAACGCCCATCATTCCCCCGCCAATAATGACTACTCTTGCATGTGTTCTCATATCATTCCTTCTCTAACTGAGATATGCCATTTTTTGAAAAAATGGCATATCTGTATTTACACTTGGAAAGGATGTTTCGGGAATTGTTGAACTTTAAATAATTAAACGGGTCATTGTAGCGTCGTGGCTTTAGCCCGACGTTTTCGAGGCGAAGTCCTGTAGCGCAGGCATTTATGCCCACCGATGCACTACAGAAAATCGAAAACATCGGCATAAATGCCGACGCTACAAGTCGATTACCCATTTATTTTTTGAATGTTCAACAATTCCCGAAACAAGTTCGCTAAATTTATTTGTTCATCATTGTGTCAACCACTCTTTTGTCACTGCCTAACATTGAGCAACGTCAACGACAACGCCAATCGTCAGTGACACCTCAGCCTTTGTGCATGGTTCAATGCGTTCGCCGCCCAACGGCAATTGCGCGATGACAACACCGTCTTTGTTGCCATCCACAACCTGCTCGATTTCCAAAACGGGTGTAATGCCCAATCCATATAGAATTCCCTCAGCGGTATTACGAGGTTGACCGACCAAATTGGGGACAACACAAACAGAAACGGCTCTTGGCACAACAGGTTGTGCATCACTAGAGATGGACTCGTTTGACTGCGCTGATGAAAGCTGCAAATAGACGATCACGATAAGCAGAGCAGCCAAAATAGTCAGTACGAATTGAATGAGATGGCTTTTCATGGCGTTTTACTTCTTCCATACATCTTTTCTGTGTCCCGCCTTTACAAACTCGTTGTTCTCATCTACGACAGCACGATACTTGCCAACTCTAATTGAGTGGTGTCCATCAGGTAGTTGCTTGTAATACTGTTTGTTGTCCCGCTTACGCTCAAAGGCCGCGACAATTTTTGCTGGGATGCCAGCAAAAACAGCAGAAGCCAAGAGAAGCGGTATAGGTGATAATTCTGTAAGCGTCCACCCCAGCAAGGCTACAAAAACAAATAGCAAAGTCGCGTAAGCCAAATGTTTCATAGCGGGTTGCCCGGATAGCTGATTTCGACTCCCGACACCACGTCACGATTGATGCCAGCAATGGTTTCTGGATTGCTAATCCAGTTTGATATTTGCGCGACAGCATAAACGGGGACTGGTATGGGGTGTGGGATGTTATCTTGCCAACCCTCTGTCCATTGGGTAAGCGGGTAGGTTTCGTGATTGATCTCTGCCACAACCCAACGTTCCTCAGCACGCAGTTCGGTGTAAATGTACATTTCAGCAAACAGCGCACTTAATAAGCGGTTACGCAACTCATCACTTTGCTCAATGGCAGTGATTAAAGTTTCAACATCTGTTGTGGTCATTTTATCGTTCTCCTGAAAATGATGTTAGTTTTGTAGGTCATGAAACACCTCATCGGCCGTTACTGACTCAATCGGCCGCCCCAACTCGCGTGCTTGATGCCCCTCTAGCAACGCTTTTAGTGAGCGTTTATCCCGCAACAGACGCAGCGTTTCTTGAATCTTGTTCCAATAGGTATGTGGCGCCAAGACCACCACGCCATCATCCGAAACAATTGCTGTCTCGTTTGAGTCATCAATCGTGCGCGGCACGATTTGAGCTAAGTTCTGTGATGCCTGTTGCACGGTAATCATGTTCATCGCTGTTTCTCCAAAATCAACCACTGCCTACTCGATTTGTAGGCAGTATAGCATAGCGTAATTACACCTTAACCCGCTCCGACTTCGGATCATAAAACGGCCGCAACGACGCTTTCGCCGCCACACGCTCACCCGCTACCTCAATCTCATAACTCCCTTCGCGCACATATTTTGCCGTCACAATGTCGCCATCAGGCCGCGAAACATACCCCAACCCACACGCCGCACCGAGCGTGTGCGCGAACATGCCCGACGTGATGTAGCCGACCATTTCGCCATCACGCCAAATCGGTTCATTGTGATAGAGCATGTAGCTGTCATCTTCCAGCAGGAACTGCACAAGCCGCTTTTTGACACCATTTTTCTTTTGCGCCAGCAGCACATCGCGCCCGTTAAATTCAGGCTTGTCAAACTTGACCGCAAAGCGCAATCCCGCTTCAAACGGCGTTTCCTCATCAGTGATGTCATCACCCCAGTGACGATACCCTTTTTCGATACGCAGCGACCCCATCGCGTGATACCCCGCGTTGACCACGCCCAAATCTGCGCCAGCTTCCATGATTGCGTCATAGATGTGCTGTGCAAACTCGGTCGGCGCGTTGATCTCCCAGCCCAGTTCACCAACGTAAGTCATGCGCGTGGCGCGAACCCGTGCGTAGGCGAGATCGATCTCTTGTGACGTGCCAAATGGGAATGCCGCATTGCTCAAATCGGCGTTAGTTAGTTTGGAAAGCAGTTTGCGCGAGTTCGGCCCCATCACGCCGAGCATCACGTAGCCAGCGGTCACGTCGGTGACGGTGACAAACTCATCCGCTTTGATTTCGCGCTTGAGCCAGCTCAACGTGCGTGTTTGCGTTGCCGCTGCGTCGAGTAGATAGAACTCATCGGCTGCAATGCGCGTGATGGTCACGTCGCCCTCAATGCCGCCGCGCTCGTTGAGCAACTGCGTATAGGCGACTTTGCCGATTGGGACATCGATCTGATTGCCACACACACGATTGAGGAAATGCACTGCGTCGCGCCCCTGAATCATAAATTTGCTGAATGAGGTTTGGTCGAAGACGGCGACCGCTTCGCGGGTGGCGCGGTGTTCTTCGGCCGAAAATTCAAACCAATTCTGTCGTCCATACGTGTACTCATATTTCGGCTCAACCCCTTCGGGCGCATACCAGTTCGGCCGTTCCCACCCCGCAACCGTGCCAAAACACGCCCCCTGCGCCTTGAGTCGATCATGCAGCGTCGATTTCCGCACGTTGCGCCCCGTCTCAAATTGATAGAAAGGCCAGTGCATCGCGTAGAGCAGCCCCAACCCCTCCGTCACGCGATCGCGCAGGAAAAGCGCATTGTTCATAAACGGCGCATTCCGACGCACATCGACATCCCACAAATCCATCGGCGGATGCCCATTCACAATCCACTCCGCGAGAACCTTGCCCGCCCCACCCGACGACTGAATCCCTATCGAGTTGAACCCCGCCGCAACATAAAAATTCTTGACCTCTGGCGATTCGCCTAGGTGATAGCGGTCGTCGGGCGTGAACGCTTCGGGGCCGTTGAAGAAGGTGTGAATCCCCGCCTGTTCCGTAATCGGCATTCGGTGCGCCATCGCGTCAAACGCCTTATCGAGGTGATCCCAATCCTCCGCTAGGCGGATAAACGAGCGGTCAGGAATGCCGTTCATGCCCCACGGCTTTGCGTTTGGCTCAAAAAACCCCGCCAAAATCGCGCCGACTTCTTCGCGGTAGTAGGTGTAGCCGCCGGGATCGCGCAGCGTGGGCAAATCTTTTTGCAGTCCTTCGATGGGTTCGGTGATGATGTAGAAATGTTCGGCCGCATGAAGCGGAACATTGACCCCCGCCATCTTGCCGACCTCACGCCCCCACATCCCCGCGCAGTTGACGACGATCTCACAAGAAACATCCCCCTGATCGGTAGAAACGCCCGTAACCTTGCCATTTTTGGTCGAGACACCCGTTACCTTGATCTCTTCTAAAATCGTCGCGCCGTACATGCGTGCGCCCTTTGCAAACGCCATCGTCGTGTCAGACGGGTTTGTGCGCCCATCACCGGGCAACCAAACCGCACCAACGAGATCACTGGCATTCATCAGCGGCCAGTAAGCCGCCGCCTCGCTTGGCGTAATCACCTCGACCTCAAGCCCAAACACCTTCGCCATCGACGCGCCGCGCTTGAGTTCTTCAAAGCGTTCTTGATTGTTGGCGACCGAAATCGAGCCGTTTTGGATAAAGCCCGTCTCCTGCCCCGTCTCTTCGGCGAGTCCCATCATCAAATTGGACGTGTACTGCGCCAGCTTGGTCATGTTCTGGGTCGCACGCAACTGCCCGACGAGACCCGCTGCGTGCCACGTCGTTCCCGACGTCAGCGTCTTGCGCTCAAGGAGCAACACGTCGGTCATTCCCAATTTTGTCAGGTGGTAGGCGATGCTACACCCGACGATTCCGCCGCCGATGATGACGACTTGGCTGTGTGTTGGTAATTTTTGTGTCATATTGGAAAAAGAGGTTCCACCTTTTGAAAGGTGGAACCTCTAGGTTAAAACATCCAGCGGCGATCACCTTTCAACATATTCTCACGCGGCAAAACGATGTTGTACCGCCGCCGAATCTCCTCATCCTTCTTGGGATCGATGTACGTTGGGTAATGCTGGCTGAGGATTTCTTTTGTGCGTTGCCGAGCGCGTTCGACGATGGTTTGGCTGCCCATTTCCATCCAGACGGCAGGCGGGTAGCGGTCGCCCATCGGCGGATAGTAATAATCTGTTTCCATGCGGGCGATGGTTTGATCGCTGCCCAAGAAATGGCCTTCGCCGTAGATCACTTTTTCGATTACGTCGTAGGAGAGGGTTTCGTCGGAGACTTCGATTCCTCGGACGGTTCGGCCGATTGCCCCCAAATTATCATTATCGATCACAAAACTCTCAATACATGATGCCATCAAGCTGGCGTGCATCCCTGCACTTTCCATGATGAGATCAGCCCCCGCATTCGCTGCTAATGCCATCGTGTAGCCGCGCTCCATCCCCGCCTGTGCGTCGGGAGCCTTTGAGTCGGTCATCCCCGCCGCGCAGCTATTGGGCAAGTTGTAGTAGGAAGCCATCTGTGAACAACCCGCGACGAGTAAGCCTAGTTCGGCCGCCCCCGCACACATCGCCCCCGTCCGTAAATCAGAAACAAACGGCCACGTCCCCAAATTGGCGCGGCAGTTTGGATCAATTAAGTAAGCAAAAATTAAACCCGCGAGACATTCACAAATCGCCTGCACGATGGTTCCCGCGAGTGCGGCGGGGCTGGTTGCGCCGGCTTGGGCGGCCGATAGCAGCGTAATCGGCATCCCGCTGCGTGCCGCCGCTTCTAGGGCATCACACGATTCTTCCGCAAAGCGCAATGGTGGCACAACGTGGCAGCATGAGATTGAGCAGAACGGCTTTTTGCGGAACTCCCCTTCCCCGCCCAGCACGTAATCCATCATCTCAACCGCCGCATAGACGTTCTCGCCGACGACAAAACTCGCGCCGATATGCTTCGTCGTTCCGCTCATCGCAGCGTAGACGGTGTTCATATCGACATCAAACATCGTCGGCGCGTCGCGCGTGACGTTAGTGCGCCAGAAGTAGTGGATGTGGTCGAGCGTGTCAACCAGTCGAGCGATGTCGTAGAGGTCGGTTGAGGTCGATTCGCGGAACATGCCCGATTTGAAGTCGATAATTTCGGGCGCGGCTCCCCCTGTTCCGAAGTGGACGCGGTTGCCGCCGATTTCTAAATCATGTTTGGGGTCTTGCCCCGGCATGATGAAATTTTTCGGCGCGTTGGCGATGACCTCTTCCACCAATCCACGTGGATAGTGCAAGCGTCCATCGTCTGTCATCCAGCCCCCCGCCGCCGTCACAATTTCGATCATTGACGGAATCGCTTGGGCAAAGCCAAAGTTTTCCATAACATCGAGAACCGTGTGGTGAATGCGCTCCATCTCACGATCTGTTAGCGGCTTATACTGTCCACCGACAAATCCCGGTCGAACTGATTTAGACTTTTTCATGTTGGGAGTCCACCCATCTTGGCGTGTTCTGCGTTTCCTTCTGGTACGCGATTTGCTCATAGGTTGTGTGAGGGGAGGCTTTCCTGTGTGGAGAGCCTCCCCCGAATTGTTCATAACTTAATCTTTCGATGCGGCTCGCTGCATTAAGGGTTGCAACTTTCGGCAAGTAGCGTACAGTATTGTTGCTTTTTTTTCAAATTATTAGCCATTTTCTGCGTTTTCCGCAAAACGTTGGTGTTTTTGGAAGGCATGTATCGGAAATTGCAACTCCCGACGCATCCATCTTTTAATTTCTACATGAACAACTCGCGTTTAAGCTCACTCGACCAACTCGACTTCTCCATCATGAACCATCTGCGTGATGATGGTCGTAAATCATTCACTGAATTGGCCGATATGTTGGGGGTTTCTGCCAGCACGATCCGCAATCGCTATGCGAAGCTAGTTGAGGAGAATGTATTGCAAGTGTACGGGCGCATTCATCCAGAACATGTGGGTCAGATCGCTTACGCGCACATTTTGATCGACGTGCGACCATCGGCCGAAATCAATTCAGTTATAGACGGAATCATCGCATTTCCAGAGGTATGTTTTGTGGCAGTAGCGACAGGAGAATACAATCTCGTTGTCGATGTGATGTGCCAAAACAATGACCATCTCTTAGAGCTGACCAATGAACGGCTCAATCAATTAGAGGGCGTTTACAAGACAAAAGTAAATATGTACACGCGGCTAATTATGGCGGCGCAACCCGATCTGAGTGGGTATTTTTGATCGGCCGATTTCCCATACGCCCAGCCCAAAAACCTTAAATCGACTTGACTTCCACGCTCGTTATTTGACTGCCCCCAGTGTTAAACCACCAATGAAGTAACGTTGTAATGCCAGAAAAACGATCACTGTCGGAAACGCGCCAAGCAATGCACCTGCAACAATCAATGGCCAATTACTGATGTACTGCCCTTGCAATGTCGAAAGCCCTGCCGTGATTGGCTTGATACTGTCACTGCTCATCAACATCAACGCCCAGATGTAATCGTTGAAAATCCATGTAAATTCAAGCGTGGCGATGGCAGCAATGCCCGGAATGGTCAGCGGCATGACGATACGACGATAGATGCCCCACTCTGAGCAACCGTCGATCCGCGCCGCGTCCATAATTTCACCCGGCAACGTTCGCATAAAGTTGCGAAGAACAAAGGTGCAAAAGCCAAGCTGAAACGCCGTGTGGATAATGATGACACCCCAATATGTGTCGTAAAGGCCAACATTTCTCGTCAGATAAAAGACGGGCAGGAGCAGAATTTGGAACGGCAACATTGTTCCAGCGACGTACATAAAGTAGATGACGCGATTGCCCGTGAATTTATGCCGCGCAAGGGCATAGGCTGACAGAGAGGACAAGAAAATTGTTGCGAAGAGCGCAGGGATAGTGATGATAAAGCTGTTGAGCAAATAGCGATCTACTCGTGCGCCTGTCCATGCCTCACCATAGTTTGAAAATGAAATTTCACGCGGAATGCTCCAGAATCCATTGAGCGTAATATCATCCATTGTGCGGACAGACGTGATTAACGCACCAAAGAACGGGGTCATGTAGATGACCGTGAAAGCGAGCAAGAAAATAAAGAGGAGTGTTTTGCCCCAGCTAAATGATTTACGGCGGGGGACGGTGCCTAAAGTTGCCATGATTAATACTCCAATTCATCTTGCATGACGCGCCAGAGGTACAGCACGATGAAGATAAAGCTCAAGAAGAAAAGGACGACCGCTGTCGCCGCGCCCAAACCCTGTTTGTAATTGTTAAATGCCTGAATGTACATCAGGTTGGCGAGAACGTTAGTTCCCTGTGTGCCACGTGTCATGATATTGACGAGATCGAAAGAGCGCAAAGAGTCGATGACGGAGATGACGACAACGATGGTGGTCACTGGCGCAAGTAGCGGAAAGGTGATATAGCGAAACTTTGTCCAAGCGGTTGCGCCATCGACTTCGGCCGCATCCAGTAACGACTCCGGCACATTTTTCAGCCCTGCCACATACAAAATCATGATGTACCCGATCTGTCGCCAGACAGCGGCCGCAATCACACAATACGTCGCAATATCCTTGTCACCTAACCAACCAGGCAAACTTTCTGCGGGGACACCAATAGCTGACAGAATGGCGTTGAGCAAACCTGCGCGTGGGTTATAGACCCAACCCCAAATCAGCGCGATGACGGCGAGAGAAAGTACCTGTGGCAGAAAAATCCCGACTTTGAAAAGACGCTCGCCACGCACGCCCTGATTGAGCATAACGGCAAGTGCGAGTCCCAATATGAACGGCACCGTGATAAAGGTAATCAACCAAAGCGCATTATTGCGTAGCGATATTTCAAAATTGGACATAATCGGCTGTCCAATGCTGCCGAATAGTTTCTGAAAGTTTTCTAGGCCGATAAATTCGGCTTCGAGCATGGGGCCGACACCGTCATAGTTGGTGAGACTGAGATAAAAGGTTAGGAGCATCGGGCCGATGATCCAGACGAGATAAAGTAATAACGGGGGTGCGACAAAAAAATATGGGGCGATGTTGCGCTTTTTGCGGGAGGGGGATTGTGGGGAATTTAGGGCTGTCATGGTATTCGGTATACGGTATTCGGTGTACGGTCAAACTTCACCGATTACCGTATACCGAATACCGATTACCCAGCGTTTAGCTAACGAGCGTTAGCCGCTCACTCTTCAGCGAAAATCTCAAGACGGGCTGCTTCGAGCTGCTCTAGGACTGCATCAACTTGTGATGGGTCATCCCAGAAAGCCATAAAGCCGTCCATGCCGACATCAGCCATTTCGGGGGTAGTGTCGCGGTCGAAGAATTGGAGGACGAGATCGGCCGAATTGATCAACGCAATCCCCTTCTGTGTTGCATCATCATAAATGGTAATGTCAACGTCGCCATTCGTCGCTAGGCGACCAACTTCTTCAGCAGCCTGTTGCTGGACTTCTGCGCTACCCAAGTAGGCCAAGAACGCTTTTGCACCTTCGGGGTTCGCGGCCGAGTTTGCGAGGAAGAAGCCATCCGTTGGGGCATCCTCACCAATTGGGACATCGTTAATCATTGGGAATTGGAAGAAATCGAGGTCATCTTGCAACTCATCTGGGAAGCTGTCTTGGATAAATTGACCCATCAAGTACATTGCTGCTTCGCCCTGTGCTAGCGGATCAACCGCTTCTTGCCAGCTATACGCTGCGGGGTCTTCGATGAAACAGTTGCGCTCAAATAGCTCATTCCAGTGCATCATCGTCTCTTTGACGCGATCATCTGTGTAGCTTTCCGTGCCGAGCATGAGGTCAAGGTGGAACTGTGGCCCGTTTGTCCGCATGTTCAAATAGTCAAACCATGCAGCAGCCGTCCAGCGGAACTTTGTGCCAATCGTGATTGGGATATACCCTGCATCGTTTAACACGTCACAAGCGTTCAAATACTCATCCCACGTTGTTGGGATATCCAGACCAACTTCTTCAAAGATGGAGGGACGATAATAAACTGCCCACCAATAGTAGCTGATTGGGAGGAAGTACGCTTCGCCATCTACCTCAGAAAGTGCGCGGAAACCCTTTGGATAGCTGTCGTTCCAGCCTTCGCTTTCCCACACGTCGCTGATTGGCAAAATCAGCCCTTTGTCGATGAAGAAGCGGGCGCGGTTGCCAGCAAACCAAGTCAAAACGTCAGGTGCTGGTTCAGCGACCAAGTAAGCGCGAATCGCTTGCTTGAAATCTTCATGGTTGACAGTGCTGTGCTGCACCTGCATGTCAGGGTTGGCTTCATTCCACTGTGCGACAATTTTTTCGTCGAACGCGCGTGGAACTTCATCACTCTGGTTTGAGTTGTAGACAATTGGCATTGCGTTGCGGACAACTTCAACGGTGACTTCAACTTCTTCAGTGATTGTCTCTTCAACAACACGGGTCACTTCAACCATCTCGCCTTCGACTTCAACTTCTTCGACGACGACGCGAGTGACCTCAACTTCTTTTTCGACAATTCTTTCAACGATTTCGGGCTCAGGAGCAGCACAAGCAGCAACGAGAAGTGCCAGTGCAAGGACAAGGAAATAGTGGGAACGTCTCATATTTCTCCTCTCTCGGATAATAATCAACCGCACAGGTTTATAGGAGGGTGTGCGGTTCGCTTTTGACAATTCATCAACGGCGACGAATTGTAGGACGGCTAATTTATCGGATATACGTTAGCGGGTCAAGTAATCGGCCGAAATCCACGCCCCAATCTCCCGTTCTTTCATACTAAAATTAACCCCGATTCCCTTAATCTGCTTGCCTTTCCCTCGGTACTTTTCAGCATACTCCTTGTCCTCGATTTGCTGCAAAGCCTCCTCTGCACTGCCATCGAGCTTAAATTCAAACAGATAAATGTACGTCTCCGTCTCCACAACCGCATCAATACGACCTTTATTAGTGCGAACCTCCACCTCAATTGACAATCCAATCAACTTGAAAATCAGAAAGAAAACCGACTGATAGTAACGCTCTTTACCAATTTGAATGTCATAGGGAATGTCGGCAAAGAACGGATTGAGTGTGTCAAAGAACTGTTCCAGCGCACCAGCCTCCAATGCCTGCACCAGTTCGGCCAACGCCGCACCTCCTGTCACCAATGTCAGTGGCGTAAACACATTGAGCAGATGGTAGTTGAACGCGCTCTCGACCTCGTAATTGGGCAATTCAAGCGTGTACAAATCAGTTTTTGCATCATAATTCGTGATGGTCAGATACCCCGTTTGATAGAGCAATGGCAAAATCTCAAGATGCTCGATGTCATATGTCTCGAAACCGAGCAACGGCACGACCGACTTCGCCAAATCAATTGGCGTTCTGCGTTGTACTTTAATCAACTTCATTAGGAAGGTTGGTGTTCCCGATGAAAACCAGTAGCGTCCAAACCGTCGCTGCTTCAATGCTAGCAAGAGTGAAAATGGATTGTAGACCCGTCCACAACGCTCAGAGAAACAAAACCCATTGTAGTAATGTTGTAACTGCTCGTAAGCTGTTTGCACACTGACCTCCTGCGCCTCAGCGAAGTTAGTCACATACGGAGACAGCACACCCCGCAACTCATCCCCTGTCATTCCCAACAGCGTCGAAAACTCAGGTTCCATCGAAATATCTTGCAGGTTGTTCATCCCTGAAAAAATGCCCACGCGAGAAAATCGGCTGATCCCTGTGATAAAGACAAATCGCAAATAGGCATCAAGGCTTTTGATCACAGTGTAGAACTCTTTTAGCGCAGATTGGATTTCGCGGGCGCGGGGTAAATCATCAATGTGATCGAGAATTGGCTTTTCGTATTCGTCGATCAAAATGACTACTTTATTACGTTTGGACAGCTCAATGACGAGTTGGCGCAGTTGGAATGTCGCGGGTGCGTCGCGGAGTTGAATTTCGTGGCGGGTGGCTATCTCTGCGAGGAGGACTTTTAGGAGGAAATTGAGGGTTTCGGCCGATTTAACCCCACCCCCACTCATATCCAACCGAATCGTTGGATATTCTTCCCAACCGTAGTCGCTATCATCAATCCACAATCCCTCAAAGTAGTGCCGGTTTCCTTGAAACAACTCATCCAGTGTTGAGATCAGCAGGCTTTTCCCAAAACGTCGCGGTCTCGCTAAAAAGTAAACACCTTGTGCTTGACTAGCTATCTCATAGATTTGGCGTGTTTTATCGACATATAGGAAATTGCCTTCTATTATGCTGCGGAATGTTTGAATGCCTATTGGCAGTGGTTTGAGCTTGTCCATGCTGACATTATAGCATCTGCAATCCACGCCCCAATCCCTCGTTCTTTCATACTAAAATTCACACCAATCCCCCAAACCTGTTTATCACGCCCAGTGTATTTTTCAGCATATCCTTTGTCTCTGATTTGCTGCAACGCTTCCTCTGCACTGCCATCGAGCTTAAATTCAAACAGATAAATGTACGTCTCCGTCTCCACAACCGCATCAATACGACCTTTATTAGTGCGAACCTCCACCTCAATTGACAATCCGATCAACTTGAAGATCAGAAAAAAAACCGACTGATAGTAACGCTCTTTGCCGATTTGAATGTCGTAGGGAATGTCGGCAAAGAACGGATTGAGTGTGTCAAAAAACTGTTCCAGCGCACCAGCTTCTAATGCCTGCACCAACTCGGCCAATGCCGCTCCACCAGTCACCAATGTCAGCGGCGTAAACACATTCAGCAGATGATAGTTGAACGCGCTCTCAACCTCATAGTTGGGAAATTCAAGCGTGTACAAATCAGTTTTTGCATCGTAATTCGTGAGGGTCAAATAGCCTGTTTGAAAGAGCAACGGCAGAATCTCAAGATGTTCGATGTCATACGTCTCAAAACCGAGCAACGGCACGACTGACTTCGCCAAATCAATCGGCGTTCTGCGCTGTGCCTTGATCAACTTCATCAGGAAGGTTGGCGTTCCCGACGAAAACCAGTAGCGTCCAAATCGCCGCTGCTTCAATGCTAACAAGAGTGAAAATGGGTTGTAAACCCGTCCGCAACGCTCAGAGAAACAAAACCCATTGTAGTAATGTTGTAACTGCTCGTAAGCTGTTTGCACACTGACCTCCTGCGCCTCAGCGAAGTTAGTCACATACGGAGACAGCACACCCCGCAACTCATCCCCTGTCATTCCCAACAGCGTCGAAAACTCAGGTTCCATCGAAATATCTTGCAGGTTGTTCATCCCTGAAAAAATGCCCACGCGAGAAAATCGACTGATCCCTGTGATAAAGACAAATCGCAAATAGGCATCGAGGCTTTTGATCACAGTGTAGAACTCTTTTAGCGCAGATTGAATTTCGCGGGCGCGGGGTAAATCGTCAATGTGATCGAGAATTGGCTTTTCGTATTCGTCGATGAGGATAACAACCTTGTTGTGCTTGGATAACTCGATTACTAATTGGCGAATCTGGACAATGATATCGTCATCGTCAAGCTCTATTTCGTAGCGTTGGGCATTCTCGTAAAGTAGTCGCTTTAGCCGATGACTAAGCAGGTCGGTCGAATTTGCCGACGCGCTACTCATATCCAACCGAATCGTTGGATATTCTTCCCAACCGTAGTCACTATCATCAATCCACAATCCCTCAAAGTAGTGCCGGTTTCCTTGAAACAACTCATCCAGTGTTGAGATCAGCAGGCTTTTCCCAAAACGTCGCGGTCTCGCTAAAAAGTAAACACCTTGTGCTTGACTAGCTATCTCATAGATTTGGCGTGTTTTATCGACATATAGGAAATTGCCTTCTATTATGCTGCGGAATGTTTGAATGCCTATCGGGAGTGGTTTGAGCTTGTCCATGCTGACATTATAGCATCTCCAGATGTGCTATAATTTTCCGCTTAAAACGAAACAAATTACAAGCCTGCTAGACTTCTAGCAGGTTTTTTCTGGTGCAATGAGTCAACTCACATTTCAAGATACGCTTTTACGTTTGCAAAATTATTGGAAAGATCGCGGCTGCATCATTCGGCAACCCTATAATGTACAGGTCGGCGCGGGGACGATGAACCCTGCGACCGTGTTGCGCGTGTTGGGGCCAGAGCCGTGGAATGTTGTCTATGTCGAGCCGAGCGTGCGGCCTGATGACGGCCGATTTGGAGACAATCCCAACCGCGTCCAAATGCACCATCAGCTACAGGTGATCCTCAAACCAGACCCTGGCAACCCCCAGCAGCTCTATCTCGACAGCCTACGTGCCATCGGCATCGATCCACGCGAACACGACATCCGTTTTGTCGAGGACAACTGGGAAAGCCCCGCGCTGGGTGCATGGGGTCTCGGTTGGGAAGTATGGCTGGATGGACAGGAGATTTCCCAATACACTTATTTTCAGCAGTCGGGCAGCACCAATCTCGACCCTGTCTGTGTCGAGTTGACTTACGGCTTAGATCGCATCATTCTCGCGCTGCAAAACAAAGATTCTGTCTGGGAAATCGACTACAACGAGCGCATCTCGTATGGCAATGTGTTGCTGCAAAGCGAAATTGAGCATTGCAAATACTATTTCAACGTCGCCGATGTCGATGCGTTGCGCGATGTGTACGACACCTACGAACGTGAATGTCAACGTTGTATCGACGCAGAACTGATCGTCCCAGCCCACGACTATAACCTGAAATGTTCGCATCTGTTCAATGTTCTCGACACACGCGGCGCGATTGGCGTGACTGAACGCGCCAACTATTTCAAGCGAATGCGCGGCAAAGCAAAGCAGATTTCGGAGCTTTATGTCGAGCAGCGTAAGCGGTTAGAGTATCCGTTGTTGGATGAGGGTTGGTCACTGGCGGGGTTTGAGACAGAGGGGGAGACGAATGGGCAACGGATAACGGACAATGCGGAATTGCTAATGGGAGATTCTCCGCAGACGTTTGTGTTGGAGATTGGGCAGGAGGAGTTACCATCAGATGATTTGACAGGGGCATTGCGGCAATTGCGGATTGAGGTTCCATCGCTGCTAGATGATCTTCGTTTGACTTATGACAATATTGAAGTTGACGGTACACCGCGACGGATTGCCGTGATCGTTAAGGGGTTGGCGGCGCGGCAGACTGATTTGGAGGAGATCAAGAAAGGGCCTCCTGCGGCGCGTGCCTACGATAAAGATGGCAACCCGACAAAAGCCGCATTGGGATTTGCGCGTGGCAAAAAGGTGCGCGTTGAGGATTTGATTCTGATAGATGAGGGTCGCTATGTGGCGGCGCAAGTGCGTGAGGAAGGTCGGCCGACCGTCGAAGTTCTCGCCACAGCATTGCCCAAACTAATCGCGGGAATCAAATTCAACAAGTCGATGCGCTGGAATGCGTCAAATGTGGCGTATAGTCGGCCGATTCGCTGGTTCGTCGCTCTCTTCGGCTCACAAATTATCCCATTCACCTATGCGGGTGTAACAAGTGGCAACGTCAGCCGTGGGTTGCGCCCCTACGATTCGCCACCAATTGTGATCGGCAGTGCGGATCGGTACGATGATTTGCTCGCACAGAACAATATCATTTTGCGCGTTGGGCAGCGGTCGCAAATGATCGTTGAGGATGCGGCAAAGTTGGCTGAGTCGCTTGAGGGATCGATTCCTGAAGATGCAGGGTTGCTTGAGGAAGTGACAAATTTGGTGGAGTTTCCGACGGCGTTTATCGGCCGATTTGCTCCCCGCTATCTCGATCTACCCAGCGAACTACTCGTCGCCGTCATGCGGAAACATCAACGCTACTTCCCCGTGTATCGGGCGGACGGCTCACTCGTCAACGCCTTTATTGCCATCCGCAACGGGGACAACGAGCATCTCGACAAAGTGCGTCACGGCAATGAGCAAGTCGTCCGCGCACGTTTTGCCGATGCAGAATTCTTCTTCGGCAGCGATAGCAAACGCGAACTGCCCGACTTTATTGCAGATTTGGACAAACTGACATTTCAATACAAGCTCGGTTCGATGAAAGATAAGCTGCATCGCCTTGAAAAACTGACCCCACAAATTGCAGAGGCAATTGGCTTATCAGGTGAAGAGAGTAAAATTGCCGCGCAAGCTGCCGCGCTTTCAAAAGCTGATTTGGCGACAAAAATGGTTGTCGAAATGACCTCGTTGCAGGGGATCATGGGTGGGTACTATGCGAAAATGAGTGGTGCATCGGAGCCAGTTAGCACAGCAATTGCGGAACAATACAACGCTGTCAGCAAAACGCCAGCGGGTATGGCGTTGGCGTTAGCGGATCGAATTGACAGTTTAGTTGGGTTGACCGCGGCAGGATTGTTGCCAAAAGGAACCAATGATCCGTTTGCGTTACGACGTGCAGCGATTCAAATTATTGAGAATTTGATTGTGAATGAGGTGAGGGTTGACTTGCGGGAACTTGGGGTAAAATCGGCCGAAACCCAACCCATCCCCGCCCAAGACACCCTACCCAAAGTCTTCAACTTCATTACAGGTCGCCTCGAACAGATTCTGCGCGACAATGGTTATCCTGCCTCCGTCATCCGTGCCATCCTCGCCCACAACGCACACGACCCTTACACCGCCAGCACCACCGCCGCCGCCCTCACCACCGCGACACAACTTGCCGATTGGGAAGCGACGCTCGACGCATACGCCCGTTGTGTTCGGATCACGCGCAAAGAAACGGAGACGCACGTCGTCAACCCTGACGCATTTGTGACTGACGAGGCAAACGCATTACATGCCGCCTATCAAAACGTCGCGGCGCAAACGGATGGTTCCGTCGAAACGTTCGTCGCACAAATACGCGAACTCACACCAGCGATCAGTACCTTTTTCGATGAGGTTCTTGTGATGGATGAAGATATGACCGTGCGGAATAATCGCTTGGGGTTGTTACAATCGATTGCGAGTTTGGCAGATGGGATTGGGGATTTGAGCGAGTTGGAAGGGTTTTAACCTAAAAACGTATTGCGTATTGCGTAAACTGATACGCAATACGCTTAATCGATTTTTAGCTATCCCCCAGAAAGCTGAATCAGATTCTGCAACTCATCCGGGTCATGAACGGTGAAGCGGCGACCTGTGACTGAAACCCAACCTTGCTTGCGAAACCGCCGCAACGCCTTATTAACGCTTACACGAGTTGCACCCGTCATTTCCGCCAAATCAGTTTGAGTGAGTTGGAGTGGAATATAGATACCGTCGGCAACCCGTTCACCGTGATCGGCCGCTAGCTGAAGCAATTTACGCGCCAAACGCCCCGGCAAATCAAGAAAAAAGACATCACTGATCTGTTCGTTCATCGCCCGAATACGCTTTGCCAATGTACTCATAACCTTCATTGCAAAATCAGGATTTTGTCCAACATAGCGAATAAACTCCTCTCTCGCTAGGGTAAATGTGTAGGTTGGTTCAAGCGTCTCGGCCGTTGCGGAGCGTGGCTCATCGTCAAATAGAGCGAGTTCTCCAAAGAAATCGTTTTGACCCAGAATTGCCAGCGTCACTTCCTGCCCTTCTGCATTGGGGTAATAGATTTTCACTTTACCTGTATCGACAATGTAAAGCAGACCACCCGGATCACCGAGATGGAAGATTGTTTGACCCGCATTAAAACGGCGACGCACAAGGGAACGGCTCAACTCATGCAGTTCACTTGAAGTCAATTGTGCAAAAAATGGAACTGCTTGTAACGCTTTGATAGCAGACTGCGGAATATCAGCCATTGAGTTTCTCCTCTTACATCAGCCCGCAAATACAGCCCGCAGGCAAAAATTTATCATTCCACTACATTTTCATCTTCTTCAAAGACAGATTGTACCTCATCATAAATGTTCCCCAAACTAACTTTGATTTGCTGGCGCACCCAGTCGGGGGGAAGCGACTGGAGGGGGAATCGGCCGAAAAACTCAGGAATGTAGGTCACAATCGCCTCACGCACACGTTTTGCTTCAACGTGCGTTTCAATTCGCGCTCGCATATCCCGAATATAATTTTCGACTGCATCAATCGCTTGGATTGATTCTTCCGAACCTGCAAAAAGCACAGGGCCGCGTCCCGTCAAGATAGTATTGTCTTTCACTAATTTTCGCAACTCGGTTAGCGTGCTGAGCCATGCCTGACTGGTGCGATCACCGATGATCGGATGCGTGTCCACCACCAGCGTGTCCCCTACAAATACAAATCCGCGATCTGGTAGTAAGACCCAAGCACTACCTTTTAGCGGTCCCGGTGCAGCCTTCATGATAATCTGTTGCCCATGCCGGAACATCACAATTTCACCACTAAAGCTAGTTGTCGCATGTTCGACAGGCCCCGTGCTGAGTTCGCGTCCACGATGTGGATTGCGTGCCGAGAGGCTTTCGAGCAGATGCTGTGGGAAGCGTTTGTCATAGCCGCGCAACACCTTTGCCGCTTCTGTGTGCATGGCAATTGGCGCATTGAGCCAGCGTGTGTTAAGAACACGGTCACCATGACTGTCGGTTAGGACAATTTGCTGAACAGGATAGGGGCTAAGGCGGTGCATTCGTGCTGCCCAGTCACGCGCATCACGCGCATAGGACGGCACATCGACACATAGAACACCAGTAGGTGTCACAAGTGCGCCCACATTGACACCATCATAAGCTGTTTCGACATAAACTTGTTTTGCGACTTCTTCCATAGTTGTCTAAGGTTTTTTGGTCAATTCGGCCGAATGTCACCGCATCGTGATCGGTCACAATTGTACAGACTCTTATTTTAATTGCACTTTCATCTTATCTACGACCAATACAGCAACGCGGCTCCTTGTAAAGAACTATGCTGCTGCTTTCAGTTATAATTTCCAGATGGCACTCCCCAAGATTAATCTAACCGGTTCTCCATATGACAAAGGCTTTCAGCACGGCTCTGCGCTATGTGAGCGCGTTCAGCATAATGTTGCGGCCTACTCTGCCTATTTTGAACGACTCGGTGCGACTCGTTCAGCCATCCTCGAACGTGCGGCAACGTTGGCAACTGCCGTCGCGCATCAAACGCCTGACTACTATGCAGGAATGCAGGGCATTGCAGCGGGCGCAAACGTCGATTTTGTGGACGTTGCTGCGCTCAATATGCGTTCCGAAATCGTCTACTATCTGTTGAGTAGCAAATATGCGCACGAGTTGGCAAGCGATGGCTGCACAGCATGGGCGGTTCATCCCGATAACAGCCCTGATGGACATCTTCGCATTGGGCAAAATTGGGATTGGAACCGCGATGTCTTAGGCGCGATTCTGCACGATCACGTTGACGAAGATTTTGCCGTTTTAGGGTTTACCGAAGCGGGCATTTTTGGATGCAAAATTGGGATCAACAGCGCGGGTTTGGGATTGTGCATTAATGGATTATACAGCAATGGCGATAGCTGGGATGCGCTCTACACACCCATGCACGTGCGCTTTTACAACATCTTGCACCAACGCCACTTTTCCGATGCTGTTGACGTTGTTTTGGGTGAAAATCGCGCCATCGCTGGTAACTTTTTGCTAGGGCAGGTGCCCGATTGCGTTGTCAATATCGAAGCGGGGACAGCACAGCACAATTGGCTTGAATGGGAAAATGGATTTATTGTTCACGCCAATCATTTTGTCGGGGACGGCGTGGAAGAGCCTGTTTATGAGCGGCGGCATACGTCCATCGGCCGACACCAGCGCATGACCGAGCTATTACACGAGGCAAAACAGGTCGGTCATGCTGAGTTAGTTGCCTTCTCGCGTGACCGCAAAAATGCGCCTGAGGCTATCTGTCGTTTGGGGGATGATCCAACACGCCCACCAGAAGATCAAGGTGTCACCAATACGGCTGTCATTCTCGATTTGACAGCGCGTGAGGCATTTTTCACAGATGGGTCGCCCGATCAGGCGGAGTATGTGCGATATGCACTTTAAGTTGGGTTCGGTCTAGCACCCAGCGACCGCCAATTTTATAGCCAGCACGCTGCCCATCGCGCAGCTCGGCACGCAGTTGGCGGATAGGGATGTTGAGATTCTCAGCCGCATCTGCAACAGAGAGAATGCGGTCGGATAGAATTTCTTGGGTGAGTGTTTGGGTTGTTTCGGCCGAAATCAACTGCCAACTGCCCCACATTCGCTTGACCCAATGCCACATCGCGCTTTCTTTCAGCCCAAACAGACGGCTCCCAACCGTGTATGCCTTTTCATACCGTTCAACTTCCATAGCGCTGAGTACTGCATCAAACTGCTCGCGTTCCGTTTCTAGCAGCCAGTCAGGGTGTGCGGCAACCGTTTCGCGCAGGACAAACAGATCATGTGCATCCCCTAGAAAGTCGGACAATAGATGTAGCTCAACGGCGTAATCGGCAAACAGCGGTGGCCAGACAGGTTCAAGCATCTCACAATGATGCCAAAAGTACTTGACCCGTTTGCGCCAATCGTGGTGAGTGTGTGCGTCACTATCTGATTTGGTTGAGCGCGACAGTCCAGCACGCCCGCGCTGATAGACGCGGCGTAATCCTTTCAATGCATCGATGCCATCTTTGTTGAAAGACAACGTGGCAAATTCTGTGCGTTTTGCCTGAATAAGCTCGGCGACTTCAGCCGTCACGTCGCGCTCATTGAGCAGTTCATCGCTAATGCGCTCGTGATCTGCTTGCAGGTGATCGTGGAGCGTTTGATACGTCTCGGCCGAAATCGCATCTGCCAACCCATCAAGCGTCTTAACAAGCACAACACTGTCGCGGACGGCTGCCATTTCGCAACTAGCATCGCGGAAAAATGCGTTGGCTTCCCTATATACCTCTTCATCCAAGCTATCGCGCACGAGGCGCAGTGTTGCCCGAATGCGCTTGCACAATTTACGGCTTTCATGAATCGCCTTGTGTTTATTGGGATTTTCGGTCAGCGCGGCGATTAGATCATCTATTTGCGCCAGTAAAATACGTTGTATGTTGACTTCGGCCGAGAAGCCCTTTTTCACTTGATATGTGTCACTCATATAAACTCCTAGATTCAATGCGTTTCAACTGTTGTGAAGTCAGATTTTTCAACAGTTCTATAGATTTGTAAAGCGGATCGCTTGCAAAACTATTATCCTAATAGACGTTTGCCAGAATGGGGAAGGCAAACAATAGTGATACAATAGTGTAGCAATTCCTCAAACCAATTCGCCTCCCTTCTCTGCCTGAACATTGGGGGGAGAAAATTTTAACTGTTTCATGTCTGATATTTATTTTTCTACAATTACGGCCGATCCCGACTTAATCGAAGAAGTTACTGTTGATGACAGTGATGATACGCTTTGGAAGGTAATTGCACATGACGATGACCGCACCACGATGGAGTTTGTCGTGCGTCTATTGCTCCAAGTGTTCAAAAAGCCGCTCATCTTTGCAGAGGCGATCATGTGGCAAGTCCACAACGAAGGAATGGCAATTGTCGATGCGTTGCCAAAAAAAGAGGCCGAGACGCGCGTTCGCATTGCTACCCTCATGGCACGGATGGAAGGATTTCCCTTTCGTCTCACAATCGAACCAGACGATTGACGATGGTGACAAGCTGTTAGTGTGCTAACACGCTAAACTCCCTGCATGATAATCACAGACAATATCGAAAAAGTCCGAGCCATTCGCTGGCAGGACAACGTAAGCTGGGGGCTAGTTCCCACGATGGGCTATCTGCACGCGGGGCATCTCGCGCTCGTTGAACAAGCAAAGGCAGATAATGAGCGTATCGCCGTCAGCATTTACGTCAATCCAACACAATTTGCGGCCGATGAAGATTTAAGCACCTATCCGCGTGACTTAGAACATGATCTGACATTGCTGCGAGCGGCCGGAGTCGATTTAGTATTTACCCCGTCAGACGCGGTGATGTATCCAGATCAGTTTCAAACAAGCGTGCGCGTGAAAGAGGTTACACAGGTGTTGGAAGGAGGGTCTCGGCCGACTCACTTTGAGGGCGTTACCACAATCGTCACCAAGCTGCTCAACATCGTGCAGCCAACCTGTGCCTACTTTGGGCAAAAAGATGCCCAGCAAACGGTTGTTGTGCGTCGTCTAGTTGAGGATTTGAATATCAACACCGAGATCGTGATCGTGCCGACGATGCGTGAGGCAGATGGTTTGGCGATGAGTTCGCGCAATAAATATCTGGATGACAGGCAACGAAAACTAGCTCCTGTTTTGCGGCGGTCTTTATTGGCGGCCGAGCAGGCGTTAGAAGCTGGCGAACGAGACAGCATTGTGATCCGAGCGTTGATCTATCGAATGATTGCGGCCGATCCACTCCCTGAAATCGACTACATCAGCGTGGCAGACCCCGTCACGCTGGCAGAGTTAGACACAATCGACAATACAGCACTGATCTCGCTCGCCGTCTTTTTTGGCACAACACGCCTCATAGACAATCTCATGTGGGAAAGCGCATGAGCCAGCGCGACATCTTTCGCTTCTGGCTTCCTCTCTTTGGCAGTTGGCTGCTGCTCACCAGTGAAGGGCCACTGATTACCACCGTCGTCAACCGGCTGCCTGATCCTGTCACGATGTTGGCCGCCGCTGGCATCGTGCTAGCTCTCTCCGTTTTTATCGAATCCCCGATCATCAATTTGTTAGCGACCTCAACGGCGAAGGTCGTCGATTATCACAGTTACCGACAGGTGCGCCGCTTCACGCTGCACTGGATTGTGGTGCTGTCAATTGTGCATGTACTGTTTGGGTTTACGTCGCTGTTCGATTGGGTCGTCATTCGCGCAATGGGGGTCGAGCAGGAGATCGCAGGCTGGGTACGTGTCGGGATGCAGATTATGATACCGTGGAGCGGTGCGATTGCATGGCGACGCTTTTTGCAGGGTGTTTTGATTAAATTTGATCGCACGAGCAGCGTTGCCGCCGGCACAGCGATTCGACTTGTCGCCGGAGCCGTGGCGCTGCTTGTGTGCGGCTATTTTCTGCAACTGCCCGGCATCGTTGTTGGCGCGGCCGCATGGATAGCAGGTGTTACCGCCGAAGCAATTTATGCAACATGGGCTGTGCGTTCGCTGTTTGTCAAAGAGCTGGCAGAGGCGAACGCCTTTGTTGAGAAACTAAGCTATGCCGATTTGTTTTGGTTCCATTTGCCGCTGGCGGGGACAGCCGTTTTGACGCTGTTAATCCAGCCAATGGCAACCTTTGCGCTAGCGCGTTTGGAAAATCCAAAGTTGTCACTGGCAGCGTGGCCACTGCTATTTCAAATTTTGTTGATCGCACGTGCGCCAGCGTTGGCAATGCCAGAGGTAATTATTGCGTTGAACAAAGATGAAAAGCACTCAGCGGCGTTATGGAAATTTGTCGGCGTACTGTTTGGCATCACGCTGATCGGGATGGGGCTATTTGTGGTGAGTTCGGCCGACCTCTTCTACCTCCAAACTATCCAGCAAGCTGTCCCTGCCGTGACAGCCCTTGCCGAGAACGGCGTTCTCATCAGCGTCTTCTTCCCCGCCATCACGCTGCTCGTCTTTGCCCTACGCGGCTTCCTTATCAGCAATCAAAGGACTCGGCCGATCAACCTCGGTATGCTCATTAATCTGTCTATCACCGCCATCATTTTGGCGAGTGGCTTAACCTTTAATTGGGGCGGTATCTTTACGGCCGCGCTCGCGCTCAATGTGGCGATCATATTTGAGCTGTTCTACCTTTACTGGGAGCGCAAAAATAAGGCGAGTGCATTTCATTTGAGTAAAAGATGAAAGGATATGACATGTAGGGGCTAGGTAAACGGCTTCGACTACTGCACTGGCGCACAATTTTACGCCGTTTATCTCGCCCCGTTGCCCAGGCGCTCCGCAAAAGGGCGAGACAAACGGCATCAACATCATACCGACCATAAATCATACACCGTTTGCCTAGCCCCTACCCACACGTTTTACTAATTTGACATGCACTCAAATAAGGCAGTCGCTTTTGTAAAATAGACTCTTTTATATACCTGCTTTTTAGCCTCAAATGGGTTATAAATATAGGCAAGAACATAAATTGTCTATGTTTTGTCAGGCATAGCAGGAATATCCGACGAAAAACCTGCACAACATCCTCAGTATGTATCAGCAGTGTTTTTCAGCGCAGTCATACGATGTCTTTTAGAAAAGAAACGAAACCGTTCCCAACACTCCAACCCACAAAGCCGAACTTTTCACAAGGACGCACGGTTCTTTTTATCAATGCAGATGGTTTAAAGCCAGCAGACGAGAAGATGGGGTTAACTGGTCAACTAGTCCTGTTCACATCTGATGCAGATCAAGAGGTGGAGATTTACGCGCCAATCTCGGCCGCTAACTGAGCTAAGTAGTCACGCATAAATTGAGTGCGCTGTTCGGCAATGGCGCGTCCAGCTTGTGTCTGCATTGTGCCGGCGAGTGTCAGCAGTTTTGTGTAGAAGTGGTCGATCATGCTGACGTGATCCTGTGGCGTGCGCGTAACGGGTAGTGGATCATCTGCATCCAAAAACGGAACCCCCATTGAGGCACCCGTGATAAAAGTGCGTGCAATGCCAACTGCACCGAGCGCGTCCAATCTGTCCGCATCTTGTACAACCTTGGCTTCAATTGTCAAGGGTGCAATTTGTGCGGAAAAGCTATGTGCGGCAATGGCATGTTCTATTGGTGCAATCCATCTTTCTTCATAGTCACTCTCGCGCAAAAACTGCCCCGCTTTTTCGGCCGCCATACGCGATGCCTGTGAGCGTAATGGGGAATCTTTTGGCACGCTGACACAATCGTGCAGCCATGCCGCCGGCAAGACAACGCGCATCTCGGCCGACTCAAGTTCTCCCAAGCGCGTTGCATTGGCAACGACACGCTTGATATGGCTTAAATCATGGGCGGCATCGGCCGATTGCATCTTCAAAAACGCTAAAAATTTGTGTGTCCAATCTATATTCATCGTCGCAACTGTACGCCGAATCGACATTGCAGGCTATTTCTCTAACAAGATGTATCGAAATTTCTATCTGGTGGATGGGCAATGGTACATGTAAGGTCGGCCGATATCCACTAATGTTGGATTCCATGATGGACAAAGAAAAGCAAACGTTTTTTGATGAACTGGAAGCAGATGGCGAAGCAGCACTTGAGGAAATTGGTGCTGCGATCACCCATCTGCAAAAGCAAATTGTGCAGCATGGTCACAAACGCATCGTTCAGCTCGCTAAACTGAATGCGCTTGGGAACATCATTTTCCAAGAGGTCTTGGAAGAAATTAAACAAATAAGGAACTAATCCTTGCTAAGGAGCTATATGGACAAATTGACGAAAGAAGAACTGCAACAGCTAATGGAGATACATCGGGTAAATTGCGTGACAATTTATGCACCAATGGTCAAAGATGATCCGCAGCAGTACGATAAGAATCGTATCTATTTCAAAAATGGGTTGACCGATGTGCGTGAACAGATGAGCGCAATGAGCGATGAAGAGATCGAGGACTATCTCAAGCCACTCAGTCGCTTGCTGACAGACGATGTTTTTTGGGGCAACCAAAGCGACGGGCTTGCCGCATTTCTCGCTGATGACGTGGTGAAAACATATCGTCTGCCGATTGAATTTGAGCCAGCCATTTTTGTCTCATCGCGTTTACACATCAAGCCGCTACTATCGTACTTCGAGAACAGCCATCCCTTCCATATTTTGGCAATTAGCCAAAATAATTTGCGTTTGTTTACGGCAGATCGCTATGGGATCACGGAGAGTTCGCTTGAAAACGTGCCAACGAGCTTGGATGAGGCACTGAAATTTGATGATCCTGAGAGGGAACAGCAAGGTCATACGGCGGCCGCTCGTCAGGGACGTGGTGATAATACGGATGTGATGTATCACAGTCATAACCCACAGGATGAGCAAACCAGCAATCTAAAACGCTTTGCATGGCAAATACGAAATGGACTGGCTGATAACTTGCTGACCAACAAAACGCCTATTTTGTTGGCTGGTACACCAGAGATTGTGGCGTATCTGCGGGAATCGGCCGACTTCAATTTCACAGAAGAGACGATCGGGGGCAATGTCGATCATTTAGATGACAAGGCACTGCACAAAAAGGCTTGGGAGATTATCGAGCCGCTGTTTTCGGCCGAGCGGGAACAGTCAATCGAAAAGTATAACATCTTGTCTGAAACCGATCAGGTCACAACTGACCGCACGCAAGTCGTTCAGGCTGCTTATTTTGGTGCAGTTGATACGTTATTTATTTCTGCTTCCGAATCGCTATGGGGCGTATTTGATGAAGCAAGTGGGACTGTGTCAGTTCACGCTATCCGTCAGGATGATAGCATTGATTTGTTTGATGCAGCAGCCGCTAAGACAGTCGAAAATGGTGGCACTGTTCTCGTAGATGCAAACGGTGCGCCACGTTTGGCAGCGATTCTGCGCTATACGGCCGATGCGTTGCCCAGCTAATGTTGTGGTAGATATTAGGTGAGGCCGACCTTTGACGGTCGCTTCACACGGAGAACCTCTCATGAATGATGACATATTGAAAGGCAATTGGAAACAGTTAAAAGGCAGCTTCCGCGAAGCATTTGGCGAGCTAACCGACGATGATGTTGAAAAAGCACAGGGCAATAAAGAGCAACTCGTCGGCAAAATCCAAGAACGGTATGGCGAGAGCCGCGAACAAGCGGCCGAGCGACTAAACAGCTTCTTGGATAGTGTGAACAAAGCGGTCGATTAACCTGATACCCAACAGATAAAAAAGAGCCAGCGAATGATTCGCTGGCTCTTTTGTTTGCCGTTGCGCTAGAGCAAGTTACAATGCCATCAATGGAAACAAAACGCACGATTTCACCCCATCTTTTTTGGCTGATCGCGTTGCCTATTCTGGCAATCGATCAGATCACAAAATGGTGGGTCATTCAAACTATTCCACTCAACACGACACGTCCTGCCGTCGATTTTCTCTACCCTTACCTCAAATGGTCTCATGTTGCCAACACGGGTGCAGTCTTTGGCTCTTTTCAAGGGGTTGGCAATCTGTTCGGCATTCTCGCTGTTGTCGTTGCAATTGGCATCGTTGTTTATAACTATCGGCTCGAAACGACGAGTCGCAGCCTGAGAATTGGGCTGGGCTTGGTGTTTGGTGGCGCATTGGGAAATATGCTAGATCGGCTCTTTGTCGGTCATGTAACTGACTTTATCGACATTGACCTAAGCAGCATAATCCCCTTGCGGATAGCCGATTGGTATATCTTTAACGTGGCAGACATGGCAATTATCAGCGCGATCATTGTGATGGGCTATCTCTCATTTTTTGAGCCAGAGGTACTCGAATCAACCCCATCCACAACGCCCAAACTTGCGAGCAAGGATAACTAAATGGCTGAAAAGCTCACATTTTCGCTCGGCCGACATGCCGGTTCGCGGCTTGATAAAGCTCTCGCCGACAGTCACCCCGCCCTCTCGCGGCAACAGTGGCAACTGCTCATTAAAGAGCAGCAGGTATTGGTCAACGATAAAACGGAGAAATCAAGCTACAGGGTATCAGGGGATGAAACCGTCATCGCGTTCATCCCTGATGTCGTTATTACTGAGCTAGTCGCTGAGGACATTCCGCTTGATATTCGTTATGAAGATAGGGATTTGCTCGTTGTCAATAAACGGGCCGGAATGGTTGTGCATCCTGCGATTGGGCATCAGCAGGGAACACTCGTCAATGCCGTTTTGTATCACGTGCCGGATTTAGCCGGAATTGGTGGTGAATTGCGGCCGGGTATTGTTCACCGTCTCGATATGAATACATCGGGATTGATGGTTGTGGCGAAAAACGACAACACGCTGCGCTACTTGCAGGATCAATTTCGGGCGCGGACGGTGCGAAAAATTTACACGGCACTAGTTGAAGGACACATCAAACCTGAACAGGCGATGATCGATGCACCAATCGGCCGCAATCCCCGCAAACGCAAAATGATGTCCGTCATTCCGCCGGGAAGCTCTGCCCAATCCAAGCCATCACGCACGAGCTATGAACTGCTTGGCACGTATGACGACTATTCGCTCGTGCGCTGTCTGCTACATTCCGGGCGCAAGCATCAAATCCGAGTCCATCTTTCGTATCTTGGCTTCCCAATTGTAGGCGATACTGTATATGGGCGGCGCAAGCAGACCATTTTGAAAGATCGTCACTTTTTACATGCAACTGAGTTGGGATTTCGTCGGCCGAGTGACGACGAGTGGGTGCAGTTCTCGGCCGAGTTGCCCCCCAAGCTGCAAACTTTGCTCAACCAGCTAGCCCGTTAGATGGACGAGGCAGAGGAAAATCTCGTTGGCAAAACGATTAACTCGATGCCAAGTCAGGCAGCGCGGCTGGTTCGCGGAATCGGCCGATGAAGAAACTGTCACCTCCCAAAATGCGAACCTTAACCCTTTACACCAAAGCTGACTGCACCCTCTGCGATCACGTCAAAAACTATCTTAATTTACGCCAACATACCCACCCTCATCAGCTTATCGAAGTGGACATCACAACTGATCCCGACCTCTACGCCCGTTACCGTTTCACTATCCCTGTTCTTGAATGCGGTGGCAGTCGCCTAAAAGCCCCTATTTCTTATGGTGACATAGCACGAATGTTGGAAACGTCTGTGACTGATAGTTGACCAGCTATGCATTTGTGCCTCTTGAAAAAATCATTTATTACATCTCGTTTTCATGGGTTATTAGATGCAATCTATTGTAGTATCATTGCCAAATGAGCAAAACGATCACTGAGCTTCTCGCAGCATGGCACGCATTTTCTGAAAAACATAACGACAATCCCCCTCCCCATTATCATGGTTCCCCCATCACGATCAACCGCATCGTTGAAGATAGCCGGCTTGTAGAAAACGGCGATTGCTTCGTTGCGCGTGTTCGGCCGTATAGCAACGGACATCCCTTCATTGCACAAGCATTGGCACAAGGCGCATCACTTATCATCGCACAAGCGGGACAGGATGCCCCCAAAAATGATGCGCGTGTTTGGACTGTGCCAGACACTGCGCTCGTCGAAACATGGCTAGCGGCGGCGTGGCATGGCTTTCCCGGCCAACACCTGACCGTGATCGGGGTAACAGGGACAGATGGCAAAACGTCTGTGGCCAATCTCATTTATGAAATTCTCGTTGCAGCAAAGTTTAAGACGGGTCTCATTAGCACAATCAAAGCAGTCATCGGTAATCGGGAGGAGCCGACAGGCCTACACGTCAGCACACCACAGGCCCCCGAAACCCAAGCCTTCCTACGCAAGATGGTCGATGATGGATGCACGCATTGTGTCTTGGAGTCAACCAGCTATGGCTTGGCGGAATATCGGGCAGATACGGCGTTTTATGATGTGGCGGTCATCACAAATATCACGCATGAGCATTTAGACTATCACAGAACATGGGAAAATTATCTCCACGCAAAGGGACGGCTATTTGAGCTAGCAGAGCAAGCAGCGGTGATTAACGGAGACGATGTATCGGCTGATTACCTCTCTCAATTTGAAAAACCGCTCCAAATCACTTACGGAATGGACAATCGACGTGATTTGTGGGCAAATGGGTTGCGCTTTTCGGCCGAGAAAACAATCTTCACCATCGAGCCGCTTGGCATCGAGATTGCAACACCACTCGTCGGCCGATTCAACGTCTACAATATGCTCGCCGCCGCTGCCGCCGCCCATTCGCTCGAAATCGACAACGAGACGATCAAGCGTGGCATTGAAAACGTTGCGCTGATTAGCGGTCGAATGGAGCGCATCAGCGCGGGTCAATCGTTCCTCGTTATTGTCGATTTCGCCCATACACCTAATGCCCTCAGACGCGCTATCGAAGCGGCGCGTGGCATGACAACTGGCAAAATTATCACTGTATTTGGCAGTGCGGGGCGGCGTGATGTCGAGAAGCGGCGTATGATGGCGGAAATCTCGGAGCAGCACGCCAATTTGACGTTGTTGACGGCCGAAGATCCCCGTCAAGAGCCATTAGCAGAGATTCTCGACATGATGGCTGAAGGTTGTCGCAAATACGGTGGCAAAGAGAATGTGACATTTTGGCGCATTCCAGATCGCGGCCGCGCCATCTATCACGCGCTGACACTCGCTGGAGAACATGATCTCGTTCTCATCTGTGGCAAAGGGCATGAGCAGTCGATGTGCTTTGGCACGACAGAGTATGAGTGGGACGATAGACAAGCGACAAAGGCCGCTATAAACGCATTCTTGGCAAAAGAGCCAATGGTCAATCTCGGATTACCAACCTACTGATTTTGGCTGACCCAGCGCGATTGTCTAGGTTAAAGTACACACGACACGACTACCTGACAGTGCTGCGAGGAGATTTAAGATGAAAACGCAATCAAGAGCGATTGTTTCAGAAAACCTATCCAAAGGTGGTCGAACCAGCTTGGCTTTTGGCAACCCGTGCAGATCTGGAGTGGTTGGGAAATGATAAAGCAAACTCATGGTCAGAGCGCATAGCTGGCTGGTACTTGCCAAATTTGTAGCACAGTTTGCAGCCATTGACTAAATTCGAGGTTGTCGGGGGTGCATGTAGCTGAGATCGAGCTGGCGTAGCTGTGTTAACTGTGGGAGTGTGCTACCCATATTGTGGTTGGCGGTCAGCTTTAGCGATTCAAGCTGGGTCAATCGGCCGAAACTCTCCGGAATCCCTCCCATCAACCTGTTGTAACTCAAACCGAGAATCGTTCTCCCTCGGCTTTGTGTATTGTATAGAGAACGTCTTGTGGTTTGGCATGAACGAGGGTGAATCTTCATGCGATCATCTTAACAAAGTGTTTCACAACGTTTCCACACTGCACAGATGACGATTTTGCTACGTTGATTTATTTGCAAAGCGAAGAGAAAATATATCGCTCAAGGTGATGTTATTCTAAAAGACAAACAGTCTACAACAGGACTATCGAGCCACCCCTATCTCAACCGTCACGAGTTTTTAGCATATACGTCATTATCCGCGTTTTAATAGCCTCCTAAAGAAATTGCTGCGAACACGTGCTGGCGACGGATGATAGATCATATCGTCCGATGGCTCAGAAATTGACTCTGTAAATAAGGCGCATTGCTCATGCCCCTCAGTTAGACAACAGTGCCGTTGATAGCGTGGGGCAATAGGAAAAGGTTCTCTCACTTTGTGACAAAAAGTCTTAGTCGAAGGGTAAAGCATCCGAAACTCAGGATCATTGACTTTACCTCGAAAACGACAAGTACTCTCACTAGTGTCAGTAGAATATGACTCGCTTTGCGTGGTTGACATACCTTGCTCCAGTGATATTAGATACTATGCGATGAACTGCAAATCCTAACCATTTTACAACCATCTGTCTCTAAATACATACTGTTTGACAAACTTTCTCTCTCTGTTATCATGCTTAGTATGAACGAGAAACATGCTCACTTTTATTATGAGTGCAAGAGAAACCACCGCACCTAGCGGCGGTCTTGCTTAGCGAGTGAGACAATGCTGAAATTGTAAACAAGGACGTGGTGAGAGCCGCGTCTTTTTTATTGTGAAAAATTACGTTAGGAATGCTTATGTCAGAAAATATCTTTGAGGAATTACAGTGGCGCGGCCTTGTGTTTGATAGCACAGAGGGTGTGCAAGAACTTTTAGGTAAGGAAAAAGTCACGCTTTACAATGGATTTGATCCAACGGCCGATAGTCTGCATGTTGGTCATCTTGTCCCAATGATACAGTTGGCACGAATGCAGCGAGCGGGACATTCGCCCATAGCGTTGGCAGGGGGCGGGACTGGTATGATCGGTGATCCAAGCGGCCGATCCAGCGAACGAAACCTGCTCTCACAAGATCAGATTGCAGCCAATCTCGTTAAGATCAAACAACAACTTGCCTCGCTACTCGATTTTGACGTTAAAAGCAATCCTGCTCGTCTCGTTAACAACTATGATTGGTTGAGTAAAATCGACATGATCAGCTTTTTGAGGGACGTTGGCAAACATTTCACCATCAATTACATGCTGGCAAAAGATTCGGTCAAGGGACGGATGGATCGTGATGGGGAGGGCATGTCCTACACTGAGTTTAGCTACATGTTGCTACAATCATACGATTTTAAGCATCTTGCAGAGACATATGATTGTGATATGCAAGTAGGGGGTAGCGATCAGTGGGGCAACATCACGGCTGGGACGCAATATATCCGTAAAGTGTTGGGTAAGCCGGCTCATGCAATTGTCTACCCACTCATTACAAGAGCTGATGGAACAAAGTTTGGGAAAACGGCCGATGGTGAATCTGTCTGGCTTGATCCAACACGTACTTCCCCCTATCGTTTCTACCAATTTTTCATCAACACAGAAGATAACAAAGTCATTGACTTGCTTAACTTCTACACCTTTTTGACACGAGACGAGATCACAGAATTAGCACACGCCGTCGAGACTGAACCGCACCGCCGTGCTGCTCAAAAGCAACTCGCGCAAGTTGTAACACGCATGGTACATGGCGAAACAGCACTCGCAAAAGCAGAACAAGCGACAGCAGTACTCTTTGGTGGTAGTTTAGAGGGGTTAGACAGATCCGATATTGCTGACATCTTCACCGATGTTCCCAGCAGTGAGCTACCTAAATCATCTCTCGAAGGAGATGGCATTGCTTTAGCAGATGTTTTAGTCAGAACAACGCTAGCAAGCTCAAAGGGGGATGCGCGTCGTTCGCTCAAAGGTGGCGCGATGAATGTCAATAACATGCGTGTGCAAAATACGTCACGTCGATTGACACTAGACGATGCAATTGAGGGGCAGTTCATTGTGTTGCGTAAAGGAAAGCGCAAATATCATTTGGTGCAACTCATTTAATGTCGATTTGGGCTTCTGGCTGTAACTTTAAGAGCCGCGACTAGAAATCGCGTTTGCCTACAAAAAAGGTCATTTTGGTGGTTGACATCTAAATGTCAGCCGCTATAATTGTAAACTGCTTTCGGGGCGTAGCTCAGCTTGGTAGAGCGCTCGGTTTGGGTCCGAGAGGCCGTCAGTTCGAATCTGGCCGCCCCGACAGATTGGTTTACAATTCCCGCGGTGATAGTTCAATGGTAGAACCATAGCCTTCCAAGCTATTAATACGAGTTCGAATCTCGTTCGCCGCTCTTTTGCCAACAATTAGTTGATTTAATTCAAGGCCACCACTCAGAGGTGGTCTTTGTGTTTTTATCGATGCCACAAAAAAAGCGGCGCAATGCGCCGCTTTTTTTGATTTACTAATATGGTGACTGTTTTTTTAGGGTGTACCTTCCAATAGGTACTTCATCATGTCGAGCAAGTCTTGAGGATTTTCGTTTAACTGATCAAGATAGCTCACCATACCGCCGCTCTCATATCCATCAGGATAGAAAACATCAGGATAGAGGATACTTTGATAAACATAAGCCTCTGCTGTCATACCGGGAATACGGTTCGGCGCATTTTGTGCCAAGTCACCATGCCATGGCCCTGTTCCGTTAGAGCCGGGGGTTTCAGGTTGACCATGACAAGCAGTACAGCCATAGGTATTATAGTACAGGTCCATCCCACGTTGTGCATTGGCCTCTTCGTACACCAAGGGGAACTCGATTAGGATTTCCTCTTCGTAGTCAGGATTATTTTCTTCAACTTGCTGCAATGTTACTTCAAGGAAATCTTGGAATGCTACATTAGCCAAGTTGGGGTCTTCAACTGAATCACCGCCTTCTGGCCATGGGAAGTTGAGCGGAATAAAGTCGCACATCTCCTCCGTTTCCCAATTGAGAACAAAGCGCGTGATATTTTCGACCTGATTTTCTTGCAGTGGCCCACCGTATTCCTGACCCCATGCAGCCATTACGCCACCGGGGCGACCACCCATCAGTGTATTGTGAATAAAGCCATATTTCGTGCCAGCCCATTGGCGGGCTTCCATCCGTGCAGATGGTTCACCACAAAGTAATGCACGACCATTGAGTTGTAGACCTTGGCATGCATAGAGTTCACCTGCCGCATCGTAACATTCGCCACCGTTGATACCTAGTCCATTTTCGCCGTGACAGGTAGCGCAGTTGGCATAGTAGATTTCTGCCCCTGCTTCAATTTGACGACCTAACCGCGCATCGGTGAAGTTGGCGAGACGCTGTGGCTCCAACAGAGAGTAGAACCCAAACAGAATCATCGTCAGCATGAAGGCAACGGTTCCGATAATAATTTTGACTTGCATAATTCAATCTTACAGTTGTTGTCACTTACACAGCGCGGTCAGCTGACCGCGCTGGTCAAACAATCAACAAAACCGTTTCTCCCTAATAATCTTCGTAGAATGAACCCTCTTGGCGATACTTTGTGCGCGAGTATTTGTAAACAACTTCACCTGTGACAGGATCGGCCGCCTCAAAGTCCATCGTAATCGCATAAAGCGTTTCTTGTACCTTCGACAACGTAACGGACGCGACAGGATCAACCATCACATTTGTCGTGAACCAGTTGTTGTAGCGAACGACTTCATTGCCGTTATCATCAATCTCACCTGTGCGTTCAATTTCACACGCATGATACTCGTTCCCTTCGATTGAACAGCTAAACTTATCCATGGCATGTTCAAACTCTTCAAGAGCATGGGCAAACTCAGGTGCATAAACTGCGTCACTTTTCTCGTCAAAGAACTCGTAGTCACCTGGCAGATAGGTCCCAACCCCAACTTGCTCTAGCTCTTCCCATGGGACTTCTAGCATTGGGCTATGCCCCTCTTGTGGAAGAACTTCTTGTGCAACCTCTTGATCAGCCGTACTACGCACCAAGAACTTTGGTGACCCCATCCAATTAGAGACGAGCATAAAGGCAACGAAGAAGAAACCCAAGCTCAACTCACCGCGGCGGTCAGCATAGCGGCGACTGACAACGAAGAAGCCTGCCTTGTTCGTAACAGATTGGAACGCTTCTTCCAGATAAGGCCAAATGAAGAACAACGTTGCAAGGAGTGGGATAAAGAAGAATGAGACAACCACTTTTGAATCAAGTGGGCCAAATTTCAGTTTCAACCAACCTTGTGACCATGAAAGGTACCACGGTGCAACAACGTGCAGCGGTGTGACCTGTGGGTTCGCGTGTGTTTCGATGGCGGCCGAACCAAGACCAACGGGCAAGAACATGGCACCACCGACAAGGAAGAGCGTGATCAACGCTGCCCACATAATTTCGTTGGTGATGATGTCTGGCGTGAAATAAACACGCTCATTTTTAGGTACGCGCTTTGCGGTGTCTTCGCCAATTGCCTCGCGTCCGGGTGGTAACGAATGACCGTGCAGAACGACTTTATAGTAATGGACAAAGGTGAAGATGCCAAGTAATAGCGGTAATGCCAAAACATGCAATAGATAGAAGCGGAGCAAGCCACCTGCACCAATTGATGGCGCACCACGAACAAGCAAGTTGATGTTATTGCCAAGCGCAGGGGGGCCGGGAGAGGATTCTGCGGCCGAAACAGCAACCGTCACAGCCCAATATGCCAACTGATCCCATGGGAGCAAGTAGCCGCTAAAGCTGAGAACAAGCGTGAGGCAAAGCAAAATCATTCCCGTCAGCCAAGTAAACTGCCTCGGCTTCTTGTAGCTCCCTGTCACATATGTTCGGAACATGTGCAGGGCAACGACAAGCACCATCACCTCCGCGCCGAAGCGGTGCATATTACGCATCAACTGACCGAGTGGCACGTTTGACATAATGTTCCACATGTCAGAGTACGCAGTGTCAGGTTCAGGCGTGTAGAAAATCATCAAGAATATGCCCGTGAGCGTTTCCCAGATGATCATGAATGTCGATAACCAACCGAGTCGGAAGGTCGGATAGATATGTGTTACCTCAGCATGATAGAAGCTGGGTCGAATGTGGAACCAAAAACCGTCTGCATGGGGGCGCAGACGGGGATTCGGCCGACGTGGTTCATCACCACGCAACGCACCACGAATGTCGTTGATGTTCATCCCAGCGGTAAAACGTTCAACAACCTCATCCGCTTTGGCGATGGCGGCTTGTTTTAATCCTAATTCTCTGACTTCATCTATGAATGCCATCTTCTCGCTCCTCTTAGCAATTGTCCGTGAAGGTGCAGATCAATGTCTCTTGTGGGCCATCTTTGCGCTGCCCTGTGTTCACTTGCAAAGACACCGTTCCATCTGGGATTACAATTGCGGGATAATAATCTTCTGCGTTCGGTTCAGAAACAGCAAGCACATTGCCATTTGCATCGAGCGCGGACAGCTCAAAACGATCTAGCGTTCGTGCAGCGGGGCTTTCAATCCGCCGACCATCCAAACGATACTTTGAGCCATGACAAGGGCATTCAAAGCGTGTCGTTGCGGAGTTCCAATCATAGATACAGCCAAGATGGGTGCAAACTTTGTACACAGCCGCAACGCCGACAATTGGCTCACCTTCATCTGGAGCTGAGTACATTAAGCTATTTGGCTGTGTTGTGTCGAGGTTAACAAGCCAAAAACGACCCTCTGCATTTGCAACGGGCGGCTCATTGACACCGGGCAAGGCATCCAGACTGACGATAAAGTTACCACCAAACTCACCTTCACGGAACCTTGGAATTGCAAACCAGATGATGAGACCCGTCAATTCAGCCGTGAAGAGGGCAAGCGACGCACCCCAAATATAATAAAGGAATTCACGTCTGTTAATTCCCTCCTTTGGTGCCGCAACTGCTTTTGCTTTTGCCATAATTCTTCTCCATAAACTGCTCTCACCGCTGATTTTAGAGAGCACCGATCAATTAAAAAACTACTTTGGTGTGTTTTAATAGCTAGATGGTAAGTCATCTGCTCCATTTTTCACAAACAAATTATAACAAAGGTAGATATACGCGCCAATGAAGATTTGAGTCTCACAAAAGATCATACAAAGCTGCTACAAGAATACGCAACGAGTGAAACTTACGCTGGAAGAGTTGCAATTTCGGCCGAAATCGCCCACCCTTCCCCCATGCACGGCGATATTTTGATTCATGATGCACAAAACCTATGTTGGCGGCAGTTTTCACAGCCCGTCACTTTATTCGAGGCATGGCGCATCGAGGACGTTCGGCCGATGTTAGATGAAGTAGAACGACGGGTAAACGGTGAGTCTCTCACTGCCGTTGGCTTTTTGTCCTATGAATCGGCCGCCGCATTTGATTCTGCCTTCACCAATCATGAGGTGGGACAGTTGCCTCTACTCTGGTTTGGCCTCTACGAGACAAACCGCGTCATCACATTAGACCAAATCGAGGCAAACAACGGGTATGAGATAGGTAACTGGCAACCGTCCTTGCGTGAAACGGATTTCTCGACCAATATCCAGCGTATCAAACAGCACATCGCATCTGGCGAAACATATCAAGTTAACTATACCTTTCGGCTCGACACACAATTTTCAGGCGACTCCCTGAGCTATTTTCTCGATTTGCAAGCGGCGCAAAATGGGCTGTATGGTGCGTACATTGATGGTGGGGCGTGGGCAATTTGTTCTGCATCGCCGGAGTTGTTTTTCACATTGGACGGGGAGCGAGTGGAGAGTCGGCCGATGAAAGGAACCACCTCACGTGGCTTGTCATGGCAAGAAGACATGACCCAGATTAACTGGCTGCAACGCTCTGAGAAAAACCGTGCCGAGAACGTGATGATCGTGGACATGCTTCGCAACGACATGGGTCGCATTGCCAAACGTGGCAGCGTGCATGTGCCAAGCCTATTTGATGTGTCACGTTACCCAACTGTCCTACAAATGACATCAACGGTGCGGGCTGAAACAGCAGCCTCCTTTGCCGATATTCTTGCGGCTCTTTTTCCATGTGCTTCCATTACAGGTGCGCCCAAAGTCCGCACAATGGAAATTATTCACGAATTAGAAGAAACGCCGCGCGGAATCTACTGTGGCGCAATTGGCTTCTTATCCCCCAACCGACAGGCACAGCTTAATGTGGCGATTCGCACCGTGACGATAGATATTGAAGGGCAGAAAGCGCAGTATGGTACAGGGGGGGGCATCATTTGGGAGTCAAATGCACAAGATGAGTATCGTGAATGCCAGCTTAAAGCACAAGTGCTAACAACACGTCGTCCACCTTTCCGTTTGCTCGAATCGCTGTTATTTGATTCGGCAAAACAGCTATGGCTGCTCGATGAACATTTGACACGTCTGCAAAATAGCGCGGGCTATTTCGATTACCCGCTCGATGTGGCGACATTACGCACCGATTTAGATGCGCTTGCCAACTCGCTGAACAAGCCTGCAAAAATCCGCATTTTGCTGGCTCGCAGTGGACAGGTTGCAATTGAGGCTCACACATTGGTTCCCAAACCAGAAATTGTTCAGCTTGGTCTTGCCGCGAATCCTATTCAGTCGCGCAATCCGTTTCTGTATCACAAAACGACCATTCGTGAGATGTATACACAGGCCGTCACAGATGCGCCCAATTGTGACGATATTCTGCTCTGGAATGAACGTGGTGAGGTGACGGAAACCACAACGGCAAATATCGTCTTTCTTTTGAATGACAAATGGCTGACACCACCCGTTTCATCCGGTTTGCTAGCGGGGACATACCGCGAACACCTGTTGCAAAGTGGGAAATTGCAAGAAGAGGTTATCACCTTGGATGAGTTAGACAATTTTGACGAGATAGGGGTGATTAACTCGGTGCGTGGCTGGCGAGAAGCAAGGCTGAGACTATCATCTATGTAGACAACCGCTGGCAACCACACGAACATTGCCACGTAGTTTGACTGTGCCATCTGGCAAAAATGTCACATTTAACGTTCCTCCCGGCATTTCGACAGCAATTTCATCATCACACAACCCTTTTGTACGCATAACGGCCGCAACGGCGCAACTGCTGCTTCCTGATGAAAGCGTATAGCCTGCCCCACGTTCCCAAACTTGGGCGATGACGTGCTGGGGGCTAATGAGGTAAACAAATTGGACGTTTGTACGTTGTGGGAAGCGTGGATGAGATTCAACCTGTGTGCCAAGTGTGCGGGTCATGTCTTCATCAGGGGGGCTATCTAGGATAAAAACGCAGTGCGGATTCCCCATGGATATGATGTTTGCGGCAAGGATTGTGCCACCAACGACAAGCGGTTCGTCAAGGGCAATGAGGTCGGGGCGACCCATTGATACTTCAACGAGGTTGGCAGCAAAAACACGAGCAGTGCGCTGACCTGCGGCAGTCATGATGGTGAAGGGAGTGTCGAGTGCAACGCGGCCTGTTTGCCAAAGGTGGTAGGCGAAGATGCGGAGGCCGTTGCCGCTAGTCTCGGCCGAACTCCCATCAGGATTGAAAATTTCAACGCCAAAATCGGCCGAGTCCGTCTCAACCTCACACAAAATGCCATCACCTCCCACACCATAAATTGGTGAGCAGGCATTCTCGAATTCTCCATCAATGACTGTATAGGCGTTCCCCACCGCCTGATATTTCCAAAAATTGTTTTTAGCGCGTCGTTGCTTCATAATGTAGTATGGAATGTTATAGTGAATTTGGAGCAAAATATGGAATACATGATTGTCGGGGCTGATTCCCCAAAAGAGTTGATGGACAAAATAAACCAGCTTTGCAAAACGGGCTGGCTTCCCACGGGCGGTGTCTCAACAGCCATGCACGGTGCTGGAACCATTTGGTATTATCAGGCCGTCATCAAAGGCGTGTAAACAGTTGTTCGCGGGTGCGCGGCGTGGGCGTTAGCTTGAGCTTTTTCGCCAACGCCAGCACCCATGGCATTTCCCAGCCACAGGTTGCAAGAATCTCTTCATCTCCTAGAATTTCAATGGGTGAACCTTGCGCTAGCAAGCGCCCAGCTTGCAACACAATCACCTCGTCTGCCCAACTATATGCACGGTTTAAGTCGTGCGTGACAAGTAGAACAGTGCGACCCTGTGTAACGAGATTGCCAAACAGTGATAAAAGGCGGCGTTGAATCCAGTCGTCAAGACTGGCAAGTGGCTCATCCGCAATCAACAGTTGGGGGCGCATTGCCAGCACGCCAGCAATCGCAACACGCATCTTTTGGCCGCCGCTGAGGGCATGAATGGGTCGGTCTAGCAAAGAGGTTATTTGGAGAAGTTCGGCCGACTCCCCCACCCGCTCTCGCACTTGAATCTCATCCAATCCCAAATTCAAAGGCCCAAACGCAATATCCTCCACAACGGTCGCGGCAAAAAGCTGATTCTCCGCTTCTTGAAAAATTAGACCGACCTGTTGGCGTAATTGGCGCAAGCCCTTGCGATTGTATTGAATCGGGTTGTTGTGAAAATAGATTGTGCCGCTTTTCGGCCGAAGCAATCCATTCAAATGTCGCACCAGCGTCGATTTTCCCGATCCGTTTGTACCAACCAACGCAACACGTTTCCCCGCCTCAATCGTCAATGAGAGCTCGGTCAATGCCTGCTCGCCCGTCGGATATTCATAGCTTACATTTCTAAGTTCAATCATTGAGGCTCATGTTTCAGATTGGCAGAATTCAAAACATCTTCATGTTACCCAACGACTATGCGAATAGCTGTCATCAATGTGAAGACAGCAATGGCGTATGCCGTTAACCAATTCGCCCAGTGTTGTTCATGCTCAAACCAAACCGGTAATCTCTCTTCCCCATTACGCGCTTGATAAGCCGCATTGAGAACGCTCACACGCTGATAAGTCTGCACGAATAGCCGCGCCGCAAGCAAACCGGCCGAGCGCATCGCCAACCGGCGCGTACTATAGCCGAGTCGTGCCGCTTGTGCCGTTCGCATGTTTGATAATTGAGTGCGTAGTGTCCAAAGAAATCGGTAGGTTAACAACATGAGGTCAATTAACAAATCAGGAACACGCCACTGTTTTGCAAGTTTGACAAGTTCATGTAGAGGCGTTGTCAAAGCGAGGAAGTTGAGACAACTTACGGCACCGAGCGTGCGAAAAATCAGTCTTGTAGTCATTTGATAGGCGTTTTCTTGTAGACTCATTTGGAAGGGATCAAAGACAATTGTCCCAATGCTGAGGAGGATAAAGATGAACTCGGCCGAGACCAGCCGCATCCATACGCGCCAATCAACCCGACCATAGCCAACCGTTAAAACGGACATTGCCAATAAAAGTATGAGGGCGGGAATCGGCCGATTCAACAATAAGCACAAAAGCAGCAGCCCAATCGCCACTATGCCTTTTTGAACGGGCGCAATGTACCGTAATGCAGAATTATGCGCTGCGAGATCACTCTCAATCATTTTTACCCATCTATAACGCACTGCATCTTGATTTCATGACGCAGTGTGTTATTATTATTCATAACGCACTGCGTTACAACAAAGAATCATCACGCGCTTAACTGCGTGCTATGTAAGAATAGGCTTTCCCTAGCTTAGGAGTAAACAACATGGCAAACATTACCATTGAAGAAATCCAATCAACCGCGAAAGAAGTCCAGAACGAAGCCGTGCAGACAACTCAAAAGGCGATGCGCCTACAGCTTGGCGTAATCGGCTTGGCGTATGATGCACTTGTCAACGTGCTAGAAAATAGCGGTGACTTCCTGAACCGTGCAATTGAACGCGGTGAACGCATTGAAGCAACTGCAAAGCACGAGTTTGAAAAATACTACAACCGCGCCGAAGAGCAGGTTGACACAATGCAAACCCGCGTGACGGGTATCGTCAAACGGGCTGAAAAAGCCGTCGAGGAAAATGTTGAAATTGCAACTGACATTGCGATTGCGGCGGAGGCAAAAGCCGAAGCGGCCGCTGAAGAGATCATGCCAGAGCTTGAGGCTCCTATTGCTAACTATGACAGCATGACGGCAAAGGAAGTTAATGCTCAACTGGACGGTATGACCAATGCACAGTTGCAGGATGTGAAAATCTACGAAGTTGCCAATCAGAACCGCGTCACCATCGTGCGTGAAGTTAACAGCAAGATGGTTGAATTGCCTGTTGCCAACTATGACAGCATGACGGTTGCGGAATTGGAGCCGGTTTTGGCAACGCTTTCGGCCGAAGAACTCAATGCCATCAAAGCGTATGAAATCGCTCATGAGAATCGTGTCACATTACTGCGTGCAGTTGACAGCGAATTGGAAAGCGAAGAAGAAGCAACGTCATAACGTTTAGGTTTTACGGTACGGAATGTTAGACTCGTCCCAATGAGGATGAGTCTTTTTTATTCCTCGCAAATATCCAAACACATACCCAATCACACTTGCACCCAGCGCAGCCTGTAGCGCAAACAGCAAGCTCTCCGTCTCCCCACCCGGCGGCGACCAAATCGACTCAAACCACGGCTCATACTCTGGCGCAAGTTCCTCCGCAAGCTCACCTGCCTGCCCATCTGCTCCCCCAAATTCTGAATCCTGAATTACTATCAATGGCACAACTGCCAATGCGATCACAATCAAAAAAAGTACCCAATTTGGAATTTTCTCCATCAGTTTAACTCCCTTGCGAGAATGTGTTTCGGAATTTGACCCGTGTCACGAAGTTTTCATCACAATATTACGCAACGCGCTGCGAATCCCAAACACACCTCCAAAAATCATGTGGCTAAATGTGTGCGTGCCAGTTCTGCTGGATTCTGCTTCGCCAATGCACGCACGATAATCACCGTCAAAATCCCTTCGCTGATCGCCAGTGGAATTTGCGTAATTGCGAAAATGCCCAGAAATTTGATGATCGATGCGAGGATGCCAATGTCACTGGGAAAGGCTAGGCCAAGCTGCACAGATGTGACAAAGTAGGCCGTTAGATTTGCCAAAGCCGCACCTAAAAAGACGGCCGCATCGCGTGACTGGTTTTTCAGTCCACGAAAAACAGCATATCCTAACAGCGGCCCTGCAATCGCCATCGAAAAGGCATTTGCTCCCAGCGTCGTCAAGCCACCATGCGCCAACAGAATCGCCTGAAATAGCAGCACAATCGTTCCCAGAACGGGCATCACCATCGGTCCAAAAAGCATCGCACCTAACCCCGTCCCGGTCGGGTGAGAACTCGATCCCGTCACTGACGGGATTTTCAATGATGAAAGCACAAACGAAAACGCCGCGCTCAATGCCAATAATAGCCGCGTTTCGCTGTTCTCCTGTGTCACTTGCTGCACACGCCGAAAACTAATCACCCAGAACGGGGCCGCGATGACAAACCAAAAGACCGCCCAGCCAACGGGCAGAAACCCCTCAGCGATGTGCATTTGTAGGGGGGCGGCTTGCAGCGTCTTGCTTGAAACCAAGACCCCTAGCGCTAAAAATATCCACATCCAACGTCTCATTTCATACTCTCCTATTCAAATTGACTTTCCGTTTTTCAAAATCTATGCGCTCAATAACCTACCTTGTCTTCTAACAAGCCCTCCGCTTCCATTGCTGCATCTAGCAATTTCTCGCGCGTCTCTGGCTTAGGGCTTTCCCAGAGACCACGATCCATCGCTTCTAACAATCGGTCTGTCATCGCTTGTCGCGCCCACGGATTGGACTTTTCCAGAAATTGCTGCATCGTCTCATCAAAAACGTAGCTCTCTGCAACCTGTTCATACATCCAGTCAGCCATAATACCGCTTGTCGCGTCGTATCCGAAGAGGTAATCGACGGTTGCAGCGAGTTCAAGGCCGCCTTTATAGCCGTGCCGCTGAATTGACGCGATCCATTTTGGATTAACGACACGACTACGGAAAACGCGGCGAGCTTCCTCCTTTAAGTCACGCACTTTAATACGGGCTGGATCGCTGTTGTCGCCAAAAAATTGGCGGGGCTGTTTGCCGGACAATGCGCGAATGCTGGCGATCATGCCACCGTGATATTGTAAGTAGTCGTCGCTGTCGAAGATGTCATGCTCACGGTTGTCCTGATTTTTGACAGCGACGGCAACTCCTTCCAAAACGTGTCGAAAGGTGTCACGTCGGTCTACGCCGTACTCATTTGCGCTATATGCGTAGCCACCCCAGTTGACATAGGCCGTGGCGAAGTCGTGTTCGTCTGTCCAGTTTTGATTGTCGATGAGTGGCAAGATGCCTGCCCCATAGCTGCCCGGCTTGCTGCCGAAGATGCGATAGCTGGCTTCACGCTGGCTGTCTGATTTTTCTGCATCTGCAAGGACATGCTTGCGGATGAAATTTTGCTCCAGCGGTTCGTCTAAGTTGGCGACTAGCTGCACTGCGTCGTCTAAAAGCTCGATCAGGTGTGGAAATGCGTCGCGGAAGAAACCGCTGATTCGCATGAGAACGTCGATGCGCGGTCGGCCGAGTTCCCCCAACTCGATCACCTCAACCCCGATCAAGCGGCGATTTTCGGGCTGATACTTCGGCCGAACTCCCAACAACGCAAAACATTCCGCCAGATCATCGCCGTGCGTTCGCATCGCACTCGTCCCCCAAATGCTCAACCCAACGCGCTCCGGGTAGCCTCCTTCTTCATCGAGATATTTTTGCAACAGTTCATTCGCCAACGCCTGCCCTACGCGCCACGCCGTCTCATTTGGAATCCCACGCGGGTCAACGGCGTAAAAGTTGCGACCTGTTGGCAAAATATGCGCCATCCCGCGTGTGGGGGAACCACTCGGCCCCGCCGGAATATACTTGCCTTGCAAGCCCTTGAGAATTTGGGCAATTTCTTGTTGCTCACTTTCTTTGAGAGCGGGGCGAATCGTTTTGTCGACAAAATTCAGAGTTTGGGCAATTTCCTCACTGTAAAATGGATTTTCTATCCCCTTACTTGCCAATATTTCCCGACAAACAAGATCAATATGCTCGACCACATCCGCATGTGTCAGATTCGTCAACAGGCCATTGGCAACTGTTGGCAAATCGATCTGAGTAGAGAGCTTTGCGCCAAGATTGTCTAAAAGCTCAGAAAGCTCAAATCCCAAAACGTTTGCAACACCTTCTCGCAACGACGGCACGTCCAAGTTTGGTAAGCGCGTCAACGCAAACAGCGTGTCTACAAGCTGCTGCCCTTCAAATGGTTCGCCCAACGTATACAGCCCATCTCGAATTTGCAGCGTGCCAATCTCACACAAATAGCCGTCCAAATCTTCCATCAAATGTGCAAAATCTTTGCCCGTCATCTCCGCCAGCGTGACGGGTGTGCCGTCTTCGGTGATGCTAGCATCCCATTCGTGGGTATGATCGCCATGTGTTTGTGTACCGAGAACTTCGAGATCATCACCCAAGTTGGCGCGTTCCATCACGTTCCAAATCTGGCGTTGCAACATGGGCAGCTTGGTTGGGTCGAGAGCCTCTAGTTGGTAGTATTGATCGACAAGTTGCTGTAGCTCGTCGAGATCGCCGTAGGTCTCGGCCGATGTCATCGGTGGCATCAAGTGATCGACAATCACCCCATGCGCCCGCCGCTTCGCCTGCATTCCCTCCCCCGGATCATTGACAATAAACGGATAAATCAGCGGCAGATCGTCTAAAAATAGATCAGGGTAGCACGTTTGAGAGACACCGACCCCTTTACCGGGCAGCCATTCGAGCGTTCCATGCTTGCCCATGTGGATTACAGCATCGGCCACAAACGCTTCGCGCACCCATTGATAAAATGCGGCATAGTGGTGCGTCGGTGGCAAGTCTGGTTGATGATAAATTGCATCGGGGTCCATCCCATAACCGCGTGGCGGTTGCAACGCCAAAAAGATGTTGCCCAAGCGCAATCCCGCAAATTTCAATGCACCTTCGTGAAAATAAACCTCATTTTTCGCGCCATTCCAACGTGCCGTCATCTGCTCTCGATTCTTTGCCGGATAATCGTCAAACCACGTTTTATATTGTTCGAGCGACACGCTTTCTGCCTGTGCAAGCTGTTCCTCTGTCATCCATTCGACATCATAGCTACAGCGTTCGATGAGGGCATGGATGAGTGCATCGCCGTCTTTCGGCCGATCTCCAACCGTATATCCCATCTCCTCCATCCGATCCAACAGATGAATCAGGCTTGCAGGCGTGTCTAGTCCAACTGCATTGCCAATTTTCGCTGCCTTGCCCGGCGCATTGGTCAACACAATCGCTACCCGCTTCTCCGCATTTGCCTTACGCTGCAAAACTGTCATTCGCCGCGCTAGCCCAACGACCCGCTCAATGCGGTCTGGCACAGGCACATAGCTGACGATTTTGGATTTTGGGTTTTGGATTTTGGATTTACGGCCGTTTTGAACTAGGTCAAGCGAGAGATTTTCTGCTTGCTGTTCACTACTAACGGTTGACTGTTTTCCATCTTTGAAGCTGATTGGGACAGTTACGATTCGGCCGTCAAACTCAGGCATCGCAATGTTCATCGCCGTATCGAGCGGAGACAGTCCGCGTGCCGACAGTCGCCACTGGTTAAACGACATCCCACTCGTCATCGCTTGCAAAACGGGAATCCCTAGCGCATTGAGTGCCTCTACATTCCAACCCGCTTGTGTCGGCCCCTCCCGATTGACCTTTCCTAACGCAAATGACATCGTAGAAATCGCAACATTCGCTATCAATTCTGGTGCATATAACAACTCAAAACAGACAGGTCGCCCGTTTTTCTGCTCTTTCAAGGATGATGTGAAAACAGGCAGCGCATTCATGCCCTGCGCCTCGATTTCATCAGCCAAGGCATCGACAAACGCCGTATTGCCCGTCAGCCAGTGTGAGCGGTAAAAGAAGATGGCAACCGTTGCCAAATTAGGGTTGTGATGATTTTTAAGCCACTCAGCTTGTTCAATCTGTTTACCCGCCAAATAAATACCGTGACGCGGTTGCGCCTGTGGCAGTTCATAGCCAAATCCGCCCATCAACAGATTGTCAGCGAGATAGCGAAAAAGATTCTCGAAGTTGTTGAGACCGCTTAACGTCAGATAGTTGTAGGTGTCGTGAATGACAGGGAGTGGTACGTTGGAAGTCGCCGTCAGTTCAGGGTCGAGGTCACCCGCGCCGGGAATGAGAATCAGGTCTTTGTTCTGCTCACGACACAGCTTGACGAGCAGATCAAACCCATCTCGGAACCCTGCACGGCCGCCCAAAATACGGGCAATGACGACCTGAACTTGTGGCAATGTCTTGGCGAGATAGCGATGCAGTTGGGTCTCGTCTTTGAATTGCAGCAAGCTAGCAGCGTGGATAGCGGGAAAATCAGCTTCGTAGCGATGAAGCACTTCACTGACTGCCAACACATCGGTATCAGCGTGGCTCAAAAATAGAATGCCCGGATTTTCAACCGTTTGTGTTTCAATTGGGGCTGGCGGCGCGGGGTGGGGAGCGTTTGCCAGTGAACTCCATGTAAAGTAGTCAAACGTGCGGCCTTCTAACAGGGGCGGGAGGGGGACGAGGGTGGAATTTTCGGCCGAAAGCATCGCCTCAATATAATCAAATATCGCCACAATAATTTGCGGATCATCGACATTCTGAAACCCAATAAACCGCCCGTCAAAAAACAACGTCGTCACATTTGCCAACGGACAAGGCCCCAAGCAACCCCCCTGTGTCAGATGGACTTTGTTCCGAAATTTGCGCCGCTCCCACTCTTGATGATAGAGGTCTACTGGCACGGGCGCAAACCCTCGCGCCACGATGCCACAACAGCAGCCTGTCGAGCAAACAAATAGCTGCCCACGATGCAGTGGCACATTGATGTAGCGACCATCAGGCCGCAGAACGCGATTTGGTTTTCTTTTCATATGTTGGGACGATTCCAGATCGGTGAGATACTGTAATTCTTAAAAGCAGAATCGGTTGAGACTAAGCCTATTTCTTCTACAATCGCCTGTGCAATGATTAGCCGATCATTAGGTAGTTGCTTACTATGCCAGTATATCAAAACTCAATCCCCGCTTGCGCCCGAATCCCTTGCTCCTTCAGCGGGTGTTTGACTTCGCGCATTTCCGTCACTAAATCGGCATATGCGATCAACGGCGACGGCGCATACCGCCCCGTGATTACAACATGCAACATTTCGGGTTTGTTTTCCCTTAACCACGCGATAACTTCATCGACGTTGAGCCAGCCATAATGCAGCGGATAGGTAAATTCATCCATGATAAAAACGTCGTACTCACCGCTGGCAATGCGCTGCTTGGCTGTCTCCCAACCGGCACGCGCACGCACAATCGTTTCGTCCATATCCTTGCTCGTCCACGTCCAGCCATCGCCCGTTGGGATAATTTCGATGTTCATCTTTTCGGCCGCTCGAATTTCCCCAAATCGCGCATTCTCATTCTTCAAAAATTGCATCACGCCCACCCGCATGTTGCGCCCCCATGCGCGAGTCATCAACCCCAAGGCGGCCGTCGTCTTACCCTTGCCCTCTCCCGTGTTGACAATCACTAACCCCTTCTTGAGACGCTTACGCCGTGCAGCCTTGCGGATCGCCTCTGCATCTTCAACAGTGCGCGGTTCAATCCCTGCAATCGTTGCCTGCTCACTCGTTGCTGTTGCTTGGAAACTGCCCGCATCTCCGCGCAACATGGGCGCATAGTCGGGCGTGTCTTCTCGCAGAAAAAGTCGATGAAAGACATATTCTTCGACCGGTTGCCCGCCAATTAGATGTTCATTGAAGATGCGATCCATCACGGCCGGGGTGACGTGCTGATACCAGATGCCGTCAGGGTACACGACGACAATCGGCCCATTTTCACACACACCCAGACAGTCAGTTGTCGTGCATTTGATGCGTTCAGGGTTTCGCAGCTTTTTGTATATGCCAAGCTGTTTGAAAAGATGGGTATGGGACGCTTGCGCTGTGTCGGGTTCGACGCAACGTCCATAGGTGCAGGTGAGAATTTGGCGGCCGTATTGACGCATAATAATGTTGAGACTGCCCAGTTATAGAACAGCCTAACGGCCGTTCAACGAGTGGAAAATTGCCTCCTCTACGGGCTTTCCATCGCGCAAATGTTCATCGACAATGCGCTCAAGTAGTGGCTCATCCACGCTGTGATACCATGTCCCTTCGGGATAAACCACCAACAGAGGGCCGTTTGTGCAAACGCCCAAACAGGGAGACAGGCCACGCTTGATGCGCTCTGGGTTCTCGTATCTGCCCATTGCGCCCAGCAGCTTAGGCAACCGGCTATATAGTTTTGTCGCTTGTCGGTGGGGGTCGCAATAACGACCAGAGCAGAGAAAAATATGTTTTGAGTAACTGTTTTGTTTTGGTTCGCTCATCGTCTGTCCTCGCAAACGGTTTTAGATAGACAGGCAGTCGGCGACAATGCGCGGGGTGACCCGTCCACCTTTTTCCACGAAGGTGTTTGGGCAATGCGTCAAAGCGGGTAGTCGGACTTTGGATTCTGGATTTACGAGAGAATGTCAATCGTAAATCGTAAATCGCCTTACCGTTGCGGGACAGTGCTAGAATTTCACCAGCTTCCCCCAAGTCGATAACTTGCGCCACATAAATAGGCGCACTTTGCACGTTGCGGTTCAACTTTTAAGTGTAGAGATCGTAACAGCGTTGTTAGAGTACGTCAATTTGACAAAGGGAAAACTCACAAAGGAATGTGATGATACACCTGTGATTGCTGGGCAGGAGTTGATGGTTTCGGCCGATTCTAATACCATCTCAAAACAACATGAAAACGTTCAATCAAAATCTCCCTTATTATCTCTCTATTGCTTGGGCAACGCTGCTTGGCACTGCGCTGCGTCTGTGGTTGGTTATGCAGTCAGGCTGGCGCATTGATTATGACGAGGGCATGATTGGCCTATTGGGGATGCAGGTCTTAGACGGAGCGCGACCCGTCTTTGTGCCGGCGCAGGCGACGTTGGGCGCAATCGAAGCGTATTTGCTTGTGCCATTTTTTGAGACTTTTGGCGCGAATGTCGTTGGTTTTCGCGCATTGTCGCTGGGGTTGAGTGCAGCATATATTGTGACGACTGGCTGGTTGGGTTGGGTGATTTTCGGCCGAAAAGCCGCACCAGCGGCCGCCCTTCTCGCCGCTATCGCCCCACCCTACATGCTTATCACCGGTCTCAAAACGTGGGGCGTGACGATTGAAACAATTATTCTCGGCAATCAGCTACTTATTTTCACCGCTTTGCTCACGCGCCACACCACACGCGCTAAATTCTATTTTCCGCTCATTGCGCTGTTTGGTTTAGTCACTGGCATCATGTTTTGGATCGGCTGGCTCGGTTTCTACTACATCATCCCCGCTATCATCTTACTGTTTTGGAAAGGTCGCTACACATGGCGTGCATGGGGAGTGGCAATCATTACGTTTTTTATCGGGAGTTTTCCATTCTGGCACTACAATGTCACCAATCAGTTTCAGTCGATCCGCTTATATTTTGGGGAATCTAGCGATGATCTTGGCTCTATTCTGCCCGCTGTGTTTGCTGATCTATTCAGTGAGCTATTGCCACGCTTAATCAGCAGTTCGACACATTGGGAATCGGCCGTGCCAAGCTGGGCAACGTCGCTGGCTATCTTTTTGTATGGGGTTGGAATCGTTTATGCTGTCGCCAGTCGCAGAGTCCGCAAGACAGATCGGCGATTGTTGCTGCTTTTTCTAGGAACGGTGATCGTTGTTTACTTGTTGAGCGGCTTCGGCCGAAATGCGCTCAATCCATACGGCATCGACGCGACAGGCCGTTACGTTCTCATGCTCCACACCCTTATACCACTGGGAATCGCGGGTTTAGTCGCCGACCTTTTCAGCCGACGCACACTATACAAACTTTTCGGCGTAACGCTTTTTACACTTGTCATTGCTATAAATTTGTGGGGCAGCTTTACGATAAATCCCATTCATGCCTTCGATTCACCCTACTATACACGTCTCCCCCTTTCGCTCGATCCATTGATCGACTATTTGGAGAGCAATGAGATTCAACATGTTTGGACAGAAATTGGTCTAGGGCATGTGTTGATGTTTGAAACACAGGGGCGCATCTTGGCGGGGGATTTTTACGATAAGGAAATTGCAAACGGATTAGTGCGCTTTCCAGAGGCTTATGCAGCAGTTGAAGAGGCAGAGCGGGTAGCATTTGTGGGGGTGATTCGGCCGAATCAATCCCCCCTCCCCATGCAAACCGTTCTCGATGCGCTCAATATCCCCTATACACTTGAGCGAGTTACACCTGATTTAGCAGTCTACATTCCGCTCGAACCCGTCAGCCCTGCAACTATTTCGGGTGGTCTCGGCCCTCAATTTTTTGATTAGCTGAACTTTCGTCCATCGCGTCTTCAGTCATCACCCCAATCGCGTCAAGCGCACGCCAAAGCGGGCCATCTTGCCGCTGTCCTCGTCTATCTAGGTCACTTGTCACCAAAATGATTCCATCGCTGCATCGTGAAGTCAGTCCACGCACGACGCGAGACAATAGTTCATTGCGGATTTCGATCTCTTCTGCCAATGTCCAAAGTCGCTCCTCTTCGTAGCTCGGCGCGAGGACAAACGCATTGCTCAAGGGTTGGCGTGGAATATCCCACCAACCAGACGCGGCCGTTTCGAGCCACACCTGATAGCGAACGGGATTGCCGCGCAAAAGATAGCCGTAAATTGTTGAAATATGTACACCATCGGGGTTGGGCGGGTCGCCCATTTCGGGTGGCTGGCTGGTGATAAGGCCGCGATTGATGCTGGTGAGAAAAGCATTGCCGATCTCTGCGGATGAGGTGAGGTCGAGCGATTCGGCCGAACCCACCAGCCGCGCCGCCGTCTCCACCAACCACTCAATCACGCCGGCCGCCGCCAAATCTGGTTCTGGCTGGAAATCCCGTGATGACAGAATCTCTGTAAACAGACTATAGATAAATTGATCGAGCGCAAGCATCTCACCTTTGTCAGCTAACCATTCGCGCAGTCGCTCATAGAGAATGATCTGTTCCTCGCCAACACGCTGCACAACCTCAACAGGCAGCTCCTCTGCTGGCAATAAGCGCACAGCACTTTTTGGATAGACAGAAGCCGCCAATAACGAAGCCCGTGCTGGGTCAAGATCGGCCATGCTCAACTCCAACGCCTCTGCAATATCATACTCTGTTGGCAGCACGTCCCATGCAGGATGTGCGACCGCGACCCATGTCAGCCACGCCCGCACACGTGGCTCCTCACGTGGACTCGCTCGCCGTCGCACAATGTTCATCGGAATTCCGAACCGCTTCAACGCCTCAACCAACGTATAGCGCAGCGCATTGTCGAGATATGGCACAATCATCGCAATCTCTTTTGGCGGAACGCCGTCTTCGTTAATCAGCTTATTGAGATAGTCTGCAATCGCCAGCAACATTTCACGTCGATAGCGTGTTCGCAGGGTCGCTATGACAGGCACTTCGTCTATTTCCCGCAACGCCTTGCCATTGAGAAAATGCTCGATCTCTTTTGCCAGGGCGTTGATTTCTTCAGTTGAAACAAAGTTGTGATTGAACGTATAGGCATGATTTGCCTTGTCGCGGAAGCGTTGCGCTCCTTTAGGATCGGCCGCCAAAAAGCGTTTGTACCCCCCACCCGCGTCATAAACAATCAGTGAGCTAACTGTCTCATTCATCAACTGCTCGACAAATGCCTGACCCGCTGGCGTTTGCTCCTCGACGTTATCGACCAAAATGTGCCGATAGCGTTCGCTGAAATAACGAGAGAATTCGGGATGGGTCAAAATGTGATTGTTGAATGTGTCAATGGTCAGTGACAAATCGAGCAGGTTATTTGCGAGGCAGTGTTTACGAAAAGTGACAGCTGCTTGTCGCGCTAGTTCGAGATTGCGAACATGATCGCGCTCACCAACCCATGTTCTAATCTGGCGTTCGGTCGCTTCAAAGATGTTGAGCAAATTAAGCGTCGAGCGGTTGAGCGTGTCGAGCAACTGGCTGACAATTTGTTGTGGACGACGGCGCAAATCGGCAAATGCGCCTTCTTCGATCAGTGGCTCAACTGTGCGCCACATTAGCAGTTGCGCGAGGTCATAACCGAGAAAGGTTGGCGGATTAAAACCACTGGCAAATCCTGCGTTGCGTGCGACGAGCGGCCAAAACAACTGCACCATTTCGCGGGCGAGTTGAGGGTAGTGGAGGAGTTTTAGGTCAGAATAGGAGCCTATTGCGGCCGATTCCACAAACCGTTTCAAGCTCTCCCGCTGGTCAGGGTCAGCCACCAATACCAAAATCGTGTATGCCGGCTCTCCGCTGGCAAGCAAATGCCTCAATCGCTGTTGGACGACCGTCGTTTTGCCTGTGCCGGCCGAGCCTAGCACAAAGATAGAGCCGCTCGCTTTGATTATTTCCTGTTGCTGTGATGTAAGGTTGAAACTCATCATATAAAAATATCTATGCGAAATACTTTTGCTTCTTCACTAGAAATGCAGGGTTGATAACTTTAGCACAAATCGTCATGCGGTAAAATAGACGCTCTAATCCTGTCGTAGCCTCCACCTATGGATTGTTCATAGACCCCACACTCACACGCTATGCTAGTTGACATTTTTAGCATACATTATATACTTATGTATAATTACCATAACAAACATAGGTAACAAGATGTCTATTAGAGACCAGATTCGCAAAGGTAGTAGCGAGATATTGATTTTACGCTTGCTCAAAGATGAGCCGATGTATGGCTATCAGATTGTGCAAGAGTTAAAGAAGCGCAGCGGCGGTTACTTCGATATGAAGGAAGGGCTGCTCTATCCGACATTGCACCGCATGAAGCAGGCGGGCTTGGTCACGAGTGAATGGGAGAAGACCGATTCACAGCGGCGGCGCAAGTACTATCGTCTGACGGCCGAGGGGCGCACAATGTTGGATGAGGGATCGGCCGAGTGGGACAACTTCATGCGTCAAATGCAGGCGATGCTGGCAGCGCAATCGTAAACGGCCTGTGACAATCGACAGCGTTCTCGAACAAATTCGCAGCCAGCTCAACCTAAGCAAAGAGGAAGAGTGGGAGCTTCTGGAAGAAATTCGCGCTCATCTTGAAGATGCGGTTGCCGATGCAGAAGCAATGGGGAAAGACCACACGACTGCGTTGCTCAAAGCGGCCGAAGATTTTGGCGTGCTAGAGTCTTCAATGGCACTGCAACAGGTTCACGAAGGCAGTGAGATGACGCAAGTGCTGTTGATGTGCATGGTGCCGGTCTTTTTTACGCTTGTGTTACGCTGGCTAATTTTTTCGGCCGATGGCACAACCGCAAGCTGGTCAACGCTGTTTAGTCGCCCCGTTCGCATCGTCATCGCCATCCTCATCCTTCTGTTGCCACTGACTCAATGCCGTCGTTGGCCTTACGTGACGGCCGCTTGGGCATTTTTCTGGACAATCAGCGTTATCTTCATCGTTGCCAGTCGCAACTAGCAACTAGCAATTCACCACTATTATGAAAGGACTTAGTCTCGGTCGAAAGCTCTCGCTTGAAAACAGCCTAAAAAATCTCGGTGTCGTCGAAGAAATTCTGCGCGACCGTCAGCGATTTTTTCGTGAAATCCGCGATGGCGTTGACATTACGGGCAAAATTCGCAGCATGTTTTTTGCCGCCATCACATTCTTCGCCTTGTATGGTGCTGTTTTAGGCAGTAGCAGCACGTTGATGCAAACGATCAGTTCAACGATCAAGCTGCCCATTCTTTTTCTCGCCACGCTAATTATTTGTTCCCCAACGCTCTACTTCTTTAATGTCCTCTTTGGCAGCAATCAAAGCCTCTCGCAAAATATCGCCTTGATGCTAACCGCGCTCACGGTGACATCGGTGCTGCTCATGTCCATCGCGCCAATCACACTCTTTTTTCTGCTCACAACAGACGATACACAATACCAATTTTTCAAGCTCATCAACGTCGGTGCATTTAGCGTGGCAGGGACAATCGGCCTCAACTATTTGGGTCAGGGAATGCGACTCGTCTCTGGCACAGGTGGGGGTGATGAGAAGAAGCGACGTTGGTTGATGCGAATCTGGGTCATCATCTATGCGTTTGTGGGCAGCCAGCTCGCTTGGACGATTCGCCCCTTTATCGGCGCACCCAACATGGATTTCGAGCTATTCCGCCAGCTAGGCGGCAATTTCTACAGCGATGTCTTTTCCAGCTTGGGTGAGATTTTAGGCTTTTTTATTGTTCAGTAGCGTCTCGGCCGAAGTTTCTCAATGCTTGTAGGAGCTTCGGCCGTCTATCATTATGGCGACAAAATCAATTGACCAACTGCTTGATTTGCTAATCGATGCACTGGAAGAGCGGAAACTGGCACGGTATGAAAACGAGCAAATAGATCACGAACCTATTCTCACAACAGAGACCCAAGACGCAACGCCCCCCCTCTCTGACACCACAGACTTGGCGCGGCGTTCCCCTCTCCCTGAGGGAGGGCTAGGGTCAGACTTTGCCATCGAAGAAGAGATATTACCGATCAAAGATGAGGTAGCAGCACCAGTGGCTGAAACGAAAAGCAATGTGTTGGTTGAACAGGTCGAATTTGTGGAAGAGATTGACTCGGCCGCCCCTCACACAGCTGACGAACTCCCCGAACACATCCCCATGATCGACAACATGCCGCGCACAATGGTGCGGCTGTTTATCGCGCTGCTAGTTGTCGTCGCCTTTGCCAACCTCCAGCTATTTAGCCTCACGAGTCTCAATGCTGTCTTTGCCGGTGGGAACAGTGGGGCAACAACGATCCGCTTTGCACGTGACGGGATGCTGCTAAAAGGGGATGGCACAAGTGTTTATTTGATGGAAGATAACAAACGACGTTGGATCACGACCAGCGAGGCGTTCACCAATTATGGGTATCGCTGGGGCGCAATACGCTATGTAGATGATGACTATTTAGAGCAGTTTGTCGAAGGGGAACCGATCTATCTACCGATGAAGTGTCCCAACTCACCACATGTGTTTGCACTTGACGTAGAAGGCTCAACGCAGCGCGTGCGCCGCTGGGTTAGCGATATTGAGACATTTGAAGCGATGGGTTTCACTTGGGGAGAGATAGACGAGAACCGCTGTGGCTTTTTGCGTGCGCTGCCCGATGGGGAACCATTTCCTGCGGGGGTGGATCGGCCGATTCCATCCCCCTAATCACCTTTTGTGAAAAGATGTTTTGCGCGAGCCGCTAAGAGCCTCGGTCAGATTGTCACCGGCGTTGATGTAGATGGTAGGAACGGCGTTGAGTTGGAGCAGTGTGTGGAGGCCTTCGGCCGATTTTATCTCCTCTTCTTCTTCCAAAAATCCAGCAGGATTCACCAAAATAGTCATTACGCGCAGGCCACGTCGCATCAATTCACGCGCACTTGCCGCCCATGACACATCCGTTGTCGAGGTGATGATGATAATTGTTGTGCCGCGCTGAAAGCGATTGGACTGTGTGAGCATCGTATTGGCGATGTCCAACGTTCCCTTCGCACGCAAAACAGCCAGTGTTTCAAGCAGTTTATTCGTTTGTCGCTCGCCGCGATCTGGCTGGACAAATTCTCCTGTTTGCCCATTTGCCATCATGCCCACCGCTCGATCTTGGCGCAGAAAGTGCCGTGCCAGCGATGCCGCAATCGTCACGATATATTCTTCTGTTGAGAGTGGCAGTGTCACGACTGTGCTAGTGCTAGGCCGTTCATTGGCAGGCATCGGCACATCCTGCTCCTCGACAATTGCCTCAGCGCGAGTGATGCCGGCTTGGGAATCGGCCGACATATCCGGCACAATCCAAATATCCGTTTGCGGGTCAAGCTCAAACTCTTTCACAATCATGCGATTGCGTCGCGCCGTACTGCGCCAGTGGATACGGCTAAAGCTGTCGCCCGGTGCGTAGTCGCGCACGCCGGCCGCGTTGGTCGTCACCTGAAAGGCACGTCGCCGCAGCGCATCGCCACCCGACAGCACCCCTGATGGCAAGGCAAACGCCCACACCTCAACCGTTTGCGGAAAGACAACGACGTTGGTTGTCGCCTCGATTCTGCGTTCCATCGGAAAGAGGCCAAACGGGTCGCTCGTGCGAATTAGCATTGGGCCGAGTCGATAGCGGCCGCGCAGCCGACTCATCGTGCGATTGCGCCACCCATACCGCTTGCGCGGCGCGAGATTCGTCACAACGCGACTCATGTTGTGGTCGGGGAAGGTTGAATTATCGCGCACTTCAAGCCATAGCTTCGGCACAAAGCTCGTATTGTTGACCAAAATGCGTTCCTCCATTGGCTGCCCAACCTGTGTGCGACGATTGCGCGTGACACGCGAAATTTTCGTCGAACGCAAATTTATCAGCGACCAAAAGAAGGAAACGATCAGCAACAATCCTAACAGGTAGGAAATTGTGAACCATAAATCACGCCCAGAGGAAAACCCCATGATGAGCGTGGTGACCGCGAGTAGAAAGAAGACGAGGGAGCGACGTTGGCGCATGGACGTTGCAAGGGCAAGCTGTAAGTCGCAAGTGGGTTTATTTGCAACCAGCAACTTGCAACTTATCTCCTTTTGACTTGTGCGCCGGGAACGGGCAGCTTGTTCAACACGTCCAAGACAATTTCACGTTGTGTGATGTCTTTGATGCGTGCGGCGGGGCCAACGATGACGCGGTGGGCGATTGCCCATGGTGCGAGATACTTTACATCGTCTGGCAAGACATAATCGCGGTTTTGCAAGGCGGCGCGAGCTTGTGCAAGACGATAAAGCGCAATCGCACCGCGTGTGCTGGCTCCAAGATAGACATCGGGATGCTGGCGCGTTTGACGTGCGATATTGACGATGTATTCCTTTACGTGACGGTCGATGTAGATATCTTTGATAGCAGTCTGGACAGCACGTAACTCTTGCACAGAAACGACTTGTTTCAACTCTGTGACAGGATGGGCAAACTGTTGACGGTCGAGAATGTTGATCTCTTCTTCGGCCGAAGGATACCCTACCTCCAGCTTGAGCATAAAGCGGTCTAGCTGCGCTTCAGGCAGCGGAAATGTCCCCTCATATTCAATCGGGTTCTGCGTCGCCAGCACCATAAACGGCTCGGCTAATATATAACTGCGCCCATCCACCGTCACCTGTCGTTCTTCCATCGCCTCTAACAGCGAAGATTGCGTTTTTGGAGTCGCGCGATTGATCTCGTCAACGAGAACGACCTGAGCATGAATGGGGCCGGGGCGGAACTCAAATTCGAGCGTCTTTTGATTAAAAACCGAAACGCCTGTTACGTCGCTGGGTAACATATCAGGGGTGAACTGGATGCGCTGAAAAGTACAGCCAACTGACTTTGCGAGAGACTTAGCGAGAACAGTTTTGCCTACACCCGGCACATCCTCAATCAAGATGTGACCTTGGCAGAGCATCCCAAGGACAGTTAGCTCAACGACGCGCCGCTTGCCAACAATGACACGCTCAACATTTTCAATGATGCGCTCGGCGATTGCTTGCACAGTTGCCATGAAAAGGACTCCTTCGATAGAGATTCGCTACAAGTACGAGGATTTGTCACTAAAATGATTCCAAAAGTTCACTTTATAGTAATCATTTCGGCCGATTTTGCAAATTCTCAGGGTATCCTCTGAGTGTATGCTACTTTGGGTCTCTTAAACCAACGTTTTCCCTACATTTTTAGGGATTTTAACGCTCTAAACGTGCTGCTTTGCAATGCGCTTCATGTAGTTTAGGAAGGTAGACATGCCACGCATTCGCTGCCCTGTCAACACTTTTTGAAAGCCTGCCTTGCGATAGAAGAGATCATCAATGTCAATGATTTGTTGTGGGGTGGATGTGCCATTGACTCCTTCCATTAAAATCGTGGCAAAACCGCGCACGGTGGGAGACTCTGGCGGTGCGTCAAAGTAATAGACCATCTTGCCAGCCTCTTCAGGTCGGCCGAACACAAAGACAGGGGTCATACACTCATGCACAGGCTCCATCTTATCGCGCTCGCTTTGTAGCCACGCTGGAAGTTCTGGCAATCGTTCAGAAAACTCAAGTAAATACTCGAGCTTTTCTCGCCCCTCCGCAAAACTAAAATCTTCTAAAATTTCATCTAACTTTTCTGGAATATAGTTACTCATAGCGTGCGATTATAGCAAATGCTTGCACTGGTATAGGGATGCGCTCACGGACGATTACAATTGAACTATTTGAATGATGATTGACGATTGTGAAATTTAGCACAACTCAGTAAAATTCAAGAACGAGCATAGAGGAAATAACATGGCTTTTTCTGAAACGACACAACTTTCTGCTTCCCCAACTCATACATGGCGCGAACTAATGCAAATCGGCGTTGTTCTGTTCAAGGCGCGTGTCGTCTCACTGCTGCTGATGGCGGCTGTGGGAGGCGCGTTTTTGGCGGCCGGTGGCTGGCCCGGCTTTGGCACATTGTTGCTGACCATTATAACCGGTGGCTTGGCTGCGGGAGGTGCTTCAGCACTCAATCAATATATCGAGCGTGATCGGGACAAAACGATGTCACGCACGCGCAAACGCCCCTTACCGACAGAGACGCTCAGCTCAGAGATGATCCCGATGATCGGAGCAAACATGATTGTGTTACCGTCGATTGCGATGTTTCCATTTCGGCCGATGCTCTCCTTCTTCCTCCTGCTTGGTGCAGTCATCTACGTCGGAGTCTACACCGTTTGGCTCAAACCACGCACGTTGCTCAACATCGTCATTGGTGGTGCGGCGGGCAGTGCGGCCGTTATGAGCGGGGCTGCTGCGGCCGGCAACTGGGAATCACCTGCCGCCATCGTGTTAGCTCTCATCGTCTTTCTTTGGACACCTGCTCATTTCTGGAGCCTTGCCATCCTCTACAAAGATGACTACAAAAATGCCAAAATCCCCATGCTGCCGACCATCATGAGCGACCGCAACGCCGCATGGTGGGTCATGGCACACACGCTGCCAACGGCCGTTGCAGCACTTTTGCTTGGCGTTGTGCCAATGCTAGGCTGGCTCTACTGGCTGCTAGTTGTTCCATTTTCGGTTGATATGGTGCGGCGCAACATTACTTTTATTCGTACCCCCTCAAAGAAGAATGCACGCCGTTTCTTCATCAGCAGCAACGTCTATCTGCTAATTGTCATCCTTGCTGCCTGTTTGGCTTCGACCGTCTCTTCTATATTTTGAGTTGTGGGCAGCAAAACACAGGCGATTGTCCCCTTGCCCAACTCACTTGTTAGGCTGACATATCCGTTGTGAAGGCGAACAATCTCCTCAACGATATTCAAGCCTAATCCATTCCCTGTCCGTGTGCTAACATTTGAACCGCGATAAAACCGCTGGAAAATATGATCGAGTTCATCGGCCGGAATCCCAATCCCGCTATCTTTGATACATAGCTCCATTCCATTCGCCAACGAGAGATAGGTCAAATGAATCTCGATCTTGCCACTTTCCGTGTAGTTGATGGCATTGTAGAGTAGCGCGGTCACCATTTCTGACAATTGTGCTGCATCCCCCACGATTGACTGCCTATCTGCCCCCAGCGTCACCTCAATCTCGATCCCAACCGCTTCCGCACGCTCACGGTGCATTGCCACCTCGCGCATCACAATATCCGTCAGACAGACATGTTGTAAGTCGGTTGTGACACGCCCTGAATCGTAGCGGGCAATTTTCAGCACATCGAGAACAAGCGTTCGTAGCCGGTCGACTTCATGTCGCACGATACCCAAATAGTGAGCCTGTCGATCTGGTCGTCGTTTGAGCAAATCGAGATACAAGCCGAGCGACGTAAGCGGAGTGCGAAGCTCGTGTGAGACATCAGAGATAAACTTATTCTTTAGCTCATCTAACTCCTGTAACTGCTTATTGGCGCGTTGCAGTTCGTCATTGGCAAAGATCAACTGGCGGTTGCGTTCTTCGACCCGCTGTTCAAGCGATTCGAGCAAGATAACATGCTGCAATGCACCGCCAATCATTGAGGTGATTGCTTGAAAAAGGGTTTGTTCAGCCTTATCAAAATCTCGCACCGTATCAAAGGCGATGTTCATCACCCCGATTAGCTTGTCATTATCGAGCAAAGGTAAGCTGACCATCGTTCTCAAGCTACGCAACAATTCTGAAGCGTTGGGTGGATAAACGGTGCGCGGGTCTGCCTGAATATCAGGAATGATTTCGAGCTTACCGCTTTCTGCAACAGCCCCTGTTACACCTTGTTGAAGCGATAGACGATAGCCACACGGCAATATGCTTTCTGATGTAGAGGCCACAACCACCACTTCTTCACGATCAATCAAGTTGATAACCATAAAGGCTGGTCGAAAAAGCATGTCTAATTCTGTCAGAATAACGGAAAGCAACGCATCAACTGAGCGCGTGTGCTGCATTTTAAGTGAGAAGTCTCGCAAATTAGCTAGCGTTTTTATCTGCCGTTCCTTCTGTTGATAGAGACGGGCTTTTGCGATGGCGACGGCCGCTTGATTCGCCAAAGAGGATAAAAGTGCCAAATCATCTTCGCTAAAGTCGGGTTGTGTCGTTGTGTTGAGCGCAGTCAGGACACCGAGAACATGTTGGTGGTAGATAACAGGTGCAATGATCATCGCCCCAATTTGCTGCGCCGCACGCCGCTGGCGCATGATCGGGGTCTCGCGTGGATCGATCTGGTTCTTTTTCAATCGCGCTGGCTTACGATTTTTTACAACCCAACCAGCCAACCCGTCCATCAATTCGCAGTAAGTTGTTGCACGCAACGAGGGCAGAAGCGGGTGACGGTAGGCAGCAACGTGCTTGATCTCAGGCGAATCATTGGCGAAAACATGCAATGTGCAGTGTGAACTGCTAACTGCAACGGCCGAATTATTGACAACATTATTTAGAACAGTAGACAAAGATGCAGTCGAAATAAGCGAATGTGAGGTTGTATAAAGCGCACGTGTGTTGCGAAGCGTATCACGCAATTCGAGGACACGGCGCGAACGCATCAACGTGACAGTAATCGCCGCGATAACCTCTTCTAGCAAATCAAGCTGACTTGTCGCGTATCCATTTGGGCTTTGCCATGCAATTGTGAGTGTGCCGATGCTTTGCTCGTCATGGATGAGCGGAAAGACGATATAAGCGTGCAGTTGGAAATTATCTAAAAGATTATCTATCAAATATGGAGAAGTTGGATCGATTTGTGGAACGAAAGTTAGTTTCCGTTGTGAAAATGAGGGGTGCAGCGTTGAATGATGCAGCGTCATGGTTGCATCGAGCCGTTTGGCTGTCGCATCCCAAAGATAGATGGTGACATCATCGGCTGAATTAGACAGCGCAAAAACAATCTCTGCACAGCCAAAGTTTGCCTTAATAATTTGACGCAACTGGGGGTAGATGTGATCAATCGTCTCGCTGCTGTTCAACAGTTGCAAGACCGAGAGGAGGGGGGATTTCGTGTTCAATGTATTACCTTTAATTTCCGATACAGCGATCACCATCTTAACAGTTCTTGTGCCTAGCCAGCAATGGGAGGTTGCGGCTATCAGGGTGGAATTGGCGTTAAGATTAGGCAACTGTGAGTAGAAATAAACGATAACCATCCTTGCTTACGCTGAGACGGAGAGCCGCTTGACCATTGATTTTGGCTGTTCTACCATTTTCGAGGCATTATCGAATTAACTTTAAGATAGGAAGGTGTCAGATGGCATACAGTCACACAAATTCAAGAGGTCGCAGTTATTACCTACATGGGCGCGATACGACGCTCAAGAATGGTCGCAAACAAACGATCTACTTCTTTGCAAAGGAAATTAAAGATGGTGCGCTTGATGAAGTCCCCCCAGGTCGCATTGTTTCAGAAAGTCGTAATGGTTTACCTGTGCTGAAGAAAGCACCTGAGTAGAGATGTAATGGTCAAGTTTTTTTGGACACAAAATCAGACCCTTTTAGTTCGTCATTAATGCAAGCATGGCTGTTGTAATGGTCAAGGGTTGTTGGACGCAAAATGACAACGTTTTAGTTCGTTATTAGAGCAAGTGGGACTGCTTGGAGACACCGAGTGTCGCTCACCGTTGCCAGAACAGTGCAGTCATAACTGGTGGACAACTTTCTCGCTGTGGTTGTTGGGCAAGGGGGTCTCACTGATGCGTTCACAATCAAAACAACCAACCGAGCTGAGTTGGAAAAAATACTGAAAGGGTGGTTGTCAGCCTGAAAGTTAGCGACTTCGCGTGCGCGCGCGTGTGCGCGCGTGTTTAAAGATCTCAAACAGTGCAAAAGGGCTGGTTAGCGGGTTGAACTTGTGGTTGAGATTACGCATTCTCACGCATTATTGCCATGATGTTCATGATAATGATAGACTGCACGCCGTTTGCCTAAACCCGACCCACACGTTGTACTGATTTGAGACGAGTTACAGTTGCAAAGGCAACTGCCGCAACCGCTCGCCCGTTAGTGCAAATACGGCATTGGCGACAGCGGCCGCAATCGGCCCCAGCGGTGGCTCGCCCATACCTTTTGGGTCACCACCGCTTTCTAGCAACACCACATCGATCTCCGGCGTTTCTTTCATCGTCAGAAGCGGATAGCGGTTAAAGTTTGCTGCCTCTATGCGCCCATCTTTGACAGTGATTTGCTCCAGCAGCGTCGAGCTTAGGCCAAAGATGATGCTGCCTTGCGTCTGTGCCTCCACACCATCGGGATTGATAATCAGGCCAGGGTCGATAGCCGCCGTGACCTTGTGGACACGAATTTGTCCACTGTCAATCGAAACTTCAGCGACGTGAGCGCAGGGTGTGCCAACATCCACTGAGCAGGCGATGCCATGTGCGCGACCAGCCGGAAGCTCGCTGCCCCAGTTGGCTTTCTCGGCCGCCGCAACCAACACCCCACGCAATCCACGCTCCACCTCACTATCACCTAAATGGGCTAAACGAAATTCGAGCGGGTCAACGCCGGCCGCATTTGCCGCTTCGTCCATGAAGCTCTCAACAGCAAAGATATTCGCCAGCAAGCCCAGCCCACGCCACCAACCAGTTGCAAGCGGCACTTTTGTGCGACAGGCAACTGTCTGGCGGTTTTCGATGCCGTACTGAATGACGGAGCCACGCCATGCGCCGAAGTCTGCACCCATGACGGCGGCAGCGATGCTAGGGAAAAAGGGGAAAGCGACATCTCCGCTGGCTTGTTGGTGTTCAATGGCGGTCAGCTTGCCATTTTCAATGCGGCCGCGCAGCTTGCTATGGGTGGGTGGGCGCAGATAACCATTGCGAAACTCCTCGCGGCGATTCCAGCCCACGTGAACCGGTCGGCCGACCATCTTACTAAGCAATGCAGCCTCAACTGCGGCTAGCGTGTTGAGTTTTCGGCCGAAGCCTCCCCCTAGATAAGTTGCTGTCAGATCGACTGTACTGAGCTCAACATCCAATGCCTCCGCAATGTCACCGCGTACCGTGTCGGGGAACTGGGTGGACACATAGGCCGTCACACCATCCTCCCGCACATCAACGAGCGCAGACTGTGGCTCAAGGTGTGCGTGCGCCGCCATCGGTGTGCGATATTCCGCCTCGACGGTGACCATTTCATCTAGCAATTTTTCTGCATTTCCCTCTCTCTGAATAACGGTTGCATTGCCATTGCCAACAGTCACGATTGCGTCAATTTCTTCCTGCTGCCACAGCTTGCCATCGTCCCACGTGATGTCAAGCTGATTGCGGGCAAGCTCGGCCTCATAGCGCGATTCTGCAACGACAGCGACAAACTCACCGTCTTCAGCAATCGCAATAATACCGGGCATTTGAGCCGCTTTGGTGCTATCAACCGAGACCAACTTCCCCTCAATTGTTGCAGGTCGCGCAACGGCTCCGTATGCCATATTGGGCAGTTTGACATCTAGCCCATAGACAGGCTGTCCTGTTAGCTTCGATTCCAAATCAACTCGTTGGACGCTTCGGCCGATATATCGCCACTCTGAGCGTGATTTCAGCGTCGGCTCAGTTGTCAGCTCCGCCCATTCTGACACATCCTTGACCACTGCTCCAAACGTCAGCTCCCGTCCATCGGGCGCAATAAACACGCCATTCTCAACGGTCAACTGCTCGCCGCTCACCGCCAACTGCTCACCAGCTCGCGCACGCAGCATTTCTCGCGCCGTCGCCGCCGCCTCGCGCAGTGGGTTAAACAGCCCTGAGACAGAGCCGCTTGCGCCTGTGCCACCCCCATCATTGGGACCACGTTGTGTGCTGGCCTGTTGCACAATCAGTTGATCAAACGCAACGCCTAGCTCATCGGCCGCAATTTGCGCCAGTGCCGTGTGGATTCCCTGTCCCATCTCAACTTTTGGCGTGTGAAAAATGACGCAGTTATCGGGCAGAATCTCAAACCACGAGAATGGCGGCGCATCGACGCTAAATGGCGCACCAGCCCCATCCAAAAACTCGGCTAATTTGAGTTGACCATAGGGCAGCCCGACGATTAGTCCACCTGCAACTAGTCCGCCCGTCACGCCTGCCCCGATCAAAAATCCGCGTCGTGTTATGCGGAAACGTCGTTTTCTCGTCTCTTGTTCACTCATGCGACACCTCCCTGCTGTTGCGCCATGCGCTCGGCCGCAAGTCCAACTGCCTTCTTAATACGCACATAGCAGCCACAGCGACAGTAGTTGCTGCCCATCGCCTCAACGATTTCATCGTCAGACGGTGTGCTATTTTGCTGTAAAAACGCGAGCGCGGTCATCATTTGTCCATTCATGCAGTACGAGCATTGTGGAACCTGCTCGTCGATGAATGCCTGCTGGACAGGGTGTAGCTGCACGCCGTTCACGTCAATTGTCGCCAAACTTTCGACGGTGCGAACTGACTTGCCCTCGATGTCACGCAGAAAGGTGACGCAACTGCGCGTCGCCTCGCCATCTATGTGAACTGTACACGCACCGCAATAACCACCGCCACAGCCAAACTTTGTGCCGACGAGATCGAGTTCGTCGCGTAATACCCAGAGCAGTGGCGTGTCCGGATGGGAAGTTATTTCTTGGGGTTGATTGTTAATAATTAGTTGCATGATGTATAGAAAGTAGCGAACTTTGGGCAGAAGGGGGATGTTTCGGCCGACATCAAATCCCGAATTTATATACCAGTCAACCAGAAAGATAACGTCCAATGCGAATAAATTCACAGTGAACGCTCTCCTGCATGTTCGACTTTTTGTTAACGGGGTGCTAATATCTGAGAACGTTGTTCGAGCGTAGTAGCAGCGTTGCGCTCCTCAACAGAATGAGTTCCGATACGCTTCTAAATTCAAGAATCTGGTAATACGTCCCAAGGAGTATTTATGACCGTACTTACGCTACCCGACCCGGTAAGACCACCAGCGGGGCAGAACGTGATTGTCAATGACTTTTCGATCAACGTCGCCACGCCCAATGGCACGGGTAGTCAAACTTCAAATCTCACTATTTTGCGTGCATTGTTCAAGATGGGCATTCCCGTCAATGGGAAAAATCTTTTCCCATCGAACATTCAAGGCTTGCCAACATGGTTCCAAATTCGCGTGAGCAAAGATGGGTATGTTTCCCGCCTCGACGACAACGCTATTTTGGTTGCTTTCAACCCTGCCACGCTCATTAACGACATCAGTGAACTGCCAAGTGGCGGTGTCTGCTTTGTGCCAGAGTCCCAGCGTGGTGTCCCACATCGTGACGATGTGACCTTTTATCGCGTTCCCGTGCGAAAAATCATGCGAGGCAACCCCGCGAAGGGCAAGCTCAAAGACTATCTGTCAAACATGGCCTACGTGGGCGTGCTGTCCTATATGCTCGGCATTCCGCTTGAGTATATCGACCGCGCCCTGATGCACCATTTTGCCAATCGGCGCAAACTGGTTGATTCCAATATGGAGGTCGTCAACGCGGCGTTTGTGTGGGCGGCCGAGAACATGGAAAAGGAAGACCCCTACTACGTCGAGCCGATGAATGAAACAGACGGTCTCATGCTCATCACAGGCAACGAGGCGGCCGGCATGGGCGCACTTTTTGGGGGCGTACAGGTGGTGGCGTGGTATCCAATTACGCCTAGCACCAGCGTCATTGACGCGATCAACGCGCACAAACACAGTTTGCGTGATGAGGATTCAATCGCGGTCATTCAAGCAGAGGATGAGCTGGCAGCCATTGGGATGGTACTCGGTGCCGGCTGGGCAGGCGGCCGAGCGATGACGGCAACCTCTGGCCCCGGTGTCTCGCTGATGGCAGAATTTGCGGGTCTCGCCTACTTTGCTGAAATCCCCAGCGTTATCTGGGACATCCAGCGCGTTGGCCCCAGCACAGGTTTGCCAACACGCAGTTGTCAGGGCGACATCACGTTCGCCTACTATCTCGGTCATGGCGACACGAAAAATGTTGTGCTGTTGCCAAAAGACCCGGCCGAATGTTTCCAAATGGCGACAACCGCGTTCAATCTGGCAGAGGAATTGCAGACGCTCGTTCTCGTGTTGAGCGATTTGGACATCGGCATGAACTATTGGATGTCGAAACCGTTTGAGATGCCGACTGAGAAGATTCGGAGGGGGAAGGTGTTATCGGCCGATGACCTCAAAAACTTCCAAGCCAACTTCAACACCTCATGGGGTCGCTACAAAGATGTAGACGGCGATGGCATCCCCTACCGCACGCTGCCCGGCAACGAAAACCCTGCGGCGGCCTATTTTGCACGCGGCACAGGTCATGACGACTACGCTCGCTATAGCGAACGCCCCGACGACTGGCTGGCAAACACAGACCGCTTGGGTCGCAAATTTGACACGGCGCGTAATATGGTTCCCGCACCCGAAATTCTCGACAATGAAACTGCCAATATCGGTCTGATCTACTATGGCAGCACATGGCCGGCAATTGAGGAAGGACGCGAGTTGTTACAAGCACAAGGGGTTGAAACGGCGACGATGCGACTTTGTGCGCTACCTTTTAACGATGAGGTGCGTGCCTTTATCGAACGCTATGACCATGTGTATGTGGTTGAAATGAACCGTGACGCGCAGATGCAAACCCTCCTGCGTACCGAAATGCCCGATTTGACGATGCGAATTCGCTCTATCGCCCATCTGGACGGTCGGCCGCTAACAGGCCCCTTTGTGCGTGATCGCGTCTTGGCTGGGGAGAAATAATATGGCTGCTAGAAGAAGAGTAAGAGTAAACGATATTGGCCTCGCTAAAGAGGATTACAAAGGCGCACCGACGACGCTGTGCAAAGGGTGTGGTCACAATTCGATTTCAAGCCAGATCATCACAATCTGCTATGAATTGAACATCAAGCCGCACGAGATTATGAAGTTGAGCGGCATTGGCTGTTCGTCAAAATCCCCGACCTATTTCTTGGGGCAGTCGCACGGTTTCAACGCGCTACACGGTCGAATGCCCAGCGTTGGCACGGGCGCAATGATGATGAACCATCACATGAAGGCGATTGGTGTGAGCGGTGATGGCGACAGTGCCAGCATCGGCATGGGGCAGTTCAAGCACATCATGCGTCGCAACGTGCGGATGACCTACATCATTGAGAATAACGGCGTATATGGATTGACAAAAGGTCAGTTTAGCGCAACGGCCGATCAGGGTCAGAGCATCAAAAAGATTGGGACGAACGAGTTTCCGGCCGAAGATATGTGCATGGAAGCGATCATCTCCGGCTGTGGCTTTGTAGCGCGTTCATTTAGCGGTGACGCGAAGCAGGTGCGTGAGTTGCTGAAGGCGGCTCTCAGCTATGATGGCACGGCGATGCTCGACATCATCAGCCCATGTGTCGCTTTCAACAATCACGAATCATCCACAAAGAGCTTTGACTACGGCTTGAAAAACAAAGAGCCACTTCACGACATCTCATGGGTTCCCGTGCGGGATGAGATTCAAATCGAAAATCACGAGCCGGGCGAGGTGATTGATGCGCCGTTACATGACGGCTCATTTATTCGCCTGCACAAGTTGGAAGAGGACTACGATCCGACAGATAAGCTGGGTGCGCTGCATCGATTAGAGTTTGCGCGACAAAATCAGGAATTCATCACGGGCTTGATCTACTTCGACAACACACGCCCACGCTTTGCGGAGACAGAAGGGTTGGGGGATGTGCCATTGGTCAAGCAGGGGGTGGACAAGCTGGTTCCAGCGGCCGATAAGCTCAACAGCATCATGCAGCAGTTGCTCAACTGGTAAAGTCAACACCAACTGATTCAATGTATCGGGAATTGGATTTCCCGACACATGCACAAAAAAGACAGCGAAATCGCTGTCTTTTTTGTGCCATTGGGCGATTTATCTGTGCCAAAGGTGACGACAGGTGAAATAGCCAAGCGCAAACACAACAGCAAGCAATAGAGCAGGCAAAAGTCCCACAGGCTGCACCGCAGCATCCGATAGTTGAATGGTTGTCGGTGTTATCGTTGAGTCTGTCCATTGCAAAACGAGCATTGAGTGTGGTGGAATGTCAAAGGTGTCGTTTTGCGCTAGATCAGTGAGCGGGGTAGTTGTGATTACAACGTTTTCGGCCGACTCATTGTCAGCTAGGGGAGAATCGGCCGAGAGCAAATGTTGCGTTCCCGCTGCGTTTGGTGTCGAGGGCATCACGATCTCAACCGTCTGGCTATCTGACAAATGCAGATTAAACAAGATCAACCCATAGTTCCCACCATCCCGATAGGCATAAGATTGAACATACGGAATGTCGTTTCCGCCATCTTGGAAGGTCGGCGCACCCGTCTGTAGCGTCGTAATCAAATCACCCTGAATTGCCTTGTTTGCTATTTCTAATCCTAACCAAGTCGGCCGTTTGAACCCCGTTGCGTTCAAATCACGCAACAAGCCAAAAGAGCGCAAGTAATCATCGCCCACCTTTGTCGAAAACTGCACCGCTTGATAGGCTGCTAGATTGTGAATCCCCATTTCATTTTGATAGCTCAACATTGTCAGCGGCAGCGACATGCCGCCCGCCAGACTCGTCAAAAATTCATTGCGCGTTTCAGCCGGCGCATCACCGAAGACAGCCCGAAAGTTGATCTCATAGATGTCGATCTCCGTTCCCTGCATTTCAGCATCGATGAGAGCCTCGCTTTGCCGTACCTGACTGCCCGCTGCGACCGTCTCGTGAGCATGAGCATACAGCGGCAAAAACATCTCTTCAGGCGTTTGGTAGTTATCAAGCGAGCCAAAGTAGGGTGCAAGTCCAATTGCATCGTGTTCCGTGCTATTTTGTTCAATCTCTCGCTGGCGGTCTGGGAAGAAGGTTTGTCCCCCGATGGTTAAGTTATAATCACTGGCATCAAAATAGGGGCTATCTTTAAGCTGGTCGAAGCGCAAACTAGCCAAGAAGCCGGCTCTTTCACCGCCACGCACCGTTGCGCCGATGAAGGGGTCTGAATTTTCGTTCGCACCCCATATCTCATTGCCAAACTCTAGGTGGATAGTAGAAAAGACGCTTGTCCAAGGCTCCGCTTGTCCTAAGCTAGCTCGCAGGTCAGCATAGGGATGTGCGCCCACTGGCGCGGCGAGATAGGCGGCTAAGTTTTGCATTTCTTCTGGCGTGAAGCCCGTCGGAATGACGTACCATGGCTCAGACTCAAGCAACTGACTAAGCACCAAGAATTCGTGCAGGGAGTAATGATAGTTGTCGCCGATGCGGAACTTTGGACTGTACCCTGTATGCTTGCGTGCGTGTGGAACAGCAAGCTGATTGTCGAGCGAGCTACCGAGTTGATCGCCCCAATCGCGCAAAACACCAGGCTGTAAATTCTGCAAGCGCGTCACTAAGCGGTCATTAAATGCAGTTGGATTTTGATTGTCTTCCTCTAAAATGACATCATCAACCCAAACGGTATCGCTCTCTGTCCCAAGTATCAATTCAAAGGCGAGCGCGTTCGATGTGCCACTCATAATAGGTTGGTCTGCTCCGTCTGCGACTGTGAATGTGTGTTCCAGCTTTTGCCACTCTGTTGTCAGAGAATAGGATTGACTCATAAATGTGTTGCCACCAATGCGCCGAAACCTAACAATGAGCGTATCATTTTCTGTTTGTGCTTTTGCCCAAATTTCAAAGTGCCACTCTCCATCGACTAGGTAGAGCTTGCCGGCCGATGTGTCCGCATCTCGGCCGTAACTATCAAAGTATTCAGCGTAGGACGGTGAAAAATCGCCCGTTGTCGCCAGCTTGAGCGACTGTGAGCCGGGGCTGTCCGGACGAGTTGTCGTTGTATCGGCGACGCGCAGCGGATTTACGTCTCCCTCAAAGCCAGAAAGCGTTTTGCGGACAGCCATTGCGTCGCGTGCAATCTGATCAGGCCATACGCCCAAGTCGTCCGTTATGAACGTGTATCTGTTATTGTCGTGCGTGAAGTCGTCGATGATGCCTTTGCGCTCGGCCGTCGCTGCCGGCCCCGTCAGAAAGTAAAACTCAGCCCCATTCCAAAAATCAACTGGCTGACCAATATTGAGCGCGTCGTTGTTGAAAGCCGTGTCCCAAAAGTCAGCAACAAACGTCGTGCCATTTTCGTGACTCTCTAGGTTGAAGACCATGTTGTATTCGGCCGATTCAAAGCCCGGATTTGAAATCAAATTTTTCAAATAGGTGGCGGCCCCAAATTGGTCATGCCCACCTAGGTTGATGCCGAGCCGCTTGACATTTGCCAATCTAACGTCATCTTGAACGGTAATAACCGTGCTATTGTTCGTTCTTGCGTTATCTGCTTGTGCAACAAGCGTTGTGCCAAGCAAACAGGCGAATAAGAGAAACCAGCCAGCCAGATGGTATCTTCTTAACCATTTACTGTTATGTTGTGTTTTTGAGTTGTTGGGTTTGGGGGCGAGATGTGATGTTTTCATTTTTCTCCAGTATACGTCAACGATAGAGACAGTTCATTCAATAGTAACTGTTCAATGCCCCTATTACATAGAGAGATTTCGCTCAAAAAATGAGATTCTTTCGACGTATTATTATGAGAAAGTGCGGTTCTCTTTGATTTAATTGGACAAGCGTGTCGTGTTCAGCACATCTTGCCGCAATACAAATACTCCCCAACCCAAACATCGCCGTTCAAATGCCAAATAGTTGCGCTGACTGCGCGTGATCCATTCTTGGATAGCAGGGGCATCGGGGTCATCCGCATTTTCGCGCAGCCAATCGCTGACAGTAAACCACTGTGACGCGACATAACGATCCCAGCTATTTTCATCTGCCAAAACCATCTCAAGGAGTTCAAACCCTACCCTCTCAAAGCGTGTGAGTGTGCCGGCAAGCGAGGTGAAGTCGTTTTTAGCGATTTCCATTTGCTCATAGGCATCGCTTGGTGGTGCTTCCCGCCAAAATGGTTCGCCGATGAGTAGCAGGCTCTTATCATCACGCAATCTCGGCCGCATCAATTCCAGTGTGCCAACCAGACCACCGCCAATCCACGTTGCGCCGATGCAGCTTACAATGTCAAATTTTGCCCTCTCTTGAGCCAAATAGGTTGCGGCCTCTTGTTGAATGAAGGTGACATGCTCAGTGACGTTGAGTTCGGCCGCCCGCTCTCGCGCTGCATTCAAAAATACCTCACTCACATCGACACCAATCCCCATTACCCCATAGCGTGCTGCCCATTGGCACAACAGTTCGCCCTTGCCACATGCCAAGTCAAGCTGGCGCACTCCCGCCTCTAAGCGACAAATCTCGCCTAAAAGTTGCAGTTTTTCAGAGGTAAACGGATTGAGGATTTTGTGATTGTGTTCGGAAATTTCGTGGAATCTGAGAGGCATCTTTGTAGAGGTAAACGACAATCGCCCACGTTTTTAGGCGTGGGCGATTTTATTTGGAAGAACAGGCGGAAGCCCGTTCAATGATTTAGGCTTCGCGATCGCGTACAAGGTCGATAATTGATTCAAGTTCGTCGCGGGCAGTTGTATGGGGAAGTTGGTAGAGGGCTTCGCGGGCTTTTTGCGCCATGTTGTCCGCCTCAATACGGGCAACATCAACCGCGCCAGACTCGCGGAGTTGCTGCATCATGCGTGCAACGGGGTCATCATCCTCTACTTCTAAAACAGCCGCATGTCCATTCCCGTTCACTGTGGTCATGGCGACACCGCGATTTTGTGCCATGTCGAGACCTGCTGGCTTGCCCATTGTTTCGGGATCGCCGATCAGGTCGAGAATGTCATCGACGATTTGATAGGTGAGACCAACATAGCGACCATACTCGCGTAAACAGGTGCGCGTCTTTTCGTCGGCTCCCGCAAGAATTGCGCCTAGCTCGGCCGAAGCAATAAACAAACTCGCCGTTTTGCGCTCAATCACCATCTTATATGTCTTGCGATCCATCACGCCAGCTTTGGCTGCTTTCGCCTGAATTGTCTCACCTTCGACGAGTGTGACCGCTGCATCTGCCATCACGCGATTGGCTTCAATACCTAACGGAGCCATCATCGCGTACACTTTGGCAAACATGTAGTCACCTGTAAGCAAGGCAAACGTGCGTCCCCAGCGTGCGTGGACAGAGACTTGACCGCGACGCATCGCGCTATGGTCGTTGATGTCGTCGTGGACGAGGGTTGCCGTGTGGACGAGTTCGACAGCCGCCGCCGCTTTGGCAATATCTGCCATGTCCTCGCCGCCAGCCAGTGCAAATGCGAGCAGGGCAATGCGCGGCCGAATGCGTTTACCACCCGACTGGATGATGTGCATACTCGCGTCGTGTAGCGTCGTGACATCACTGTTGATTGAATTTTGCATTGCTGCCTCGACAGCAGCTAAACCTGTTTGAATGCGGGTTTCTAGCATAACCCTTATTTCCCTCGGCGGAGAGATCATTGCTCTGCGCTGAACTTTCATAACTTTCAAGAAATTTTGAACGTAATGCGATTATAGTGGCTCGTTAGAGGAGCGTCAAGCAGCGTGGTGTGGTTTAGTGTGGTGTTTATCTACGGGGGATCGCGTGATTCCATCTAAATTAGGCTAAAATAGCGTCATGGACAAACAGTGGCTCACAGAATTAATAGAGATTGTAGGAAAAGAGAACATTTCGACGGCCGATAGCCAGCGCAATCTGCACGGGAAGGATCAATCTTCACATCGGTCAGTATTGCCCGATGCAATCGTGTGGCCTGAAACGACGGCGCAGGTGAGTGCGATTGCGGCGTTTGCCAACGCCAACCAAATTGCGATCACGGGATGGGGTGCGGGGAGCAGCTTGGAAGGGAACTCAATTCCGTTGAATGGGGGGATTGTGGTGAATTTCGGCCGCATGTCAAACATTGTCGCGGTGCATTCGGCAGATTTCCAAGTCACCGTCCAGCCGGGCATCTTCTACAAAGATATGAACAAAATTTTGGCGCGGGAGGGACTCTTTTTTGCCCCTGATCCCGGCGCAAATGCGAGCATTGGCGGGATGATCGCCAACAATGCGTCTGGCACACGCACCGTCAAGTATGGTGCGACTCGTGACAATATACTCGCGCTGGAGGTCGTCTTGGCAAATGGAGAGATCATTCGCACGGGATCGCGCTCGATCAAGCAGTCGGCCGGCTATGATCTAACCCATCTATTTACAGGCTCAGAAGGTACGCTTGGGCTAATTACGGAAGCGACGCTCAAACTACATCCGCTACCAGAGCATTTTAGCGCGGTCGTGGCGAGCTTTGAGAATACACCGGACGCGGCCGAGGCAGTCTATGGAATCATTGGCAGCGGAATTACGCCCGCCGCATGTGAGCTACTCGATGCGGATGCAGTGCGCTATATGAACACGATTGAGACGGTCAATTTGCCTGAAAAGCCGACACTGCTGCTCGAATTTCACGGAGCTAGCGTGGCGACAATTGAGGCGGAGCTAGCGATTGTGCGGGATGTGTGTGTAGAATGTGGGGCGGATCGATTTGAGGTGGGTGTCGGCCGAGATGAGCGCGACCGTCTCTGGGAAGGTCGTCATAAATTAGGCGAAATCCTTTTCCGCGTCTACCCTGACAGCACCTATCTCATCACCGATGTCAGCGTTCCGATCTCTGCCTATCCCGTTCTTGCGACCTACACAAATTCACTGCTCGAAGAGCTTGCCATCAAGGGGACGCTCTTTGGTCATGCGGGAGATGGCAACCTACACACGATTGCCTTTGCACCAAAAGATGACCCCAACCAGCAAGATGTGCTGCAAACATTCAATGATTACGTCGTGCAGAAAGCAATAGAGCTGGGCGGAACGTGTACAGGCGAACACGGGGTCGGTATTGGCAAGCAGAAATATATGGTTTACGAGCATGGTGAGGCCGCAGTTGGCGTGATGCGGCAAATTAAGCAGCTATTTGATCCGCGCAATATCTTGAATCCGGGCAAAGTTGTTGCATTGTAGGCACAATTATGGGTATGTCGAGCGTTTATTTTCGGTTTGATGAAGAGACGGTGGCGGCGATTTCGGCCGATCCCCACGACTACATTTTTGGACTTGACTGGGAATGTGACCCAGACGTTCGGGAAATCATGCTCGACATTGACCAGTCGTGGCAGGGGATCGCACAGCTATTTGCTGGGCGTGACTACTTCATGGAGTCTGAAGGCACGCTGGCAGAGGTTATTGTCGGTGGGGAGGTGCTGGCTGTGACAGACGGGATTGCATTTCGGCTGTTTCGGCCGAGTGCTGTCGAGAGGTGGGCAGTCGAGTTAGACAAAGTGACCGACGAGCAATTCAAACTTCTCTACGATCCAGCAAAAACAAGCGAGCGCGAAGATGCTCTAAACGATTATCTTCTGCCGCACTATAAGGCACTTGTACAGTTTTTCGTGACAGCAGCCAAACACAAACAGAGTATCATTACCTATATTTGGTGATAACTATGTGGTTTAGAAAGATGAAGCCAAGATATTACTCAATCGGCGAATGGGTCAATTTGGACGGCGTTCAAATCTGTGTGCATGAAATTTTTGAGTCAACCATTATGAGGTCTGAACGTGAAAAGCGTATTTTGTATCTCAACATTGGTTGTCGCAATCAGAAAAAAGCGAGTTTTAAGTATGAACCGCGCCACTGGCGGCTCTGTGATGTAGAAGGCCGCGTATTTAAGCAGATCGTTTACTACGAACTCGATAAGGTATGGGAGATGCAGTATTTTCATGCGCGTTCTCTTGCCCCTACTCAAGAAGCGCGTGGCTGGATCGCTTTTATCATTGCGGATGACACGAAGCCTGACTATATCCACTATGAAGAGACGTTTCGCAAGATAGGGCGTGCAGATTTTTTGATTGATCGCACTGTGCTACCCTTTCGTGAACGACCTAAACAAGCAAAAAAGATAGTCAACCTTGCCAAAGCGAAGCCGCAACGGCGGGGCGGGCTAAGTCAGTGGCTTTGGGGCAAATCCAAATGAACAATCGTCGTCATTTCAACAGATGATGAATGAGCTGATTACTGGCTAGTGACCATGAATTCGCATTGTCTAGTGCAAATGGCTCGCCCTGAAAGCCAGACATCTTTCCACCAGCTTCTTCCAAAATCAACTGTCCTGCGGCGACATCCCACGCGCTCAACTTTGGGTTGAAGTAGGCATCTAGTCGGCCGCTAGCCACCCAACCGAGCGCAATAGCGGCCGAGCCAACACAGCGGATTGAGCGCGTTTGATGAATTAGTTGGGTCAGCTTGTCTAGGATTACGTCGCGCATTGCGGGCGGCCGACTCCAATCGTGACCAATAATCGCATCACCCAAACTATCTATTCCTGAAACGTGAATCGACTGTCCGTTCAAGAATGCGCCCCGCCCTTTTGTCCCCCAAAACAGTTCATCGCGCATGGGATCATAGATCACGCCGACAATTGGCTTGCCTGCCTGCACAACACCGATAGAGACGCTAAAGAGAGGGATGTTGCGACTATAGTTTGTTGTGCCGTCAACTGGGTCAATGATCCAAACGTATTCAGCCTCATCACTAAGAGTTGTGTCTTCTTCTTCCGCAAGGAATCCATGAGCAGGGAATTGTTCACGCACACGTGCCACAATCAAATTTTGCGCGGCATAGTCGGCATCGGTGACGAAATCACGGAACCCTTTTTTAGTCAGTTCACGTTCACGGCCGAAGCAATCTAAGATGAGTTTGCCAGCTTCGCGTGCGATGGATTTAGCAGTGGTTAAAATTTTGGTACTCTGCATAGGTTTCAGATAGGTCAAGATCGGTTGCCAAGCTGTTTTTAATATCGGTCGTGGACAGAAAACAACGCTTAATCAATTGGTCGAGGCACTGCAAGAAATTGTCGGCCGCAATGTAACCATCAATCATACAGAGCGAAGAAAAGGAGATATTCGTCACTCATACGCCGATGTGAGCCGAGCGCGTGGATGGGGATTTGCGGCCGAGACTTCCCTTTATGATGGACTGCATGCAACGTATCAATGGTTGAATCGTGCGAACGAGTCATCGACAACGTGATTATTTTCGGCCGATAAACACCCGACCACTCCGCCCATCCATCACAATCGCATCTGATAAATCCGCCTGCAAACCAACGTCTTCCAATGCACCGTGCCAGATATTGGGCGCATCCACCCATTCAATCGAGACCGTTCGTTCGTCATCACTACGATTAAAAATCGTCAGCACGTATTCCCCATCGTAGGCACGACCGTATGCAACCACATCATGATCTGCATAGAGCGGGACAAAACTACCACGACGCAATGCGATGCAGTCGTTGCGAAGGGCGATGTAAGATTTTAGGGAAGAGAGGAGGGAGGTGTTCCATGTTTCGGCCGATTCCCAAGGAAACGCCCCCCGACAATATGGATCGTGTCCCCCCGTTAACCCAATTTCATCCCCATAGTAAACGTTCGGCGCACCCGGATTGGTCATTTGCGAAAGATACATCAGTTTAACACCTTGCACATCGTTACTCGCAATCGTCATGACCCGTGGCGTATCGTGGCTGCCCAACATGTTCATCTGCGCTAGCACAATTTCCTGTGCGTAAAGATGATTGTTGATGCGGTCAAGTTCTGCCAGAAACTGCTCTCCATTGAGCGTTGCCATGTGACCATATCCTGTGCGGTGCGTGTCGGTTTGGTCCATATTATCGCCAATAAAGTAGCCCAACGTGGCGCGAGTGAAGTTATAGTTCATCTGTGCGTCAAATTGGTCTCCCTGTAACCAGCGATGTGCATCATGCCATAGCTCCCCAACAATGTAACAATCAGGGTTGACTGCCAAGCAGCGACGGCGAAATTCACGCCAAAACTCATCATCATCGATCTCATTTGGCACATCTAGCCGCCAGCCGTCTACCCCCATCTCAAGCCAGAACTCACCAACGCGCCACAGATATTCACGCACCGCGGGGGTGTCTGTGTTGAATTTAGGCAGTGCGGGAATCCCCCACCAAGCCGAATAGTTGGGGGATGCTGGCGCAAATGCGTTGATTGGCCAGCCGTGTATGTGAAACCAATCGACATACGGTGATTCAGGCCCGCACTCCATCAGATGATTAAATTGAAAAAATCCCCGGCTTGAATGATTGAGAACGCCGTCAAGCAAAACGCGAATGCCGCGTTTATGCGCCTCATCGAGCATCTCTTTGAAGGCAGCATTGCCGCCTAAAATGGGATCGATCTCGAAATAGTCATAGGTGTGATACCGATGATTGCTAGCGGATGAAAAAATCGGGTTGAAGTAAATTGCATTAACGCCCAGTTCAACAAGATGATCCAGCTTTTCAACAACCCCTAATAAGTCGCCGCCCATAAAACCGTTAAAGGTCGGTGTTGCGCCCCATTCTTGGAGGTTAGTTGGTTTAGAGACGCGCTCACTCTTTGCAAAACGGTCAGGAAAAATTTGATAAAAGATAGCATCTTTCGCCCAGTCAGGTGTGCGAATTGTCATGAGGTGTTCCTTCTGTGAATAATTTTGATCCACGCAAATTATATCGGACGAATAGGCATCCGACTTGTGATTTGGCATTTACAGAGTTTTTGTGAATGTCACTTTTTGAGCGAAATGTTGAGTCTGACAGTATAATTTTTGGCATGGCAATCAAGACACTGGCGATGAAATTATTGGAAAAGAAGAAAGTTGACTATACGGCGCACACATATCCGACGACAGAGCGAGACGCGGAGAAGATCGCTGTGCATTTTGGGGTTGATGCAGGGGAGGTTTTTAAGACGTTGGTGGTCAATCGGCCGAAAAAACCCATCCTCGTCATGCTAGCTGCCAACAATCAGCTCAACCTCAAAAAGCTCGCCAAAGTCGTTGGTGAAAAGAAACTCAAAATGGCAACCCATGTCGAAGCTGAACGCCTGACGAAACTACAAGTTGGCGGGATTTCGCCCCTTGCATTACTCAATAAAGGGTTTGTTATGCTGGCTGATTCATCCATTGAGAGACAAGAGCGCGTTTTTATCAGTTCAGGACAACGAGGGATTAATTTGCATATACCTGTTAAAGATTTAATCAAAATGACACGTGCAAAAATCGTTGATGTCGCTATGTGATCAAAGTCCACCTTCGACTACCGACCTAAAGTGAGGGATGTAAAGGAGAACAAATAATAACAGCGGGTTGTCTTTGCACGTGGGTCAGGATAAGCGTGCGTGTTTCTTTTCCTTTGAGGCGTAGTTGCCGGCGCAGTTGCTCTACGTCGAGGGGAGAACCGCGCTTTTTTAGCGTCACCTGCCCGATGCGACGTTCACGCAGATAGGTGCGGAGGCGTTTTAGCTGAAATGGGAACCAATCTTCAATGTAAAAGCGGTTTGCAAATGGGGTATCAATTTTGTCGTCGCTGGTTAAGAAGGCAATCGTTTCGTCGATTTGCTGGGCGTTGAGTTGGGTTGCCAGCGGCCGAACAAGCCGAGCGCGGAGAATAGCGGGATCGGGTTCATAAAGATAGGTTTGGGGTGTAGAAAGTGGTCGCTGTAGGTCATTAGATCGAACAGAAGAGAGAGTCGCGCCACTAGGAAGTAGTGTAGCGGTCGTTTTTGCACCCATGCGAAGATCGCCGTACCACAGAATTGCTTCGCGCAGGTCGCCATTGACAGAGATAAATTCGATCTCGGCAGATTGATCGACCTCTCCCAAATCAACCGCCGGGCTAACCTTCACGCCCCATGCAGCTGCCATATTTCGCCACTTTTCCAGAATCGTGAGCGGCGGCCGATAGCGTGAGAGTGAGTAAATGCGTTTGCCGCGCTCATCACGACGGGCAGGGTCGAAAAAAAGTGCATCGACTGGAAAGGGAACCAGCGTGAGCAAATCGGCTTGCCGCGTCGTCAAGTTGCTGGCGCGATCATACACGGCGAGGTTGTGCTGCGTGAGGGCAAGGCGCACGGGGTCGCGGTCAATGGCATGGACGTGCGCGTGTTGGGCAAGGCCAATTGCGTCACCGCCAAGCCCACAGCCGAGATCGGCGACGTGAGCAAATGGCGCATAGCGTCGGCCGCGATAGCGCGTGATGATCTCGGCCGAACTCATCTCCAGCCCCGCCCGCTCGAATAACATCTCATCCGCTCGACTAAATTTCTCCCGCGCCCGCTCGCGCAAGATAGCTGTTTCGATTAGTGCAGTGGCGTTTTGTTTGCCATATTGTTTAGCAAATTGCGTGGCGATTTTTAGGTGATTGGTGGGGGTGATAGGTGGGGGAAAGTCGGCCGAAAATGAGCGTAAAAATTCAACCTGTGCAAGCGTTAACGTCATAGCGCGTAGTATAACGGATATTGATAGCCCATTCATGAGATTATTGCGGCGATGGCGCGGGACTCCCCTACAATTCCCAGATGAGCAAACAACGACTGATGACGCTTCTCAAAATCGCGGTTACGCTATTTGGCCTGCTGTTTGTGCTGTGGCAAGTCCCATTCTCACAGATCGTTAGCGAATTACAGCAGGCGCGTTTGAGTGGATTAGGCGTAGCAGTTGGTCTGATCGTCGTGGGACTGATGATTCGGGCGGTGCGTTGGCTTGTCTTGTTGCGGGGGGTGGGGGGTGAGGTAGGCTTCGGCCGATTGCTACAACTCTACTTCATCGGCGCATTTTTCAATGGCTTTCTTCCCTCCGGCTTTGGTGGCGATGCGATGCGAATCCTAGAATTGTCGCAAGACGTGCCGCAGGCAACGGCAGCGGGAACTGTGCTGGTAGACCGCATTTCAGGTCTCGTCGCGTTATTTGTGCTGGCGATTGGTGTACTTGTCATCACGCCCACTGTTTTTCCTGCCGATTTTGCTCAACAGATTGGCGTTGTCAGCGTGGCAGGCTTATTGGCAGGTACAGTGGCATTGGGCGGCTGGCGACTCGTGCCAGCAATCGAGAAGCTAGTGGGAATGCTGCCGAATTTTTTAGGTCGGCCGATCAACAAACTGCTCGCCGCCCTGCGAAAACTTTCTCTCTCGACAATTCTCAAAGCCATTCTGATCTCATTCCTCTTCAACTTGACGCTGATTGCGATGTGGCAAGCCGTTGGCTGGGCGTTACGCTACGATATTTCGTTTTTCTACTTGATGGGCATTGTGCCAATTTTGTCGATTGCGCTGCTTGTGCCATCCGTCGGGGGGCTTGGCGTGCGCGAGGCGATTGCGCCATTGTTATTGATGGGCGCAGGGTTGACGACGGCCGAGGCGGTCACGCTCTCACTGACGGTTGCCGTTGTGCAGCGCGTGGCAGAGTTGAGCGGCGCGTTTGTCTATCTGCATGCGACGTGGCAACGCGCTTCGTTGGAGAGTCGTTCATAATCGCAGAAATTTGCTCGTCAGGCGTGTAAAATAGGTGAAGACGATTTATCTTATCTACAAACTATGGAACACCCTACATTTTCGATTGTTGCGCCCGTCTATAACGAAGAACCTGTCCTACATAGACTTTACGAGCGAATTCGTGAGGTGATGGATGGGACTGGCGAGACGTGGGAATTAGTGTTGGTGGATGATGGCTCGCGGGATGGCTCGGCCGACATCATCGCCCAACTACATACCCAAGACCACCGTGTACGTGGCATCAGCTTTTCGCGCAACTTTGGCTTCCAAATTGCCGTCACCGCCGGCCTTGACCAGACACGCGGCGAGGCCGTTATTCTCACTGATGCCGATCTGCAAGACCCGCCCGAAGTCATCCCCGACATGATCGCCAAGTGGCGCGAAGGGTATGATGTGGTTTATGGGGTGCGTGGGAATCGGCAGGGGGAAACGTGGTTCAAAAAGATCACCGCCAAGACATTCTACCGCACAATTGATAGCATCACGGGTATCGACATTCCGCTCGACACGGGCGACTTCCGCCTGATGGATCGGCGCGTCGTCAACGTGATCGGCAATATGAAGGAGCGCAATCGCTTTTTACGCGGGATGGTGCCATGGATCGGTTTTAAGCAGACGGGCGTTCAGTATGAGCGTCACGCCCGCTATGCCGGTCAGTCGAAGTTCAATAGCGTGCGTCGCATGTTGCCATTTGCAATTGACGCAATTACTAGCTTCTCCCACTTTCCATTACAGCTAGCGATGTATTTTGGCTTTTTCATCGCCTTTCTCAGCGCGGTAGCGATTATGTTGGTTTTCGTGTTGCGCTTGATGAATGGCGAGTTGAGTGGGCAGGCGACGACGCTGGCGGCGGTGCTATTTTTGGGCGGGATTCAGTTGATCTCGCTGGGGATTATTGGGGAGTATATCGGCCGAATCTACGATGAAGTCAAAGGCCGGCCGCTCTATCTCATCGACCGCTCTTGGGGCATGGAAGAGCCAGTGAACAGCGACTCGCCTATTTGAACGCCCACAAAATAAACAGCGGATCGCTTTCCTCTGGTTGAAAGATGCGAATTGAGGGGTTCTGCCACTGTGCAGAAAATCGAAAATAGCTATTGACCAACCCTACATGCTCCTCATCGCTGCTGTATACCCACGCATTGACTGCCTTTGTTGGAAAACAGCGGTTTGAGAATGAGACGATAAACGCTCCCCCTAGTTTCAAAACCCGATAGACTTCTGCGAACAGTTCGAGCGGTTTTTGCAGATATTGCACAGAAACCGCACACAGAACGGCATCAAACAACTCGTCTGAGAATGGTAGTTTGGGATTCTTATTGAGGTCTTGGATGAAGTGGTCGGCGAGTTGGGGGTTGTCGGCGAGTTCGGCCGAGTTCATCCCATGCCCCATCACGGCCGTAAAGTTCTTGTTCTCCGGCAAATGGCTGCGCCAACTGCTCATCAAGTCGAGCAGCACGCAGCCGTCTGGCAGCATTTGGTCGTATAACGTCTTCAGATGCGCGATGGCAAGCTCATCAATATGCACAACTTTGCGCGGCGTTTCATAAAACTCGCTATCATCACTCTCATCAAATTTATCGAAGTATTCAGGCGGGAACGCTTTTTCAGTCGTCGTCATCTGAGTACTTTACAAGACGGTCGGCCGAAAATCACGTCCCCTTTATAAAACTTGTAGATTGTCTGGAAACTCAAATCAGTAGCCCGCCACGATGCCGTCTTTACGTGGTTCTGTCCCGCCGAGCAGCACGCCATCCTCACGACGCACGATCACTTGCCCACCCCCATAGCTCCATCGGCCGCCGCTACCAGCAATCACATGACCACGCCGCGCCAACGCCCCCTGCACCCCAGATGGCAAGGCCGTCTCTAGCGCAACGATGTTGTCCTTTTGCCAGTTGAAGCGCGGTGCATCGAGCGCATCCTGTGGCAACATGCCAAACTCCATCATGTTGAGACCCACTTGCAGATGTCCCTGTGGCTGCATGAAACCGCCCATGACACCAAAGCTACTCCATGCCTGTCCATTTTTGGTCAGGAAGCCGGGAATAATTGTGTGATAGGGGCGTTTGCCGGGGGCGGCAACGTTGGCGTGACCAGTTTCAAGCGTAAAGTTTGCACCGCGATTTTGGAGTTGTATGCCTGTCGTGCCTGCTGTAATGCCGCTGCCAAAGCCCATGTAGAGGCTTTGAATCCAGCTAACCATGTTGCCGTCTGCATCGGCCGTCGTCAGATAAACGGTGTCGCTTTGCTGATTGGGATTGCCCGGCCGATGGATTTGGGCGCGTGCAAAATCAAGCTGCTGGCGACGTGTGTAGGCATAGTCGATGCTCAAGAGCGCATCGAGCGGAATATCGGCATGTTTCGGATCAGCGATATATTTGGCAGCATCCGCAAAGGCGAGTTTGGTCGCTTCGATCAGGGCATGATAGTAATCGACGCTGCCATAGCCAAGCCGCTGTAATTCGAGACCATCGACAATGTTGAGCGCAAGCAGGGCGGTCAGCCCCTGTCCATTGGGCGGGATTTCGTGCATCTCAAATTGTTCGCCATTGGCATTTGTGTATATTGCAGAGATTGGCTCGACCCATTCGGCATCGTAGCTGGCGAGATCATCCTCGCTGAGATAACCACCATCCGCTTGGACGGCCTGTATGATCTGTGCGGCGATCTCGCCTGTATAAAACGCATCGTAGCCAGCATCAGCGAGGGTGCGAAGCGTTTGGGCAAACTCAAGATTACGAAAAATATCAGCGACGGCGGGCGTTTTGCCATTAGGCAGCCACACTCGCGCTGAGTCGGGCAGGCGACTCATTTTTTCCTGCGAAAATGCCCATGCGCGGGCGATGTTGGGGCTAACAGGAAATCCATTTTCAGCGTAGTCGATTGCATCGGCGAGCAGCGTGTCGAGGCCGCACGTGCCAAACTTTTCGAGCGCGAGTTGCCACGCACGGATGCTGCCCGGCACGGTGACGGTTGCACCGCCGAGCGTTGGCATTGTGTCGCCATGTGCGTCACGAAGAGCCGCAACGTCGAGTGCTTGCGAGGCAAAGCCGCTACCGTTGATGCCATAGAGTTTTTGCTCACGGGCGTTCCAAATCAGGGCGAATGCGTCGCCACCGATGCCTGTCGAGCAGGGTTCGACGACGCACATCGTCGCCATCGTGGCGATGGCTGCGTCGATTGCATTGCCACCACGTCGCAAGATATTGAGACCAGATTGGGCGGCGAGGGGTTGGCTGGTGGCGACCATTCCTGCTCGGCCGAAGACTGATTGTCGTTGTGTGAGATAGTTCATGCGCTAGATTTTAGACTGAAGGTTGGTAAAGTCATAATCAAGTCGATAAACTCACAATATTGAGAAAAACCTCACCCTATGCCACAATCTATTATGATTGTGCCTCTCTGACATGCACATTCTGCACATCGTTCACCAAATGCTGCCCGAATTTATGGGTGGCATTGAAGTTTACACACGCAATCTCTCGCGTGAGCAAGCAAAACTCGGTCATCGCGTCTCGGTCATCGCCCCTTCCCCAAGTGCAACCACTTTGCACAGCATGGATGAAGGGGTCGATCTTTACCATGTGCCAGTTGGCAAACAAAGTCGCACCCGCGTTCTGCTGAGTACATTTCATCAGCCAACGCTGGCAGCCGCGATTGCTAATCTATTGCCGAGCGTAGACATCATCCATGTACAACATTTGATGGGAATTCCGCTGTCGGTTTTTGAGCAGATTCGAGCGGCAAATATCCCCTATGTACTGACGCTCAATGACTATTGGTGGCCGTGTGCCAATGCCCAGCTCATTACAAACTATGATGAGACGATTTGCGCTGGCCCGGACGCAAAGTGGCACAATTGCGCTCGCTGTGCGCTGGCGCGGGCGGGATTGCCAGACAAAGTGGGGCGGGGAATTCTCGGCCGATTCTTCCAATATCGCCACACCAAGCTACATCCTATTTTCACACAGGCAACACACGTCATTGCCGTTTCCAATTTTGTCCGCACAACCTATCGGGAATTGGGATTTGACAACCCAAACTTTAGCGTCATTCCCACAGGGATTCAGCAGCCAAAACGAGTCGCACATGAGCCGCATGACGGCCTGCACGCCGTTTTCTTAGGCAGCATCGCACGTCAAAAAGGGGTCGAACCGCTTGTTAAGGCATTCAACAGATTGCCAGAGAGCTTTCACCTTACGATTGCAGGGGGGCTGGAAACGTTCCCTAACTATGCGAACCATGTTCGTCAATTGGTGACGCATCCTAACATTCGGTTTATAGGGCGGATTCCGCATGATGAGATTGGCAGGGTGTTGGCATCGGCCGATTTTGCCATCTTGCCAACCCTCTGGTACGAAGCCTCGCCGCTGACCATCGACGAGTTCTTCGCTGCCGGTCTGCCCGTCGTCGCCAGTAATCTTGGCGCGATGCCTGAAAAGATTGGACATGAGATAGACGGGCTACTGTTTCCGACGGGGGATGTTGATACACTGCATCATACATTATTACGATTACAAGATGAGGATGGTTTATTGGAAACGTTGCAATCAAACGTGCGCCCACCCGTTACGCTGGCTTGGCATATCGAACAAATTATGGCACTTTATCGAACCATTGTGGCAGATTAACGTCTTTCTCGCGCACGACACAATCACAAACAGAGCGTTATAATGTCTCTCGCTATGCGGAAAATCGGGATCAATGCACATCTTTTGTCGGGTCAGGCAGGCTATCGTCAGGCAGGAATTCACACCTACATTTCGCAATTGCTCAACCATCTTCCCGTGTCGGATGACCTCACTTATCATGTCTTCACGCAGCAAGGAGCCGATCAATTTCTAAATGGCAATCTGCAAGTCGAGATGAGCCGTTTGCCAACGGAAAATCCGCTGGTGCGAATTGCGTGGGAGCAGGCGGCGTGGTGGGCGTTGGCAAAGCGGGCGCGGGTCGATGTGCTACATAGCATGGCATTTGTCACACCACTTGTCGCGCCACTACCCAAAATCGTGACTGTCTACGATCTGAGTTTTATTCACTTTCCTGAGCGATACACAAAATTCAAGCGTCTATATTTGCAAACCCAAACACGGCGATCTGTGCAATCGGCCGATCTCACCATCGCCATCTCCGAAGATGGCAAACGTGACATTGAGCAGGTGTTCGGGGTGTCGGCAGAGAAAATTGCCGTCGTCACGCCGGGGGTCAGCGACATCTATCGGCCGCTACCACAAGCTGATATTGCTCGCTTCAAACAAGAGAAAGAGCTGACACGCCCATTTATCCTACACGTCGGCACACTACAACCGCGTAAAAACATCCCTGTGTTGCTGCGAGCCTTTGCACAATTAAAAGACCGTAAACTCGATCTCGTGCTAGTTGGTGGCAAAGGCTGGCTCTTTGACGAAATTTTCGCGCTTGTCGAGCAGTTAAACTTAAGAGAACAGGTGCGATTTACGGGATTTGTCCCCGATTTCGAGCTGCCACTCTGGTATAATTCGGCCGAACTTTTCGTGTTCCCCTCGATCTATGAGGGTTTTGGCATTCCTGCGGCCGATGCAATGGCGTGTGGCACACCCGTCATCGCTGCCAACACATCTTCCTTGCCAGAGGTGGTTGGCGAAGCAGGACTACTCTTTGAATCGCAAGTTGTATCAGCGTTGACCGAGCGTATCGCAAGCGTTCTTTACGATCCTGTGCAGGCTGTTAGAATGCGCGAACAGGGTCTTGTACAAGCGAGGAAATTTTCATGGAAACAATCTGGCAGAAAGATGGCAGTACTGTACCGTCAACAAAGCGTATGAGTAGTGTATTCGCTCATCGGCGTGTTCGTTATTGGACAATCGCCACAGACTTTCTTCTGATCAACTTCGGTTTTATCTTAGCGTTTCTGGCTCGTTACCGTTGGCAATGGTTGCGACAGGTCGAGACAGAATTCCAGCATCAGGCAGCAGAGTACATTCCACAGCAAATTTTGCTAAACGTCGTGCTGTTTCTCGCCTTTTCGCAATTGAGTATTTGGCGGCGACGGCGTGGGGAAGCATGGTCGGATGAAGTGTATCGCATCAGCTATGCCGTCTTGGCCAGCTTTATTGTTCTCATGGCCTATCAATTCATCGTTCGCCCAGATGCCAACTCGCGTCTGATGATGTTTTGGGCAACGCTTTTCATTGGCGGCCTGCTGGCAACAGCACGACTGATCCGACGCTTCATTTTAGCCGCACTCTACAAACGCGAAATAGGCACAGATCGCGTTGTGATCGTCGGCAGCGGCGAGGCTGGGCGTGGGGTTATCCGCACCTTGCTGGCACGTCCTGACTTGGGCTATAAGGCAACCGGGTTCTTAGATGATGGAACGAGTCTCGGCTCACGGCGCATTCCACGTCTTGGCACATGGCAAGACCTTGAGAAAACGCTCAAAGCACGCCCAGAGACACACTCTGTCTTTATTGCCATGCCGGCCGGTCGCCACGACGACATTATGCAGATGACACAGGTTTGTCTCGAAAACAACGTTCGCGCTCAGATCGTGCCAGATATGCTGCAACTGAGTTTGGGGCGCGTCGAGATGACAAGCATGGGCGGCATTCCCGTTATCAGTGTGCGCGAGACACAGGTTAGCACGGTCAATCGCATTCTCAAACGCTTACTCGATTTGGCAATTGTAGCCATCGTGGCGATTCCCGCGCTGCTGATTTCGGCCGCCGTCGCCATCGCCATCAAGCTCGATGATGGCGGCCCCGTCTTCTATCGTGCCAAGCGCGTTGGGCAAGATGGCGAAGCATTTGGCATGTATAAATTCCGCTCGATGGTCATGAATGCGGATCAATTGCGGGCAAAATTGTGGGAACAAAATGAGGCGGATGGCCCTATCTTTAAGATTAAAGATGATCCACGTTTGACAAAGGTCGGCCGATTTATCCGCCGCATGAGCATCGACGAAATCCCGCAATTTTTCAACATCGCGCTTGGTCAAATGAGTTTTGTCGGCCCTCGCCCCCCTATTCAAGATGAGGTGGATAAGTATGAAGAGTGGCACTATCGTCGTCTCGATATGCGCGGCGGGTTGACGGGATTGTGGCAGGTTAGCGGCCGAGCCGACCTGACCTTTGATGAAGCGGTTCTGCTCGATGTGTACTACATCGAGAACTGGTCACTGGCTATGGACATCCGCATCATCTTGCAAACGATTCCGTACATCTTGTTGCGACGTGGTGCATATTAGCCTAAAAGCATGTCGCGTATTGCGTATCTAGTTTACGCAATACATCCAACCTTTATAAAACCAGTTATTCGCGTTCGTTCGATAAGAACGAGCGCGATTTTTGTTGAGAAGAAGTTATGATCAACTATTACAGCACCAACCACAATGCGCCAGCCGTGTCATTTCGTGAAGCTCTTTTTCGCGGACTTGCGCCTGATGGGGGGCTTTATTTCCCGACAGAATTTCCAAAATTTAGTTCAGAAGAGATCGATGATTTGCGCGGTCAGTCGTTGCCAGAGGTCGCTTATCGCGTGTTAGCGAAATGGTTTGGCGATGAGATTGCGGATGAGGCGATCCGCCAAATCGCCAACGACGCACAAAATTTCCCGATCCCGATGCACAAGGTTGGCGACCTGCATCTGCTAGAGCTTTTTCATGGGCCGACATTGGCCTTCAAAGATGTCGCGGCGCAGAATCTGCCACGTTTGATGTCGCATTTTTTGCAACAAGAAGCGCGTGAAGTCACGTTGTTGGTAGCGACGAGTGGCGACACGGGTGGCGCGATCGCACATGGATTTTCAGATGTGCCAAATATAAAGGTGGTCGTACTGTTTCCCAAAGGTCGCGTGAGCGCGTTACAAGAGGAACAGTTGACCCGCGTGGCGGACAACGTGATTCCCGTTGAGGTGGATGGCTTTTTTGATGACTGTCAGGCGATGGTCAAGCGTGCGTTTAATGATGAGGCGTTGGTTGGGCTAAATTTGACGAGCGCGAATAGCATTAGCATCGGCCGCCTAATCCCTCAAATCATCTACTACGCCTATGTATATGCTGTGCTAGGGCGCGACGACATCCAATTTATCGTCCCATCGGGCAACTTTGGCAACATAACAGGCGGTCTATTTGCGCGAGAAATGGGGCTACCCTTTCACAGTTTTATCGCCGCGACCAATGCCAATGACTCGGCCGTGCGCTACATCGAAACAGGACAGTATGCACCATCTGAGACGATAGCCACCCTTTCAAACGCGATGGATGTAGGCAATCCAAGCAACTTTGTGCGTATTTTAGAACTATTTGAGCATGAGTACGAAGCTGTACGTGATGTGTTGACAGCGGCGCAGGTCGATGATGCGGCAACCGTGAAAACGATGTGCGACGTATACAGACGCGAAAAGTATCTGCTCGACCCACATACAGCGGTTGGCTGGCGCGTCGCGCAGGAGTTGGGGGATGCGGAAATGGCGCGGGTGCTTGTGTCAACGGCTGCATCAGTCAAGTTTGCAGAGGAGATTATGCAGGCAGCGGGGATTGTGGTCAATAATGCGGCCGAGATTGCTGCATTGCAACAGCGGCCTAAACGCAAGCTGGCGATTCCGAATGAGTATGCGGCGCTTGTGACGATGCTTCATTCGCTCTGATATATCTTTAATCCACCAACTCAATCCCCTGTCTAGCTAGTCGCTCTTGCACAAAGGCGAGTAGACGCGGCCGCAAAACAGCAGCTTTGCCAAAACGAGCCTTTGCCACAATTTTTAACTCTACGGTCTGTCCAATATGGCCTGTTTCGTTGATGATGCGCCAAGGCTCGACTAAATTTGGCAGGCGCAACATCGCTGTATCACTCCATGCTTCGAGCATTTCAAGCGTTTGAGTGAGGTTTTCGGCCGAGACCTGTATCCGTACATCTGCCTGCGAATGTAAGCCGCGACTAAAGTTGCGGCTTACTCGAATCTCACCGTTTGGTATCGTGTAAATCTCGCCTGTCTCTGCCCGTAACAGCGTTGTTCGCAAGTTGACATTCTCAACCATTCCGATCACCGATGAGGGTACGAGTAGCTCAACTTTTTCCCCCACATCAAAGGGGTCTTCAAATAAAAAGGTGAAGCCTGTGAAGAAATCCTTGACGAGCGGCATCAAGCCTAAGCCGAATGCGGCCGCAAATAGGCTTGCCATCCAAACTAAGTTGTCTGCCCCAATGGCTGGCAGCAGTGACAACAAAGTTGCCAAGGCAAACAAGACAAATGTCGTCACACTGGCTAACATTCGTTGAATTGTGTCGATGCGCTCCTCCCGCAAAGGTGTGCGGCGATTGCGCCGTAGTCGCTGTGTGAATGCTAGCCCACGAATAGTACGGCGTGCAATGTGACTGATAATCCATGCAAGCGAAAAGTAGGTGATGGCTCGCACTACATGACCTACATATTCGGTCAAGTTTGGTATCTCTAGTAGTTGGCGAATAAAATCCATCCCCACATTCTAAGCATGGTTGGTACGAATGCTCTAAACTCTTATTCTCGACACAGACCGTTTGTTATCATTGCATAATGTTTGAGCAACTTACTCAGTCACAAATCGCGCTTTTTCCTAATTTCGCACGACTGACAGACCACTCACCACTTCCCACCTATTATCTGCTTTTCGCTATTCTTAGCCTGCTTTGTGCCTGTCAACCTACCCCGATTATGACACCACAGCCAGCAACCGCGACCTCAACGATTACACCTACACCACAAATTGGAGTTGACTTTGTGACGATTGCGCCCCCCACCATTGCAATTGTCCAGTTAACGCCCTCCCCACTGCCAACACACACGCCAACCGCAACGCCGACACCCATCGTCTACACGATTCAAGCAGGCGACACCGTTTGGAGCATTGCCTATTCAAATGGCACAGTGCCAGATCAGCTGATGGCGTTAAATCCCAACGCACGACCAGAGCTGCTTTCAGTCGGACAGACTCTCATATTACCGCCACCAGCCACGCCGCTTTTTCAGGATGTGGGAGGAACGCCGATTCCATTGGCAGTGCGCGTGCGCTCTGTCAGCGTATATGGCACGCCATCGGGCGGGGTTTGGATTTTGGGCGAGGTTGAGAATGAGGGGGGGCTTTCGGCCGAATCAGTCATCCTCACAATTGCTCTCACCGCCCCTGATGGCACACCGCTCGGCAGCGTTGATACCTACATCGCCGCGCCGCTCATTCCGCCCGGTGAACGCGCTCCATTTGGCCTCTTTGTGCCAGACGTGGCCGATGATATCCAAGTCAGCAGCACCAGCATCACGGCGGGCAGTTCGGTGCATTCGCTGGGCAACCGGACGCTCGATCTCGTCACGTTCGATAGTGAGTTTGACGTGGGCGAGGAGCGTGTGGGGGTGGTCGGCCGAATTCAAAACACCGGCACAACCACCACAACCGCTTCTCTTCTAGCAACCGTGTATGACAACGCAGGCAACGTGAGCGGCTTTACGCAAATTGCCCTGTCCCAGCCACTCGCCCCAACCGGCACCCAGTCATTTGAAATTACACTAGTCCCGATTGGGGGCAGCGTCACAGAACTGCACGTTTTGCCGTTTGGGTTGGCAACAGAGTAAGTAGTCAGGCAAAAGTTTTGGGGCAATGGTAAACGGTATTCGGTATTGACCTGTGGTAGAACGCACACCGAATACCGACTTACCGAATACCGAACACCCGATTACTTTTGATTAAGTACTTAAAGTGGTTGATCGGGTGTTGAGTCACTAATATGAATCGATGCTAGACCACAACACACGCTTTCTTAACTTACCACCTAGGTCCCAAACAAACTACTCAACCGTAACCGACTTCGCCAAGTTACGCGGCTGGTCAACATCGGCCCCACGCCAGACGGCAATGTGATAGGCCAGCAGTTGCATCGGAATGACGTTGACGACAGGCTCTAGTAAATAGGGCGTTTCTGGCACATAGATGACGTGATCCGCCTTCGTGGCGATAAACTCATCCCCTTCCGTTGCCAGCGCAATGACCTTTCCACCACGCGCCTTGACCTGCTCCACTTGGCTAATCATCTTTTCATAGAGCGCGTTTTTTGTCACAATGGCAACGACGGGCATCTCCTCATCAATCAAGGCGATCGGCCCGTGTTTCATCTCACCCGCCGGATACCCTTCCGCATGGATATAGCTGATCTCTTTGAGCTTTAAGGCTCCTTCGAGCGCAATTGGATAGTTGATGCCACGCCCGATAAAGAGGAAATCGCGTGCGTGCTGATACTCTTGGGCAATCGTCTTACACTGTTCGTCTGTTTCGAGGGCGCGACCGGCTAAGTCTGGGAGGAGTGCGAGATCGTGGATCATGTCGGAGCGTTTTTCGGCCGAAATCGTCCCCTTCAACTCCCCTAAAATCAACGCCAGCATATACTGATCGACGATTGATGTGGTAAATGCCTTTGTGCTGGCAACCCCAATTTCGGGGCCAGACTGCATGGCGATGTGTCCATCGGCGACGCGCATCGCTTGGCTGCCAATTGCGTTAACGATGCTCCAAAGCGTTGCGCCATCTCTTTTTGCTAGCTCCATCGCGGCGAGCGTATCGGCCGTTTCACCCGACTGCGTGATCGCCAGCACAGCCGTCTTGTCGTCAATGATCGGATTGTAGTAGCGGAATTCAGAGGCATATTCGACTTCGGTTCGCATTCTGGCCGTTGATTCAATGATAAATTTGCCGACCAAGCCGGAGAGATAGCTCGTCCCACAGGCTGCGATGTAGAGATGGGTGAGGGAGTTGGCGTGTTCGACCGATAGGTTCATGCTCGGAATCTCGACCCGCCCCTCCTCAAAATGTAGCCGACTACGTAACGTGTCAATAATCGCACGCGGCTGCTCGAATATCTCCTTTTGCATAAAGTGACGATATTCGCCACGCGCCGCACTAATCGGATCATACGGAATTTTGTGAATTTCACTTGGGACGGGGTTGCCTTCAAGGTCTGTCACCGAATACCCCATGCGCGTGATAATCGCCATCTGTTTATTTTCTAAAAAGACCATCTCGCGCGTGTATTCTAAAATCGCGGGAATGTCGGAGGCAATAAACATTTCGCCCTCACCCAACCCTAACGTGATGCCGCCTGCATTACCCAATCGCGCCGTAATCAACGTGTCGGGCTGTGCGGGGTTGACGATGACAACCGCGCTTGATCCCGCCAAACGCTGTAACGTTTTGCGCGTCGCGTCGATAAACGCTATCCCTGTTTCGAGATGTCGCTCTAACAGCTGTGCGATCACTTCCGTGTCGGTGTCTGACTCAAAGACAACGCCCTCCGCCTGCAACTCCTCCTTGATCTCCAAAAAGTTCTCGACAATTCCATTATGCACGAGGACAACACGCTTGTTCATGCTCATGTGGGGGTGGGCATTGCGCTGCGTCGGTTTGCCGTGTGTCGCCCAGCGCGTATGTCCGATGCCGATATTGCCTTGAATCGGCCGAACGGCAACCGTATCCATCAGGCGTTGTAATTTGCCCGCTTCACGTCGCACGGCAATCTCGCCACCCTGCTCAATCACCGCGACCCCCGCGCTATCATAGCCTCGATACTCCAGCCGCTTCAATCCACTCAACACGATCTCAGGGGCTTCTTTTGGCCCTACATATCCAACAATACCACACATGGTCTATTGCTCCTTTTGCCTTCGTCAGCATCTTCTCTATCAGTTTGCCAAAACAGGCCAAACGACACGCTCATTGTGTGTTTCAGATAGATAAATCTCAAAACACAGGTTTGCTGATAAAAGCGATTAAATTTTCACGTTTAGAAACATTGGAAGTTGTGCCACGATGCGTCTGCTCTGTGCCAATCGTTACCGACTGGTTTTGACAAAGACATCAAAATTTGGGGAAAGATAGGATGTGGCAATCCTAGAAGGCATCCGCTGATCTCTCGATTTTCTGTTACACAGCGTGCGTAACATTGGCTCTGTGTCGCCACAGAGAACCTTCACCTCGTCACCCGGTCGGCAGTAAACGACTGTTTACTGAAAATCGGGCCGTGCGCTGACTTTCCATTGACTATCCAATTAAAAACGTGCTGGCGGAAGATTAGCGGATAAGATGTGATCTGTCAAACGAAAAGCAGCGATGCCGCAAACCCCTCTCCCTGCTGGCGTTAGTGGTGGCGAAGGTATTGCTAAAGCGGGTTACTACGAACCTTCCCTTACTTATTTGAAATGCACCCATCTTCTTTAGACAGATGGCTAGGTGTGAGTGACCACATGGCGAGGTCGCGGTAACCAGATTGACGATTTGCGACGTGTGATTTTTCGCTATCATTTCTTGCAACACACGATAGAGATAGTTAAAAAGTGGTCATAGGTGAACAAGCGTGGTCATGTTGCCACAAGT
>CAYMGE010000004.1:0-119787 GCA_964389925.1 uncultured Ardenticatenaceae bacterium
ACTCTTTTAGGTTTGCAAAACGCCCATTTCCTGAAAAAAATACGCTGACCCCAATTAGGATGGAGCAAAACAAGGTTCGCTGCCTCATCACTGCCGCCATGAGAGAGCCAAACGATGTGGGGTACGTTTCGGGATACGCCCCAGAACCTGCCACTCAATTGCTACAGATGTTCGGATAGGAAGGGCTTGTCAGGATCTAAGGGAAGTGGAAGCTTGTCCATGTCGAGAAAATATTCGCCAAAGCGTTTAATGTGTTGGGTGAGGTAAGGGATTTTGTCAAATCGCCCAAAAAGGTTCAATCCAAAGTTGAAATAAACTCAGAGAGCCGTGAAAGTGAGGTTCAATTGTAGGATGAGAACGAATCACCGCTCATTGCATATCATCCTCCTCAAAAGCAAAGGCATCTTCGGGTAGAAGAGTTAACAATTTACTCAACACCGTGTGAATTGCCTCAATCGCCAGCATCATGTCAAGCGCTTGGTCTTCAAAGGCGACGGTCAGGAAGGCGAGTTTGCCCAACTGGTCATCCCAGCCGTTATTGACGACATCCATAGCAAGCTGGTGCAATTGAAGCATGTCATCGCGCATCTGTGGTGGACGAATCAAATCGCGGTCAGCAACATGACCCCGTAAGATGTCGATGTGTTTAACGGCATCGAGCAACCAAGTTGTCTCAAAGTTTTCGTACAGCTTGTGCCATTCTTGTTCAGTCATTGTGTCTTATCGTTGTGCCAGCCAAGCAGCATTGAGTTCGTCGTCGTGCTGGACAAAGTATTTATAGGAGTTGTAGGAAATGGGCTTGGACAGATCAGGATTGATGAGCTTACGGATGCTGGTGAGGTTCACGCCGAGTTGGAGATAGTGGAGGAGCTGCGCTCGCTTGGGGTCTAATACGCGCTCACGGTTGCGACTACCTTTTGGCCTGCCGAGCGTCACCCCTTTAGCCCTTGCCGCTGCCAACCCCTGCTTGACCCGCACCGAGATAAAAGTGCGTTCCGTCTCAGCAAAGTAGCTGTAGATAGCCAGCAGCAATTTTCCATGTGCGCCAGAGGTAGAAAGTTCGGGCTGACGAACAAAGGCAATTTCAATACCACGCTCGGTCAAGTCATTTATGAGGTTCAGTACCTGTAACATCTCACGTCCCAAGCGGCTCAATTCAGCGACGAGGAGCAGATCACCAGAATTGAGTTTCTCAAACAACTCATCAATGCGTCGGTCAGTCGCACTTTTGCGCGAAGATTCTTCCACCTCGATAAACTCATCAATGAAAATACGCTCTTTGTTGGCATACTCATGCAGCAAATGACGCTGCTTGTCCAAATCTTGACGGTCGGTGCTAACGCGCAAATAGCCAATTACTTTTCGGGTCATGGTAGTCAGTGATAGACAATCCCACATTTTGCAGTTGTTTGTCTATTCTGATGATATAGTTCTTGGTGCTATTTATATCACGCTTGCATCGAAACAAACAACTGTTTCTCTTTCAGTATTCTCGTCACCTTCTTGATGCTGTGTCTTGTTTCTATGTATGTTCCAAACGAAGCCCTATGTTGTTTTACACCTTTTTCGTGGCAACTTCCACGATGAGGCGTGAGAACTGTGTGGGGCAACGTCGTTATTGACAAATCGAAATGATTGCACAATAATCACTGTAAGCAAATCTATTTACAGTGATTATTATGCAAGTCACAGCGATTAAAATAGCGATTGAACAATTTGAGAAACACAATGGCACATTATCCACCACAGAAGCATTAAAACTAGGGATTCAACCACGCACGCTGTACCGTTTGCGCGATGATGGAACACTGATGCAACTTGCGCGTGGCCTATTTCGCTTGAATGATCTGTCACCCTTAACCTATCCAGACCTTTTCATTGTGGCAAAAAAAATACCAAAGGGGGTGATTTGTCTTATTTCCGCACTGGCATTTCATGAACTGACGAGCGAAATCCCACATGAGGTTCACGTTGCGATACCTAGAGATATGCAGCGACCGCGCCTTGAGTATCCTCCAATACGCTATTTCTCGTTTTCGCTGCCTACTTACACAGCAGGAATAAGAGAATGTCGCGTTGATGGCACGACGATTAAAATTTATAGTCAGGCAAAGACTGTTACTGACTGTTTCCGATTTCGTAATAAGATTGGCAGTGATGTAGCGGTCGCCGCCCTGAAACATTATTTGGGAAACAATGGGACTGTGTCTGAATTGGCAAATTTCGCAAGGATCAATCGTGTTACAAGGGTGATGCGTCCTTATCTGGAAGCATTGCTATGAAAACGAAAAATATGTCCGCCTCTGCACGCGCTCGGCTGCTCAATATTGCTCGTGCAACAAGGCAACCATTCGCTCAATTGCTACAGCTTTATGGAATCGAGCGTTTTCTCTATCGACTTGGTCAATCCGCTTATCACAGTCAATTTGTTCTCAAAGGAGCACTCGTTTTTGTTGCATGGGGCGCGGCACAATCCCGTCCAACCAAAGATGTTGATTTACTGGGGTATGGCAATAATCAGATCGCGCAGTTGGTCTCTATTGTGTAGGGCAATCGCATCTAAATTGGACAGTATCCCACCACATGTGGGTCTCATAAGCCAATAACCGCTGTATATGCGGGTGAAGATTTTGCAAGCGGTCAACATCACATATTCCCTCTTGCATTACACCCCATATCTGGGGTTCACAAATAGTGATCGCCCTATATGCGGTGTAAATTAGATGCGATTGCCCTACTATTGTGCGTGAAATATGCTTGACGAGTGTGACTGACGACGGTTTGTCATTTGACTTGGATTCCATCAATGGGTCACGAATCAAAGAGGGAGCGCAGTATGAAGGGGTGCGAATAACATTTCTGGCTTATCTTGCAACGCACGTATCTCGATGCAGATTGATGTTGGATTTGGTGATGTCGTCGTTCCTTCTCCAATGCAGCTTGACTACCCAACTTTGCTTGATCTCCCTGCACCACAACTTCGTGGCTACCCGCCAGAGGTCATTATTGCCGAAAAATTTCATGCTTTGGTCAACTTGGGTGAATTTAATAGCCGTATGAAAGATTTCTATGACCCATGGTTGCTGTCGCAGACGCTTAAGTTTGATGGGCAACGATTGTTACTAGCCATCAGATGTGCAAATACCCCCTGATAGGTTTTGAATAATCACGGCTCACGGGCTGTAATGATAGCTTTTGCACGTTCACGCTGCTGTTTATCAAGCGAAATCAGCTCTTCATTGAGTGCCTCGGCTAAGGCAACATAAACCGCATCACACCCTCTAATTTTGTGTTGGGCAGCGATCTCGGCAGATCGCTTAGCTAATGGTAATGAAACTGGAACTAAATTTGCGTATGAAGCAGCTGTCAACATCTGTACAATTTGGATGGCTAAGGTCGGTTGTCCATGACCACGACTAAAAGCTGCCGCTACTTCTCCAAGCATGATTGTGGGTGCGCTGAAATGCTTACCGCCATGAACAACGTTGTCAAACCAAGCCTTACTCGCTTGGTGATGAGGATCAGTTGAAATAAGTGCTGAAATTAAAACGCTTGCATCTACAACGGCCATCGATTTTCTTCCTCACGTATCGTTTCAAGTATCTCTACGGTCGATTGCTCCGTTTGCTGTGTTGCGGTCAACAAACGCCCTAGTTCAAGCAGCTTCTGCCAATTCTCAACTGCATCTTGGCGTTGCAGCTTTTCAATATCTGCTTGTTCAATAGGATACAGACGTGCGACAGGTAAACCACGATGGGTTATCACGTATTCGGCCGATTCCTCACGTACCCGCCTTACAATTGCAGAAGTCTGACTTTTTAGTTCTCGGACACCAATTTTAGTTAACATAAAATCACCTCATGAATAATGTGGTTGCATAGTAGTCACGTTAAAAAAGGATGTCAATAGATCAAACAGACAATGTTCTCGAACTCAATTTACCAGATAGCCTTTTGTCGCCAAAATCACCTCTCTCGGCATGGTTCCCTGATTTTGGCGATGGTGTCCAGTAGTGAGCGTTGGAAAACAACTCACAGAACACTTGCCCTCACTTTTCGTTTCATATAAAGTGTTTGTTTTAGACTTAGTAACATAGCAGCAGGCAAATTTAGCTAGAAGTACGACTATATACAGTTCTGTACAAAAATGAACAAAACAACGTGTACAAAAGCAAGCCTGTGTAAGCAAATATGCCATTTCAAAGGCAGGATAACTAAAGCATGATTCGGAAAGCAAACTTAGCAAAAGAAGCGAATCAGTTGGTCGAACTATTAGCCAATGTCTTTCAATATCCAGAGCATCCTGAATGGAGTGCTGATGAAAGCACCATTCAAGTCATTCAGCAACGTGCGCGAGCCTATCAACGGATGGCACCTATCCTTACCTTATTCCCATCTTATAAAGATCGCATTCAGGGTCTTGTTTATGATGTAGAAGGGGAGTCCGTCGCCTTGTCTCTTTTTTATGAGACATCACCAAAAGTTTGGTACATAGATTACATCGGTGTTCTTGCCGAATATAGACAGCAAGGTGTGGGGAAAGCCTTAGTTGCCGCAACGTTAGCACGCATAAGAGACTTTGCTGGCACTTACGTGTCACTTGAGGTTAGTAAGGGAAACCTTCCTGCTGAGAACTTATACAAACGATTTGGCTTTCACTGTATCACGCAACGTTTTTCATTTGAAATGCAATTTGGGCAAACGCTCCCTAATAGCGGACTTGACAATTCATTCGAGATGAAAATCACCACTAAACGAGACTGGCAAACGCAATACATGCTTGCAAAAGCAGTTGTCCCTAGTGCAATTAAAGCACAATATCCCGTCACGTTAGATTCTTACAAACCAAGTCACTTAGCATTTTTAAGCAAGGCTCTCAATCGCCTAGCAGGGCGAAGATTTAAATTTATCTCATTGCACAAACAAGGTGAGCTTGTTGGTTGGTCATTCCTCAATATGAGCCGAAATGGAAGCGGGGTCAATGCAATAGAAATAATGGCTATTGACAACAACATCATTGCGGACTACTTACTCAATCAAACACTCAGAATAATCACTCGAACAAATTCAGCCCCCATCACGCTCATGCTAGATTCATGGCAGATTGCATTAAAAGAGGCAGCTTCCTCTTTGTTTACACTGAAGTCAGTAGATAGTAAATTAGGATTGACACTATGACATCTATAATTGTTATTATCGCAGAGGATTATGCACTAACCAGAGCAGGGATTAAACAAGGTCTAGTCAGAGACAGTTCTATACAAGTGGCAGGAGAGTGCCAAACATCCGACTTAATCATTCCATCATTACTGGCTACAAACGCACACGTTCTTTTGCTTGACTTAAAAATGCCAGATGGGATAGGGGGAAGTTTTGAACCCATCTCAGGAATCAAAGCAATAAGGAAAGCCTGCCCTGATGTGAAGATCATCGTCATATCAGCTTATTTAAATCCCACTATCTTAAGAGAAAATTTAGCGAGTGATATTCGTAGCTACATACTCAAAGATGATCTTACCCCCCAAGAACTTCCTACAATTGTCAAAAACGTCATGAAAGGTCGTCTTTTCATTTCTAGAACAGTTCAGAGTCATTACAAGAAGAAATATCAGTTACCAAATCTAACCAATCGACAAACTCAAGTCTTGAAGGCACTTGCAGCTAATCTTGACATCACGTTGGAGGAGTTAGCAGCACAGCTAGGTATTACATCGCAATCTTTGCGGAATCATCTTGGTAGTATTTACAAAGAAATGCGGGCAGCAAATAAAACACACTGTATTGCACTGGCAATGGCTTTTGGACTTATTCAACCACCAGATCATCGAGATATTCGCTAAATTGGAGCAAAAGACAGTATAAATGTAACAAGCGAGTATGTGCCAAATTAGATATAACATACTCTCTAACAACACAATTTAGAAAGGAGCCACTAAGATCATGGATGACATGCAAGCGATCAAACAACAAGCCGAGCGTGCTAAAACAGAATACGCATCTGTATGGAACGCTATATGCAGCAAAAGGGCAAAACAAGTCTCTGTCAACCTGTTGCCATTTGTTACATCAGCCATACTCCTTACAGGTGATATGGATGAATGGTTTGACAATTTGGGTGGGCTTGGTCAATGGCAATAACCATACCTTACCTAAATTTTGTCACACACTATTTGTGAAACGACAAACTTTACATTTACAACATGCGTCTATCAAGCAACAAAACGCTCAAAGAGAACATTGTTGAGCTGCATCATTTGGTCACAGACCACATCGTTCATCAACTGCTACAGGAGCATGAGGTAGCCACACATCAGAGCAGATGGGCGGCTAACTATTTTGAGAGCCTAAACCGCTCGGTTCACCTCACTGCTGCTATCGCATGTGTTGCTGGTGGTGGCGATATAGTAAAGACGGCTCCGTTAGTGACCAGTTGGTACTTGTTCACATTAGCGGCAGACATATTTGATGACATTCAAGATGGTGAAACGGAAAAATATGATAGGCCAGATAGTGAACTATTAAGTTTCGCATTGTTGTCACTCGCTCTGTCATATCAAGCCTTATCCAAACTGGCTGTTCCACCATCAATTTATCGTCAGGTAAATACGAGAATGCGGACAGCGTATTTAAGTGCCGCAAGCGGTCAGTTAAAAAATAAAGCGACCGTTTTCACACGGCTTAATCAACAACAATATCTAGCAAACATCATTGAAATGAGTGCGCTCCCCCTCGCACAATACTTTGTTTGTGGCGCATATTTGGCTTCTAAATCACACACGGAAATTGAAAAGGCATTTTATGACTATGGAATGGCACTTGGAACCTGTTCACAACTCAAAGATGACCTTGAGGATTTACAGACAGATTTGAAGGCTGGAAATTTCACACTGCCTGTCTTACACGGGCTTGCTCAACAGACACATCCGCTATTTCAAGAGTTGCAGAGTTTGTTGAGGCAAAGAACATCAGTAGCACGGATTCGAGAGATATTGGATGAAATGGGGACAATCGAAGATGTACATCGGTTGATGTTTGTCTATCTACAACATGGAGAAAGTGCGATCCAGTCTATTTCGCACTTGATACCGGAAGAGGCTTTGGAGTTGCTTTCGTGGAAAAGAATGCAAGCTATATAGTGAAGATTGGCGCGATCGTCGTCTTTTTTCTCTTAACCGGCTATTACGCCCAACACCTTTATCGAACAATCCCCTCTCAGATGGGGTTTGGTCTGCGATGGAATACAAAAAGCAATCAGCTACTGATTGCGTCCGTTCATCCGAACCTAACTGACGCGCTGCAAGTTGGAGATGTGGTGACAGCCATCAACGGCGTTAGGGTAACACGGCGGTCGGTTCTCCCAACGCCTAAAACAACCGAATATCGTTTACAGTTGATTCGCGCTGATGTGGCTATCGAGAGAACGATAAAACCCATAGATGGGCAGTCAAGAATTTTCACCGAACTGTATGCTTCATTGACGATGTTAATCATTGGCTCTGTTATGATGCTAATCGGAGATAGAACCTCAGACCTGATACCCGCCGTCGTTTTCATGTTGACAGCGGTGGGCTGGCTATCTATCCCGACATTCCAGTTTGGGAGTGAGTCTACAGCGTGGATTATCGGCTATGTGACAGTACCAGTTATGGGGCCACTCTACACACAACTAGGTTATTCAGTCAAAGCTCGAAATGAGGAAAGCGTTGTCCCAAATTGGGTAAAAGGCTGGTTCGCAATATCAATCATGTGGGGCGTGCTCGGTGGATTTGAATACCTGTATCTATTTCCACAGGATGTGAGTCTCCAGTCATTATTGAATGTCGAGTGGCTCGCCGTTAGCTATCTGAGTGTTGGGGTTGGGTTATTTCTTTCAGTTGTCATTATCATCTTCCGGGCAATCAAATTACCCCCCTCTTACACAAAACGACAATTAGTGATACTTGTGCTATTTGTGACGGTTGGGACATTGCCTTTCATCTTTTTCACGGTGATTCCGAGAGTGTTTACAGGGGTCGGACTGTTGCCTGGCACCGTGGGCTTTGGGCTTCTGCTTTTGCTACCACTTGGATTTTTGTTCATCGTTCTACGTCGTCAACACTTATACATCGAAATGACAACAAGTCGCATTCTAACAGCTACGCTGCTGATAATTACTGTTGTGATTATCTTCTCTGTCATTCGACTGAATCTGATTCATCAAGGCTTCAATATCCCGCGAGAAGCATCTGTTATCGTTATTGGGATAGGTCTGTTAGGCGCGTACCCAAATTCAATCCTACTCAATGGGATGAGAGTTATCTTGTACGGCAAAAATCAATTGACACACAACGATATGCAGGCGATTGCGAGACAAATCACACAACAACCGAACTGGAAAACAGTTGAGCACGTGCTACAAAAAGTAGCACAAGCGTTAGCATTGGAGAACATTGCTTTGTATGAATGGAATGAGCTGAACTACGAGCGCACGGCCTGCGGCTATGCAACTCATTTGGTTGGAGATTTTCCAGAAGAGATCAATCCCATTCGTGTTTTCCCAACAGCAATTACACATGTCTCAAACATTCCCCAATTAGCACATTTCTTTTCAGATAGAACTGTTTATGTCCCTATCATGACGGCAGATTTTCTGACAGGTTTTCTCATTGCCTCGGCTGGATCGACGCTTGAGCAACTCAATGAACGTGATTTACTGCAACTTCAACAGCTCAGTGACACACTGGCAATGAGTCTCCCAGCCATCAATCTATTTGAGACGATTAACAGCGGACAGGCAATTTCCATCTATAGTCGTGCGATAGAGCGACAGGAGTTGTCCGCAAAAATCCATGACGGGCCACTACAAGCCCTATTGATCTTAGGTAGGAATTTAGGGCAACGGCAGCAGGTCAATGAAATCGCACAAAGTCTCAGACAAATCTGCCATAATCTTTACAATCCAATTCTCGATGATCGTCTTGAATATATTGCAAAAGACCTGATTTATCCATTTGAAGCGTCTGATGACTACAGACTACAACTGATTATACGACCGAAGGCGACACAGGCCGAAGTTGAAAAGAAAGCCAAGTTAGCTTTTTACTACATTATCAAAGAAGCCATCACCAATATCACAAAACACACCACAGCCAAACATATCGTGATTGAGTTGAATGCAAAGCAGTCACAGTTTGAGGTCACTATCTCAGATGACGGGGGTGGCTCACTGGAAAAAGTGATTCCGAAGCGTCACAAAGGCAAGCATCATGGTATTTACAATATGCACTATTGGGCTTCAATCGCTGGAGGTGACCTTCAGATAGATAAGCGGTCAGCACTTGGCTGGCGTGTGTATTTAACTTTGCCATTGATTCATCCAATAGAGGAACAAGAATGATAGACCAGATGTGATAACAAACACAGCTTTTAATAATTGAAAGGCCACTCCGTGCAACGAACACAAAGCGGCCTAGAGGGTGCATTCCAAACGGAACACAAAAACCGAGTTCATTATAACAACGAATCCCGTTCGGAACACACCCAAATAACAACGCAAACGTGAAGCAGGCAACGCTTCACCGTGCGGAAATGTCAGCGGTGTCATTCGGCCGGGGTTTTTTGCTCCCCACAGCCAATCCCCTGACCTTCCTCCAACCGTCTCTAATTCCGTTCTCTGGACACATCGCTCGATGTCGAAAGGGCGGAGCGTGTAAGCGCAAGGAACGTCATTGTGTTCAACCCCCTCAAAGTTCTTCCCTTCATCGCATATCTCCTAATCAGCTGTAGCGCCCCAACAGCGACCACGCTGTGTGCGCCGCAACTGGCAGGCATGGGCGTGTACGCGACCCCACTTGCGAACCAAGACCCAGACCGCAACGCAGCGGCCGACCCGTATAACGGGGTTCCCTCAGCATCCTGCGCCCCCACAGCAACCGCGCTCCCGACACCCGACGGAACACCGCTTGTGGCAAGTGCCGGCGACATCCTCAACCTAGATCACAACGTCGCAGACCAAGCGTTGCAAACGGTCGCTATTGGAGATGACAGCCTCGCCATCGGCTGGGCGCAAACGGGTGCGTTATGGTACGCCACGGCGCATGGTGGTAGCTCGCTCAAGCCGACGCAGTTGACAACAGGACAGCAGATCGCATTGACCTACAGCGATGTCAACCGTTTGCACATCGCATGGGAAGAGGACGGTCGTATTTACTACGCAGCGGCCGATGATGGCGACACTGTGACAGCCGCGCCTAGCGAAGTCGGGATGGGAACAAAGCCACACGTCCTTGTAGACGATGGAGGTTGGACGCATGTTATTTACACAGACGTATTCGGCCATTTTCAACATCGGCGAGATCGCGGGAATGGTCTCTGGATCGGCGTTGCCGCACCTGCCCCGTTGGGTGTTTGGGGTGGGGAAAGCTTGCAGATCATGTCCGTACCAGACAATCCAGAGACTGCTGCTGTCGATAGCGCATTTTTCGCCACCGTCCAGAACGGCAACGAGGAAACGGTCGTCTACAGATTAGACGCACCCAGTCTGCTTAATCCGCAGTGGCAAGCGGTCGGCCGCTGGACGATTCCCCTCGCAGAGCAGTTCAGCGGCTCTGCTCACCTAGATGCCATCCGCAACAATACTGGCGAGATAACGGTGATCAATACATGGGTAACAAAGCCACTTACGCCGCCAACCCCTTTCCTAGAACTGCGGCAACCGAGATATTTCCCCGTCAATCCGTATGCCCCCAATGGGATTGCCAACGGCGATTACCTGCATGAAGGTCTCAACGCGGTCGGTTGGGAAACAACAGAATACGCACATGAGGCGGGGATCATGCAGACGTTCCCCACAGCGGTTGGCGATGTTGTCCACGTACAAGCATGGGCAAAAGCGTGGTCAAGTATAGAGTACAACAGCCAAATCAACCCTGCGGATATGCGAATGCAGATAGGGCTAGACCCCAGCGCAGGGCGCAATCCAGATGCGGCAACCGTCGTTTGGTCAAGCAGTCACAGCCCGACAACAGACTGGGCAGAACTCTCCGTGCAGATGCCTGCCACAAGCAGCCAGATGACCCTCTTTCTAAGATCACGCCCAGATGCAGCTCGCGCTCGTAGCACGGCATACTTTGATGACATCCGCATCAGCAATGGGACACTCGGCAACGGCAGTTTTGAAGAGCCATTCACACCGATGTCCTCAGACCCAGATAGCCAGCTACCCGCACAGTGGGAACCCTTTTGGGAGGAGAACGCCAACAATGCACCACCCCGTCAGCCATACACGGGCTATGCCGTCATTTCAACCAACACTGGCAATACGTGGACAACCCCACAGGTTGTCATGAGCAACCAATCGGCCGCGCAAGGGGCAACAGGCGCACTGGAAAACGGCATTCACCCCTACATTCTCCCGCAAGGGCAAGGGGTGTCTCTTCTATATATCTACGGACACGGCGATCCCGCCAAAGATGACGACCGCAGATTTGGCAGATTACACACCAGTCACTGCGATCTGACCCTCACCATTTGCGCTGACCCGCCAGGTCGCCCGCTCCTTCCCCGCACCGTCTTACGCCCCGTTTCCCAACTCCTCACCGCACGGGATCCCTTTGACAACACCCATGCCCTCGCTGTTTGGCAAATGATACAGACAGACCATGAACGGTACGATGTCTTGGGAACATGGATCGAGATCGAATAGGGAGAAAACAAAGCAAGTCGCGGATTACGCAGATTTTCGCCCAATTTGCGACAAACTGATTATGCCAACACCACACAACACGTACCTGATGGGAACACACACGAATGGACTGTTGCTGGGAGCCACAGTTGTATTCACCTCGTTCATACTCATCTGCACGGGCATTGTTGCGACACTTGCCCGTGCAGATGAGATGGCAGCAGTGACCGTCCTCTCGGCCGCCACACATGGCTTGCAACCCCTCGCTATCAGCAACACAGACGGCAACCGTCATCAGCCAGACCCGCGCTTGCCCGCCTTAACACAACATCTGCCGTCATTTGCCGCCCCCCATTCAGACGTGACACAACAAATCACCTTTCACAACGACGAAGCACACGCTCGTCACATCACGCTCACCCAACAGCTTCCCATCGGTTTAGAACCAGCGGCGAACTGGCAGCCGCCTTCTGACGTTGTTTGGAACCCCTCCCAACGTCAATGGACATGGACAGGTGAGCTGGCAGGTGGGAATCGAGATTATGTCCTTGAGCCGACAACGACTGAGATTCCCTATGTAGACCTTGCCACGTTTGGGGTTGTCAATCTATGCGATCAATTTGCCGACACAGATGAAAATGCGGTCACGACCGTTGTGTGTGATGATGCAAGCGTGACGCTCAATATCGGCCGACAAGGGCAAAGCATTCTACTCTACGGCAGCGCATGGCGGTCGCTCACACTTCATGCCGACGGAGTTGTAAGGATGAAGGATGAAGGGCGACCGATGGTCGCAGGAAGGATGAATGAAGCAATCGAGATTTTGCCTTCGTCAGATTATCCATTGACGCTTGCGCCGCTCCATGCCGACTATGATCTCAGCTATACAGCCTCACCCACACAGACAACGCAAGTCGGCCGCTGGCACGCAGCGGTCATCGCAGATTGGCTCGACGGCCGTGACACCTTGTATATCCAGTGGCACAACGCGCCCTTAGCAACTAATCCAGACACAACGACCCGCTTTGCACTCGCCATCCCCTTGTGGTCAGACGATGAAACACCGCCAGAAATAGAGACCGCCTTCTATATTTACGACAACATCTCACACCCAAGCCGTCTCATTGACGCGGGTTACAGTATCGGTCTGCAAGATGGGGCCGGTGAGCGCGGGATGAGTTATGCCCACAGCGTGGCGGACGATGTGCGCGACTATCCACCGAACCCAAGCGTGTTGCGCCTCCGCCCCATTCGTTATGGCGATGCAGATGCGTCAACGCACGTGTTGTCATTTCGCTGGCGCGTTGCGGCGCATGTTCCCAGCCACCTCGTCAGTACCATCGACCTGACCAGCGACAGCCAGCAGCGACCGCTCAAACATAGTTGGGACACACAGCAGCTTGCCGTCCGTCATCAACTCTATCTTCCAGCCATCACCCAGACGGAGCCAACCCCATGACAACCACGCTGTATCGGCTGGGCGCACGTCCCATGCCCATGCCCATGGCTATCCGCTGGCATTACGTTGTCTGTAAACGGAAACCCACTGACGACACGATCTGTGCCGCCATCGCGCTCTATCCAGATGGTCGAACTTGCCACATCCTCAGCGGCACTGCATGGCTGCAACAGCAATGGCGACAGCGTAACATCTTTTATATAGAAGGGCGGCGACTTGGCATGAACGCCGTTCGCATTCAGCTGCATCCCACGCACTATAACGCGGGTAGATTGGTTTGGGTCTACCGGCAATGGCGGTCGTATGCGTGCTAAGTCAATGCCGCCTCGTCAGCACCTGCTGCTTTTCTCAGCCCTCTTTTGTTTGTTGCTGGCCTGCACGGGCACAGCCCTTATCGGTGTCGTCGCAGATACGGAGACACTGGCTGGGGTCGCCTATTGGACAGCGGCAACACGTAGTCCTGTGCCAACACAGACACGCTATCTAGGCATGAGTACCCCCGTTATCCCCGCCACGCCGACACCGTACACAGTTGTTGAAACGTCCCAACTGCCTACTATTCTGACAACGGCCACCCTGACACCCCCGCATTGGGCAGCCACCGCAACCCCGACATGGCAGCCTACCGCAACGCCGTGGTGGATCACGACAACCCCCGTTGTCGTTTACAACAACATCACGACAACCCCCGTGCCAGCGTGGACAACAACACCCTCATTACCGATTTACGCGCTGACCACGCCTGTCCCAACCGAAACGCCCATCTATCACATCGGCCGCTTTTTCATGCACAGTGATGTCTATATCGGCGACGGCTATGCCCCCGTTGTACGGATGGTAAACTACGAGCGACAAGATCACCCACTGGCAGAGACCCCCTACACATGGCACTACGTCACCCTGACCATTCGCAACCAAACGGACAGCCGCCCCATCATCATGCCACTCACCGACGTGTTCTTCATCCGTCGCATCGCAGCGGCCGACGGCAGCCTAATTCAAGGCGAATGGCGTGTGGTCAATGACCCCTTACTTGCGCGTGCGTTGCCACTACCAGAAGTGACAGAGGCCACCCCCCTGCCAATCCATAGCGAACGCACCGTCACGCTTGCATTCGAGACCCCCATCGGTGACATGCTGGAACTCGGCCTCATCACAGATTGGAGGCGCAACCTCGCTTATGGCTTACCGATCTGGTTTGTACCAGAGCTGAATCCCGAAGCCCCGTTTGTTGAGGCAGACCATCCCCCACCCCCAACCTCTGTTTACCTAGATGATGTCGCTGCCTATAACGGCAACCAACAACCCGTCGCCACCGTTGGGGCCGGCACACCATGGCCGACATTGCCCGCGGCCGCCATCGGTCGCTGGCCGACCAACGGCAGCCAGACACGTGGCTTTGCGTGCCAAACATTTTTTACAGGGGTTGATGGCACAGGCTGGGGCTGTCCCGATGAGAAACCGTGGTTCCATCCGGGCAGTGACATCGCCAACAGCACCGACAACCCCATTGTCGCGCCCGTCACGGGTCACGTCACGTTTGCAGGGGTGGATGTGTGGGGGTCAGATTGTTCCGACTTTGCGGGCAGCGACTATCCACACACGGGGTTTGGCAATTACATCAAGCTTTCTGGCGCGGGGATGCTGCACTACTTTGCCCATCTCAACTCATTTGCCGTTGGTAACGATGACCCGGTCACCGCAGGGCAACCCATCGCAGGGATGGGCAGTACAGGTTGTAGTACTGGCTCACATTTACATTGGCAGGTCAAGGTCAATGGTCAATTCATTGACCCCGCGATTTGGGCCGGTGCGGGGCCACCCCCATAAGAGAAAGTGATGCAAATGATTTTATGCAAACTGCTTTTAAACTGCTGGAGGCGACTTGTCTTGAACCGCTTGCCGACTTCCCTTCGTGATGTGCCTCTTGCACTCATTTTGTTTGCGCCAATGTTGACGTTTGTGCAGATGCAGCCGTTGGTTGCGGTAACGTTGCAAGTCCGCCACCTCAATGGGCGTGCCTTTGAGCAACCGATTCAAATTCGTGATGATGAAGGGGAACCGCTGCAAACGTGTCAGCCAGATGTAAATGGACGCTGCACGGTGCAGTTAGCACGCGGCTTGTATCAGATAGAGCCAATGGGGACATGGTTAGACCCACTCTCGGCCGCCGCAGCCGTCGAAATTGGGGGACGTTGGCTGGCAATCACGGTGGGGGATGACCCGTTGGCGTATGGGTTTGTCATCGACGCGGGTGCGGTCTACTTTGACAGCACACCTGACACAGCGAGACCACAGCCGATTCGACCGACACAAGCCGATTTGGTCGCACATTTTTCTGGGCATGACAACAAGACGGAGGTGTCACCACTGGCAGTCGAAACGCCACAAGCGACCGAACATCCGCCCGTTGCACCTGCCACAACAGTGTCCGCGCAATCAGCCACAACGATCCACAATTGGCTACTGCTCTTTGTTGTTACCTTAGCCATGGGGACGGTCGCTATCTGGTGGCTGACGGTGAAGAAAACACAATGACGCTGTTTCACCTAATGGGTGTTTCCAATGCCACCTATCTGCTGCAAGGGTTCGTTGACCGTGCCGCCGACAAGCTGCTGTACACCTTGTACTGGAGCTTGGCAAAGCTGCTGTGGCAACTAGAGCGCATGATTTTGTCGGGCGCACTGCTCATTAATGGGCTGCGGCAATGGTTGGTGGACAATGCGCTTCAACTGCTAACCTTTATGATTAACGGCATCGCGCCCATTGCGGCCGCGCTGCTGTTGCTCGCCATTGCGCTCTTGGGTCTTCAGCTAGCGGGTAGTCGCGTTTTGAAAACGCTCCCACAGTGGATAAATCCAGAGCGTCTGATCCTGATGGCTGTCCTGAGCGTCTTATTTCTAGGCACACCCGAGCTGGCAATAAACGCCCTCGAGGAGGTTCGTAACATGGTGATGAGCATTCGCGCAGGAGAGAGCCTCGACACAGCCGCGACCGCTTTTGATACCGGCACAAGCGGCACGCCCGATGAGCCACTGCCCAACAACATCCCCGACGTGCTGGCGGTTGACCCATTTGCAGGGGTCGTGGATGCCTTTGACCTGACCGCGTACTACATTCAAGTAGACAACGTGGCGGTTCTGGATGAGACCACGTTGCCGCCAGCGTTTGAAGCGACGTGGTTTCCCAATGGGGAGCCGGCGGCCTTTGATCTCGCCAGCGAATCTGAGCGCGAAGAAGCGTTGCGGCTGGCAGCCGATGGCAATTTGCGGCTCTTCTTTGGCCTCATCAGCAGCGGCGTCGTCATCGCAGAACAGATGTTGTACCTGATGTTACAAGCGGCTGCGGTCATTCTCTACTTGGGCTTGCCACTGGCATTTGCCTTGAGCTACTTCGTCTTCACGCAATCGCTTTTGACACAATACATTCGTCAATTTATCAACCTGCTGCTAGAAACGCTCTGGAGCATGATCGTGGCTGGTTTTGCGATCTGGCTGATGATCACAGGCGGCAGTTATGGGGTGATGTTCTTTTTCTTCGCCGCCATCATGGCTGCCATTCTGCTCTACTGGCGCGTCGTCAGTGCTGGGTTGCTCATCATGCGTGGTTTCTCACTCTTGGATGGGTCTAGCATGACGGGTGGCGCAGGGGTCAAGACATTGACGGGTATCGCACGGGGTGGTGCAGGCCTCGCAGCAGGGGCGGTGCTAGGGGCGGCGAATCGTGTCGATGACACGTTGAAAACAACCGCGCAGGTGGGGGCAGCGGGTGGCTTATATGCCGCAGGTCGCTACCGTACGGCACAAGCCAATCGCACAGTCTCCCCCGTGCGGCGACAGCAGGCGATCCAGCGCGGCCAACAGCTACAGGCAGCCGCTGGGTATGTGGCAGGCCGCAATGAGCGCATCGGTCAATTCATTGAAGGCGCACACGAAGTACGAACGCTGACACGCCGCGTGCGGGGCAATGGCAATGCAGCCGCCGATGGCTTTGACTATCTGCGTGTGGGGCAGATGCAAAGTGCTGACAAAAGCAACCCATGGTTAAGCATTGGGATGTCACACGGGTTACAGGAAGCCTATCAACAGCTTGGGGCAACGGGTGGCGGGAGACGTGTAAGCACAACTGACCCAGAGCGTAGATTTGCAACAAATGGGGAAAATGGCGCAACAACTCATAGAAGTGGACACGCTCCCACACAACAACCTACCCCAACAACAGAAGAGTCTGTCACTTTACAAGGCATCACTGATGCGACAGCAACGCCCTTGCCAGAGAACGATGGCGCGAGAAGTTCACTGTCACCGCCTGTTCCTCAGCCAGCCAGCAACCAACGACGAGACGCTGCTGAAACCGCCCCTTCTGCTGATGGGAGCCAACAGCGTATGACACCAGCGACAGATTCTGTCACACCCAATCCCATCCCACAACTAGATATAGCGGCTGTTCGCAGCGTGTTAGAGCCAGATGTTACGCAGACAATCAACACAGCGGAAACGAGTGATTCCTCTCAGATGGTGCGTGAACAACAACCTGTTGGGAGCCAAAGCAGCACACCCTCAGAGCTGCAGCACAATCCATTTATGCCAGATGATGAGGCACGACCAAGCATGGCAGATAGCGAAGTCAGAGACCCACTGAGCTGGCCAAACCTATCAGGTGAGCAAGTTGAAGATGCGCCACGCACGAGCGAGCCACCAGTAACAGCCGAACAGTCGCTCTCCCAGTCGGCCGAAAATCCGCCCAGACAAACGGTGGCTTCATCCGTCTTCACCTCTCAACCAACAACTGAAACAATCCCCCCCCGCAGCGTCCCACAAGCCATTGCCCTGTTGGACAACGCAGACCCAGCCGTTCGCACGCAAGCACACGCACACATCGCCGCCACAGCGGGAACAAAGACGGCGCGACAAATAGCAGCACTGACTGACAAATACGGTCAGCCTGCCGTGCAGCAAACAACCCAGCGATTGACAAATTGGCTATCCCAACGACAACAGCAGGGGGCTGGGTCAACCGCTATCTTGCGCGATTTACAGCGCGGGGCAGCATGGACAGACAATACACCGCTCAGTTTGGCCGAACAAGCCACGCTCGCACAAGCGATTGTTCAACCCACAGAAACGGTGGATCGTCAACAGCTCACCCGTGCGGCACTGGCGGCGCGTGCGGCAGGATACGATAGCAGCGCGACAGCGGCTTGGTTGGGAAGCCGTGACACATTGCCAACACCGGTCACCACACAACTCAATGCCCTCAATCAGTCGGCCGATGCGCTCGGCCTCTCGCAACGAGAGGTATTGGCCGTGCAAGCAGATGTCGAACAGTATGGTGCAGCGACAACACAAGCCGCGCTCGTTGCAGAAGGCAAGGACGCAAACACGGTCTCTCAACTGGTTATGACGCTGGATGCCTTACCGACTCAGACCCACATCACGCCAGACTTACGCTTTGCGCGCGGTGACCTGCGTGGCTATCAGGCTGCGAGAGGCGAGACGCGACTGCCCATCCGACAAGGGACGACCCAAATAGGTGACACCCGTGAGCGTGCGACTGTCTTGGCACAGGCGGTCAGTGGCCTGAATACCCAAGCCGCGCCCGCTGTCCAGCAGATGGCACAGGCAACCATTTCACGTCTGACAAGTGCAGAAGAGGGGCAGGACATCCAGCAGATGATACAACGTGTGGGGAGCAACCAGCCTGTGCAAGCAGCTATCCAACGCATTGGTGATGTCGTCACGCGCTATGAACGGGAAGAGGGGCTGTCCCCTGCGGCTGTGGTCGCACGTTTCACGTCACCCGATGGGGAAGGGCTACGCGCGATTGAGCATGGCCTCAACGACACCCCGCTCAAACGGGTTGAACTGCAACAGCTCGCCGCCGCGACGCTGCACCCTGAAGTCGTTCTCTCACGTCAAGAACTCGCCACCGCCATCACGCAAAACGCATGGCAGTCCGATGCCAGTTCAGAGACGTTAACCGAGCGATTACAGGTCACGGATTTTGCCCAACAGACTGCCGCCGTGCGTATGGCAGCAACTCAGCTCGCCGAGAGTGGTTTAGAAGCAACAACCGTGCAGCAGGTTGTCCGTGACATGGCGCGTGACAACCTGCCCGCGGCTCATGACCGCTTGCAAAAGACAAAGCTGCCACATCTCCAAACACAGAAAGCACGCACCGCCCTCCTCGCTACACTGCAACAACTCCCTGCCACAATGCGCTTACGTCGTCGTTTTACCGCCCCTAGACGACCGTGAGTCATCGCGCCACAGAGAGCCTTTTTAGGCTACTGTAAAGTACACAAAGATCATGAACGGCAACACGATGTCCATCCTTCGCAAGCACAGTGGGTGTTTACTCCTATTCTTTTTGCTTTTCGTGACGCAAACCGTCTCATCCAGTCCCTTAGCTCAGGAAGCAACACCTATTGTCATCCACTTCACCGCAACCCCGACAACGACCCCAACCCGAACGCCGACAGAGACAGCGACACATATTCCAACGGCAACGCCAACACAAACCCCGACCCGAACCATCACCTCTTCCCCCACAATTACGCCCTCGCCCACCATCACCCCCTCGCCGACTCAGACACCCACGACACCCCCAACGGCAACGCCGCACCCGACAACAACATCCTCTCCAACAAACACTGTGGTGCCAACGAATACCCCGATCCCAACAAACACGCTCATCCCAACGTGGACACCCACAACAACCGTTACGCCACGTCCCACTTGGACACCTGTCCCAACAGCAACGCCGCGTGTGGCGAGCGATTCGGCCGAGCCGAACGACACGCCCAGTACAGCGCAGCCGTTGACACCGGGTCAGGTCGGGCAGTATCTGGTCGGTGCAAATGATCCCGCAGATTACTTTACGCTGCTGGTCAAGGTGGACACACGCTATACCTGCGAAACTGAAACGACTGCAGTTGATACAGAATTATTCATCCAAAATTGGCAAGGCGAGGTGTTGTACTACAGTGATGACAGGGAAATCGGCCGCATAGATAGCCGCATCACGTGGGTTGCGCCCCGTGAGCAGACGGTCATCATCGGTGTCCGCGCACGCGGCAATACCTATGGCAGCTACGCGCTCCGTTGCGAAGCGTCCGCGCCAGCCACACCCACAACGATCCCCGTTGTGAATACGCCCCATCCTGTCACAGTGACATCCCCCGCTACGAATACGCCCCGTCCCGTCGTTGTCACTCCCACGCAACCAATGGGAGACGCAACGTTGACGGCGACGCGGATCGACAGCCTCCAACTGCCAACCCTCACGCCAACCCACCACTTGACTCCGACCACGACACCCGATTTGCGAGTCTTTCTACCTGTCCGTCCGTTGGGGATTGTCAAGACACCCCATTCGGTCGAGCGAACGGTCGTCTCACTGCACATCTACTATGATGCAAACAACGACCGCAAACCGTCACCCAATGAAGGGGTTCCCAATGTCTCCGTTGTCGTCGTCAACGGCAATGGACAGCTCATTCAACAGGCATTCACCAGCTCGCAGGGCGACGTGCATCTAACAGTGCCACCTGAAGCACAGCGAGTGGTCGTCCCGTTTGTATCAGGCTGGTCGGAGACCCTGCGACAGGGCGCAACGAGCAGCAACACGTTTCAAATTGGGCTACAGGCCGTCGAAATCCCTGTCTTTATCCCTGTCCAAAAAATTACCCACACGGAGGATGAGTAATATGGCAACGAGCGTTGACACCAGCCAAATCCCAGTCGATTATATCCACGCTTTTGAGGACGGCCTCGCGCAAGCGTTTGCGGATGCCGACGCGATAACGGCTCCCGCCAAGCGCGACGTGCTTGCCAACCTGCTGAGACAGGTGATAGATCACAATGCCTATATTCAGCCAGATGGCAGCATCGCCTACATTCAAGCACTGAACGAAGAGATAACGGCTGCCATTGCACGCCGCAGTGGCATAGGCAGTCCCGATGCTGCGTCGTCTCAACGCTCGCGCCGCACGCAACAGCTTGCGATTGCGGCACTCGCCTTGCTCATTGTATTCATTGGCTGGTTTCTGTGGCGCAGTCGGCCGAGCGCACAGGCAGCGAGATTGACCGCCACGAATGGGGAAGGTACGGTTGCGGTTGCGGCGGTGGCAGAAGCCGTCTCAGCCGACCCAACCCCCACATTCGAGCCGCTGCCCCCAGTATCCCAAGATGCACTCGCCGCTATCGACGGCAATGGCGAACGACTGACGCTGGGTTCCCCCTCCCTGCTTGAAATTGTCTACCAAGATGAGCGCGTGACGGCACTGCCCATTTCCCCCGCGGGTCTAACCAATGTCGGCGCACTGCGTTATCAGGAAGCCGTCATGCTCTCAGACTCCCCCGTTGCCGTTTGGCTTGCCAATACACGCCTCAATTACGGCATTGGCATTCCGCGTGACATGATCCGTCGCCTAACGGCTGGCGACCGTATCAGATTGTTTACCAATACAGGCGTAGAAATCCCCTTTCTGATTCGCGAAGTCACGACGCGGCGCAGCTACCAAACAACCGACATCCTCAAACAAGATGAGATAGGGCTGGCTCTTTTTGCCCTGCCAGCCAGCAGTGATGAAAGCGTGGATGTCGCGTTTGCGGTTTACGATGTCAGTCATGAGCAGCAGATAGGGTCAGCCGCCGCACTGGGAAGCTTACAACCGCTAGACAACCTGATGGTCGCTGTCTATGACGGTCTACAGGTCAACGAACAAGCGGATGGACAAATTGCGCTCAAGCTGCAAGGCGCGGTTGAGGGAGAGATATTGTCTGGTCAGCAGTTGTTGGTCAATGTCACATCGGCCGATGGTCAGCAAACAGGCACAAGCCCGCTGCTGGGTGGGTCTTGGACACGCGAATTTCTGCTCCCTGCCAGCGCACAAGGACAGCGTGCGCTCGTCGAAATGCGCTTGTTGCCCAATGGCGAGCTTGTCTCAATCCAACTGCCTGCGTTGCCAATCCTGCGCGAACAGCTCCAGACAAGCCTGACACAAGCCTGGTGGCAGCCTGACGCAACGACAACACTCCAACTGATCCACATCAATGCGCCTGAGAATGGGCGGGTCTGGTTTTCGGCCGACGACTTCAGCTTGACGCATCCAGACGGGCAACCGCTCACGGCAGTTAGCGGTCGGGCGTTGCCTTTCCCCATCGACGCAGGTGAAACCATCTCACAAACGATTTCCTTCACACCTATCCAGCCCGATGCCCCTATCATCGTGCAGGTCGGTCAGATGCAATGGGAGGTGCTTCCCTCCCCCTAACGCGGTCATTTTGTCAATGTCGAGCAAAGCGGCTACGACGCTCATTCGCAGTTGACAATTCGTCATTTTCTTCCGCCCCAGTTTCGTTCAGTGTCAACGACACAATCTACAGCAGTCACCCCACTTGGGTGCTGTCAATAATGGAGCCTTTCTCATGAACATACACACTGTATACACTTGTATTCACCACGCCATCACGCAGCGGCGTACCGCCCGCTGGACGCGCTTCCTACCGCTGTTGCTGCTCATGTTTGTCTTAACCGCCTGTGCGGTCGATGCTGCTCCACCCGCTGTGGTGTGTGAAAGTCTCAATCGTGGGATTTACACCATTCGTCTCGCGGGTGCTGTTCTCGTCCTAATTTCCGTCGTCATGGTCGGCGGGTCACTGCTGGGTCAGAAATGGCTTAAGACAAATGTCGCAATTGGCGGCACGGTCGCCATTATTATTGGCGGCGTTATCCTACTCGTCCAAGCTCCCAGCATCGCCAGCACTTTCCTAACCGCAGGTGGCAGCACAATGCCCGACATCGTCACTCTCTGCACCATCACCTAATGAGAAAGTATGAAATATGAAGTATGAAGTATGAAGAGAACTATCTCTTATTTCATACTTCATACTTCCTAATTCATCCTTTTCTTCCCCATGTATATTGAACAGTTCAAAACAGAGTTTGTGCGGCTAAGTCATGCCAAGATAATGGGGCGCGGTCGTTTGTCGTTGACATTGCGCCAGCTATTGATGGGGATTGCTGTGGGGGCAGTGTGTAATATCCTGCTGCGTTTCTTCCCAGTCTCTAACTGGTGGGCGGTGATGGGTTGTGGGGTCGGTATCTGGCTGGGCAGTGACCGAGCTGGTGCATTGCAGTTCTCACGCCTGTTGTTACCGTTACTGGTACGCCTCCGCGCCCTCTTTGGCAAGCCCCAGCGCGTAGACCTCGCCGCCGAATGGGAAAGATTCGCCCACGAAAACAAATTGCAATAGCTTGAACCTAGCGCACAGGAGAATGAAGGATGAAAAAAGGTATCATAGCTGCTTCCTTGATTCATCCTTCATCTTTCATCCCTCATGAACGTCTTCGAACTTACCCTACCAGACCTATTCCGCGTCGGTGCAGGCGACCAAACGCGCATCGTCCAGCGGCTCATTTCGCTCTTTGCTGGCACGTTGGGAGATTGCCGCCTTATCACGGTCGTTGCCCCGCTTTCCTTTGAGACCCTGATTCGCAAACGACGACGGTTGGCAACCGACCGTTCTCATCCGTGGGAACGACGCGGCTTGCTAGAAGAAGCCGATCTCATCGAGCAGGTCGGCCGCACAGGACTGCAACGGGCGCGGCATTACCTGATTGACTTCGACGGCAAGACAACTGTGGGTCAGCTGGGACAATGGCGCATTGAGGCGCAGTCGGTCACTCATATTCCACTGCTCCCAACGGGAACCTACACTGAACAACGCACTTGGATGCAGCCAACCAGCGGGCAGAACAAATTAGATCACAGTCGCCCCTTGTATAGCGTGCTGCAATCTAGCTATCTGAAAGGCAGTTGGACGATCCAAAGCCCCCTGATAGACACGATTGCCGACAGCGAGGGGCCGCTGGTCTTGGCGATTGATATTCGCACCGTCTCACCCACCAAACTAGAGGAAGCATCTGCCCAATGGGGGTCTCTGTCACAAAACAGCGAACAACCTGAACGCATGGCGGCACAGGCCGAAGCAGATGTCGAATTTGCGCTACGCCAACGCGACCAGCGCGTGCATCATGTGCGGCTGCTTTGGTTGGTATTGGCACGTCAGCGTGACCAGCTAGAGGAACGGGTGGCAGCCCTCGCCGCCTCATTGAGCCAGTCGATGGGCGTAGACAGGTTGGCGGGGTATCAGGCACTGGCAACGGCGTTTTTTACACCGCTCAAAAAGCCCCCGCTCACACCTAATGGTCATTTCAACGTCATGAGTGCAGGGGTCGCACTGTGTGCGGCCATTTGGGGCATCGGCCGCGAACAGGCGACGGAAGGGTTCTATCTGGGTGTCAGCATTGATAGCGTCGCACCCCACATCGTGTATCTACCTTGGCGTGGCAATGATGCGTTTCATGGGCTGCTGTTGGGACGCACAGGGACGGGCAAGACGGTTGCATTGCAAGCATTTGCGGCGCGACTCGCAGAACAGGCGGTGCAGGTTATTTTAATGGAGCCGCAGGGACATTCTAAACGACTGCTTGAATTAGGGGGTGAGATGGCAGCGTATCATCGCATCGCCTATGGGCAGGTGCAGTACAACCCGTTGGAAATGTTCTTTGACGACCCTTCCGCTCAATATGACCATGTCACAACCGTCTTTCGCCTGCTGCTCAAACGCCCCTTTGACAACTTTGAGCGTGCCGCCATTCGCATCGGCTTGCAAGCCATCTACAGCGTCTTTACGACTGAGGAGCTGCTGAAAAACCCAGCGGTGACACCGACATTGGATTATTACTGTCAGGCGTTAAAGGCGGAGAGTGAGACGGTTGAAGACCCACTCCTGAAAGCGGCAATGCGCCAGATGTCGGCCGAATTACAAGCCCTCTTTGTCCAGAGCGATTTTGCCACGACGTTCAACGCACCCACCAACATCGACCTGAGATTGCAAGCCCGCATCAACCTGTTCGATTTCAGCGGCGTGCCACAGGGATTGCGCGGTCTTTTCTATTACTTGACTGTCTCTAACCTCATCCGCCGCATCCGCAGTGAGGGGTTTAAGAAACGGGTGCTGTTTATCGACGAGGTCTACTACATGAGCCGTGAACCGATGCTGATGCAAGCACTGGCTGAGATGCTTAAAACGGTGCGCTCTTATGGGACAGCAGTCGTGCTGGCAGACCAAGATTTAGAGACGTATCTGGGTGTTGAAGGGGCTGGCGGACAGAGTATGAATGCCGGACTGGATGTCGCCTCTGGTGTTTATATCATCAACAACACGCAATGGGTGCTGTCGTTTGGCTTAAAGCGCAGCGCGGCCGAGCGGCTAGCATTGCAATATCCGGGTGCCTGTTTGCCCACCCATGTCGATTTTCTCGACGAGATGGGCAGTCGTACCGATGCCAATGCCAAGGGGATGGGCGTGCTGATCTACCAAAACCGAGCCGAGATGCTCTATATGCAGTTGCGGCCGCGTGAGGCGAGCGCACTGCTGGGGAGTTAACGACAATGCCAAAACAGTCAGAAAACAAGCTGAGGCGGACATTTGAAGAGAAGCAGCTTGACACACTTGCCGAGCAGTTGGTACAGCGCGACTGGACAGCTGCACTGCTGAGGCAGCGAATTGCCGCGTTGGATGACAAGCTAGCGGCGGGTGACATGCCAATTTTGGAAGGGGTCTCCGTCAGTGATGAGCGCGGTCAATTACCTGAACACACGGGGTTTCCCCTCGCGCACACTGAGGCAACAGACAACTCGCCAGAAGAAGATGCGTTTGCCGCCTTTTTGGAGGGGTGACGGATGTTCAAGCGACGCTTAAAACGACGTAAGCGCGGTGCGTGGACAACGCTATTGCCCACCCTGAGTTGGTGGCGCGTGCGCTATGGCGACGCCGCCCAAGCGACACGCGGGTTGCACGCCATTGCCACCCATCTCCCCAACAAGCTGCTCGCCCTCGCGGTGCAGACTGATCCCCTGCCGATGTTGTGGCTGGGGCTGCCAGCGGGGCAGACATGGTTTATTGAGGCGTTGCAACCGTATGGCGTGTGGTTGACCGCTGCGAGTTATGTATCTGGACAAACGACCGCCAGTAAGTCGAATGAACTCGTGCCTGCGTTTATTTCAACAACGGTCTCTCGCTGGCAACCGACGGCACACTGGCCGTCCGCACCAACGTGGGCGGGTCTATTGGCCTCTGGTCAACTTTATATAGAAGCCGATGACGAAGATGTATCTAGCGAGGCTGTTGCTTGGCCTACATCCAATGGGCAGCATCCTGCGACGACATGGCAGTTACCGCCAGTTGTGTTGGGCATGGCGGCACAGCTTCCCCCCGTTCCTATCCAGCCGTTGCCTGTGCCTCTTTCGGCCGACAAGACAGGCATTTATGTCGGTCAGCATCACAATCAGCCAGTGTATGCCCCTGAGCGCGTGCAGGTGTGGGGGGATAGACACGCCCTGCACCAGTGGACAATCCAACTTATTCTGCATCAGTTGACAAACAACACCTCCCCGCTGGTCGTCATCGACGGGCGCGGCGACATGGCAGCACAACTCCCCTTATACAAGCCATTTGTGGCTGCGCTGAAAGGGGAACAAGTGCATTATGTTCACGTTGACGATGACTTGCGCCGACAGGGGTTTAATCCGCTGCAACCGCTTGCCTGGGAAACACCCACACAAACCGCCGACCGTTGGCAACGTTGGCTGGCGGCATTGGGTATCTGGCCGTCTGGTGTCTTGCTAGATACCCAAACGCTCTGTTTACAGGCCGTCCACAGCGATGTAGACACATTGTCTTCACTAGTCCGCTGGCTCCCACACGCGCCCAATTTGCCGCAAACGGCTTCCGCTCATATTCAACGCGCCTTGCGTCAGGTGCAGCAAAGTCGCTCGTATGCGTCGTGGCTGCGTCGGCCGACATCCCTCTTTGAGCGACCGCTGGGCTTGGTCTTTGCCTGTGCGCTTGGGACAGAGACGGTGCGTCACGCGATGACGGCCGCGCTTCTCGATGCGGCGTTAACGCTGCCCGCTGTCACACTGGTCTTAACGGGTGTGCCAATGACGTTGTTACAAGCCATGCCAGCCGAGCGTTTTCCACGTCGTATCGTGATGGTGAATGGGGTGCGCTTACATGGGGGATTGGTGGGGATCGGCCGAATTGCCAACGCGCACAAACGCCAACAGATGGTGCAACGCGCCTTTGGGGAAAGTGACTCATCCTCTCTGGTCGAAATCTATGAACGGCTCACTATCGCCCCCACCGGCAGCCTCTTTTGGTTAACAGACCCGCCTATCCAGACCACGACCTAAACGCGAACACCCTAATAGTTTGTTTGTATCGCTGACCGTTTACAGAAACGCCAGCCTCTTTCGGAGTCCCCTTATGATAACCTTTCTGCTCAGCGTGCAATCTTTTTACGAATCGTACTACCTCAACACAACGACTGAGTTTAGCCAATGGGCGGCTATCTACGGCTGGTTTGCCGCTGCCAGTCTTGTGACGGCTCTAATTCTCTTGGTATTTGTCCTGTTCCGCCGCGAACAAGCCCGCACCTTTGCCGGCTTCATCTTTCAACATATTTTTGTCATCGCCCTGCCTTGGCTGATTGAACCCCTCTCCAACATTACGGGGGGTTGGCTTTAGTGACAGTCAAGTAATTTTGTGCTTACTACACGAAAATGTGTGAGCTAGCACAATACTTTTTCGTTGCGCCAAAAACGATCTGTTGTTCGTTGTTTTGACGAAAATCGGTTACAATGCCAAACATCATCGAGTTTTTAACAAGTTGAAATTTTTGTGGGGATGTTTCTTTGGAGATGTTCCCTAGAATGCAAAAAGCCCTGTGTTACAAATCTTTGCAAGAGATACACAGAGCTTTTTGGAATACGGGGGCTTGTTGTAGCCTTTATGCATTGAATTATACACCAGATTCAGTGCAACACAACACCCGCTACAACAGCCCCCTCCTGAGAGGATATTGATATGTTGTGGCAAAGACCCTTATTCCAGATATTTCTAGCTTTTTTCAACCGCCCTGTTGGGCTGCATTTGTGTTTCACACGACCCAAACGCACGCCAACAGGGCGACTGAGCATGGCAACATGGCCGTCATGTTGCCCTAGAAACAAAAAACTGGCGTAACGCCAGGAAATAATTTCATCTATTTGGAGACATCGCCCAAGCAAAACGTGATGTCTCCATCTGGAAAAAGCACCTCTTCAGTGAGGAGGTTTATGTATGCCTCCAAAACGCAGGAGACACGCGAACAATGCAAAAAATAGCATCTCAACCGCCCTCTGTCAATATCGCAACCCTCGCTTTTAGCGCAATCTATAGGTGTTGCCTCGTGACTATTGACAGAGCAGCCCATCGGCCGCCCAACAGCCCATTTTCGGCAAGGTTGTTGGCTGCAACAATTACATATCTAACCGTTCTGGCGAGTGTAAACGCCCCTCTTTGGGGCATTTACACTCGCCTTTTTTGTTACCCACAGCAGCAGAGTTGCCTTCAACGACGATTGTATCGAGATTTTGACGGGATCGTTCGGCACACAAAGCAGCTCAAAAACCTCACGAGACCCACGCACTTCCCATCGCCACAACAAACAAATGTAAACAACGAGGCAGCAAATCTGCTGCGATCCACCGCTCAATTATTAACCGTACATTAAAAAAGGAGTAAACAGCATCATGCAAATACAACGACTCAACACTCATGAATTAGACCAGCTCGAAAAGCGGCGCGGCAACCGCGCCGCCTGTCCCATCTGCGCAGCCAATGTTGGCAAAAGAGCACCCTCCTTAGTCATCTTTGACGATGGTGGCTGCTACTGTCATCGTTGCCAAGCCACGACCAAGCAGATTCTGACCGCGCTCGGCCGCCCTATGAGCGATTTTTCGGCCGATTTTCACCCAAATAGACCCCCAATCATCCCCACTCCCTCCAAAACGCCCTCACAATGGAACCCGCAGCGCGATAAATACATCATCGCCGTCTATGAATTTGAGACAGTCGAAGGCGTGCGCGTGCAGCACGTCAAGTTTCCAAAATCAGACAAATACCCCAAATGGTCGTGGCGACACATGCGATATGGCGTTTGGTACAACGGGATGGGCGGTCACACGCCGTATTTGTTTAGTCGTGGCGATGTGGCAGCGGCCGACATTGTCTACCTCGTTGAAGGCGAAAAAGATGCAGAACGCGGCAAACGCGAAGCAGGCCGATCAGCGCAGGTTGCCTTCACGACCTCACATGCGGGAGCCAGTGCCGCCCTCAGGCCGCATCAGCTGGAACAGCTACGAGGCAAAACGGTCTACCTAGTCGGCGACAATGATGAGGCTGGGCGCAAGGGCGTTCTCAAGAAGTTTGGGCAACTGAGCGAGGCGGGCATCGACTGCCACATCGTCGATCTACCCGTCAACGGCGATGGGGCAGACCTCTCAGACTACTTCAATTTGGGCGCGTCATTTGCCGATTTGCTGGCCTGTCTGCTTGTAAAAAGCTCACAAATCGTTCATGTTCCAGCGGGAAATTACCTGTCAGACGTGCCGTTTGAGCTGCCAGCGCGGGCAATTCTGACCGCCGCGACGGGGATTGGCAAGACGACTTATGCGCTGGGATTGGAGGGGCGCACCATTTTTGCCTGTCCGACGCAGACGCTGGTGCAGCAGTTGGCGGCCGAATATCCCCACGCCGACCTCTACTACGAACACGCCAAAACCGCCCACTCAGACAGCCAACTGATCATCTGCACCTACGACAGCGTCCCTGCCGTCATGCAGTTTTGCGACGATTTTTCGGACTGGAACCTCATCATTGATGAGATTCACAACAGTGCTGCCAGCGGCGATTATCGCCACATCGCGCTCGATAATCTGCTCGATACGCTCAACGCCAACTGGCAAAAAATCGTCGTTTTGACCGGCACACCATTTCCGCTGTCCAACCCAGTTCTCATCTCGTTCTCATCTATCAACGTCAAATCGACGCTCAGAACGCAGTCTGCCCAGCTTGTTGGTTGGGATAAGAAGACAAAAAAGCGCGATGCCCTCCGTTCACAGTGCGATCCAGACCAACGCCACCTGATCTTTTTGAATGACAAGGGTGCTGAACTCGATAGCGTGATAACGTTGCTGTGCGCGAATGGATTCACCTCTGACCAGATCATGACGTTGAACGCCGACAATAAACGGATGCCAGCACAGGCTCATCTGATCGCAACGGGGATTGTCCCGGACAGCGTGCGCGTGTTGCTCGTTACCTCTGTGGCGATTGAAGGGATTAGCTTGTATTCTGACTTTGACTGCATCCACGTCTACAGTCGTTTGCATCCGTTGCTTGCTCAACAGTTGGTCAATCGGCTGCGGAACAACGCCGCTCATGCCTACATTTACTGTAATGGCAGCGGTGAAAATGAGACAGTCAACGCGCAAAAGTGGCTAGATAGGACGCTGGCTGATGCACAGTCATTGTTGGAGAAAACCATCCACAACGCCCCTGATCCCAATGATGACAGCGAGGAAGCCGCTATCTCCCGTCAGTCGATTGACTTTTTTCTCGGTCGCCATACCAACCTGATCCGCACTCGCAATGATAATGAAGTTGGTCGTTTCTTCGCCGCCAAATGTTATGACTTGAGTTACAGTGGCATCGACAATACCGCTTTTTCCGGTGTCACCCACTATACCTATCAAAATCCAGCCGTTTATCAGGCTATGTTACGTCCATTTGGCTGGGTATTTGGAGAGACCTTACAGATGAGTCAACAGAATGAAACCCCTCTCGAAGCTGAAAATCGTGCCGCGTTAAAGGCACAACGCCAAGCTGAACATATCGCCCGTTGTGAGACGCTGCGCCAGTTGCCTAGCTTAGAAGTTGAAGCAATTGCCAAACGGGGCAGTGATGCACACGACAAGCCGACGGTCGAGACGGCAAAGCGGGTGGTGCAGGTCTCGGCCGAAATCCACTATGACATCTTCCAAGCGATTGACATTGTTGAACAGAAATCCACGAATCGTGCCTTAAAACGCGAGGTGAAGCGCATCCACATCCAACAAGCGCGAGCAGCGGGTGAGGAGGTGACGACTGCGCTCTATTCTGGATTGGCGATTGGGGATGTGTTGACGGCCGATGAGATTTTCGTCTACATGTCAGACAACTTTGCCCAGCATGGCGTTCTCAACTGGTTAGTCCAAGATGAAGCGCGACTGACCAAAACCCGCTGTACGCGCCTCTTGCGCGACCTGTTCACACTTAAGCGCGTCCAAATCCGTGAAAATGGCAAACGCATTAATGCCTACAGAATTGTGAATGACAACCCGTGCATCACTTATACGGTTAAGAAACAAAATTTTGTAAGTGATGCTGCGATGGTTTCGGCTCCGTTTTGCTGATACCGTGACGGCTGACAGCCTCTTCTAACCATCCTACGACCCGCATGGGTTGTTACATAACGGTCATCGTGGCGATTGTTTGAGTGTCGTCTTGTTTTTGCCTGCCTAGAAGTCAAACAACGATTGACTGCGGCAGACGCTATTGATGCTTTGGCACGCATGATACTTGGTTGGTCATGGCAGGATACCACGGCACAAATTGGTCGCGTAATTCATGATTCAGCGTCTTGAGTTGTGTCTATAGCAGTAAGTGGATAAAAGAGCGTCCTACCGCATTGGCTGCCCTGGTTGGATCAATGGATTAACAGGCACATCATACACGCGCACAGCTAAATGGGTGTGACAGCCTGTACTGTTGCCCTTTGTGTCCTCGACCCCGATCACCTCGCCAGCCGCAACAACTTGATCGACCTCAACGGCGTAATCCCCGTGCATGAGCATGACAGACATGCGCCTGTTTTCAATAATCATGAATGAGTTGTTGTAGCCATAGGGGCCTGTATAGCCATCGTAGCCATTGGCTGTGATTGTGCCAGAGATAGGCGCGTGTATATCCTCACCGCACTCCCCAGCAATATCCACACCTGGCCACTTCTTTGAATCGCGCAGCCATGGGTCACCGCCATGTAGATTGCCATTGGTGATGGTGTACTCACCGGCATAGGGCGAGCGCGTCGTCATGCGTGCGTAGCGACTGAGGACAGCAGGCACATAAGCCGCCGTCTCAGCATAAGGCTGCCAACAGCGACAGCGATCTACAGATGGCTCGCCTGCATTGTAGGCAGCAAGAGCCATTGGTATTGCTGTGTGTCTGTTCTGAATGTTGTAGCGCGTGATAAGGTCTGAGAGATGGCGCGTGCCAGCGTCGAGATTTTGGTCGATGTCATAGCGGTCTGTCACGCCCAGCGCGGTCGCCGTCGCTGGCATGAGCTGCATCAGCCCCCCTGCCCCTGCATGGCTGACCGCGTTTGGGTCAAATAGACTCTCCTGCTCGATGACCGCCAGCACAAGGGGGAGTTCAACGGCATATCGCGCTGCGTAGGATTGAATGGCTGGGATAAAAGGGTGTGCCACGCTGGGAATCGCGTTGCTGTTCAATACAGTAGAACGACCCAAGCTGTCTTCGGTTGCCACTTTTGTGGTGATCTCCTCTACCGTAGAGGCGACGTGAAATAGGGTGAGGATGACGAATACTGTTGAGGGGATTGAGAGGGAGACAAATGCGAAAATGGCAATCGGCCGATAACGGCGGAGCGGGGGAATGTGCCAAGACGCTATCCAAAAGAAGACGGGAGACAACACCAGCAGCCCAAAGGGTGTCCATGCGTAGGTGAGGTTGATTATTAGCTGCATTTGGCGTTTCTCTCTGGTAGGTCTAATAGGTCTAACCGAAATTAGGGGTCAATTCGCGGCAAAAGGTCTAACACATACACCTTTCCGTTAGACCTTGACCTTGACCAACCACTCAGCGGGAATGCGTTTGCGCCATGTAATCGCTGTCTGTTTCGATATTTCAAACTGCTTCATCATCTCGCTCGTTTTGGGCTTGCGTCCGAGACGACTCACATAGGCTTGCAGACGTAACATTTTTGTGTCTGTATCGTAATCTTTCCACGCCATTGTCGGAACCAGCTTTGGCTCTGATGGAGATTGAGGGGCAACCGATTGCTCCAAGGTTTCCCAGCGATTGGTGTGTCCCTCAACCAATTCATGCGCCCGTTTTTCCAATACTTTATTCGCCACCTGTACAGAGCGAAACATCCTGTGCTGAATCTCTGGTGAATAGACATAAGCCAGACCGGGCAGTGGGCGCATCAGCGCGTGAAACTCGGCCGGAATTTGCGAGACAACCCCCTTCGCACGCGAATCAGGCATGTAAAATGCAATTTTGGTTGCAAAGTTCGCCGAGAGGTCACCGCGAATGTTTTTAACGTAAAGCGTCTGGTTGCCCACCATCAGCACAATGCCAGCGGAACGTCCCAATGCGCCTAGCGTCACGAGAATATCATCCGCCTCACTCTTGGGTGCTATCGCTGCTGCTTTCTCGTCGATGTAGACAAGCAGGAGTGGCAGACGTTCCCCTGTGATCTCTGCATACTCAGCGATGTTTTGACACAGCCGACCAAGCTGCCCCTGCTGTTTAATCAAGCCATTGCGCCGCGCCATCTCATCGGAGACGGCGCGTAAGGCATCGGTGATCGCTGCCTGTGTACTGGCGACGGGACACAGCATGTGTGGGATGTTGTTCCACAACAAAAACGAGACCCCTTTGCCATCCAGAATCACCAGCTTGAGATCGTGTTCGGTGTGTGTGCCGATTAGCTGATGAATGATACTTTGACTAAACACGGTCTTACCAAAGCCGGTTGTGCCAGCAAACAGGATGTGACCCGTTTTCAAAAGATTGACCTGAATTGCTGCACCCGTCTCAGGCTCAATGCCGAGCGTGACCGTATAGCGGGGTGCTTTTTCGGCCGATTCCCGCAGCTTGCTCGGCAACATAGCGAAGAACGTTCGATGTATCGCTGGCCATGCCCATTGCCAGACAGCTTGTATCCAACCCTGCCAGAATGCTAAAACAAGCAGCGTGAACAGACAGGCAGCGATAAACCCTAAAACCCAGTCATCGGTGAACACCGTCGCCGATAGCCATGTTGCCAGCCAAATCCCAAACAGCGTATTTGGCACTTTTTCTACTTGTGGTGGCTCATTCATGCTTTTACTCTTTGAGATAAACAAATGCCATACGACTCGCCATTTCAGGATAGTTCTGATCAACCCATGACTCCGTGAGACCCGTTCCGATTGCATACCCATTGACAATGATGAGTCGGCTATCTGGATTGGGGCTGCTCAGCACATTCTCGAACGCATCTTCCACCGTGAACGAAATGGTGTGGTTTCCCCCGCTGAATCCTGATGGCAGTGCCATGCCGTTGATAGACGATTGCATAATTTTCTGCATGAGTTGTGGGTTATTGACCGCGCTTGTGGGTGCAAGCACGTAGACGATCCGCCGATTGGGATCAAACCGTGTCACGGTCGCTTGTTCTGATGTCGCAAGATTGTTTGTTTCAACCTCATCAGGAAAATCCAGCGCGATTGCGCCCCCCTCAACATCGAACCCTTCATCCACCAGCACGTTAGCATAGCTCCCGCCTGATGCGGCATAGGCGTTGACATCGCCCAAAATCGCGGAGGCGTAGGGCAGCGAGTTGCGAATCCCGCGCTGTGCGCTTCGCATAAATGTCGGTGGGCCATATTGCAGTGTGAGCGCAAATAGGGCGAATATCAAGAGCGCATTCAGAAGCCCGAACCAGTTCAGATTGCGCTTGGAAAGCACCACAAAGTAGCGAAAAATGAAGAAGATGGTTGACCCAATCGCAGCCAAAACTGCGAGAACCAATCCCCATGAAATAACTGTGCCTAACCCGTTTCCAAACCATTCGCTGGGTGTCATGTTTATTTTCTCCTATTCTAAAATATAGACTGGCCTTGTGCCTGCCCTCTTGCCGTGTCGGCCGCATGTCACTGCTCACGGCCGACACGGTTGCCTGAACACCCGCACGCCAAACCAAAAAACCCCCTGCCGTTAGACAGAGGGTTTGGGTTGCAGCGTGATAGCAGGTTAGCCGCTGGGGTTGCACGGTTGCAAAGTTGCAGGGTTGCAAGGGTGCAAGGTGAGCGGGATCACTGCTATAATTATCGCAGCCGTCTGTCCTGGTAATGCAGGCTTTCGGTTAGACGGCGGTTAGGTGTAATCAGCACTTAATCGCCGTTGCGCGTTTTATAGGTTATTCAGTTGACTTATTATAGTCGTTAGTGTGAATAGTTGTCAACCGCGAGAAAACTCTTCCATGTACTTTTCTAAATCTTTCAAAGTTGTTACCCAAACCCCTCTGGGTAGACCAACCTTTTTTCCACGTAATTGTCTCTTGCCTACTTGATGACGTAGATTGCTTGGTGAACGATTACAAATGCGCGATGCAACGGCAAGCGAAATAAAATAATGTGTCTCTCTCAAATAACGTAGAATCTCCCCCGATTCAAACCACATTCCCCCTGCCCCTTCGTGTGTGACCGCAATCTCCCCGCGCTCGACCAACTCGGCAAGCTCCCACGCCGCAAACTCGTATTCCGCACACACTTGTTCAAATGACAATTTTTCCGTTTCCATCTGGTTATTGTAACGCATATGCAGATTCATTATAGGGGCTAGGGAGAAAAGGTGTAAATTTAGCCATTCATAATAGGCTATATGGACAGGGCAATCAAATTGAAATCGTTTTGCTAGACAATAAAGCAATAAAACAATAAATAAACATTTGCATTTTGTCTTTTGTTATGGATAATTGAAGTTATGGCAACCAAAATTGCAATCTCATTGGCAAAAGGTGGCGTTGGTAAAACAACGACTGCCGTAAATTTAGCTGCAGCACTTGCCCAAATGGGGCGACGAACACTGCTAATTGACACCGACACACAAGGTCAAATAGCTGGCTCATTGGGCATAGAGCCTCCTATGGGACTTTCTGACTTTGTAATCGAGCAGCAGCGACAAGCTATTGTTGAGGCACGCGAAAATTTATATGTCTTAGCTGGGGGTATTCGCGTCAACAAAGTTGTTCAACAAATTCGAGAGGCAACTTTTATGCAACATGAAATTTTGAAAAATGCGCTAGACCCATTAGAACAGTTTTTTGAATATATCCTTGTTGATACTGCCCCTTCATGGACAGAGCTATCTATCAATGTGTTAGCATACGCCGACCAGTTACTCTGCCCAGTTCCATTAGAGATGCTGGCGATTCGCGGATTAAAAGATTTTCTGCACCGTGCTAAACCTATTTTGGAACGCACGGGGGGGAATGTGAGCTACATTGTTCCAACAATGCTAGATCGTCGCTTTGTTCAAACAACGGAAATTTCCGCATTATTAAAAAACACTTTTGGGGATTTGGTAACGGAACCTATACGCTCCAATGTGCGTCTGAGTGAAGCACCTGCACACGGCGAAACAATTTTTGAGTATGCTTCCAAGAGCAAAGGTGCAGAAGATTATCAGCGTTTAGCTGAAAGGATTACAGAAAATGAGCAAGCGTAAAGCGATTGTCAGCGATGGTTTCGGAGATTGGTTAACGGGAGAGGCAAAAGTATCTGATGCCGATTCGGCCGAATCCCCCTCTATCTCACAACCTAGTTCCTCCCAGCAAAATAGTGCCTCGACTGATACAACAGTCGTTCAATTAACAGGTCAATCAAGACCATTTACAGCACACATTGATACTGGCCTTTTGCTGGAACTAGATGTTGTAAAAACACAACTTAGGCGATTGACAAATATGGGCGCACATGACACAAGTAAACGGTTGATCTTGGAGGCGGCACTCATTAATTCCCTAAACGATTTTCATGCAAACGGCAAGAACAGCTTTCTTTTTAAATATATTGCACATAAATAAAACAATAAAGATTTATTCTAAATTGAAACCACTAGCTCTGCTAGTGGTACAAAAAAGGGTTCAACCGTAAAAGCGGGTATCATGTGAATTCCTAGAAGGTGCGAGCTTTAGGAGAAACATGATGACCCGCCAATTTAGGAAGTTATCGCACTCTATTTATGAGTGCAAGTACCACGTCGTATTTTGTCCAAAGTATCGGTTTCGAATATTCAAAGGTGAAGTAGCGGAATATGTAACCCAGAAGATATATAAACTGTGCAGACAGAAGGATGATGTCGAAGTATTGGAACTCAATGTCAGAGTAGATCATGTACATATGGTGATGTGGATACCACCCAAATATGCAGTATCGAATATCATCGGTTTCGTAAAAGGTAAAGTTGCCATCGGTGTATTTCAGCAATATCCCCATCTAGGTAAACGGTATTGGGGTCGTCACCTCTGGTCACGCGGCTACTGTGCCAGCACGATTGGACTTGACGAAGAAAAGATACGCAAGTACGTCAAATGGCAAGAACGTAAAGAGAAGCAACAAGAAGCACTGCAAGGTCGATTATTCGACTAACCTAGAATAGCAAGATCGCACCTTCTAGGTGCATTCATTTCAAGCCACCACCTCTGGTGGTGGTAGTTGACTTATGGTTTTGTTTCTATATATTTTGACAATGTCACATTCGTTCTCTGAGATGCTTGCGTAGGCGGGATTTACGAGAACGAGTGCGATTATCGAGATGATGGATGACTAAATCAATCGCTTGCTGAGAAGAAAGTTGAGGCAAGGGCAAGGCAGCACGTAAAAGAGCGCGAACATTGGCAACAGAAAGAGCGGGTAAGACATCGACCTCAAACTCAGCAAGCATGGCGGGGTCACGCTGATATTTTTGCGCCCATTCCAAACGAGTTTGGGTTACAAACCAAGCAGCCATGATGGTAAGGGCAAGTTGATGGTGCCATGCGCGGAATTTGGTGGCTTGAAATTCATCCCAACCAAACTCAGATTTGCAATCTTGATTGTCTCGTTCAATGAAATAGCGACAACTTTTGCGTTCAGCCATTGTGCGAAAAGAAGCGGTAGCAGGCGCGTTGGACAAAATGTAGGTATTTTGAGTGGGAGCGACACGGATGAGCAACCACTCTTGCAACATATCGGTCTCGTTGACAGTCCAAACGCGAATGCGAACAAAACGGTCTTCAATGTAACCACGCTCAGAGGGACGTAAGCGCAAAACGGCTGATTGTGTCTGAGGGTGGTTGACTAAATCGCACATTGACCGCCTTCTGCCACCGCTGACTTTGGGAACTTTGCGTGGCTTGCCATCTTTTCTGATGGTGCTAATCGTGGGTTTTTCCAGATAGACAACCGTGTTTTCAGGCACATCAGCATAGTACTCGATATCTGTTCTGCTTGCAACTTTTTTCGCAACGCAAATTTGCGTCCGTAGAAGCTATCCATATCGACCGCCACAAACGGCAAACACCCCTCATCGCGGCAACGGAGTATGATTGTTTCGGCTAACTGAGTTTTTGTCTGAAATGTGCGGTCTTCTGGTATCCCCGCTCGCTTGCGCTTGGCGGCATTCTCACCAGCAAACCAATCCTCTGGGATAAACAGTTCCCCATCGACCCAGCAATGGGCTTGTGGTGTTGCCAATGTTGCAAAGACTCCCACCTGACATAAATCCACCTTCCCTAACCTTCCGTTGCGCTGTCTCCCCGCACCTGCGCTCATCTCACCCGCTTTTGCATCTGCACTTTCGTCGATCACCAACACACTCTCAGCAAATGCCTCCTCTGCTCCTATGTCATCCTGCAATGCGCCGATCAATGCCCTTGCCGACCACGGACTCTCGCTGATGAAATGTTGCATATTTTGAATTGGCTGTTCGCTTTTTCTGCCGATGTTTGCCATATTCCTTCCACTTTCCATTCTCAACAGCCCACTCACGTAATGATACCCGTACTCACTTGTGTCTCGCGTCTTTGTCCGCATTTGCCTTGTATATCCGCCGCAAAACGCTTCTAGCTTCTCTCCCAATTCCTCTACTGCCTCGACGCTCAACCCCCATCTTTCTGCCTCATTTGTGTTTTTTTGCTCTTTTTCATGCTTGTATTTTCCTATTTCTCCTCTCCGCTGTCTAATCTGACATTGTCAAGATATAGTCGAGAAAAATAGAAGCGTATTTATGGTCGAGGTTATTTTTTGAATGTTGACCAATCCAAAGGAGGTGGGGTAGGGGGAGGAGATGGCCAGAGATGAACCAACGGAATAGCTGTCAGTCGTGCCAAATCAGGCACAGGCCATAAGCGTTGAGCGCGAAGGACGTGCTTGCGGTCGATGCGACAAATGACCTGCTCGGCATCCAAAGCCATGATGGCGTTGGCATCCAAGACAAGGTCTCTGCGAAGCTGTTCACTGCGCGTTTCGCCTTTTGTGCCAGCGTCAATCTCAAAGCGTTCCCGGCTGCGTTTGCGGCCGAAGCTGACATGCGTTTGCAACGCCGTTCCATACAGTTTTGCCATCCTGTCGGCCGTCGTCAGATCAGCCGGCGGATACCAAACCTGATGGCGACAGTTTGCCAGCAGTGTCTCAACCCCATCGCGTCCATAAAGCTGAGCGAGTTGACCATAGGTCTGTGCATACAGCAAAATGGTCACCCCATACCCGCCAACGGTCGCCAGATAAGTCAACAGATTTCGCAGCCCCACAGCGGGCAGCTCATCAATCGCCACCAATAATGGCACGCCTTGATGATGTTTCATGTGGAACCGCATCATGCCTGCAATGACCGCTGCAATCGCGCCGCCAACCCCAGCAAGCTGTCCCAAAGGGTAGGTCACATAGACTGTGCCATTTTGTGCCGCCCAATCAAGCGGGATAGCCGTGCGCCCTGTACCTGTCGTCAAGGTGGCTAAAGATTGGTAATAGGTGTAAAGCCTCGTTGTCAACGTCCCCCACGCCGAACTGACAAAACGATCCTCCAGATTCTTGGGCGGCTGTCCATTTGTAAAGGCGCGTATTTCATTCTTGGCGACAGTCTCCAACGCCGTCAGCACAAGGCGCATATCGCTATTGCTGGCTTGCAACAGAACACGTAGCGGGTTGAGGTTGTGCGCTTGGGCAAACTGACCGACAGCATCAAACAGCACACGGCTCTTCTCGGCAAAGATACGTTGGGTATCTGCTTCTGGTTGGATCAAATGACGATGTAGCTCCGTCAGGTCATTGCGGTTCGTCCAATCATAGTAGTGGCTCAGATCAACTGAATGATGTGGCAGGTTGTAAACAGCCCCTTGCAACTGACGATAGCCCGCTGTGCGTTCACACTGCTCACCTTTGGGATCAATGACCAGTGCCGCATGTTGCCACTGCTGCAAGACGGATGTGAGGTGCAGCCCTTTGCCCGCCCGCGTGGGGGCAATGACCGCCAGATGCCCCATCTCACGTTGCGATGACACCCCCACAATCATCTGCTGTTTGGAACGACGAAAACCAGAGGGCTGGGTTGTCACTTGTGCCAGCGGCAAGCCATTGGCAGTGGTGGGGAGGGGGTAGAGGGTGTGGGCTTCATGCGCCGAAAGCTGCCCTTGTTCACGGCGATGCAGGGCTTGCTGCACGGCAAACCATGATTTGGCAGAAGCAGGCGCACGTCGCCACATTAAATAAAGTATCGCCCAGATGGTTGCAACGCCACCCAGTGAGCCATACAACGACCACCACAACGTTCTCAAGGAAGATTGACCGCTCTGCACCTGTGACCAAACAGGCGCACCCAGCACCTCCCACAACGGCACAGTCCAAACGCCGAAAACAGCCCAGAAGGCTCTTGGCAACAAAGCGAGCATCTGCAAATGTGGATGACGGAAAAAGGCGAACAGCGCAAAGAGCAGCCAGAACAAGCACAGGGCGATGGTGCGGAAACGCCCATTGCGCTCACTCTGGCGCGTGCTGGCCGCCAGTTGTCGGCGGGCTTGTTGCAAATCAGCGTTGGTCGTCATCCCATGTAGAGGCCACCGAGATACTCGCGCTGGCGTGAAATGCCCTGTGTTTGTTGTTCTTCGAGTCGCTGTTCTTCACGAATGGCTAGCGCATGTTGGATCGCCTGTCGCCACTGGGCAAGTTGCGCTTTGCGTAATGTCTTGTCACGGAACAGCATCAGATGAGCATGGTCGTGGTCGCTGTCCCGATGCACCATCATGCGCCAGTCGGTTGGAAAATCAGTCTCTTTTTGGTCGGTCATTATCTGTGTGACGGTTTCAACAAAGTCGCCATCTTGCATCGCCGCATCACGTACCGATAAGACAAACGTGTAGGTATATTTGTGTTGTTGGGCATTTTCTTTTGCCCACGCCGCCACCTCATCATGTGCCTGTTCACCCGCCTGACCATACCACTGACCACGCTGGAACTGTTTGGGATTCTCAAACTTGTGACCAAAGCCAATGTACTTGACAGATTTCATCGTGCGTTTAATTGAGATATTACCCGTTTTGCGTGAGCGGTTGGGCATATAGCGTGCATTGACAATGGGTAAGGCTGTTGCACTCATCTGGCTGTCTCCTCAATACGTGTCAATAGCTTTTGCCATGCATCCACGTCGATCGCACTTTTCAACGTTCGCACGGCACGATTGCGTCCACGAGCTTGTCGCTGCTTATACAGCTCATAAAGTGCTTGGTGTAACGGGTCACGGCTGTCGAGTGCAAGCGCAGGGCGTACTTCGATGGGGTCTTTTAGCGCATCGGCAAGCTGGCGTAACTGGGTAAAGAAAACTTGCTGCGCCATCTCTTTGGCTTCGACAGAAGCCAAGACAGTTTGTGTCAACAGTTCAAGGTGACGGTTCAATTTGCGTTCAACGGCTTGCTCAATCAGTTGGCTCATCACCGCATCGTTTTCAGCCCCTTTGCCCCATTTGGTGATAACTGCCCATGCGTCATCCTCCAAATCAGCTGCTTGTGTCAATTGTGCCAGCGCACGTTTGCGTCCGCGCTCAAGCCGCTGTTCGTAAGTCGCAAACAGCTTTTCATGCAGGGGTTTCCAACTGTGTAGGGTCAATGCGTCAGTGACTTCTTCGGCATCGTAGAGGTTGTGACTGAGCGCACACAGTTGGGCAAAGAAGACTTGCTGTGCCATCTCCTTGGCTTCATTGGCAGCGAGGGTGGTTTGCGCTAAAAGTTTGAGATAGCGATTCAGCGCACGGCTGACAGATTGTTCAACAACGACACGCTGAATGTCAATCTCAACGTCGGCTGCCTCGTCACTGACATGTAACAGACCCCATTGGATCAGTTTTTCAACGGTGCGACTAAAGTTGAGATTGAGATTTGCAGCCGTTTTCTCAATGCCTGCAAGGGTGGTTGGATGGAGGCGCAGTGACTTTTTCACGCGCTCAGTGGTGGTTGTCATAGGTGGCTCCCGACAAATAGGATAGCAACATGTTAGCATAAATTTGTCGCTGATGAGGCGTTTCATGAGACATAGATCAGTCATCTGTCGCGTAAAACTTATATTAGATGATTTGAGCCTTAAAAGTTAATCTCGGTTAACTTTTGTCGGACTGCTTATCCTGCATACGCTTGTAACGATGTCGGACAACAGAAACTTGTGCATCAACGCTGTCCTCGTCAGGTCTCTCAGCGGCTTATGCCGCGTCCAACGGGCGACCGCTGAGGCAGCCACGTTGGGCGATGCGACTGCCACACATTCACCGGACGCTCAGTTTGTGCGCCTTGTTAGCAGACGCAGTGGAGAAGAGCGGTGTGCAAAAAAAAGAGGCTTACAGAGTTTCCTCTATAAGCCTGACAACGAGCTACGACAATGTTTTCTGCATCCAAACACGCAGCCCCCCGTCACAGGTGGCCTTGGCCAAACGAACGGTGTACGCGCCAGCAGGCAGTTGGGCGGTCTTTGGTAACAAGCCAATTAGCAAGCCCGTGCGCTCACTGTGGACATAGCGACCGTTCTGCACCACGACGTTGGTGAGGCGATTGGCAACCCGTTCGACAGCACGCAAGACGTGACGGGTGCGATCTTGGACAGACATCTTGGGACGCAGCGCGAGCGGCGTGTTGGCATATTTGAGGTTGTACCAAACGTGCTGGAGATGGGCAGAAATCGCCTTGCCATTGTCAGAGACAGCCAGCCAGCCCTGTTGAGCTAATTCGGCAATTGCCAGCGGCGCAACAGAGCGGTTCCAAACGGCGCGGTCGGACTTGCCATTGAGATATGAATCTGCCAACATATACAGCACGCAACGGTTGGGATCGATAGCTGTCATCAAGGCGGCCACAATCACTTTCTGTGCCTCCTGACCGGCGACTTCATGGGCAAGCTGACAACGACGGTTCTCGTCAAAGTTGGTCGTTGTCAGTGCCTCCCATTCCTCACCATAGACACGCTGGTATGTGCGTTCAAACAGCCCATTGAGCCGTTCGCCTTGTCCGTGCTGGTCTTCCCGCCGGAGGCAAAGTAGCTCTAACGGCGGTGCAACCTGAGCCAGCATCCTGTCCATCTCACAGGCGTAATCCTCAATATGCAAGCCAATCTGTGTGTGCAGATCATCGAGCCAGTGACCCATCGAGGTGCGAATACGGGGACGATGTTGCTTCGGCACATCGCGGAGCAGACCCCAGACTTTGCCGCGTAGGTAGTTGGGAATCTCGCGTTGTCTGACCATCTGCACTGCCGACTGCGTAATCCACTCGCGCACCCACGAGATGTCCTCACCCGTCTTCACGGTCGCGTCGATGATCCGCTCTAATCGAATCGGCGCCGTGCGGGGAGCCGTGCCGTAGACAGCCACAGCCACCATGAGCAAATTGCAAAATTGACCTAAAATGCCGTCATTACGTGCGGCCGCGTGCATCGTGTCGGTCATGGCAGCAACGGTGTAGGTCGCTGGCACAGAGGGCGTTTTCGTCGCGGGACGTTGTGCGGGACGTGGCTGTGTGTCGATGCGTGGTGGTAGTTGACGGCTATCATTGCGTGGCAAACGGGTGTTAGACAGCTTGCAGGGACGCAAAATAATCACCTCTCCCCACTGATTGGGCTGGCGCCAAATGATCGCTTTTTCATCCCCATCTGCGACATCCTCGAAGCGATGTACCAACACGCCATCATCCATATCTGCACCGCCTAACACGTCGGCGATGTAGTCGCGCCAATCTTGGGCATTGACGATCAGGCTGTCGCGGGTGAGCTGGTAGTGACCACGTGGAATGCTGCGGTTCATGTTGACATCGGTGCAGATGTAGCGACGCAAGAAGCTGGGCAAGCGTAAATCTGGATAGCTGTAGTAGGTCAACTGTTCGAGCCGACCGCGATACTGCATCCGACGCAACCCCGCATAGTGACGGGGATCACCGCCTGCATTGAGGAATTGGGGTAGGGGAGAAACCGAAGGTCGTGCATTTTCCACGAACTGTGGCACATAGCCGTCGAGGTCAATCAGCAGGTCGTGGGTCTCCTCACGCAGGTTGTTCAGCAGCCAGTCCGTATCCATAAATGGGGTGAGGTTGATGAGACTTTGTTTGTCAATTTCGGCCGAATTTTTGCCATGCACGACATCCAATCCTACAAACGTTTCGCCATCATGCTGAGACAGCTCACGCTTGATGTTCTGGTTATTCGTCACAATATCGACACCCGCAGGTAAGCCTTTAACGACAATGGCATGACCTTTAATCTGCCCCATCGCCGTCATGAGGGTAATTTCCAACCGACTGGCTGCCAGCAGCTCACGCCGTTGATGAAGCGGGTCACTTGCGTGCTGGGCTTGCCATTGACCCGTGTGGGCGATGCGTTTAACAAAATCTGCCGAAATCCAGCTCATGCCATCCCATGCCGTATCCTCAGCCTGTCTCTCATCAACGACGATGCCGACTGTCTCAACAGGGAAAAAGGCAAAGTAGCGAAAGGGACGCATCAGGCGAGAGAGGCGTTTTGAGAGCGTAAACAGACCTTTCTCCGTAGATAGTCGCAGACAGCGTTGTGACAGAAATTGTGTCGTCGTCATACCGTCGATCTGGATGTCCACCGCGACATTATCTTTGACGTAGCGCAGCGTCGTGTCGTCGATGTATGTTTCAGCTTCGGCAACTTGGGTCGCTTCGCGCAACTGCCATGTGCGACGAACAAAGTCGTGATGGGTGGCAGGTTGGTCAGCGTGAAACGTTTTGACAAGATAGGGATAACACGTTTCGCGGGTGAGTTGGTCAGCGGACAGTTGTGACTTGGGAGCGGTTGGGTCACTGCTTGGATAGTGGGTAGGCAGTGCCATCGTAATGTCTAGGTTTTGGGGCAGCGTAATGGTTAACATAATCAGTTCCTTTGAGCTAAGTAGGTTGAAAACAAAAAACCCGCCCATGCAGAGAGCATCGACGGGTCAGGGAGGGTAGAAGCGGCGGTGGTCAGCGGTTCGCTAAGAATGCGCGGTCACAAACAGGCAGCGTCAGAAGAGATGTCAGTGGGTAAACCAAAAAGCCCATCAAACCGAGTGGTCTGACAGGCAATATTTTGTGAGTACCTCATAATCGTGGTGGTGGTTGGTGGCATTCAAGCCATTGAAAACAAACTGCCAACGCACACTGCTTACAGCCGCAAGGCTGTGTCTACAGGACAAAAGAACAGGCTGCTCACTTGCTCGTCACTGGCGTTAGACACCCACCTCCTGCAACGCTGCGACCATCCGCACACCAATGGCTGACCACTGACCCTCTCGTGCGACTGCCTGCAATTGACGGACGATGAGAAATTCGTTGCCTGTTCCTAACTGTTCAGCTCGCTCGCGTGCTAACCAAACAGCCGCGTCAGATGTTGTCTCACCCTTATCCAGATAGACGCTTGCCAACGCCCCACGTAAAATGCGCCGTTGGGTTGCTGGGTCAAAACAACTGAGAAAATCTTCAACTGAACGGCGTGCATCGCTAAATTTGTCAGCCTGATCGCGTTGGTTGAGAGCCGCGCCAAACCGTCGGTTTAGCTCACGCCCTAGCTGCAACCCTTCCTCATCTTGGGCAACCGCATCGAATAGTGCTTGGGGTGGTCGGGCAGCGGCAAGCAGCATATCCCGCCGCGCTGTGACCGCGACGATGTGCATTTGGATGCCCTGTTGCAACTGTGCCAGCCAATGGTGTTCAGAGCGACGGGGGCGGGGTGGCTGTTCCTCGCGGGGTAGGGTGCGGTCGATGCTGACCCGTTTGTGCAAAATGTCGGGGATAGGTGTACGTGTGGAAAGGATGGCACGGCTGTGGTCAAAACACCAGTCGCGCACTTGGGAGACATCTGCGCCTGTCTTGACAGCGGAATCGATCACATCTTCAAGTGGGGCAGGCAGGGTATCTGGCAAGGTGCCATGCAAGGCTTGGTGCAGCATGAGGGCATTACAGTACATGCCCAAGACACCAGCATTGGCAACGCTGCGCTCGATGGCGGCGTGCATGACATCGGTAGAATAGCTTTTCGCATCTTCGCCAATGCCGCCAGCGGTCTCTGGGTCAACGGCATTCGCGTAGGTGACCGTCTGGCTATCAATCCGTTGTGGTAGGTGGCGGCTGTCTGCCTTGGGATAGGAGAGCGTGTCACCGTTGGCAGTTGTCCATGTTAGGTCGGCCGAATTCTCCGTCGGTTTCAAAACAACAAACTCACCCAGTTGGTTTGGACTTCGCCAAGTCAACACCTTACGTTCCCCATCATGGTCTGTAAATCCATACAGCCACAACCCATCATCATTGTCCGCGCCGCCTAAAATGCCAGCAATGCCGTCTTGGTTGCCATCCTGCATCGCCAGCCAGTCATCGTCGTTGACCCACGCCGTCCCACGTCTATCATCAATGAACACCTCACCACGCCCCACGCGGTCTATCTCCAGCCCCCCTCGTTGGGCAATCCCAGCGGGCATGACGTAATGACGACCGCCGGGAATGGGGAGCCGCATCTTTTCCAACGTTTGGTAATTCAAGCGTTCCAAATGTTGGTTGACCAGCGTCTTGATGTGGCTGCGGTAGCGCGTTGGGTCGCCACCTGCCGCGATGAGCGCACGTAGCGGCCATTGGTCGGCGAGGTCGGCGGATAAAGTTCCCGCTTCATCCAATCCCCGAATGCGACCCACTATCTGCTCAATCTCCCCCTGCTCAATACTCTGCAAGAACAGCTCCCCTTCATCTTTGACATAGCCAAGCAGTTCTTGTGTATCAAAAAACGGCGTGAGATTGATCAGGCTCTGCACATCGAGCCGCATCTCGTTGTGACCCTGCACGGGGTTGAAGCCGACAAACGTCTGTCCCGTCGTCAGCTTGACTTGCGCCTTCGTGTCTTCTGGCAGCAGAAAATCTATCGGCTTGCCCTGTGCATCACACAGATCATCGACCACCATAGCATGGCCTTTGTCTTGCCCCTTGGCGGTCAGAATGGTGAACTCGACACGCTGAAGATGGGACAGTTCTTGGGTAAGCTGTTCGCGTTTTAAGTCAGGTAAATCGCCCGCTAGTGCCATGCCTGCCAACATGTTGCGGCTGACCAACGCCGCGCCGTCCCAGACGTTGGCTTCATCCTCTGTCTGCTGCATGTACGAAATGCGGATGGCATCTCTATCGAACAAACCGCTCATCCGTTGCGGTCTTAGCACACGACTCATGCGCTTGGATAGCACAAAGCCGCCTTTGCTCATATCCAATTCAAGTCCGCTGTGTGTCAGGAAATCCGCTGTCGCCATCCCTGCCACATAGAGGTCAACCACCTGCTCGCCATTGACCCAGCGCAAGGTGGGTGCGTCTTGTCCAAAGGTAAATGCCACATCGGGGGCATGATCTGGTTCATTACTGTCATGTCGAACGATGTGCCACGCGCGACCCGTCTGCTCGACAAAGGGAAGGACAGCGCGACCGACGTAATCGTGCCAACTGATAACCGTGTACGGCAACTGGTTGCGGTCAATGGGTGGCGTGAGATAACTTTTGGCTCCCCGACCACCCATCAGTGCCTCACCTGGTTGTTGGGTTGGCGCAGACTTTGCCAGTGCGTCGGCCGCCGAAGCACCTGCGTCATCGCCTCACAGTTTGGCGGTAACGCGCCATAGGCGATGACAGCCACAGGGTCAATGCGCTGCATCATCGCTTGAAATCCCTTGACAAACAGCGTGTGTGCCAGCAGATCGGTGCGCCAGTTGACCCCAACAGCAGACACCGCGACGACGCTGCCTTTGGGAATGCCCAAGAAGCAGAAGGGATAGGAGGCGGCCGAACTCCAACTGACCGTCGGGATGACCCACAGCCCTTGCTGCTGCCAAAATGCCCCACACCAGCGATTGCGATAGACGTTCCACAACTGTGTCGCCAGTGGATAGTCTCGGTACAAGCTAAAGTCCGGGGTCAGCACAAACGGATATTTGCGTAGCTTGGGCAGCGACTTGCGCGGATTGCGCCAGACACTTTCAAAGCGATAATCGTCGAGAAAAAAATGGGTGGCGGCTGCCTTAAACGGCTTTTTCGGCCGCGCGCGGTAGCCGTAGGCGATGAGCGTATCGGGTAGATGCTGTTGGGTCAATGGGATCAGGTGTGGAATTCCCCACGCATTGGATGAGGGAAAACGCTCGTTGAGGTGCAGGCTATCTATATAGCCCGGCTGTGTCTGCCAGTTGTGGCTGCTACGTGTTGACATCAGTGGCTCCCTGTGTCTTGGATTGCAACACACAGCATAGCATGTGGCAACTTGCCGATGCAACGATGGCGAGAAACCGTTCATGGGATAACCACAGATTGTTCTGTGGGCTGGGAAAATAAAAAAAGCACACGGCGAACCGTATGCTTTAGTTTAATTAGCGATTAAAAAGGAATTGAGTCACTCTCATCAACAGCAGGCGTGTTGGCGGGATTATTAAATGCGTTCGACGCATGGTTCGTTTCGCGCATGGCGGCGGCATCAGTCCACTGCTTTTCCCACTCAGTCGCCACCTCTTGGCGCAATGCCTGATGAACGGCAAAGTTTTCCTGACCGACAAATGTTGCGTCGATGTACTCTGACGCTGTGCGGTTCAGACGTGCGGTGAAGGGGTTCATGTGTGCCACTTTCTTGCCGCTGCCCATCGTGACATAGTGTGGCTTGCCGCTGGCGAACAGAGGCTGCAAGGTGATCTGCCACAAACACAGTGTGGGCAATGGATAGCCATTTTGCTGACTGGCGACATTGGCAAATGCCCGTAACAGTTGTTCGACACCTGTGGCGAAGTTGTTATTGCGATAGCGACCCCCTTCGGGATTGTCCCATGCCGTCGTTTTTGTCTGACCACGCAAGCCCAAGACAACGGGTTCATGCAAGCCTGGCACCATGACCATCACCTGATAATGACTGGTGAAGCGACCTTCAACACGCTGTTTCTTGGGCGTGCGCCACGGATAGACGTGTTCATCGCCATGTTCGTCGGTGATGATGGCACGCTTGCGAACACCAATGGGGGTACAGGTCAAGGCACGGGTCACATAGACGGGGACAAAATCTGCATGGGGGTCATCCCCGTACTGAATCTCCGTCTCTTCCCACCCTTCTGGGATACCGTCAATGGCTTCCACATCAATGGCAAAGAAGCCGCCGGCGTTTGTCGTGTCGCCTTTGTATTTGCCATGCCACGCAATTGCAGGATAGCCTTGCTCGTTTTCTTCTACATATAGGTCGTCGTTAATGTTCAGTTCTGGAATTTGTATGTCCAACATGATCTTTTGCTCCTCTGGCAGATTGCCGTCTTTGTTTTGCGAATAGCTCCTTTGCCATCCACGTCACCTTTTGCGGCGTTAGCCGCTCTTTTTTGAGGGATGAAGGATGAAGGCGGAAGGATGAAAAGAAGAGCGTGTTTAACTTCATCCTTCATCCTTTATCCTTCATCCTTCCCAAGGCGGCGGAGGGAAGGCGTTGAAACTGAACTGCCAAAGTGCGAGGGCACACAGTTGCCACAGGACGCAGGTGGCTCGTTCAATGCCGCAGCAGGTGACAGTGTAGAAGGGTTCTTGTGGGTCATCGCAGGTCAGGGTCAGTATTATTTTGGCAGGTGGTTGGGTCTCTTGCGGAGCGACTGAAATGCCTACCCACCAAACGGTGTGGCTCAATCTGTCATTGACTAACGTCAGATCGTTTGCCAATGTGCGGTAGATTTGTTCATCCATTACGCCCCCCTCAGTAATTCTAGCAAGCTGCGGGGTCGGTGTGGCTCGCCATGTGCGATACCGACAGCTCGCTTCGTTCGTGCTGCGTTGCCTCTGCCATTGGTTTTCTCACTGAACAGTTGCGCCATTGGCAGCACAATATCCAAGCCATTGCTTGGGACAGGGTCTGTCAGCGCGGCCTCCATGCCAAGATACGCTAGATTCTCGCGCAGCGCACCGTTGGCTTGAGCAAACGCATCTGCCAGTGAGGGGGCGGTTAACGCCTCGTCACCCACCACGATCCGAGCCAGCGTCGTGATGAGGTCGCCCTGCACCATGTCATCGAGTTCGGTTAGGGAGTCGGTGGCAATCGTGTTGCCGTCAATACGGTCGGTCGCCGCCATCTTGGCCGCTACGAGCCGTAGTGCTTGCTCTTGCAGCGTGCCGCGATAGGCGTAAAACTGCACGGCAACATCTTCTGTCTGCCCAATGCGATAGCTACGCCGCGACGCTTGCTTGACTGTATACACACTGTAATCAATAGACATCCAAAGAATGGTCGGGAATTCGAGCAGATCCAGCCCAGTTTGAACGCGACGAGGATGGGAGATAATCACCTGCGTGCCGCGCTCAGATTGTTGTGCAATCCATGCTTCACGCTTGGCTGGTTCGCACTTGAGAATCGCGGTGCGGATACCGTGCCGTTCCAACAAATGTTGCCACTGGGGGGTGATGTCCAGCGTCGCCGTTTGTTGACACAGCAGTAATACGTTGCGACCTGCCGCTATTTCACGTTGCACCTTTCGCAGAATGGCAGCCTCTTTTGGCGCAACCCCGACGGGCATGTTGGGCAAGCCCGGAATCTGTGCCACGATACGGTCGCTGCGTGGGTGGCGCACCATCTTTGCTCGCCACGGGCTGTCTGGCCATGAGAGGAGAGCTTGCAAGTAGGCGGCTAAGAGAGAGCGGTCATTGCGAATCAGCATCTCCTTGAGTTCTGTTTTGAGGGTGGCGTGCAAGAGGTCATATTGCGCCTGCATCGTGGGAGACATGTCGAGCAAGACGGGTTCTTCTTTGTAGTCAGGGAGTGCGAACCCCAAATCTGCGAGGGAGACAAAGACGCTGCGATCTAGCAGCCAGCGCATCATGGCGGGGGAGGCACCGGGCAGCTCTTTAATCGTCACATTGCTGCGACTGTTGCCCGTTTGCTGACCGTCGGCATCGAAGCGCACACGTGCCACCTCCTGCAACACGCCATATGCTTTTGTCCAGCGAGCGATGTCACGGTGTCCATAGGTGCGCTGCATCGTGTGGCTCATGCGATAGAGCAGGCTGAACAGCGTGCTGGCCCGCCCCCCATAAATGGTGCCTGTCAACCCCAGCACCTTCTTGGAGGCTTTAATCAGGCGACCGAATGCGTAGCCGCGATCTGAGTCGTGACCCTTCATCTCATGCGCCTCATCGACCGCTAACAGGTCTATTTTGCCCTTATACCGTTTGAGAATGTAGGTCGCCAGCGGCCACTTTGCCCAGCCGTCGGGTTTGGCAGGCATGAGCGGGTAAGGCGCAAGGGGGCTGTAGGCGGTGTGTCCTGCACGGATGTTGGCAGACAGTTTATCTTGGCGTTGCAACGCTTCGCGCATTGTCAAGCCGCGTTTGCCTTTTGGGTAGCGGCGCGTGTACTGGTAGAGCGGTTCGTAGTTGAGGGTTGAAGGCCAAACGGTGTGTTGTTTGCGGCCGAAATCTCGCGGCATCTTGGGACGGTCGTCTTCGTATAGCGCAATGCCAGAGTTGGGCGCACGCGGACCACGCCTCTGGTTAACGTAGATAAGCAGCTTCTTGACGCTGACGTGACGTTTGCGACCCGCGACAGTGATGGCGATCTTCTCGTCGTCACGCTTCCAGCCCCCCTTTGTCACCGCCTTGACCAGCGCAGACGCATACTCGACGGTGAGCTTTTTGCGCTTCTGTGCCGACTTGTGGCGCACGCCACCACACCAGTGGTAGCAATGTTCCCAGCCAGACCCAGCGCGTGCGCTGGTCTCCTTCATCACGCCATAGACGGGTCGTGCGACCGTCGCATCCTGTGCAAAGAACGTATCCACGTCCGAAATCTGCTTGAGCTGCATGACGCGCACGTTGGGAATAACGTGTTTAATCTCGCGTTCCCATTTAGCCGTTAGATGGGGCGGACACATGACGATGACCCGTTTGGCACGCAGACAGGCGGCAACGGCTGCGCCCATCGCGGACTTGCCACTGCCCATTTCACCGATAAGAAGTGCGTCTTTGGCATTCAGATAGCGTTTGTCGAGGCGAGTGGCAATGGCGGCAACGGCGTGCTGTTGGGCAGGTAATAATCCACGCATCCCGTTGGTATTGGGAATGGTGCGGGTTTGGTTGAGGGTTTGCAGAATGTCTGTGTAGCCGTTTCGGTCGAACTGGTAGACGGGTTTGTACTGTTGGGTAACTGCTTTGGTGAGCGGGGCAATCCACTGCTTGAGAAATGCTTCGAGCTGACTGCCATCACGGCGTTGGATCGTGCCATCTGGCGCGAGCGTCACAATGCGAGTTTCAAACCGTTCTGTTTCGGTCGTGACTTCGGTGTACCCTTCATCGTCTTTGTCATACTCCCGATATTGGCTGCGTTGGGTCGCCTTGTAGGTTTGCCCCTTAATGAACAGCGTTTGCCCATTTTCGTGCGTCAAGAGTTGGTTATTCAACATGCCGGCAGCGATGACGTTGACGAGATGACCACGGCGGAGCGGGGTCATTGGTCGAAAGCGTGCCATCGTTGCCAGTTGCGGCGCAATGTGCTGTTGGAATTCGGCCGAATTCAGCACCCCATGTTTCTGCGTCTCACGCAATACGTCTTCGATAGCGATACGGTCTGCCATGAACTTGAAGGCGGACGCTGAGACAGGCACTTTGGGTAGCGTGTACACAAAGTCGTCTACCTCGTCAACTGCTGGCGCATCTATCGCAGGGATTTCTACCTCGCTGCGACCGATGGCGCGGAGGTGTTCGACGGTCGCCTCATCGGGTTGGGTGGCGCGGTTATTGTGGATGCCAAAGAGGGTGACTTCGTTAAAGTGGCGATATTCGGCCGAATGTGCCACCACGCGCAGATCGTGAAAATGGCTGGCGACATACTTCGCCACAGCGCGAAACGCCAGCACCATTTGCGGGACAACCCACACCAGCACGCCATCTGTGCAGAGGGCAGGACGTGTCTGCTTGAGGAAAAGCAGTTCCAGTCGCCCTTCCATTTCATCTTGGTCATACGGTGGATTGAGATACAGCAGATTGAAGCTATTGCGTTTCCACTGCATCTGCTGCATCGGCGACCAGAAGATGCGCGTTGCTTGCTTGTCGCGGTGTCGCATGGGCGAGCCATTGCGCTGGGCGAGATACTGGTCTACGGCAGTACGCGCTGCGTCTGCCCGTGAGCGTTGCAGTTCGTTGCCGAATGGCTCTAGGCACAGGGCGGATGCAAGCTGCACCAGCGCAACCCCTTTGCCGCAGCACGGATCATAAACACGACCCCCATCTGGGGCAGTGATGTGTCGGGCAATGTGGGAGGTGATAGTTGGGTGGATTTTGTAGTATCCAGCCTTCTCTTGGGAAGCGAGCCTTGCCATTTTCTTGTCTCCTAGTGGGTTAATTTGGCTGCGCGTGCAGCGATGTGGCGGGGAATAAGGTCGATGAGGGGAGCAGCGGTTGAACAGTGTTGCTCGAAGACCGCGATCTCCCCTTCACTGCGAATCCAGCGATAACCAGCGGCAACAGCAGCACGAATCGCATCCAGTTCGCCGTTGAGTGATTGCGACAGATATGCGTCTGGGCGCAGTTGTGATTGATGACGAAACAGTTCAACGACCAACGTTTTGTCGAACAGTTTGTAGGTGTAGGTCGCCATAGATTGAGGTGATTGGGTGAACATGTTCTCTCCTGAAATGCAAAACGCCTCGACAAATGCTGTCGAGGCGTTTAGATTGATGATATTTTTTTGGAAGTCAGACGGCAATGGGCGTGTTCGTACTAAAAACGCGGCTTCGTATGGAGCTAATCTGCGGGAACAGCAGGCGTTGCCCACTCTCCCATCCAGTTGACAAATTGTTGCTGTAACGAGGTACGATAAAGGGTCAAATCTTCCGCTTGGTCTGCATTGAGCTTATCGGTTGACAGTAGTTCATCAGCTAATTGCAGCGCACGGTGTGGATACCCTGCTTGCGCCCAACAGCTTAACTCACTGCGTCGATGGATGGTGGCAAGCGCATCTAATCCTGCTGCATCTGCCCATGTAATCCACTGGCGTTCTATCTGGGCAACTTGGGCAAAGTTGTCTGCCGCATCCGCATAGCGCTGCTGCGCTTTGAATAGATGCGCTTCAAAGAGCAAGCGGGACTTTTTGCGTTCAAGCTCTTCCAAATGTTTCGGTGGATTGCCTGTTGAGATAGTTTGCGTCAATGAATTCATGCTTTTGCTCCGTGAAAAGATAGATGCACGGCTGCCTTTTCAAAGTGTACAATACAAACGTAGCCTGTCACCTTGTCTGGGTTAGATTGTAGTTGCTTGCGTTTCACACGTTTTCGCGCCGTCAGACTGCCGCGCACCATCCCACTGATTTCTAATCCAAACAACTGACTGCCATCGCTAAGCCAATAATCAAATCGCTCACCGCGTTCTGTGACACGGGCAAATTCAAGGTTTGTGTAAAAGGGCAGTACTGCACCTGCGATTCCGCAGGCTGCCCATTCTGTCATGACCGAGGCTTGAACAGGTGGGTAGCGTAGCTTGGGTGTTGTTTCATCCCATGTGAGTCGCAGTCGCTTTTGTTTTGCAAATGGCAAATTGTTAAATGAAACCGACAACACAATGGCATTTTCATCAGACAAAGGTTGTAGCCGATAGTGAACAAACGGGATGAAGACTTGAACATCGACTAAGGGATTTAGTGCGGCAATCTCATTGAGTGAAATCGTGTCATCGAATTGCATAAGGTCTCCATATCTTAGCAGAGAAGGTGTGTGTGCGTCATCTTGATGAGGCATCAAACGGTGAGATGGATTGAGTCGTGACGAAACGCATCGCATCTGCCACAGGGACAAGCCAGCCACCAAGTGCAGGCTTGGTTAAATCTGTCCCTCGGTCTATGACGAGATAATGTTCGGCGGGTTCTTCGTCGCTGCCAAGATGAAAGGCGATGCTGTCGAGATTGTTCATGTGCAACATCTGGCGCAACACCCACCAGTTGGAGGCTGCACCACCCGCCCAGATGTTGCCATCGCTGTGATATTCATAACCGATTGCGACGTATCTCGCTGTGCCAGTGTAACCAAGTGCAGGCCAAAATTCTGGCGGGCAGTGCAGACGCGGTAGCGGAATGAATGTGTTTGGGATTAGCATGAATTTTTGAAGGGGTCAGGAGAGCTGCTGCCTCTTGAATCCTGAGACCTGACAGCCTGACCACCGAATAACCTCAATATTCATCGGGTCGCAGCAACGTCGTCACAGAGCGATCCCACTCCGATATAATCCAGAGCTTGCGTATCTGGTCGCCGTTCTTGGTCTGCACCGTCTGTTCATAGCTAGAGAAAAGACGTTCGTTGCCTCGCTTGAGCGCGATGTCATTGGCTCGCTTGTCGTCTGCGCCGAGTTCACCCCAGTCACCGCTGGCGTGACGGTGGAGCGCGGCTGACAGACTGAGTCCCTCTTCAGCTAACGCTAGCGCACCTGGTGTGGTCACAACGCAACCAAGGGGAAACATTGCCTCAGCGGGCAGGATGGGGGCGCTGGCGGCACGTTTTGGGAACAAATCGCTGAGTCCCTCTTCCTCTATTGCCGCGCTGATGGCGTTCATGTCATAGAGCAGGCCGTCGTCAATCGCTGTATCTGTCGTGTAGGTGCTGATAATCTGCCGCTCCTCCTCATCTTGCGTTCTTGTTACGTCATCTATCTCAACACGCTCCCCCTCATGCAGCAACACAAGTTCACCGCTTTGAAAGCCATCGTGAATGATCTGTTCCCACGTTTCAGCCGCCGTATTGACGTGCCACGCCATTTTGCCGTATGAGCGGTCGTTGACGGGTCGGATGAGTTTGAGCGTGAGACCTTGCTGCCAGAAGTACGCTGCCCAGTGGGGTTGCAGTGGAATGGCGAGAGCCGCATCCAGCATGGGGAAGAAAGCGGCGGGAATTTCGTCCGTTTCGTTATCCAGAACGTAGAACGGTTCATCTGGCTGCATCGTCTCAAAGCTGGCTTGTTTGTGCAGCAGTACCCACTCCGCTTGGTCGAGCGGCAGCGGTTTCTTGAAGACGAGATGTTGTTTCATGCCGCGTTGACGGATATAGATGCCATCTATTTCAACAGGGGTTTGATATGCTGTCATCAATCGCGCCCAATTTGCCTTGACCGCCTGTGGGTTGCCGATAAGCTGCAAGCAGACAATGGCATTGCGCTTTTCGTCGATGATGCACAGCGGCGCATGAACGGGAAACGCTTTGCCCTTGCCGCTACCCAATGCGATTTGGTGATTAGTGTCCTGCACGACTTGGCAGACAGGGAAATATGCCACAAAGTTTTTGTGCTGACGTGGCTTGCAGTTGTGACCGCGCACATGACGCGCTTTTGTCTGATACCGATTTCGTTGCAACCAGTCGTTGAGCAAGCTCTTTTCAATCTGCTTTATCTGCAATGCGTTGAGTTGTGCAAGGTGTAACCCGAATGCGTTTGCAATCGCTGTCCAGACAAGATTTTTTCTGAGCAACTCGCCATGTGTCGATGAGATAGTTGGGAGTGTATTGAGTGCGGAAAAGAGGTGGCTGGAAATTTCGGCCGAAATCGCCAGCGGCTGTGGGTTGTAAACCCCATTGGTGTGGGTCGTCTCAAACTTAGCCGCTCGTAACACGTCAGGGAGCATGTCTAAGATGGGGCGGAAAAGCTGCTTGTATGCTGGCGCAGCCGTGTGGGGAACGTCATACGCTCGACTGTACGCATAGGTCGTGGCTTGGCGCATCAGGTCGCTGTGATAGACCGCTTGCTGACGGGTTTGGAGCCACGCCAGCAGAGAAGCGTGCAAGCCGTCCAAGTTAGGAACCAACGGCTTTTCATAACGCGGACGTGCGCCTTGTGACCGTTGCCACCCTTGTGCCACCATCGCTGTTTCGATTTGTTCCTCCAATAGATTTAACACGTCGGACGAAAGGCGTGTTGTGCCGTGCCGTTCACGCGCGATCTCGTTGCAAACCGTTTTGGCAGCGTAGTATGCCAATGGTTTGTACGCATCGGTGAACGGTTGACCGAGAAAATCTGGTGAGATGAGATGCTGAGGGAGAGGCGGTTGACGACGCAGATAGATACCAGCTTGACCAAACGCAATCTGTGGCGGTCGCAGCGTGATTTCACCTGCATAGCCTCGTTGGTTGGCGAACTGGGTCGCTTGTATCACCACTTGGTCATACTCTGCATCACTCTGCACACCATTCGGGAAAAGCAAGGCGGCAACTTCTTCCTGCAGACGTGCTTTGAAGAGATACGTGTCCTCGCCGACTGTTAGCGGCGTGAGTTGTGCTTCCAGCATACTGGTTTGGTCTTTGCTTAGAACGGACATGCGTTCGCTCCTTGGATGAGGTCATACGCCTCAACCAGCACAGGCAGCCACATCGCGTCCACCTTGCGCTGCTCAATCATCGTTTGCAGATTGGCGAGTACGAGTTCAATAGGCAGCGGTTCGCGGGGTGGCTCAAAGCCGAGGGCGGCCACGACGTGACTCATGTCGTTTTCGTCTACGAGCTTGTCACTGACGCTCATGCTACGAACACACAGCGTCACGGCTGGATGAGTGAACCACGGCGTTTCAGCGTGCTGGGCAATTGCAAAAACACGCTCTAAGTTTTCTGCCTCAATGTAGGCAGTGGGGTTGCTGCTGTAAGCTGTTTTGGCTGGGTCAAAGGTGGTGAGTTGGTTTTGGTAGAGGGCAAATCTGGGCATGAGATGTCTCCGATAGGATTAACAAAAGACCCTTCTCGATGGGTGTCGAGAAGGGTCTGCGTAAAAGGAGAAGGAGGAATGTGGGACGTGCGTGACAGCACACACGCTCACATCTCGCCGCGCGTTAGCGCGTGACGGCGCGTCGTTGGGGGTCGCTCTTGAGGTGTCCCAATTGTTTTGTCAAAAATCCCAATCTGTAATTCTGTCGTCGCTGTTATGCAGACCGCTGCCTAAAACGAGGCCAAACGAGTCGTTGGCAATTTGGCGAACTTGCTCAAAAGGTGCATGAATCTCAACGTGACCTGTGAAGGTAAATGTGACGGGGATAATGTAGCGATTGTTGCTCATGGTGTTCCTTTAGGTTGGGGATGCTGCTTATTTCAACACAATTGACGAGCCACTGTAGTTGGTTGGCTCGCGTCACGGTCTTGCAAACGTGACTAATTTTGTGCCGAGACAGGTTGGTGAAACCGTCAGACCACGTTAAGTTGCTCATCTTGTGCCTCCTGCGAGAATGTGGTGTGAAATCCAGTGTAACTGTGGAATAGAAAAATAGGTCTTCCAGAGAGGCGTTGTGTAACTACCACCAATCAGGCGTAGAAAAATCCAATGTAATCATAGAAAAAGTGAGCCAATCCACTATAACTGTGGAAAAAGTGACATAGTTTCTGGCACTATTCGCTAGTCGAGAGAAACTGCACAAACAGTCTCATTACTTGTCTAAATCCAATCTGAACTGCACCTTTACCTTCAATTGCCTTTGTACTTTTTCTACAGTTACATCGGATTTTCCTGCTTTTCTACAGTTGCGCTAGATTTCACAATGTGGCGACGTAGGGCGTTAACTGAGATTTGCTAAGTTGAGAACTTCGCATTAATGGGGGCTGTCCGCAAAAGTACGTGCCAAAGCTAAAAAGCTCGCGCTGTACCGTCCACTGGTAGAGGTACTGGCTGGCGATGCTGGCGGCTAGGCTATTGACCATCAGGCTCTGTTCGTCAGTGGCGACGGCAACTGTGCAGGTGTGCTGTGGTTCGGGATCGTTGTCGGGGTTGAGCAACGCTGGCTCTTGCCAGTGTGGGGCGGGGAGGTTGTGCCAGAGACCTAACTCTAGGCTAGGGAACGAGATACCGTGAGCCTTGCAGTGGTTCCCGATTAGCACCTGTCCATTAAATTCAGCGTTGCCACAGTCTAGCCACCACGTTCGTCCATACTCACTGCCGATAATGTTGGCGATGGCAAGACGAGCGGCGGCGTTGTCTACGCAGCCGATGATGAGGCGGCTATCCGCTTGTGCGTAGCGACCGAACCATTGGCGATACGTTTCGACAGTTAGGTGTTTGGGAATGGCGCGGACTTTGAGACCATAGGCGGCGTTGAGGCGGTTGGCGAGGGTGGTTGCTTTGTTTCGGCCGATTTCCGCCGCACAAAATCGCTGTCGGCCGACGTTGCCCATCTCAACGTGATCGCCATCAATAAATGTCGCGTCTGGGACAGATTTACCCTGCGCCTGTAGATGCCACAGCATCGCGCCGATCGCTTGTGCGAGATGGGAGCCTGTTCCACCGCAGCCAACCAGAATCATTTCCAGCTCTTGCTCGGGTCGCAACAGACAGCGGTAGGTTGGCTCAAAGGTGTATCGGTTCGGGGCGTTCATGGGTGAGTTGGATAGGCCAATCTTCGAGGGTGAAGCGTGGTTTCACTTGAATCTGGGCGACATGTCCGTAAATGCCAAAGCGCATCTGTATTTCAGGCGTGGGCTTGTTGAGGTAGCCAATTACGCCATATAGACACAGGCCTTTCTCGTCTTCGTTGTCTGTCGGGCTAAAGTGCGGCGCATAGTTGCCGTGTGTGTGCAGTTCCAAAACCGTGTTGTCATCTGCTGGCACGGAGGTCTTCACCCATGTCGGACTTGCCTCTTGTGGCGGTTTGGTCACATACCACAGACCATCTTCTCGCCAGTGAATGCGGTACAGCATTTCGATGAGTTGCCCCTGTTGGCTCGTATCCCGCGCATCGACGAGGATGCTGGTCAGGAGCTGGCTGGGGATGAGGCCGTGTCGGCATACGACTTGTGTTTGTAGAAGGGGTAGACCGCGCACAACGCAGGCGGCAACGGGGATGACGGCTTGCCAATGCGGGTTTTGTGCTTGCACAAATAGGCCATTGCCAGCGAGTAGATACTGATAGCCGATAGCTGTCATCTTGGGCAGGTCGCCACCTTTGTAGATATGGTGGTCTGTGATTTTGAGTTGGTCGAACATGATGTTATGGGGTGACAAGGGACGCGAGCTGATGATTGTTTCTAACCAGTTCGCGTTTGGGAAACCGTTTGGCTTGTGTGTCGTGCAGTTTTTGCCAGAGGTGGATCACGTCTTGTGGTTCGCTTTTGCAGCAGTCACTTACCCAGTGTGGGCTAAATGCGCTTTGCACAAACGTCTGCCATGCGGTTGGCATGTTGGCGATGCTGGCGGCGGGAAACGTCGCGGAACCGTGACAGATGCTGCCGCGATCTGAGACGTTGGGGGCGGGGAAGTGGTAGAGGTTGGCGGTGGCTGTTTTGGGCTTACGTTTGACGGCGAAAACATCATATGCCGTTCCATTCCCAACTACAATGGCGGCCGGCAACGGAATGCGTAATGCCGTGACAGCCCCATTTTGTTTGACCTGTATCTCATAACGACCACGCGGCACATACCACACAACCCGCTCATGCTGCCGCGCCATTCCCCACGCCAAGACATTTGGTGCAAGGAATCCACTGTGTAACTGAACATGATTGAGATGTAAGGCGAGGTCTTCAAGCTGGATACGATAGGTGCAGAGGCGGTCTGGGGCTTCATAGCGCGTCAGCGTCGTGATGTCTGGGTAGCAGTTTATTTGTACCAATGGTTGTGGGTCTTCTTCCATGATTGGCTCTCTTAAAATAATAAGGATGAGGGATGAAGGATGAAGGATGAAATTCGGTCTCTCATCCTGTCATTTTCATGTCTTCGTTGGTGGGCATCCACCCATGTCAACTCCTGTGGCTGATAGATGATGGAACGCCGATTACGCGAAATTCGCGGATGAACGCATTCTTTTTTCATCCTTCATCCTTCATCCCTCATCCCTCAAAAAGGCAAAACCATCTGCCCATTGCGTATCTCCCAGCGATTGATGAGCAACTGGACAATTTGACGATGACGGTTGTGTGGTTTCTCAAGCGGCGCGTCCGCCCATATTTCAAGGCGGTCTCGCGCTTGGACAATCGGTTGCGCTCGCTGCCACTCGTCGCGCAAGAACAGCATCCCCTCCATATTCTCCCAATACTCGCTGGGATGATTCTCGTAATACATGCTGTAGCTGGTGTCAAGCCAGACGTTGCATGTTTCGTGTAGGACGATCTGACAAACCAGAGAGAGGTCGTTTAACGGAGGTGGCAGTGGATACTTTTCGAGCAGGGGAACGACATCCGTCAGTCTGAACTTATCTGACAGTGCGGGGATGTCAGGATAGGTGGTGTACATCTGCTCGTAGATGCGCTGTTGGGAGTCGGCATCGTTAAACGCCCATTCTTCACACGATGCGAGGCACATCAGCAAATCTATAATACCAGCACCACCAAACACGCCATCTACATTGATCTCATCAGGATGTTCATACTCCACACCTTGCGGAAACAGCGGGACGTACTGCAATGCCCATGACACGTCTGGCTCGATATGACTCGACCAGGCCTCATCTGTCAGAACGGGAAACCATTCGTTGTCGATGCGCGCTAGGAAATGGGCGATCTGATGGGTAACGACCTGTGGACACAGCGCGGAGCCTGTCGCCTGTCGCAGTTGTGAATGCGAATTGGGAAAGTACGCCGCTTCCAATTCTGCCAGACGCGGCAAGTTGAGGAGGCAAAACCCGTGTTCATCATCTTTGCCTCTTCGGGGGCGAGCTTGTCGCAGGGCGCGGATGCCGTCGGGGTCGAGCAGGGTCGGGGTCGTTAGAAACCGCTGGGGACGGTCTGAATAGATCGGGCGGGCAGTTGTTTTGACCATTGCAGCGTGTACTGACCGTCTGGGATTTGCACTTGTTGCGCTTGCAGATGGTCGAGGTAGTCCGCGATCCATGCGACGTTGTGCGGTTCCAAGACGGTTGCAATTGTGGGCGACGCTCCGAAGTGGGCGATGATGTCGTAGGCAGGGTCAGGCATCCCCTCTTCACACGGCATCTCCTGCAACGCTTGCAGCAGTGGCGAGTTCCCCTTTGTCGTCACGCGCTTAACGAAACGTACCTCCACTGTGTCGTTCTGTTCCTCGCCCACCTGCACATCACAGCGGTTTAGCTCTGGGAAGAACTGGCTGGCGAGATGCTGGCGGACTTGCTCATTTGTGTACTGTGCGCCGGGATCGGGGAAGGTGATTTCATTGTAAACAAATGTTCGTTGGGTCATTTGGTTTCTCCTTCCGCGTCATCTTTCGCTTCATACGCAGCGTAGATCACCTTGCCGTTTGTGTATCCAACAGGCCACGCGAGGGGGTGTTTAGACAGATGTGCGGCGATCTTGCGATACAGGGCAGTCACATCTTTGGCTGCGCTTTTCTCCGCTGCATAGCTTTCGCCCAAGAGGACGAGGCCGCGTTCTGCACAGTCGAATGGCATTTTTGGATGGAGCATGTGCAAGCACCAGATGAGATAGAGTAAGACGGCGGGGTTGTGGGTTTCGAGCATCCGACGGTGGCGGTCTTGATAGCTGTCCGTGTAGCCGTAGTGGTCTTTGACGGGCAGCGTCAGCGGCAACTCGGCGCGGCGCAACAGCAGAAGCACGTTGAGCAACTGGCGGACGGGCAATTTGGCCGAAACCACATTCTGCGGAGTCAGCAGCGATTGAACGGTGAGGTTGAGATAGGCGGCGTTGCGCTGTACAGTTTGGAATGTCTCATCGTCTCCCGCAACATAGAGCTTGCCATTGGCGAGAGCAGGCAGTCCCGCGTGATGCGAGACGTGGTTGCCTTCTTCGTCTTCAAGGCTTTCGCGGCCGAACATGCTTGGTGGCATCATTTTGTAGAGCGTTTCGCGTTTTGCCGTGATGTGTGCGGGGCAGATGTTTTGGACACAGGTGCTGACGACGTGGTTGGTCGTCTCCTCTAACATCGTTTGTGCCGTTGTGATGGCCTCGCGGTATGTTTCGACAACAACGTGATTGGTGGCAGGGTTGATGACAAAGCGATCTAGAACGGGGCTAAAACCAATATCCACCCGCAGCCGACGGGATTGGTCATTGAGTGTATGCACGATTGGAATGGTATGCATGAGAGTTGGGGAGAAGGATGAAAGATGAAGGATGAAGGATGAATCTCAGACTAACATCCAGCATTTTATTCTTCTTCGGTAACAGTTTAGAAAATGTCCAGTTGTGATGTGGGTTCTGTTGTGACGCTGGTGCTTTGAGTTGTTGAGGTCACCGCTTCTTCGACAGGTAGTGTCAGTTGCGCATAGAGCGTCTGCACGGTGGTGATTAGCTCGGTCAGCGTCACGTTGTCCGAGAGGAAAATTGGCATCTGATTGGGGATGCCGATCACGCCCTGCACCGTGCGCTGTGAGAATTGAGCGGCAGGTTGCAAACGCAATGTGAGTGCGATTTCGTGGTCTGCTAGCGGATCGGCCGCTGGCTGCTGAACGGTTGGCGTTTCGTCACGTTGCTGGAGGAGAGTGGTGAGGTCAAGCATGGGATTTCTCCTTGCCCAGTTTGTTGACCGCCTTTTCCTGCACGCGCACAAACTGGGTCGCGCTGCCGTTGGTGGGTAGCAGGAATGATTCCTGTTGCAAGCGTCGTCGCTCTGCCATGACCCAGATGAAAAGCGTCATCATCTGCCCATCCGACAGGTTACCTTTTTCCTCTTGAAAGCGGTCTTTGAACCAGTTGGCGTGTGTTTCGCTGCTCCCCATCGGCCGCCCTGTCAGAAACTCCAACGGATATTGTGCGATCTTCGCTGTGTGTCCACCATAGACACGCGAACGACTAGAGGACATCTCCTCGATTAGTTCCGTGATCTGCGTCGTCAGCCATGTGCGGGGCAGGGTGCAATCTCCCGTATGTGTGGGGATGAGGTCGCGCCATTCGCTCTTGGGTGCGTATTGGCGACAGACGGGGATGGACGTGAAGTTAGTGTCTTTTTCGGTTGGTTCTAGCTGGGTAAAACTGAGGGAACGGCTTCCCTTTGCCCATGCACAATGCGGCGCATTTTCCCGTGATTTGACGGGTGAACTATCCAATTTGTGCCGACAGGTGTTGCAAGGTGTGGCAAATGGATGGGTTGAAGTTTGGGCAGCGACGGATTCCATAAACTGGCGAAGGCGTGCTTGCGTTTTACTATCACGTTCCGGCGTTGCGCTCTTTTCAGGGGCTGGTTCTGGTGATGCCGCCGTTGCAATAATGGGACTGTTCGCAGCGACAGAGACGGCTTGAATACTGCCATCAGGCATGGGTTCGATCTGCGTGCGCTTGACTTCTACTGCTTGTGAAGCTGTTGGAGCAACGCTTTCAGCAGACGCGGCTTGTTCGGTTTCTGCTTCAAGCTGCCGTTGGGTTTGCCATGCTTCTTGGAGAGCTTCTTCGGTCTTCACCACGTAGCCACCATTTTCGCGCTCGACACCTGTATGCGTTGCCCAATCAAACGGGACAGGCACTTGCAGGGAGTCGTTTGGCGCATAGCCGTGCAGACATTTTCCATGTTCGCCAGCGGCATGGAGACGACACGGGATACCCGTTGCGCCATCGCGTCCTTCGCCGATGTCAGATTGCAGGGATTGACGCGGCAGTTTGCCAACGGGACATGTTTTGCAACTGACGGGGAGAAGCAAATCCGCGACAATGGGTTGCCAGTTGAGATTATTGTCCGCGTCGCGGTATTTGCGTTGGGTGTCGAGCGCGGCGAACCATGCGGCGGTTTTGGCACTGTCTAGCCACGGCTCATTGAGGTAATCTGCCGCCGCCATTTGGACGGCTGCCGTCCATGCGTGGACAACGTTTCCCTCAACCGCCTTCTGCCACAGAGCTGCCAAGATACGCGCAATGTTGCGTTGGCTCTGGCGGGGAGTAGCCGTCAGTGGGGCTTGTAGGCCATTCCATTTCTTAAATCTTTTGGCGACCTGTTTGAGACCGCTGATTGTGATGGCAACACCCCCATTGGGGGCAAGGGAGAGCAGAACAAAGTTTGTCAGCCCTGCTTGCAGTGGGTTTTCATAGCGTGCCAATTGTCGGGCGATACCGATGTGCAGCTTGCCGTCGCTGATGGCAGTGGCGATTTCGGCCGAAATCTGCGTCAATGCCAAATGATTGAACACATACTCCGTATGCACGCCTGAGTGTCGTGCAATCTCGGCAGGGGTTGCCCCTTCTTCGTAAGCGGCTTGGTACGAGCGTGCCAAACCAAGCGGGTCTGGGTCTTCACGATTGCTATTGGCTGCTTGCAGTGCCAGCATCTGCGCTTTTGCGCTGCCTGTGAATTGGGCGATGGTGATTTCGTTTTCGCCATACAGTTGCAGCAGTTGGCTGATGGCGGCGTGGACGGATTCGGCCGAAAGCGTCATCTGCACAACCATCCCCTCTACCTGTGTCTGCCCCGTCAATGTCTGCACAATTTCTACGAGTAACTCGCGCACAAATGGCAGATCAATACCACTCTCCGTGCGTTCTTGATGCTGGGGCAACTTCGCCCATTCCAACACAGCGTAGGCAAGAATCCGTGCCAGCCAGCGGCGATGTCCGCTGATGATGCGATATTGTGCCGCTTTGCCATTGGCAGGTTGCGACAGCGCAGCGGTGACGGGTTGCCATTTGTCTAAATTGCGCTCCACAACTTGCAGCGTCAACCCTGCTAACTTGTCTAAATCGTAGCGAGTGCGGTCATGTGCATCATGGATATGCAGTTGCGCCAAGGTGACAACCACTGAAACATCTGGCGGGGCAGCAGTTGATGGGATGAGCGTCGTTTGGGTCATAAGGTTTCTCCAATAAGTGCGGTTAAAAAGTAAAACCCGACCCATAGAGCGGGGTCGGGTTCAATCTCTTATAACCAGAAGGTTGGCGACTAGCGATTAGTCGCTCACTCTCGCACGCGCGTTAGCGCGGAACAAAGGCGATACGCTAACAACCGCCATGATTTATTTTATTGGGAGAATATACAGGGAGAGTCTAATAGGGATGTTACCTAAACACAAAGCGCGGCTCTGATAGGGTTCATGGGAGCCAGAATTTCAAGACAATTACATGAACGGCATCATCCCACGCCGCATCAACCAATTTTTCCGTCATCTCCGTATCTGGCGCATAGTCTCGCACAACACTTTGTATCGTTGCATCTCCCTCAACTAATTTGACCGTTACCCCTTCACCAAGCCTGTGATGTAGTTCTGTTTGCAATTGTGCTACTGCTACATTTGCATCGTAGATATGTTTGCTATCAATTACGCGCAGCAAGAACTCCACAGAAACCAAGTAATATGCCCAGTCCACCTGTCTCTGAATTGAATTCGCCATGTTAGATAGTCACTATTAGAGCGACACTCGTTGATGATTAAACGAGTGTCAGCTTATTGCTATTTCGTTAGTGTCATTAGTTATTCGCCAAAGAAAGGCGGTCATGTTTGGCATGGTCACGAAGCATGACGAGATAAAATAAAGTGAGACAAGAAACCTCATTAGGGAAAGCACCGATCTCATCAGATTTGGTGCGAAATGCGCGAAAAAAGCGTTCAAGGTGATTGGTAGTGCGAATGTGAACGAAAAGAGCAGGGTCAAAAGCATAAAAGGAAAAGGTGCGCTGGATGCTACGAGAAAAGGAGCGGACAGCATCGGGTTCAAGTAGTTGCCAGCGGGTAGTAAATGCGTCAAGACGAGCGTGAGCTTGGGAGAGAGAGGGAGCGTCATAAACTCACGTTACGCAGACACTATACAGGGGGTAGAAAAAGCCGTAAAATGTTCAGTTTAGCAAAAAAGCTGAAAGGAGAGCAAAGATGGACGAGCAAGTGCTAGACCTGTACACAGATTACCTAATCAGTTCGTTTGGACAAACAACAGCGACGCAAATGTCGCAATTACTGGAAGGAGAAGTGAGCCAAGACAAGATCACGCGAATGCTGTCGAGCAAGGCGCATGACAGCAAGGAGTTGTGGCGACGAGTGAAGCCGCTGGTGCGAAAAGTGGAAAGTGCCAGCGGCGTGCTGATAGTAGACGATAGCATAGAAGAAAAAGCATATACAGATGAAAATGACATCATCTGCTGGCATTGGGAGCACAGTAAAGGACGCAGCGTGAAAGGCATCAACTTCGTGACGGCGATGTACTACAACGAAGGTGTCTCGCTGCCAGTAGGAATAGAGTTGGTCGCCAAGACAGAGCGGTATGTGGATGCCAAAAGCGGCAAACAGAAACACAAATCGCCAAAAACGAAGAATGAAATGTTTCGAGAGATGGTGAAGCAGGCAGTCGCCAACAACATTGCGTTTAAGTATGTGTTGGCAGACTTGTGGTTTGCCTCAGCCGAGAACATGCGGTTTGTCCATCATGACCTCAAGCGGCATTTTATCATGCCGCTCAAAGAGAATCGCAAAGTTGCCTTGACCCAAGAAGATAAGCAAGGTGGTCGCTATCAACGCATTGACCACATTGAGCTTGCTGACAACGCCATGCGCTTGATTTATCTGGAGCAGGTTGATTTTCCGCTCCTGCTGCTCAAGCAAGTTTTCACAAACGATGACGGCTCTCGTGGCGTTCGTTATCTTGTCTCTGACGTGGTTGACCTTGATTTCGCCACTCTCACCACAACCTTCCAAAAACGGTGGACAGTCGAGGAGTATCACTATTCCCTCAAGCAACATGCTTCTTTGGCTAAATCTCCCACACGCACCGTCACCACTCAGACCAATCACTTTTTCGCCGCTGTCTATGCCTTCATCAAGCTCGAATTGTTAAAGGTCAAGACCAAGAAGAATCATCACGCTCTCAAAATGTCCCTGTATATCAAAGCTCTTCATGCTGCTTTTGTCGAGCTTCGCTCTCTCAAGCCTTCTTTTCTTTTTGAGCCTGCGTAACGTGAGTCATAAATATCGTAGGCATCCCGTTTGAGTTGAGACCAACGCTGGCGTTTGGCAGTGGAAGTATCAAGAGAGTTACCGTCAGAATCATGTTCGGGCAACTGATGATAGGTGAGATTGCGTTCCATGCCACGGACTTTGTGAGTGATGCAACGCTGTTGGACGGTGTGTGGGAGGTGTTGTTTTAAGGCCATCAGCATCCCTTTGGAACCATCACTAACCAGTAACTCCACGGCATGGGAATCTAAACCACGCGCAATTAGGTTAGCGAAACAGGTTGCCCATGTCGTCTTATCTTCAGCCTGTGCCACCTCATAATGCAAAATGTGGTAGCGACCATCAGGCCAGACAGCCATCACCGCCAAGATAACACGCTCTTGGGCGTGGCGTTGCTGCCGTTGATGACCTGCACGGTCTACTTTGAACACATCTTCAAGCGTATATTGAATATCCACCCATACGCCATCTACAATGATGATGGGTGGCGTTTTCTCAATTGGCGCATCTCGTTTTTCTGCCATTCTTGTCTGCACTCGACATGTCACCTTGTTGACTGCTGTGCGCGATAGTACCTTGCCAACCAGAAAGTAGAGGGCTTCTTGTAAATCTCTCAATGACAGTCCCATTGTGTACAGATGCCCTGCCATGTCCACCAATCCCCTGATTTCCCTTTGATATCTTGTCAAGATTTGCCATTCTCTCCCCTGATTGCCATATCTGAGCTTTGGCACTGCCAATCCCTCTATCCGTCCATATTGCGTATCCACCGTTCTGCCATAATAGCCTGACTTTCTCGGCTTTTCTACCAACTCATCCAAATACGCATCCACTTCCGCTACCAGTGCTTCTTCTATAATCGCCTGTACTGTTTCCACTACTTCTTGTCTTAGCTTTTCTTCTAGTGCCTCGCTGATTACATTCTCGAATGTCGCCTCTTTTATACGAATTATCGCGTTTTCTGTTTCTGCTATTTTCATGCGGAAGTCCTTTTTTTCTTCCTCTTTTTTACCTCATCTTTCCCCCTATAATAGTGGCGAATAACTAATGACACTAACCTATTTCCCAAACAGAATCATTGTCCCAATCTCGGCTGAAAGTGGCAAACTCTCACATGCGATCCCGTCATCGTCCCTGTCAAGCTGATGGATATCCTGCCCTGTTTCAGCGAGGCATTTTTCGTAGCATGCTTGAGCCTGACACTGAGTGGCGAAATCGCTACAGTTATACAGATTGCCTGCACACGAACACGAGGAGGCTCCCCCACTGCATGGGTTTGGGGTTGCGGTGGGAGGTGGCGTTGCCGTGGGTAATGGTGTCGTGGTCGGCATCATCGTTGGCTCTGGTGTCGGGGTAGAGGTCGCATCTGCCTTAACGATAATGGGAAGATAGACCAGCGACTCAGATTGTGCCATCGTTGTCAACAGCCCAATCCATAAGGATAACAATACAAGTAGGCAAACTCCGATAAAAGATTTCATTTCACCCATCCTTAATAGACATTATCCCGATTAGCTGAATCGCCTCTGGTGGCAATTCCACCGTCACCAGAGGTAGAAATTAAACCGAGATAATGTCTAATAACTAACTCTCGCAGCCAATTCCATCTTTATCTCTATCAAATCTATGTGGGTCAGGTTGCAGTACGGTGAAATTTTTGCGTCCAATATCCTTACAGTCGAGGTCGGGGGGTGGGGGCGCAATACAAAAGTCTGGATAGGATGGGTGACAATTACTATTCTGAGGCGGGGCAGATGGACGGGGTGTTGGTGTTGGTGTTGGTAATGGCTGATTATGTAAACACCCACGTCTGTTTTGTTCAGCATCACGCATCGCAGCATCAAGTTCCGTTTGCTTAGCTGTGTCAGGTGGAAATGCTTTAGAAACAGCCAAGCCATTTCTGACTAAATCCGCATTGACAAATGTCCCACCGACATAAACGTAGCGCAGCAAGCGACCAAATCGATCTGTCTCGCTGACATCACGTTCCAGTTGAATCGTTTTACCCGAAATTAAACTGCTTAGTCGTCGCGTCGCTTCATCTGCACATCTATCTCCCCGCTCTGGTGTATCCATGCCAATCAGTCGCACCGTATACAAACCGCCGCCGATATTTACAACGAAGGTGTCACCATCGGTAATACTTATCACCTGCCCTGTCACACCAGTTGGCTTTGATGGCTCGGCAGGAACATCGCCCTGTGTTGCACAAGGCGGCCATGGGCCACTTTGAGGGATCACGCATCCATCACCACTCGCATTGCCACCAGGTGATGAAGGCGGGTTATTGGCACTACCTCCGCTCGTTGCACAGGGCGGCCACGGGCCGCTGTCAGGAATAATACACCCACCCTCATTATTCGGAGGTGATGTCGTATTCCCACCTCCACTGGTTGCACAGGGTGGCCATGGGCCAGAAGATGGAATGACGCAATCATCACTGCCTCCATCATTTCCACTTGATACTGGCGGTGCGGCGGTAGTCGCGGGGTAACGACTCACTTCTGTACCTTGTGGATTTAAGAGAACGGCTGGGTCTAACTCACCATTATTCCAAATTGGAGCGGCGAATTGACAGTTGAACACCTCCATGCCCTGCACAGTGCCGACTTGAGCAAATACGCGCATTTTCCTCCCCGCTGGAATAGACCCGCCTAGATCACAGCGTTGGTTACCCTTTTCCGAAACCAATACCCAACCCTGCATATTTTGGGTAAGCGAACCTGTATTATGCAAGTCTGCATATTCAGCTCTCTTGTCCACCCAGATAATCTTCATGTCAGAGTCGGTAGCTAAGGCAACGCTGCCTTGTCCAAGCAGAATCGCTATAAACAGCAGCAATAAGCTAAATACGTATCTTGTTTTCATCGAAACTTCTCCTAATTGATTTGTTGGATTTGAGTGTGTCGGCTGGCTAGAGCAGTTGTGAAAAATAAGTTTTAGCGCGGCAGATCATCCAGAACGCTACTAGCATAACCGCGATCTATTATCCACGCTAGGGGTGATTTTCATAGCTTCCGTTGCCATATCTGATTGTTGACATCATCAAGCTTCTGGAAGATTCATTCAAATTATCTCCACCTCAAAAGGCTTTGGGCAAACAGCGGTTGACAACGCCGGCACTCATAGTCGATATGTGGCAATAGCGTGAACATATTCCCAACCGCCCCCTTCCTAATGAGCAGTTCGGCGGTCTGTTTGCCACGTCGATCATGGCTTGGTATGATAAGTATAGGTTTAGTTGGTTATAGAGGAACCCTCCCCCTTAACTGGCACGAGAGAAACGCGAACATTTATGGTCGCATAGCGACACTGGAACAATCCAGCTAAACTGAGGCTAACGTCTCCCCTCCTCGACTATAGACGTTAACCGTTAGTCACCTATATAGTCTTTCCCTCCTGAGACTTGGTGATGGAAAGCCTCCGTTCATAGCGGGGGCTTTGTGTTTTTCATGGGTTGAGGGAGGAAACACGCCTACACGATTGAAGTTTGTCTACTGTCTTGAGAGGATTTCCATGAAGCGCCTAGCCGTAGTCTTATTCACTCTTCTGACTTTATCCATCTTTAGTTTTTATATAGCTGCCGCATCTGCACCAACTGTTCACGATGTCAGCTTTAACGAAATTGCATGGGCAGGAACAACGACCAGTGCAAGTGATGAATGGATCGAGCTACTAAACTTTACAGACACCGCAATCTCCCTTGATGGATGGCGCATTGTTAGCAGTGATGGCTCACCCAACATCACTCTAAAAGGCACAATCCCTGCATTTGGGAAGTTTCTGCTAGAGCGAACAAACGACGATTCTGCCCCGTCAACTGCTGACCAAATCTATACAGGCTCACTGTCTAATACAGGCGAACGCTTAATGCTCCTCCTTCCTGGTGGACAAGAGATGGACGTTGCTGGCGATGCTGACAACCCATGGTTTGCAGGTGATAATGTATCGAAACGAACAATGGAGCGCGTTAGTCCACACGTTCATGGGAATGTTTCTAACAGCTGGGTTGACGGCGACATCAATGGCACACCCACTAACTCAATTGTAGATGCGGATAACGATGGGTATGGCTATTCGCCAAATATAAATTGGATAGCTGGCGCTGGACCAGGATTTGAACAACTTGCGGAAGATTGCGACGACACGCGAAATGATGTCTATCCTGATGCCCTAGAGGTATTAGATGTGCGCGACAATGATTGTGATGGAGAGGTAGATGAGGAGTTTACGCTTGGTGTACTGGATTATGAATTGTACTTCAACAGCGACAATCTCTACGCGATGGCTCCAACAACAAACAAGAATACGCTAGAGCTTGCGCTGCTAGATTTGATAAATTCGGCCGAATCTACAATTGATGCGGCAATCTACGGGTTCAGCCGGGTCTCTATTCGTGACGCGCTGATTGCCGCACATGCTCGCGGTGTAGAAGTGCGTGTGACGGCTGACTATAGTGAGTATCATGGCTCTCGTTCGTGGCCTTTTGACAGTAATTCACACAACTTTCTAGCTGCATTTGCCGAACGCGATGAAAACGATAGTCGAACACCGCAATTCTTCTATGATCTTGAAGCGGCTGGAATCGCCGTCTATCCAAGCAATTATGTGTCATATTTACAGCACAACAAATTCTTAATCATAGATGGCGCGACGGTTTGGACAGGCAGCACGAATCTTACCGATACGGGGTTTAGCATCAACATGAACAATGCGCTTGTGCTGAAATCTGAATATGTTGCGCTAGCTTATCAGATAGAGTTCGATGAGATGGTGAGCGGTAAATTTGCAACGGCAAAAGAAGACAATACGCCTCACAAATTTCAGTTCGACAATGCGTTCGTTGAAATCTATTTTAGCCCTAGCGATGATGTTGAGAGCAAAATTGTGGATGTGATGACTGCCGCGCAAGACACGATGCACTTCAGCATGTTTTTCTGGACAAGTGACGTACTTGGCGATTTGGCAGTAAGTAAGCACATAACTGACAGCTTGAGCATTGAAGGGGTGTGGGATGCGGTAGGGGCTAGAAATGCGTTCAGTGAAGACCAGAAAATGTGTGATGCTGGCATTCCACTGAAAATAGAGATCGCTGGGGGAAAAGCGCACAATAAATTAGCCGTTTTTGATCATGCTGGTACTAATCCAACGGTCGTTACGGGTTCCTATAATTGGACAGCTTCTGGCGCTGAAAGCAATGATGAAAACACGCTGATTATCTCTGGCAATCCCGCCATCGCACAGCGGTACTACGAAGAAGTTATGTTCGTTTACAATGCGCTGCCTGAAGAGACGATTTGCGGCAATATCTCGCCAGAGAGCGGTATCGCTGCCTGTTCCAATGGTCGTGACGATGATTTTGATTTTCAAATCGACGAAAATGATTCTAACTGTGCAGAATCTACTATTGCCACTTGCACCGATGGGATAGACAACGACGGTGATGATGATGTGGATTCGGCCGATTTGGACTGCTGGATGTATTACAATGGTACGCCAACGAGCGTCAAACTTCTTGGAGAATTAGCCAGCGCACATGACTCACATCTTGTAGCGTGGATGTTTGTATTTCTCCTCACGTTGACAATTCTCGGCATCAAACGACAAACCATCTCACCCCAGCAGTTCCCGCTCCCAGAGGTAGAAAGGGTAGAGTTTTCGTAAAGATTTTGCCTGAAAATCACTCTCTACCTCTGGGAGACTTTAGAAAAGCTGCGGGAATTGCTGGCATGGTGACACCCTCATTGTCACTGAGTTGAGCCGGCTCGGTCGTAGCACTGGCGAAGTCATTGAGTTGATCGATGAGTTGCTTGCCGCTGGCGTGCGGATTCTGATCTTGAAGGAAAATTTGCGGCTGGAAAAAGGTGTGGATGATATTCAGTCGCTCACAATGGTGACATTTCTCTCCCTCTTTGCCCAGATGGAGCGCATGATGATTAGTCGTCGCACCAAAGAGGCTCTTGCTGCCAAGAAAGCGCAAGGTGTTCAACTCGGCAAGCCCAAAGGCACTATCCAGAACAGCGTCTACGACAAAGACCGTGACCGCATTCGTGAGCTACTTCACTTAGGCGTTTCTGCTCACCACATCTCCATGCATCACCTCAAATATGGCACTCCTTCCAGTTTGAACTATTACATCAACTCTCGCAAGTTGCGCCCCTCTTGAGGTCAATGGCACCTTTTTACACCTATTCCGATTTTTGCTCGTATGAGCGTGCGAAGGCGGTGGCGATTGATCTTGTCATTACGAGCCAGCTAGAAGAGGGGAGTGATATTCATATGCGTTGGACAGAACCAGTTGGCGAGAAAATAGCATGAGTGATTTACAACCGATTCGCGTCTTGCTTGTCGATGACCACACGATGGTGCGGCGCGGCTTGGCAACCTTCTTGCAGGTGTTTGACGATTTGGAACTGGTTGGGGAGGCGACTAACGGGTGGGAGGCGGTTGAACACTGCGCCAAGATGACACCACATGTTGTGTTGATGGATATGCTGATGCCTGAGATGGATGGGGCGGAGGCAACCTACCAAATTCGTCAGCAGTTCCCCGATGTGCAGGTGCTTGTCCTGACCAGCTTCAAAGAGGATCGGTTGATTCAAGCGGCACTCAAGGCGGGGGCGATTGGTTATTTGTTGAAAGATGTTTCGGCCGATGATCTCGCGCAGGCGATTCGGGCTGCCCACGCGGGACGGGCGACGCTGGCTCCCGAAGCGGTACAGGTGATAATACAGGGCGTTAGCCAGCCTCAGACAGCCGACTATGCGTTGACAGCGCGGGAGCAGGATGTATTGACCCTGTTGGTGCAGGGATTGAACAACACGCAGATTGCGACCGCCTTATTTGTCAGCCCGTCAACGATCAAATCCCACGTCAGCCACATTTTGCAAAAACTGGCGGTCAGCAGCCGCACTGAGGCCGCCGCGCTCGCCGTGCGGCAGCGTCTCGTCATCTAATCTCCCCCATCTGACGGAGAACAATCTCCACCACATACCCGACGTAACGCAAGGCGGTTGACGCTAGAATGATGATATGATGCGCGTATTAGTAGCAGCTTCCCAGATGGACACACGGACAGCCTTGCGGTTGCTCCTGCAAACGTTAGAGATGCAGGTCGTGGGAGAATCGGCCGATTGGGCAGCCACGCTGCAACTCGCCCAAGAGCTAGGACCAGAAATCGTCTTAATCGACTGGGAGATCATTCCGCCACACACCCTCAACATTCTCAAACCGCTGCGTCACATCTGCCGCAATGCCAGCATTATCGTGCTGGGTGATCAGCTACATCTTCCACAGCGAGCTGCGCTTGTCGCCGAAGCGGATCTGCTACTCAGCAAGAGTGAGATGCCCGATCAAATCGCCAATCACATTTTGGCGGTCGGCCGACGACAAGCGGCACTGCAAAATCCTATCGGCCGAAATTGAGCTGCCTCAAATTTGGCCTGCCACAAACGAGGAAACATTATGAGTAAGGGAAAATCTAAAAAGAAAAAGGGCGACAAAACGGCTCCACAGAAAACGCTGAAAGAGAAACGCACAGACAAGCGGGCGAAAAAGCAGAAGCGCGACGAGTTGGCAAAATGGTTGTCAAGCTAACCATTTTGCAATGACGAAAACGACGCGACAGAATACCAAGATAAACAATGCAAAACCTCAAAATTTTAGTGGTTGGATACGGTGCGCGTGAACATGCGCTGGTCTGGAAGATTGCCCAATCACCATTGGTCAGTCAAATCTTCGTCGCTCCCGGCAATGCTGGCACCATGCAAATCGCCACCAACGTGCCAATCCATGATGAGGATATTGCCGGGTTGCTCACCTTTGCATTGGACAATCAGATCGATTTGACCGTCGTTGGCCCCAATGATCCACTCGCACTAGGCATTGTGGATGCGTTCTTGGCTGAGAACCTGCCCATCTTTGGGCCGACACAAGCGGCCGCCCAACTCGAATCATCTAAAGCGTTCTCCAAAGCATTTATGCAGCGACACAACATTTGCACCCCTGCCTACGCGACCTTTGACAACTACCTTCCCGCTATTGCCTTTCTTGACCTGTTGACAACAGAGCGTGTTGTTGTCAAAGTGAGCGGGTTGGGTGCGCGTGGGCAAGGCGTGACTGTCTGTGACACGCACGACGAGGCACGAGCCGCCTTGTACGACTATCTTGTCATGAAAACGCTGGGAGACCAACAGGTTATCATTGAAGAGCGCATGACGGGACAAGAATTGTCAATGTTCGCATTCAGCGATGGAACAACGGTTGTCCCCCTGCTACCCGTGCGTGACTATAAGCGAATTGGTGATGGCAACACGGGACTCAATACAGGTGGGATGGGAGCCTACACACCACTTCCCGATGTCGATGCCGCCCTTTTGAAACAGATCGAGAACACAATCTTGCGCCCAACGATAAGCGGCATGGCGGCCGAAGGCAGACCTTACGTAGGGGTACTCTACGTAGGGCTGATGTTGACCCAGCAGGGTGTCCAGGTACTTGAGTACAACTGTCGTTTTGGGAATCCTGAAGCGGAAGTGATGATGCTGCTGATGGAGAGCGATCTTGTTGTCGCCATGTTCGCCTGTATTCAGGGCAATCTACAAGCGAGTACTCTACAAATGGGTGCGGGTGCGGCTATCTCGATTGTGATTGCCGCACCGAACTACCCTGCTAAAACTCAGGCGGGTTTACCGCTCAAACATCTCTATCGTGCCTCCCGCAGTGATCATGTGCAAATTTTCCATCATGGGACAACCTGTCAAAATGGAGAACTCGTCACAAGCCAGCATGGACGCACGCTCGCCGTGACGGCCACTGGTGATAGCTTGTCCCAAGCGGTGCAACGTGGCTATGCGACAGTTTTACAAATTGACTTTGCGGGAGGACAATATCGACGCGATATTGGACAGTTTGAGGCATACGAGGCGTATAGATGGCACTAAAAATCATCTTTAAAAACGAGACAAAAATAAGGGTATTGGCCCAAATTTTCGCGGGGCGTGACAGTTTTAGTTCACTATTTGTTGCGCCCAAGACGACGGAGACGTTATCGGCCGAATCTCAACCCTACGACATCTACTTCAAAGATGCGGTCTCTGGCTGGGAGGTCGGTCACAAACGTGACAGCAGTGATGTGGCGATTACGCTACGAGCCATCAAGGGGCATTATGTCGTGATTGGAGATAAATAATGACTATAAAGTTTGAGACATGGCTTGCCGCACAACATCAGCGAGAAGATTCCATTGGGGCATTCGCACGCGGCTTAAACGTGGAAAACCTTGATGGCGTGTTGAAAAAGGGCAAAAATCAGGAACATGTAAACTGGGTCAACATTGTGCTTAGGATGAAGCAGCCAGCGTATGTGACAACGTTTAATGTGGCGTGGCAGGAATTCCTACTAGAAAAAGCCGCATCAGAGGCACAACATGAGCAGACAACTAACATCTAGGTATCGTCGCCAAATACTCCGTCTTTCGCCGCCGCATTCACAGGCAGAATTTTATCAATGATTGCTCCTTGGCTGGCGAGGTTGTCGTCGCCAATCCGTACAAGACGCGCATGATCGCACAGGCACGTATCAAGCCCGACAAGCTTGCTGCTCTCGTGCTGGCAGCACGCTTTATTTGCACCGTCTGGGTAGGTAGCGTGCAAAAAAGTACGCGAGCAACGTCAGCTTACCATACACTGCACAACGCTCTCCCGTCAGATCAACCGAGTAAAGAATCGCATTCACGCCCCGTTGTGGCAACTTGGCCTACACTGTTCAGCAAATAGACTGTTTTCAACAGCCCTCCAGCAGTGGCTCGATTCACAATGCCAGAAAATATCAATGAGTGCCCACTTTGAGTTGCCGCAACTCCAGCCGCAACTTGACCTCATCATCGACCAGCACCGTGCGGCCGAGTAGATGATTGCCGCGCTCGTTGCCCAAGACCATCGTGTTGCACGACTGATGCAAGTGACTTGCATCGGCTGCTTTCCAGCGTTTTCCACTCTAGCTGCGATTGGCGACATCCAGTGCTTCGCCTCACCCAAAAAGTTGAGCTCCTATACTGGATTAGCCCCCTCGCTTCATCAATTGGGACAAAGCTCTTTTCATGGTTCGATTCCCTTGTCGCGCTCAAGAAAATTAGTCAATCGGGGGAGTTTTGCTCATTTGTAACTTGATCCGTAAATTTCTCCTAACATAGGTGCTCTCGTAGATGCGGCTGTGTCGGAGTTTTCTCAGCCAATGTGTCTATCGGCATCTACACGCTTTGAGCAAACTGCGTTTTTCTGATTCCGCTTCCATATGAAAGCAGCACAATACTAGGGCAATCGCATCTAAATTGGACAGTATCCCACCACATGTGGGTCTCATAAGCCAATAACCGCTGTATATGCGGGTGAAGATTTTGCAAGCGGTCAACATCACATATTCCCTCTTGCATTACACCCCATATCTGGGGTTCACAAATAGTGATCGCCCTATATGCGGTGTAAATTAGATGCGATTGCCCTAAGCACAATACCTCTTTATGACCGACCAGACTGGTTCCTCCAACCTTTTTTATGGCATTAGAAAGTATACTATTTTCATCGCCTATCCCACCGCCAGCAAAATCTGCTTCCACACCGCCGTTTCATCAAAAATCGTAAACTCCCGCCGTAGTCCCCATGCCCCAAACTCGACGTGGGTAATGCCCATGACGTGGACTTCCGCACCCGTTGGGCGACCAAACATCCCCCAGCCAACGTGCTTGCCCGTCAGCGACCAGCGGATGGCGGCGCGGGGCGGCATGGTGGGATCATTTCGGCCGATTTGGTGAGCAATCGAAAAATCGGCCGATGGCAACGCCGCACGCAAGCCTAGCCAAAAAGCATCGGCCGCTGCATGTCCATGCGCCGTCACCCCACCGGGATATTCCAAATGACACGCACGATCATAAACTGACTTGATTACGCTAAATTCGGCCGACATCAGGCGCGTCAACAAATCACCCAGCTTCTGCCCCCACTCATTTTGATTGCCACGCCCCTTGTATATCCCCACAATGTCTCGCGCTGGGGTGAGCGGGTGTGAGGCATTTTCTGCACCTCCTTCATCCTCAATCTGCTGACGGGCATACGCTTCGGGCGTTTGTCCCAACTGACGCACAATCGCCCCCTGATCACGCACCAGCCACTCATCCGCCACTCGATTTTCGGTGACGTAAGTATCGGCAATCGTGCGGAACACGAGCTTTTTGCCCGTTGCGACACCCGCAACACCATCCCGCGCATGGGTTGCCAGCGATAAATTGCGATGGGATGAATAAAACCCTTCCGCATGGCTACCTGACCAAATCACATCTTCGCCGAGCAGCACCCTGTCGGGAAACTCCGCCAGCGTGGACATCGTGTTGGCGATCCCTTCTTGGTTGCCGAGCCGCGCCCCAGCGGGCGAACGCACCACAATATCTTTGTGATAGTGCCAGTTGAGCGCGGCGATGTCGCGCCCTTCCCAAATTTGTGCGGTGCATTTGAGGATGTAGTCGGGTAAATCGCTGTACTCTTCGTTGAAACTACGCATAATGTTACTCACTCTGTTTATAACCTATCGTAATACTTTTGGCTGAAATGCGCTTTGTTACCCAGAAATTGCTTTAGCGTTGTCATTCCCCAGCGTTTGAAGGGGATAGGCTCTGCCAGTGCGGGAATCCGCTCCATCTAAAAATAGAATTAAGCACACTGCTACTTCAGATTTATACTTGCACAATGCAAGCAATCTGATAAAGTATCGTTGCTTGCATTATGCAAGCTATAAATATAGAAATCATCAAGCAATAATTATGAACTTAGAATACGCAACGATTGATGGCCGCCGAATTCGGTATGCGGCTTCACGACGACCTGAAGCTAGCCAACTACTATTGGTCAACCCACACCCAATGAGCATTCTCACCTACACCGATTGGTGGGAACGGCTGTGTGCGCGTTTTGATGTCGTCGCAATAGATTTGCCGAACCACGGTGGATCGGACGTAGACAAAACCATCGTAACGGTCTCGCAGCAAGCTGCGTTCCTCCCTAAAATTCTTGACCACTTCGGCCTAGAACATCCACACTATGTCGGCCCCGATATAGGCACACCGCTGGCGATTCGGTTCATGGCCGACAACCCCGGTCGGCTTCGTTCTGCCGTTATCGGTGACGCTGGCGCAATCGGCAAACTTGAAGGCGAACTCCTGTTTCGACTGAACGCAACCTCTCGTGTGGCTCGATTCATGACGCTATCGGGCGGCGGGGCTATCGGGGGTAGAATCTATGGGGGTGTCGCAAACCATGTCGGTTACAAGCGCACCAAAAATCCTGACAAGGCACGGTTGCTAGATTACCAACGCAGCACCACCAATTTTGCCAAACTTCGGAACCAGATGGGATTTTTAGCCAGCTATCCGACCGAAATACCTGAATTGACAAAGGTCGTTGGGTCGATCAAGACACCCGTTCTCGTGCTGCATGGCGAGCGAGACACCTTTGTAGGCATGGGCAATTCGCGCCGCCTTGCCGCCGCGCTGCCCAACAGTGAATTTGACATTATCCCTGAGGCAGGTCACTATAGTTGGGAAGACAACCCCGAACCGTATTTAGCGCATGTACTCCGCTGGATCGACAAGGCAGAAGCAAGCGGGGGATGAAGCCTGCGCTTGGAGCCTATTATCATGAAAACTTTTCGCTCAAACTGCCCAATCAATTGCGCTCTCGACATAGTGGGTGACAAATGGACGCTCTTGATTATGCGAGATATGCTGGTCGCCAATAAACGAACGTTTAAGGAATTTTCTAGTTCAGATGAGGGCATTGCAACCAATATCTTATCAAATCGTCTAACTCTGCTTGAAGAACACGGGATCATTACGAAGCGTAAACTGCCCAGCAACAAAAAGACGAATATCTACGCGCCGACTCAGCGTGGTATCGATCTGCTGCCGATCATTTTAGAGATGGCTGCTTGGTCGTTTGGACATAAGGCAAAGTTGAACCCCGATATGTTATTGACGCATCAAGCCAGCGTCGAACTATACCAACAAGATAAAACGGCATTTATTGAGCAATTTGGACGTGAGTTTGATGAGTCGGTGATGACGGTGGCGAAGGAAAAATGTTTTCTCTAAACCGTTATCCCAACCTGTTCAACGGTGTAATTCCCATACGACACAAACGGTTTTCGCAGTTGACATAATGCAATCGCCTTCTATTTTTAGCATGTCTGCTTGTCACATGTGGTCAGGACTTACGCAAAATAACACGAAGGAGTGCCAGTTCTCACACTTTAAATGTGTAATTTGCGAAATTTTAGGACTGGCAGTCCTAGAATACGTGAGTCTTGATGGTGTGAGCTAAAGTGGCGACGCTCCTTGGAGTGTGGTGCGGAACTGGCGCGGGGTTTGTCCTGTTTCGCGTTTGAAGAATCGGCCGAAATAGCTCGCATCCTCAAAGTTGATCTGTCGCGCAATCGCCGCCGCCGTTTCGTCTGTATGTGCCAGCAAGCGCTTCGCTTCCAGTACAATGTGGTTGCGTAATATTTCCCCTGCTGTTATCCCGATTGCGCTTTTAACACTTTTGCTCAAATGTGCCACCGTGACGGCAAGCTGCCGTGCATACCATTCCACTTTGTGTTGGACAATTGCGTGTTGTTCGACGAGTTGAATGTAGCGGGTGGCGAGTTGTTTTTCGGCCGAAACTCCCACCTCCGCCATATCACGCCCAACTGCTAGTCGCTGCGCCTCAATCAACAATAGCCGTAACCACGACAGCACTGCAAATGGACGTGCAAAGTGGTCTCGCTGATACTCTTGCTCAAGCCGTTCAAAAACATGCTCAAAGAATGGGATGGTTGGCGCAGGTGGATTGAGTGCGGACAAGCCGTTGATCGAACGAAAGAAGCTCAGTTGATCGATGAGATGCTGGTCGCCTTTCTCCAAAAGTAGTGAAGCGTCGAACACAACGACGTGTCCTTGAATGGCATCTGCAACATCCCAACAGTGAACCTGACCGGGGCCGACAAAGTGGAGCGAATTCGGCCGAATTTCATCCCCCTCAAAATCTACATAGTGTATTCCGCTGCCCGCCGTCACCCAGAAAATGACATAAAAGGCGTGACGATGTGGGTTTGGTTGCGTTGCTTGCGGCGGTAGTGATTTAATGCGCTTTACCTCTAATGGCATGGAATCTTTGTCTGGAGGACTGAATGGGAGTAATGGCACTTTGTTCATCTTGCAAATTGTAGCTTATTCGCTCAAAGATATGAATCACCCTGCCACGCGCCTTCCTTTATCCCAACAAAGTGCCAGAATTAACCAATAGAATGACTCTACAGCAGCAACATTCTCAACTAAACTACAGCGATATGAATGCGACACGATAAACACCTTTCTCAAGAAGTATATGCTGCGGCAACCTAAATCACGCAGCCTTGCACAGGGAGGCGATTAGTTATGCCAACCTTTCGTGAAATGATTCGAAAGGTTAGGTTATGAAAAACGCTTCGTCTTGGGTGCATGTTTACATAGGAAATTTATGATGATTGAAAAATACATTCTTCTGACTGGTGGACACACAGGGCTTGGACTCGGCGTAACAAAGAAATTGCTAAAACCAGAGAACAAGATCGGCCTGATTATTCGCAATGAATCAAGAAAAGAAGCAACGTTGCGTGAGTTAAACGACTTGCCGCAACACTTGATTGACACCATCGACTTTTTCTATGCAGATTTGAGCGACCAAGCGCAGATAAGGACGGCTGCCCAAAAAATTGGGAACAAATGGCCGCGTATTGATCGTCTTTTCAATAACGCCGCTGTCTTGGTTTCTGGCAGAATGCAATCTAAACAGGGGAATGAACTGCATTTGGAAGTGAATGCGCTGGCTCCGTATCTATTGACGACTGAACTCCAGTCACTTTTGCAAAATTCGGCCGATGCCATTGTCATTACAACCGTGACCGACGGAATGCACAGACGCAAGTTGCGAACCGATCAAATCCTGAACGATGATTACACATCAACGATGGGACTCTACGCACAGTCAAAACAGGCCGCCATGTTGCTGATGAATGATTTGGCCGAAAGTTGGCAAGGTGTCAGGTTTTTGGCGGTTAATCCCGGTCAAAACAAAACCAAAATGACGACAGAGGATGCGCCGGGAATTCTCAAATATTTGGCACGCCTTTTCTTCAATGAGCCAGCGGTTGGCTCTCAGCGGATTTACAATGCAGGATTTGATGAGCGATTTACATCCCAAAACGGCATTTTCATCACGGGTGATAAAGTGGTCGCTGTCAGACACGGATTAAGCACGTCAGACAAAGACGCATTGTTAGCAGGCATCTACATTTAAGCAGAATTCCAACGCGAGGCAGCAGCTTACAACAGAACATCATGAACCACGATGCTATCCCAACCTATCGTTTACCGACGACCACAACACTAGAGTTGCCCTTGGTCGTTTCGCGGCTCATGCCAGATCGGTCGGTCGAGTGGGACAGCGTGCCAGACCGCCACACTTTCTACGCCATCTTTTGGATCACAGGAGGAGACGGACAGCACGTCATCGACTTTACTAGACACGATATTCGGCCGAATTCCCTCTTTCTTCTCCGCCCCAATCAGACCCATTTCTTTGATGTGCGTCAACCGATTGATGGACATACGCTATTTTTCAACGAAACAGTCGTTTACCGCGATACGCTTACGCGGCAGATGGCAAAACTGTTCTATCTGACTGAACAGCATCCAGCCTACTATCCTACACCGCGCCAGTCGGATGGACTGACGACGACGATGGCGCAGCTTCATCGTGAGTTTCATGCGGATGACATGGAACGTGTCGATGCAATCTCGCACTTAATCCAATATCTGTTTATCCAAATTCAACGCATCTATCAGCAAGCGGTATTGGATGGTCACACAGAGGCAGAGACGAAATTAACCGCCGAATTCCAACATCTGGTGGCACAGCAATTTGCGACACATCATCGCCTGAATGAGTATGCAAGCCAGCTTGGCGTGAGCAGCGGTCATCTTAATTCACAGGTCAAGGCGGTCACTGGTCGTCCCGCCTCCGCGCATATTCGCCAGCGCATCATGGTCGAGGCGATGCGGCTTTTAACCCACACAGAGTTGAGCGCGGCCGAAATTGCGTGGCAAATTGGGTTTAAGGACAATGCGTACTTCGGCCGATTTTTCAAGCGTGAGGTTGGGCAGACTCCCCTTGACTTTCGTCGCCAAAGATACGAAAAGTACCATCATCCCTCCCCATAGTCCTATCTGTCAAACGGGCTTGTGGTCTAAAATACCATAAACTTAATGGAGAAAACTAATGGACTTCAAGACGTTACTCAAATCAAATCCAACTCGCTACGATCTCGCTATCACAATTGTGCGCGTCGTCGTCGGCATCACCTTTTTTATGCACGGCTACCAAAAGCTGTTCCAAATGGGCATTGGCGGGGTGGGCGGCTTTTTTGGCAGTTTAGGTATTCCAGCGGCAGGGCTAATGGCGGCCGTGGTCACCTTTCTTGAGCTATTGGGCGGACTCGCGCTGATCCTCGGCATCGGCACGCGAGTTGCAGCACTTTTGTTATTGGTAAACATGCTCGCAGCGATGTTCCTCGTACATATTTCAAATGGATTCTTTGTCAGCAACAACGGCATTGAGCTGGTCTTTATTTTAGCTGGCGCATGTGCAGCACTGGCACTTTCTGGCCCGGGTCAATACTCATTAGATGAACGGGTTGCGACCTGAGTGCCGTGGTTCAAGCTGACTGCGAGTAGAGAGTCAAAAGTTACTGATTTTCTGCGGTGCGTGGTGCGTGACTAGAGATTTTCACGCACCACGCACCACGTTTGATTTATAGGAGACACAATGACAAACAGAATAGAATTGATCCTCATACTCATCACTGTTGGAATCTTTTTGAGCGCGTGTTCGGGCAACTCAGAACAGCTTGGGGAGGGAGTGGAAGCGACGATAACGACAGAATCTGCAATAAATGAACAGCCGACAGAATCGACCGAAACGCCAGCGACACCAACGGATGAACCAACAACAATGTCTGACCCAACTGTTTTTCCATTACCAGAACGTGCAGGCGCACGCACACAAACTACTGGCACTGTTCCGCATGTACAAATTGATGTGGAGCCAGTGACGACCGTTAATGATGAACTGTATCGTCGGGTCTTTGCCTTGCCAGGTGTGGAAGATCGGCCGACCGTTGTCTCTTTGCCGGGAGCGCGAGGGATGTGGTTAAGCGATGATCTTGCGCTGGTTCACCCAGAAGCGATTGTCAATGGGCGAGAATTTGCCCACATTCACCCCGACGGCAGTTTGCACGCGCCCTTGCCATTCGAGCGAGCATTGGAAGTTGCTGAAAAAGGATGGGGAGAGCGGCATCCATGGGCTGACGAACGCGAGGGCTGGGACGGATTTGTAATGCTATTTACACCGCAATCAATGGACGAGCTTGATGTGATATTTCAACTGATCGTCGAATCTTATAATCACGTAACGGGGGAAACCGTTCAAGCCGCAGATTTTGAGTAAGCCCTTACTAAATGCCAAAACGGATCGCAACAGAGGATTACGATGAAACAACAAATTATTCTGCCCGGTGCAGGCACAAATTACGATGGGGCAGACAGCACTGCACGCACATGGGCGGGCCGCAATGCGGGCTGTTGCTCGTCGCCGTCGCCTTACGCAACGCCAGCGGGTATGCCGTCGCCTTTGCGGGGTCAATTGCGGGAAGTCAGCGACATCCTCAACGATGTTGTTGTGCCTATGGCGCAATCGTCAGTAGAGATATAACGGTATTGGTTAGGGTTTCGGCCGAAATTCCCCTATCCCCGCGCGACCACTGCAAGGCCGACCCAAAAATAGTCCAACTGTAGGCGATGGCGGTGATTTCGGCCGAATCGATTGTAGACAGTTCTGCCCAGTGTAAAAGGATTTCGTAAATAAGCGGCTGAACATACCGTGCAATTGGTGCATGGTCGTCGCTATGTTGTGGCGCATACTTGTCATCAAACGCCTCAAGAAACTCACAGGTCGCCAACATCAACAGCCGCAAATGCTCAGATGTGAACCCATCACACGTTTTGATTTTGCGCTCCATTACCTCTCGAAACGAGCCGCGTATCATATATTCCAGAAGCCTGTACTTGTCCTCAAAATGCGCGTAGAAGGTGGCGCGATTGATAATCGCCTTTTCCGTAATTTCCTGTACGGTAATCTGACTAAACGATTTTTGACGCATGAGCGTACACATCGACGCGGTTAAATCGCGTCGGGTACGGATGATTCGGGGGTCGAGTTTCTTCTGATTAGGCAACATTTTTCGCTTTTTGTCGTTTAACTCATCACTTTCCAAAAATTGTCGGTTGTGTCACGCATTCAACAACAGTAGCATTGTAACCAACAAATGAAACTTACACAACAGTTGTTGATAAACAATGACAAGGAAATCCAATGAACATTGCATTATGGATATTACAAGGATTGCTCGCCGTTATGTTTTTGATGGCGGGAATGATGAAGGCGACAAAGTCAAAAGAGGGGCTAAAAGAGGCTGGTGGCGAGAGAATGGCGTGGGTCGATTCCGTTTCAGCCAGCAACGTCAAGCTGATTGGTGTGCTAGAAACAGTCATTGCGGTCGGCTTGATCTTGCCACAGTTGACGGGCATTTTGCCTTGGCTAACGCCACTCGCAGCGGTCGGATTTGTTTGCACAATGATCGGCGCGGCGATCCTGCATGTCCAACGTGGTGAATCACCCGCGATGAATGTCGTGCTTTTGTTATTGGCGGCGTTCGTGGCGTATGGTCGGTTTGTGCTGATTCCCGCATAATCTCTGTGTCACAAAACAATCACCGTTTGCGGAGGTCATATTATGTTTGATACCGTCATTCGCGGACAATTGCCGAAACAGGATTTGATGTTGCTTTCGGCCGATAATTTTCCCACCATCAACCCCGTCCACTGGCTCACCAGTCACTTTGCCGTCGGAGGTTATAGCTCTCTGCAACGTCTCAGCGGCATGTTGACCGCCCACATGACCCAAATCAAGCCACACAACGGCTTCCCTTGGCATCAACATCGCGGGCTGGAAATCTACACCTACGTCATCGACGGCGAGCTATACCATGAAGACTCGACGGGGGGCAAAGGCACAATTCGGGCGGGCGAAGTCCAACGCATGTTCTCTGGCAATTACATCCAACATCAGGAACTCAATCGCGGTGACGACTATGCCCGCGTCATCCAAATTTGGTACGTTGCTGAAACAAAGTATATGGGGCTTGCCCCTCAATACGAGCAAATCCCGCTCGAAAAGATGCCGCCGCGCACCGTTGGCGATGGTATTGTGCGCGACATCATTGGTGAAAACGGCGCGACTGATTCACACGTCAACGCCCGTCTCACAAATACGATTATCCCTGCTGGTGGTCAAGCGGCCTTTGAACGACCGCGTAAGGGGGAGGATTTGTTTCTCTATGTTGTCAATGGCAGCGGCACCGCGAATGGTGCAATCAAACCCACGCCGCTCGGACTGTATGATGTTGTCCTCGCCACGCCCAACGCGACTGCCCTCACCTTTACGGCAGGTGCGGAGCCGCTGAACTTCCTTTCTTTCTACTTGCCCTCATTTTTATGAGCCAACAGGAATGCGAAAACGGCAACCCGATGATTAGGGTTGCCGCTAACACACCATAACGACCGTTATACCTCATGCTCGAATGAGCCAACTAGTAACCATGGCTGATCAAAATCAACTTTGATCCCGTGCCGCAAGCCGTCGGCGGCGACCCAGCCGCCCAGCAGGTGCTGCAAGGCAATAGCTAGTCGCTATCCGTGCATCAGTTGCGCTTCTTCAAGGACAGCACCAACATGACAATCGCTACCACGGGGGAAATCATGCTGCCGATTGCGCCGGGGGCTGTGCCGACTGTTTCGAATGGCTTATAGAGGCCAAGCAATAACCGCCCCATCCATTCCACAAAAATAAAAAGCCACATCAGCGGAACCAGCGATTGATACCGCCACAGCGTCAGCACATAAAGCAAGCCAAATAGCAGTTGAGTCAAGCCCCATTGGGCGAACATGCCAATGATGACGGTGGTGGCATCGGCCGAAAACGCATCCAGCGGAATCGTCGCAATCGACTGTGCGCCACCGTCGGGGAGAAAGATGTGGGCGAGGGATCGGCCGATTGTCAAAATCGTCATGCCAACAAACACCCACTTCGCAATCGGATGACCGCGATACTGGTTTGTAATTGGTTGAGGAAGTAATGCGTCAAACATACGGTAGGCCATTACATCACCCTGCTCATCCTGTGACAACAATCATTACAACACCGATCAGAGAGATGAGGATCGCACTCCACCAGCGGAGATAGAATTTGGGTTCACCGCTTCCACTCTGCAAAACGGCTTCCATTTGCCCCAAGCGCACCAGCATGAAAACAGCGACCCCAACAAAGACGAGCATCGCCGTTCCAAAGCCATGGTGAAACGAATGAAAAATGTTGAGGATAAGCACGGCGACGGCCGACCCTCCCAAAATTTGGGGCGTAATCGATTTGGCGACCCCGAATAGGAGGATGAGCGCAGCCACTATGCCAACGATGTTGCCCGTCACGCGCACTGGTTCAACCATATCAGCGCGGACATGGACAAAGATATCAAAAAGGTTCCATGCAATTAACAAGATCGGTAACCACTGAAATTTGCGATTTGCGTTTTCTGTTTTCATCCTGTATCTCCGACCTGATAGTGATTGTTTCCCATTTTGGGAAATCGTTTTTTAATCATCAGGTTTAATTTTCTACTTTCGGGCATTCACGAGCGCGGTTATCAAACGCACTGACTTCTTCCTCGCAGGTAAAGTCGAGTACAAAACCCTCTTCGAGGGTCAGATCGATTTCCCCTTCGTCTGGGTCGAGGTTGATTGGCTGTAGCCGTGTCACATTATAGGTCACCGTCCCATCATCATGAAACACAGGTGTGCGGTGATTGCCCATCCATGTACCCGTTTCGGCATCAATAATGCCGCCGACTTTCATCGTCAACCGATCATCAAGCAAAATCCCATCTACCCAGATGCAGTCGTCATAACTTTCTTTTGGGGTCAGCTCGCAGTTGTCATATCCTTCACCGTCGAGAATCCAAGCGTGTTCGACCCACCATTCCCCTGTGCCATCTGCTTCCATCAACTTTTCACCACTGCCGTTGAGATAAACCGCATCGGGATGGAAGCAGACCGTCTCACCATTGCGACCTTCGGTACATTCGCCGGGGCCGACTTGCGGTGGCGAGATGATTTGACCCAACGCTTTGCTCTGTGCGAAGACAGTGACACTGTTTGTCGCCGCGTCAATGTGCATATCGTTGATAACGGTGATTGAAACGGGGTTGTCTGGTATATCGACCTTCGTTACCCAGTAACCATCGTGATAGTCGATTTGGCTTGTTAGTTCAAAAGGGGCAACTTGCTGATTTGAGCACCCACTGATTATTAGGATTGTGAAGAGGAGGATACTAATTGCGAGTAGTTTTGATGAGGTAGTCATTTTGTTCCACCTGATTTCTCCTGATAAGTTGCGATTTGTAGGCAGGAACCGTGGCAACCACATAGATATGAACTATTTGTCCCATATAATTGTCAGAAGTATAGTTTGAGGATGAGAATAGCTTCAAGCGTTTTTAGAGATATGGGACAGGAGGGGCGGTTTTGTACCACATAAAGAATGATCAACGGGCGCAGCGTTCGGCCGAAACCCCACCCATCTCAAGAAATACACGCAGAGCGATAATATTCCAGTTATTACGCAAATAATCTAGCCATGAAGCAACTGGCTAAAGCATTGCAAACGATTGAGAATCTGCCTAAATCTGCCATTGAGCGATTTGTTGTACTTGCTCGTCGAATGGAGATAACGAAGGGGAGCTATTTCATTCAAGAGGGTGCCAAAACCAATCGACTTGGTTTTGTGGAGCGCGGGCTGTTTCAAAACGCCTATTCAACTGAAAAAGGGAATACGTGTACGTTTGGTTTTTCGGCCGAAAACGGCTTCCTCTATGAATGTCAGGCGATGCGGGGTGCAATCCAATAGTGTGACAATCAGGGTTGGCAAAAAAGAGGAGTACGCATCATCATTGAGTAGAAACATAAAAGAGTCAAGGAGCGATGATGCGAACAGAGATAATCATACAGGTACTAACGCCACAAATCAAAGCGGGAATGGAAAAATTGCTGGAAGAACTGAAGAAAACGTGGGATACAGGCGCATTTGAGAAGGGTGTGCGGCAGATAATGGAGACAGTTGAGGCGTGCATGGTGGAAATAGCATGGAATGAGCATTTGGGCGATGCGGAGAATTTGAAGCGACTCAAGCAATGGGGAGGGAAGTTAGGGATGAAATTCAAAGAATATCGTCATCTAAAGATCAGATTGCACAGTGGGAAGCAGATCACAGTACGCAGCCCGTACTTTCTCAAAGCAGGGGCGAAAAGGGGGAGAAAAAAAGGTCCGAATGGACGCGGGAAACATCTGGGATTGTCTTGTATGGGGATTGAGGGAAAGGCATCGCCAAACTGTTTGAGTTTTGTGGTACAAATGGCACTATTGTGTCCATCAATCGCAGTGGCACAACAGATATTGGCACAACAGGGCAACAAAATCGATACAAAGACAATCCGCCGTTATTGTGATGTGCTGGGAACAGCAGGGATGCAGTGGCGCGGACAGGTCAGCTTAAGTGGAGAGGAAAAGTTGCAGGGAGCAACGCTAGTGATTGGCATTGATGGGGGACGATTGCGGGAGAGGCGCAAGAAACGTGGGCGCAAAAAACAGGGTCAAAAACGACAGGGCTTTCATACCGATTGGCGGGAACCGAAATTGTTCACCATTTACCTGCTGGATGAGCAGGGTGAGGTCAAACGTGAATTTGACCCACTGCATGATGCAACGATGGGCGACCATCATGCCATGTTTGGCTTGCTGGAAAAGTATCTCAGCGCACTCCCTCTGCAAACGGTGGCACGGGTTGTCTTTTGTGGGGATGGTGCCCCTTGGATTTGGTCTGGTGTTGATACGCTGTGTGAGCGTCTTCAACTCAATCCTGCCATCGTTCATCACGTACTTGATTACACACATGCCAAGCAGCAAATTGGCAACCTGCTTGATTTGGTTGGAAAGCGCGTTCGCTCACGCCACCAGTTGGATGAACGATGGGTCAATTTCCTCTGGCATGGACAGATTGATGCCCTCCAATCTGATATTCAACACCATTGCACTGGCCAAAAACTGTTGGCTGCGCTTAAAAAATGGCGAACCTACTTTGACAAGAATCGACAACGCTTGCAGTTTGCCTCCTTTAAGCAGGCTCACCTCCCTTGTGGTAGCGGTTGTGTTGAAAGTGCTATTCGTCGCGTCATCAACTTGCGCCTCAAAGCACCCGGCTCTTTCTGGACGCTTGAGATGGCTGAGTGTTTTCTCTTCCTTCGCGCTCAACTTATCTCTGGTCGCTGGCTATTTATGCTGCGTAATACCCTACAACAACACGCTCGTTGCCTGCTTTCCCCTCTTTTAGATTCCCTCGATCCTGCTCGTTTTCAGCCTGCTTCCCGCCTGCTTTTTTCGTCATGATCCTAGCTCACACTATTGGATTGCACCCGTTCTTCATTATCAATAATCATAAATTGAAGCAGTGGTGTGTCAGCAGCTTCATAATAAGCACAGGAATAGCCTGGTGCGTTCTCAGCTAATCTTTGGCGTAATTTTTTTATTCGCCCTACACGATTGAAAATAAAGACCTCTCGATACTGTAGCTTTTTAGATGCTTTCGTAACCTGCTCAACGTATTCTTCATTGAGTTTGCGAGTTGTATCCAAGTCATTTTTTAGATTTATAGCTGAACTCCAAGACAAATCGTCAATACTGCTTTCGGCTTCTGACATTCGCTTATTTATGTAAGTCAAAAGTTCGTTACCTGTATCGAAACTTCTGAATTCAACTCCTCCTACTGAGTCAATTACTGTATGAACCGCATTTTCTAATTGAGTTTCTAAGTTATTGAAACCAGTTTCAGAAAATGTTTGGATATTTGCTAAAGACCCCCTTCTTTCCAGTAAAAGATAACTGGCAACTAGACCCAAGGATAGCAAGGTCATAGTAGGTACTCGCTCTGCTAATATCGGAACCTCATCTAAAAAACCTGTAAAATCTAAGAGTGTGACTAATCCTGTAATGATTAGTGTTGCAATGAGAACCAGCGTTTCATATTTATCTGACCATTTCATCTTTGTTTTTATCCTCTGAGTTGATTAGAAGTAATTATCGCTCAGTTGACTTTAATTGTCTTACAGGAAAAACCTCCCAATCCAAGTTCCACCAATATTCGACCCGATGATAGCCACACTTGTCACTACCTTAGTAGACAGTTCACCACAGCAACATAATCACGAGAAATTTCTTGTGCGTCAGCGTGTTGACCGTTGCTTATAACTTTTTGCCCATTCACATGCACCTCACGCACGGCGCGAGGGGTCGCGTTGAAGACCACGCCATCGACGAGATGGGTCTTGGGCAAGCCAATCAGCGACAGATCGTGCGCGTCGAGTAAAACATGATCTTGCTGCCAGCGGGATTTAAGCCCACAGGCGGCATAACCCAGCCGTGTTCCTGCATCGAGCAAAAAGTCAGCATTGCCAACAACGGTGCGTGCCTCATGTTGGGAACGTGCATCAAGCTCAATGGCGCGGATTTCCTCAAACGCATTTTCCCCGCAGTGACTATCGACACCGACACATAGTTTCACTCCTGCATTGACCAATTCAACCGTTGGCGGGAGGCCATCGCCGAGATCGCGTTCGGTGGTGCGGCAGAGGTTGACGAAGCAGTTGTGGTTGCCAAGATGTTGGATTTCGGCCGATCCCAAATGCGTCGCATGAACACCCACAAAGCGTTCGCTCAAAATCCCATTGTCCGCCAAAAGCTGGATCGGTGTCACCCCATGTTCCGCAACACACTCCTCCAGCTCACGTCGTTGCTCACAAACGTGCATGTGAAACGGCATTTGTCGCGCATCCGCCCACGCTGCCAATTCACGATTTGCCTCAATTGGAACAGCCCGTATGCTGTGCGCCGCTAACGCGACGGACACCAACGGATCATCGGCATAGCGTGATTGCAACGTTTCCACATCTTGTAAAACCAACTCAACCGACGGATCACAAAAACGTCGTTGCGCGGCCGTCATCTCCTGCTCAAAACCGCCACGCATATAGGCGGTACGAATCAGACAAATGCGGATGCCGACATCTTTCGCAGCGCGAATCACCGCATCAGCAAGCTCGGTGCGGTTGTCATAGGGTGTGCCGTTGGGCTGGTGATGAACGTAATGAAATTCGCCAACCAGCGTCACGCCTGACATCGCTAATTCGAGATAGGCGAGCCGTGCAATGGCGTACATCGAGTCAGGGTCGAGCCGTTCTGCCAAGCGATACATCACGCCACGCCACGACCAAAATGAGCCAGCGCGTTCGCTTTTGCGCTGAGTCAAGCCGCGCATGGCGCGTTGGAAGGCGTGAGAATGGACAGTGGCAAGGCCGGGGATGGTGAGGTGTGTGTCGTCTGAGGTAATTTTTGGGTAAGTCATAAAAGAGTTGTCCACGAAGGACACGGAGGACACGAAGGTAAAAAAGTGTCTTCCTTCGTGCCTCTTCGTGTCCTTCGTGGACGATTTTCTTCTTTTAGGTGCTAATTTGTGCAATTTTGCCTGATTTCACAACGGTTTGGATTAAGTTGTTGCCCAGCAAATAAGTGAGATTGCGATAGTCGTCGGTATTGAGGATGAGGAAATCGGCCGATTTGCCCACCTCAATCGAACCAACGACATCCCCTAACCCAATCGCGTGCGCCGCGTTGATCGTACTCGCATTTAACGTCTCCGCAGGGGACAAACGCAAATAGCGACAGCCAATTGCCATCGTCAGCGGCATTGAAAAGCAAGGCGCAGAGCCGGGGTTCATATCAGTCGCCAGCGCAACTGCTGCGCCTGCATCCACCAAAGCACGACCGTCCGCGAAGTTTGTCAGACCAAGATTAAAGTTGACGGCGGGCATTAAGACGGCAACCGCGTCTGAGTTTGCCATTCGCTCGATGTCGTCTCCACTCGTTACCTCAAGATGGTCGGCCGACGTAACCCCAACGTCTAATGCCATCGCCAAGCCGCCCAGACTGTTGAACTGGTCAACGTGAATCTTGGCACGCATCCCTGCCGTAATGCCCGCTTCGAGAATGCGGCGCGTTTGGGGAACATCAAAGGCGTGGTCTTCACAAAACACATCAATGAAGAGGGGGGTGTTTTGTTTGGCAAAATGGCTTCCTGCATACCAATCCGCAACAGCGGGAATCATTTCATCAACGACCAGAGCAACATAGCCCGCCGCATTATCTTTGTATTCTGGCGGCAGTGTGTGTGCGCCGAGAAAGGTTGGAACGAGGCGACAATCATACGCCTTATCCAGTGCCTCAATCGCTTGCAGCATCTTGAGTTCAGTCGCGGTGTCAAGACCATATCCCGTTTTGACTTCAATCGTCGTGCTGCCAAGTGCCACCATTGTATCGAGCCGTTGATAGGCTGTGGTACGCAAGGTGTCAATCGTCGCTTTGCGCGTCTGGCGCATCGTGCTGACGATGCCGCCGCCAGCCGCCATGATCTCCATGTAGTCCGCGCCCTCGATCCGCATCTCAAATTCATGCACGCGGTTGCCGCCGTACACAACGTGGGTGTGGCAATCGACGAAGGCGGGGATGATTGCCTGTCCGTGAGCGTCAACAGTCTGAGCTGCTGGGTGGCTGGCGAGCAATTCGGCCGAATCGCCCACCGCCACAATTTTGCCATCCGTCACGGCAATCGCCGCATCGGTGAGCATCCCAACATCTTTTAACGCAGCTTTGCGTTTTGTTCCGTTTGGACTAGCACAGGTTGCTAATCGGCCGATATTGTGAACGAGAAGGTCTACCATTTCTTTTCCTTGCTCCTATTCCGCAACGTCGAGATAGTGATAGTAGTCCAATCCCTGCTGCATCATGGCGCGGCGATAGTTGATGGCAACTGCGTCAAATTTGAGGTGCAACTCATCAGCGAGATCAAACGGCACTTGCTCAGGCCGTTGCGATTCGACGATCACTTTGTCCTGCCCAAAGATGGTGTCTTCAAAGTTTTGTAAGAAGGAGTCTGGTTGGTCTAGGTCGTAATTTCGGCCGATAATGCAATACCCCTTACACTGGTTTTCGCTAATCGGCTGCCCGACATAAAAATAGACCATCCCCGCCTGACCACCCCAGCCGAGTCGCAACACAATCGAATACGGCAGATGCAGTTCATAGCGGCTGCGACGTTCTGGCTTCAACACTTCTTCGTTCGCAAAAACGGGAAAATCATCTGTATTCGGTGCTTCGGGCCGCACGACGCTGTAATGCAGCACGTTGTCGCGGATTTCGACTTTATAATCTGGCACGATTGGCCGTTCTGGATCACCCAACAAGCCGGGATGAACCCATGGGAAATGCCCAAAATCGGTGAAGTTTTCAACCTGCCGCGACGCATCACTTTTCCACGGATATGGCCCCGTTTCAACCATCTTCCAACTGCCATCCTCAAATTCAGGAATCTCTGGCAGATCATAAATCGGCTCATCCAGCGCAACCCAAATCAGACCATAGCGTTCCTGACAGCGATACGTGGGCGTTTTTGCCTTCGTTGGAATCGACAAGCCTTCTTTCTGCGGGATTTTGACACATGCGCCTGACTCGTTATAGTGCCACGCATGATAGGGGCAGACGAGGCAATCGTCGTTGATCCAGCCGAGCGAGAGCGCCGTACCGCGATGGATGCACAAGTCGCGCATCGCATGGGCTTTGCCGTCAGCCGTGCGCCAGATGACAAGGTGTTCGTTGAGCAATTTTGTGCCGTGCGGTTTATTGGCCTCAACCTCACGTGCATACGCGACGGGGTGCCAGCAATTAAACAATTTTTCTGCAAATTTAGACATCTTTTTCTCCTAAACTTACGCTGCGCTGTCCCACGTAACTTCAAGCTGGAGTGGGCCACGGAACGAAATGTTGCGGGTGTAATTGAGGGGTTGGTCTGGAACGAGGCGCAGCGACGGTATGAGTTGAGTCAACTCTTCAAACAGCACCTTCATCTCTAGTCGTGCCAGCGGTGCGCCGACACAGTAATGAATGCCATAGCCCAAGGCGAGATGCTCTTTGAGGTTTTTGCGCGTCACATCAATTTGGTCGGGTTGGGGGAAGATCGTCGCGTCCCGATTGGCGGCGTTGAGCATCAGCAGCAAGTTTGCCCCTTTGGGAATCTCGACATCGTCAATGATCACATCTTTATCAACATAGCGTCGCCATGTACAAACAGACGGGTCATAACGCATCATCTCTTCAACTGCGTTTGGGATCAGGTTGGGCTGTTCGCACAACAATTCCCACTGAGCGCGGTCACTCAGCCAATGCAGTAAGCCGTTTGTGAGTTGTGCGGTGGTTGTTTCATGGCCTGCAACGAGCAATGTAATCATGCAGCTTGCGATTTCGTTCACGGTCAGAATCGCGTCATCCCCGTTCCGCATCCGAATGAGGTCACACGTAAGATCATCGGTGGGATTTTCAATTTTGCGCTTAACGAGACCCACCACGTAATGCCAGAATGGAACCAATCCTTTGGTGCGCTCAATCTGTTCCGCTGGGGTAGGGCGACCATAGTACAATTCAATGCGATTGTCTGACCAAGCCTTGACCTGCGGCACGTCTTCATCTGGCACGCCGAGAACGTGAAAAAGCACATGGGCAGGAAAATCATAGGTGAGGGCGGCGACAATATCAGCACAATTCCCCTCATCCATCAACGCGCCAATGCGTTCCTGCGCCAACGCTCGAATTGCAGGTTCAAAGTGGCGCATCCGTCGCGGCAAAAACAGTTTGTTGACCAATTTGCGAATGCGTGTGTGGTCAGGTGGCACATTGTTCGAGAGAACGGGGACAGGCGTGTAGTTGCCAGCGGTGAGCATTTGCTGCACTTCGGCCGAAAATGGCTCAATCGGCGTAATCGTATTTGCCGCCGTAAAAGTCTCATGATCTCGAAAAACTGCTTTTACATCTTCATGCCGCGTGATGATCCAGTAATCAATGTTGGCGTTGTAAAAAATCGGCTCCTCAGTCCGTGCCTGAGCCAAAAGCGGAAATGGATCGCGCAAGTCAAGCGGGTCAAATTGGTGGGAAACGGGGCAACCAACAGATTGAACATTCATGTTTTTAACCTCTATGCTTTTAGCACAGCTTCAACAGCCTCTTTAATCGCACCACTCGCAACAAGTTCGGTCACGGCGTTCATGTGGTTCGCCAACACGGTGTCTCCAGTCAGAAACGGCACGCGCTCTCGAATCATGTCGTAGGCGATCTGTGTGCCGCGCCCGAGTTTGATCGTCTCATCACGTCGCCGCAGGTCGATTCCTTGACAGGCGGACAACATTTCAATCGCAACAATGCGCTCGACATGCTCCAAAACTTTACAGGTATGGCGCACAGCGATTGAACCCATGCTGACGTGATCTTCGATGTTGGCACTGCTGGGGATGGAATCGGCCGATGCTGGATGCGCCAACACCTTGTTCTCCGAAGCCAACGCCGCCGCCGTGTATTGCGCGATCATCAACCCACTTTCTAGCCCACCACGCGCCGTCAAAAACATCGGCAACACGCCCTGATTGCTGTCCGCATCGACTAGCCGCATAATGCGCCGCTCGCTCATGTTGCCCATATCGGTGATGCCGAGCTTCATATAATCCATCGCCAGCGCAATTGGTTCGCCGTGAAAGTTACCAGCTGAAACGACATCAATCGTGTCCGTTTCCTCATTGACAAAAATGAGCGGATTGTCGTTGGCGGAGTTGAGTTCGATGTCGATCACCCATTGGGCGTAGGCGACTGAATCGCGGATCGCGCCATGCACCTGCGGCACACAGCGCAGGGTGTAGGGGTCTTGCACATTGTTGGGGTCGTCGTCACGCAACATTTCGCTACCTGAAATCAGTTGACGTAAAAATTTGGCGCAGTCGATTTGGCGCGGGTGCGGGCGCACTTGATGGACGCGATCATCGTAGGCGCGGTCGGTTCCATTGAGGGCTTCGAGGGTGAGACAGGCGGCAATATCGGCCGATAACACCAAGTTGATCGCCCGTCGCACCTGCAACGCGCCCATCCCGACCATCATCGTCGTCCCGTTCAGCAAGGCTAATCCTTCCTTCGCTTGCAATTCAATCGGTTCTAGCCCGACGCTTGCCAACGCCGCGCCCCCTTCCATGCGCTCGCCGCTGACCGTCGCCCAGCCTTCCCCAATCAGCACCAATGCCAAATGTGCCAGCGGAGCCAAATCACCACTCGCCCCCAATGATCCCTGTGATGGAATCTCTGGATGCACGCCGCGATTGAGCATTTCGATTAGCAGTTCAATCACGTCCAAACAGACACCGCTAAACCCCATCGCCAGCGTATTGGCGCGAACGAGCAGCATGGCGCGAACGGTGCGCTCATCAAGTAAGTCGCCCACGCCGACAGCATGGCTACGGACGAGATTGAGCTGTAGCTGTTTGACTTGGGAAGGGGTGATCAGTTTGTCTTTGAATCGGCCGAAACCCGTCGTAATCCCATACGCAATTCGTCCCTCGCTGACCAGTCGCTCCACCGCCGCCCGTGACCGCTCAATGACAGGGTATGCCGCAGCATCTAATGCAACCTTCTGCCCGTCCGCCACTGCAACGACTTCATCAACCTGTAGACTTTTTCCTGAAATAGTTAATTTAGTCATGATTTCACCTGTGCTATCGCATCATCGGAACCTTGACTCCGCGTTCTTTCGCTACTTCAACTGCTCGTTCATATCCAGCATCAGCATGGCGAATCACGCCCATGCCGGGGTCAGCCGTCAGCACGCGATCTAGCCGTTTCGCCGCTTCGGGTGTGCCATCTGCGACGATGACCTGCCCCGCATGGAGGCTATACCCAATCCCAACACCGCCACCATGATGGAAGCTGACCCACGTTGCACCCGCCGCCGTATTGACGAGCGCATTCAAAATCGGCCAGTCGCCGATTGCGTCTGAGCCGTCCTTCATCGCTTCTGTTTCACGATTTGGGCTGGCGACGGAGCCGCTGTCTAAATGATCGCGCCCAATGACAATCGGAGCCACCAACTCACCCGACGCAACCATCTCATTAAATTTCTGCCCCGCCCGCGCTCGTTCGCCATATCCCAGCCAGCAGATACGCGACGGCAATCCTTGAAACTCAATATCGCGCTGCGCCATCTTGATCCAGCGTGCGAGATGTTCGTCTTCGGGGAATAGCTCCAAAATCGCTTGGTCTGTTTTGTAGATGTCTTCGGGATCACCAGAGAGCGCGACCCACCGGAAAGGGCCTTTGCCTTCGCAGAACAGCGGGCGAATATACGCTGGCACAAATCCCGGATAGTCGAACGCATTTTCCAGCCCATTGTCAAAGGCACGCTGGCGTAAGTTGTTGCCATAATCAAAGACGATTGCGCCCTTTTTTTGCCAGTCGAGCATCGCCTGAACGTGTGTCGTCATCGAATCTGTGGCGCGTTGCAGATAGTCGGCGGGGTCAGATTCGCGCAGTTTTGTCGCTTCATCGAGCGTCATACCAGCGGGGATGTAGCCGTACATCGGGTCATGCGCGGAAGTTTGGTCTGTCACCACATCAGGGACAATCCCCATTGCGACTAACTTGGGCAACACTTCGGCCGCATTCGCCACCAGCGCAATCGACTTCGGCTCTTCATTTTTGATCGCTTCCTCAACCCACGTCATCGCCTCTTCCAAATCATCCGTCACAACGTTGACCTGTCCAAACTGCAAACGCCGCTCTGCACGCCAGCGATCCACCTCGACAAAAAGGCCGACCCCTTCATTCATCGTGACCGCCAGCGGTTGCGCTCCACCCATCTCGCCCAACCCCGCCGTCAAGACAAATTTGCCTTTGAGTGATGACCACCCATTTTGCCGTGCCAATGCGCCAAACGTTTCATACGTCCCCTGCAAAATGCCCTGCGTGCCGATGTAAATCCAGCTTCCCGCCGTCATCTGCCCATACATCATCAACCCTTCTGCTTCCCATTTATCAAAATTTTCTTGGGTCGCCCATGCGGGAACGATGTTCGAGTTGGCGAGTAAAACACGCGGCGCGTCGGTATGCGTGCGGAAGACACCGACAGGTTTGCCCGACTGCACCAATAGCGTTTCATCTGGTTCCAGATTACGGAGTGATTCCAAAATAGCATCGAACGCCTCCCAATTACGCGCCGCCTTGCCACGTCCGCCGTAGACGATCAGGTTGTCGGGATCAAACGCCACATCGGGGTCGAGGTTGTGTTGCAACATGCGGTAAGCCGCTTCGATTTGCCAATTTTTACAGTTAAGTTTTGTGCCGGTAGGGGGTTTTATGATTCGTTTCGTCATGGGATTAAAACGTAAAACGTAATGCGTAAAACGTAACAAGAGGTCATTACGTTTTACGTTTTACGTTTTATATCATCGTGTTAAATTGTGCCTTAAATTGATATTCGTCGCCGTGGTAGAAGGCGCGATAGTAGACGGCGGGGTGGGTTTTGCCAGCTTGTTTTGTGTAGGTGAGACGTGCGACGGCGAAGATTTGATCGGCCGATCCCACCCCCAACACCTCTCCCCATTCCCCTGCCTCACGTATCTCCACCGTATGCGTCACGCGCACCAGTGGTAGCTTGTATTTGTGGACAAGCAGCCAGTGAATGGACTGCGTTTCGACATCTTCTGTCACGAGTTCGGGGCAAAGTTGGGGGTTCAGATAGCGTTCTTCAAAGACAATCGGCCGATTATCCGCCAGCCGCAATCGTTCAATATGCAGAACATCATCCCCTGCGTTGAGATTGAGATGGGCGGCAATTTCGGCCGATGCCGTGACAACCTCTTGTTTCAGCACCCGTGTCGTCGGCGTGCGATGTTGCTGCTGCATCTCCTTTGCAAAGTCGCTCAGGGTAAATCCCGCCATCCCCTTGTCGCTGGGATCATTGACAAACGTGCCGCGTCCCTGTTCTCGTCGAACCAGCCCTTGCGTTTCAAGTAAGTCAATCGCCTTACGAACTGTGCCACGGCTAACGCCAAATCCCTTGGTCAACACTTCTTCTGTTGGCAACTGTTGATTCGGAGGAAATTCTCCTTTGATAATTTGCTGCTGAAGATATTGGCTAACGCGATAATATTTTGCCGTTGGTGTTACAGGGAGTGTCATTGGAGTCATGACATTATTCTAACAACAAAATTTGTATAGACAACTATTTGTTTGTACAATATCTCAGTCAGATAAAAAATCGGTCTTGATGCGTGATGGTTCCATCTCTTTGCAATCTTTTTTCAATCCAACATGGAGAACTAGAATGCTGCTCAAACTTTTCCTGACAAATAACAAACCGCACAACCCAACCTTTCTTGGAGCTGAACATGTCTCAATCTCAAGCCTTTACACAATTTACAGCAAAATTCCCGACTTATGCCCAAACTGCCGCAATTGATGAACTGCGAACAAATGAATACGGCCGACTGGAGCGCGAAGGGCAAATTTATCTTGACTACACAGGTGGTGGACTGCACGCAGATTGCCAAATCCACGCCCATGTCAAAATGTTGACCGAGCGCACGCTGGGCAATCCGCATTCTAACAACCCGACATCATTGGCGATGACGGAACTGGTTGAAAGCGCACGTAGCTATGTGCTTTCCTATTTTAATGCGTCGCCTGATGAATACATCGCCGTTTTCACGCCGAATGCAAGCGGAGCTTTGCGCGTGGTTGGAGAAGCGTACCGCTTTTGTGAAGGGTCACAGTACGCACTGACCTTTGATAATCACAATTCGGTTAACGGCATCCGCGAATTTGCCAAGGCGAAAGGGGCGCAGGTGCATTACATTCCTATCGTTGCGCCTGAGTTGCGGCTCGATATGGAAGCGGCGGTTGAACAGCTTGAGCGTGGAGATCGCAGCAAGAACAATCTTTTTGCATTTCCTGCACAGTCGAACTTTTCTGGGGTGCAACATTCGCTTGAGCTGATCGAAATGGCGCATGAGCGCGGGTGGGACGTGTTGCTCGATTGTGCGGCATTTGCACCGACGAATCGGTGTCATATCGGCCGATTAAAACCCGACTTTGCCACCTTCTCCTTCTACAAAATGTTCGGCTTCCCCACAGGATTAGGCTGTCTGCTCATCCGCCGCGACAAACTGCACAAGCTCAATCGCCCGTGGTTCGCGGGTGGCACGATTCAAATTGCGTCGGTACAGGGCAATGGTCACTATCTGCACACCAACGAGGCCGCTTTTGAAGATGGTACGGTCGATTATCTCAACATTCCCGCCATCGAAACGGGATTGCACCACATCGAATCAATCGGCATGCACTTGATTCATGAGCGCGTTGTCTGTCTGACGGGCTGGTTACTCGACACATTGACCCAGCTTCGCCATGCAAATGGGCGACCCCTTGTGCGCGTGTTTGGCCCCACAAACACAGTCGCACGCGGCGGCACAGTTACGGTTATCCTGCTCGACAAAAATGGTCGAGTGATTGATGATCAGCGTGTTGAAGAACTTGCGAACCACGCCAACATTTCATTACGAACGGGCTGCTTTTGCAATCCGGGGGCGGGGGAAGTGGCGCATGAGTTGACCTCTCGTGAAATGGTAACGTTTTTTGACACGGGCAAGCCTGTGTCGTTTGGTGAGTTGCGAGTGGCAATGCTTGAGCAGTTTGAAAAATCGGTCAGCGCGGTTCGTGTGTCAGTTGGATTAGTGACAAATTTTGCGGATGTTTACCAATGCGCGATGTTTATGCGAGGGTTTCTTGACAAAACGGCTGAGGAGGTTGGGCCAGCCAAATTCTCCTCTGCCCATGCGCTGCGGGATTCAGCGTAACTCACGGATTATCTACCGTTGGAAACGACGGCCACCTCTCTAAGAAGTGGCCGTCATAAATCAGCCATTCGGCTTCGGGAATCCAAGGGGTTTGCATTTGCTCTACCCTCGCTCTCAACCAATCTGATTTACGAACCCGTGATTGAGGCCGTGATGGTCAGCACACGCGGCACACAGGGGATTTCACTGAGCAGTTTAGAGCGCGTTATCTCGGAAACGGTCACAATTCCATGATGTTTAAACCAATTCACTGGAAGACAATCCCCCGTGATTTCGCCGTTATTCAAATCGGCTTTGCCCTATTTGGCCTCGCTATTGCCTGCCTCATTCAAGCCAATCTCGGTGCAAGTCCGTGGGTGATGCTGACCGTTGCGCTCGCCAACATCACGGGGCTGACCCCTGGCATCATTACGATACTGACAGGCATTGTTGTTCTCAGCAGTTCACTAATTATGCGCGAACAGATTGGCTGGGGAACACTCGCCAATATCCTCTTTATCGGTCTGTGGGTGGATATGTTTCTCTGGTTCATTCCATCCGTTACAAATAACTGGCTGCTCCAAATCACCTTGTTGTTAGCGTCTATTGTCACGATGGGGTTAGGCAGTGCTATTTACATCAGTGTCAATGCAGGTGCGGGGCCGCGTGATAGCTTGATGCTGTCCGTTTCGCGGCTGCTACGTGTTAGCCTTCGCACAGCACGCAGTGGCATTGAACTATGCGTGTTTGTGCTTGCGTTCTTTTTGGGCGGCCCGTTCGGAGTGGGGACGATTGTCTTTGCCCTGTTGATTGGTGCATCAGTGCAGCAGGCGTTTAAGTTGTTCAACGTTCATCGAGTTGACGAGTAAAACAGTCAGCCCGATAGAAAATACCTGATTATGACTTCATCAACAAAACCACAAGAACTTCTCACAGATCGTGAGGCCGATCCGCTCAAGTTGGGCAGGAGTAAAAAATGATCGATAGCATCATCATATCACCCACCGTCCATTTGATTACGGGTTCAATCGTTATGATTGCAAACCTTGTCTTTCTGCTTGTCGTTGGTCGTCTGGCGTGGCAAAAACGCGCCTTAACAACGGCTGGCACGCTCACCTTTATCGCTTTTCAAGCCGCCCTGATGCTACAGGCACTTGTCGGTATCAAGCTGCTCGATCAAGGTTTTGGCGTGCTGCAACTTTATATCCACTATCTGGGCGGATTAGCACCGTTGGCTTTTTGTCTGCTTTTCTACTGGCTCCCTACAATGGACGAGCATGTGCGTAGCCGCCGCCTTGCATGGGTTGCGGTCGCCTCATTCGGCTTTGTCTTGCTCACCTTCGCTGTCGGCAGCACGTACAGTGCGGGGATTGAGGCCAGCAACAATGCGACATCCGCCCAAACGACCGATACGCAAAACCTCATTGGTGATCCCGTGCGTGGCAAAACGCTCTATGAAGCGTATGGGGCAGGGGCGCATGGCGTGAACGGGGAAGGGGTTGCAGGGCTGGGCGTTGCCTTGAATACCAGTGATTTTGTCGCCGCCCACTCAGATGAGGAACTGGTTGCATTCCTCAAAGCGGGGCGCGATCCGAGCGCACCTGATAATCAGTCGGGTGTGCTAATGCCACCAAATGGCGGCATTCACGACGCAACTGACCAAGATTTGCTGGATGTGGTTGCCTATCTCCGCACGTTGCAGGCGCAATCACAGTAGGAAAGAAGCGCAGATAGCGCATAGGAAAATAAAAATAATGCTTAATGGAAGTACCGCTGCTTATGCTGGTTGCTTGCGTTAAGATCATGAGATGCACAAACATATTAAACTTAGCCCAACCGTTGCCGCCGCGCTTGAAAACGGTCTTCCACTCGTTGCACTTGAAAGTACCGTCATCACGCACGGTCTTCCCTATCCTGACAACCTAACCACGGCTCGTCGGATGGAAGCCGCCATCCGCGCACAGGGAGCCGTTCCCGCCACCATCGCTATTTTGGACGGCGAAATTCTCGTCGGTATGGATGACGAACAACTTGAACGGTTGGCTCAACTAGATGGCAGCACCGTGCGGAAATGCAGTCGCCGCGATTTGCCGATTGTCGCTGCGCGTGGCGAACATGGCGCGACAACGGTTGCCGGCACGATGGTGATCGCGCAATTGGTTGGCATTGAGCTATTTGCCACAGGCGGGATCGGCGGCGTTCATCGCGGACATCCGTTTGACATCAGCGCAGATTTAACCGAGTTAGGACGCACACCCGTGACGGTTGTTTGCTCTGGTGTGAAATCCATTCTTGACGTACATGCGACACGGGAAGTATTAGAAACAAACGGTGTGACGGTGGTCGGGTATCAGTCAGACTGTATGCCAGCCTTTTATTCGCGGGAAAGTGAGCTGATGATTGATGTGCGCGTTGATGATGCGGATGAGGCGGCGGCGATTGTGCTGGCGCGACGTGGGTTGGGTTTACAGATGGCAACGGTAGTGGGGGTTCCTGTGCCAAAATCGGCCGAACTCCCCCAACAAATCGCCGAAGCCGCCACCCTCCAAGCACAAGCCGAAGCGGACGAACAGGGCATTCATGGTGCAGCCGCGACCCCATTCTTACTCAGCCGCATGGTTGAACTGACCGACGGCGCGAGTATGCGTGCCAACATCGCCCTTTTGGAAAATAATGCAACGGTCGCGGCGCAAATCGCTGTGAAGCTACAACGCTAGCCGTGTCTGCTGGATTTGGACAAGCCAAGCTAGAATTTTAGGAAATATCTCAGCTTGAGCCGCACGGCCGAAAACCGATACAACGCGATCCGTCCGCCACCAGCCATATCAACAAGATGTGTTTCGTCTGCGCCGTTCATCGTTCATCGACAAGTTCATAAGCTGTCTACTTTTTGCGAATTTTCACCTGCCAGCCAACCTCACTAAGAGGTCGATTGTAACAAGAGTAGGTAACGACTTCACATCACCACAATACATTGCGTGAACACCTCGCAAATCTTATACTTATGCTGCACTATGTCCAGTCAAGAGAGGGAAATCGATTTACCCACACAAGCATCATAGTGACCAAAATTACACACAGGTTTTGCGGCTTATGCAACCAACTCAACGGGCAATAGTTTGGCATATTACATTTAGTTTAAGCTACTGGATAATAGTAGCATCAAAGAAGGTGCGGGAATAACATGTATTGCAAATACGGATTCAGGCGGGATAGCAGTGGCAAAAAACACTTAGGCCTTCTTATTATAGCTTTGATTGGCTTAATCAGTATATCTTGTGGAAAAAAAGTCCCTAACTCATCAGAGGATGTCTTGATTATTGGATCCCGTGAGTATCAGCGAATAGCAACACAGGGGGTTGACTACACCAAACAACATATTTATCAACATAAAAATTTAACGGTACATGTTACACAAATCCCAAAACCTGAACCTGACGGATGGATACTGTATGGGACAGAAATTCTCAAGTCGCAGGGACAGCTTTATGTTGAGGATTACAAAAGTCGGTTTGACAACGTCTATGTGGAGAGTGAAAAAGATGATTACTTTGATCTTGAGGGTAAAGTATTATCGAGTCATGAGATCGTTACCCGGTTCGATACTGTAGACACGAAAATGAGAGTGCTAATTTTATTGATAAAATTGCCAAACAACGATGATTTTGTTAGCGTTATTCACGAAGCAGAAATGGATTCTTTCAATAAAGCTCAGATATGGGAGTTTGTGATGATTTGGCTTGCAGAAAGAGCCGATAGTGAATACAAACATATGTTTTCTCCTCTTGATTCAATCCCGATTGTGCAAATTGAAACTGATAAAGATTTATTTCCTGAAGAGGAGAGAAACCTTTTGAGAAGCAATCTTCCAGAATATGCTCAAGGTGTCGTGGCCGAATTCGAGTGGCATCCTAACGGAAACACCCAAACATTTAACCTTAGTGGATTGTTCGTTGATGACTTATCGGACGCAATTTATAAGCATGAACAATCCCACGCATTCTTTCCATCAGAGGAGGGTATTGACGCAAAATTGATGTCAATAGCAGAGGATTTTGGGTTGAATCTAACAGCAAATCATTACAAGAATTGGGGAAAGGCTGAGTTGGTAGCAGACCTCAACACATTGCTGATTCTATCCGCTGAGGGACAGACGGTAACTCTCAAAAAATATATCTTATTGAGGGATATTCCAGATGATCTCTTTATGCCGTTTCTAACGTTGAGCGAGGTTTGCGAGAAAAATCTGACTGCATCAGCTAATGATTCAACTGTCGAGCCATGTCATACGTTAGCCCAAAAATTTGTGACTCCTCTAGATCCAATGATTGTGGAACATGGAGTTCTAACCACAACCGTTATTATAATTGATCAGTAACTGATTTTTGTAAAAATGAGAATTGTGTTGATAGCAAGATGTATATAACAACATGTTCTCTTGGAGTTTTTGTGAATTTTTTTAAAAATCTGTCAACCCAATGGAAACTAGCCTTATTAGCGGCCGCAACTGCTATAATCGCAGCTATTTTGCCCGTATTTTTAGAAACGTATATATCTCGTGAACAGCCAGCATTACTTACCATAGTGGATATAAATACAAAAAGCCTAGAGGTAGGAGCTTCTATTTTTACTGTTCTTGATCTGAAATTAGAGAATGCGGGAGATGAGCCAGGGCGAATAACTCAGATTTCCCTAAACGTAGAAAAAAGTTTCCAGTTCTTTTTGTCAGAAACCACGCAATTTCGTGTACCAGTAAGTGCCAGTTACGATATATCATTAGCAGATTCTTTTGAGGGGGATAGAATTATAAGAGACTTATTTCATGAGGTAGCACCACATAGTGCTGATAGAATTCAACTTGTAGTTGGGGGAGGAGAAACAAGCCTACCAGAAGATGGAGTGTATCAGCAAAACGATCCCTCATATATATCAATGACGACAATTTCATTGATACATAATGGTATAGAAGTTGCCGAGTCAAAGCCTGTAATTGTTTTTACACTAGCGCAAGACAGTGGAGTTGAAGAAGAATCTATTAAAGATGATTTGCCGTTGCAAATTGACGCGCTACCGAAAATTGGGTCGAGTGAAATTCAGCACATTATGCAGGAGATAGGTGTAGAAAGTCCTACATGGTTGTCTCCATAAACCATTCTCTCATGTGCCTCAATTTTTCCTGATCTGTGCATCCAGTTAGGCAGTGTCAGCCTAAAGCTATGCTGAGTTCAGTGTGAGTGAACTTGAATTTGTATTAGATTTTTTAGCGTGTCATGCTACCTGATTTTTCTAAAATCCTATCTGTGGATAAACAGCTCACCAGCAACTCCTTCCCCAGTTTGTTCTTCAACTGTAACCGCCACACTACACGCTGACACACTTTCATACAGCGCAACGATAATTAAGCAGTTCAAACCGTCGCGCCCTCGAAAAATAACGCTTGACCATCTATACGACACCAATGGAAACACAAACAATCACAGTGGAGTTGCCTCGTTTCATTGTTGAGCAGATTCAGCATGTCGCCAATTTGCTGCAAACGCCTGTTAACGCTCTGTTCGCACATACGCTTTCATCCGCGCTCAAAATCGTTGTGAGTATTGCTTAAGACCGCAAATTATCAGTGGCGCGTCTGATGACGACAATTTGTGTCTCACCTGTGCGTGGTACAACAGTTATAAATCCAAACAGGCAATAATTTTCATGACAGAACGAACAGATTACGATTCACCATGGAAAACAATCATCGAACAGCATTTCCCTGATTGTCTGGCCTTTTATTTCCCCGACCTTTACACAGCGATAGATTGGGGCGTAGAACCCATCTTCCGTGAACAAGAGCTACAGCAAATCACGGGCGATAGCGAAGTCGGCTCACGTCGCGTCGATAAGCTAGTGGATGTACAGCTTAAAAGCGGCGAGAAAGTTTGGTTACTGATTCACATTGAAGTGCAGCGCAATCCTGACAATAGCTTTTCCGAGCGTATGTTTATCTATCACTACCGCATCTTTGAGCGGTTTGAGCGTCACCCCGTTACGCTTGCCATTGTCACAGGCAGCAATCAAAAATGGCAGCCCAAAGCATACGAGAGCAGTCAATTCGGCTGTACGCTACGACTGGACTTTCCCGTGATAAAGTTGGTAGACTATCAGGAAGATCAACTGTTGACATCAACGAACCCATTTGCGCTCGTTACGCTGGCGCAACTGGCTGAGAACAAGGTTGCCAACATTGACGATGAACGCTATACAACGAAATTGCGTCTAATCCGACTCCTTCTCGAGCGCGACTATGACAAAACAGCGATTCGCAACCTGCTCATTTTTATCGACTGGATTTTGAAATTACCAACAAATCTTGAGGAGAAGTTGCGATTCGCATATTTAGAATTAGCTGAGGAGAACAAAATGCAATATGTACCATCATGGGAAAGAATAACAAGAGAAGAAGGCCGTGAAGAAGGTCGTGAAGAAGGCCGTGAAGAAGGTCTTGAGTTGGCAGTTTTCACTGTTCTTGATTCACGCTTTCAGGAAGCTGTTTCTGATGATACAGCAGACGTTGTGCGTGGATTCAACGAGATGCAACTGCGCGAACTCTTGACATTCTCGTTGGTTGCAAAAACGTTAGCAGATGTCCTGACGTTTATTGATACGCTGTGACCATTCAGGCTCTCTGGAAACCCTAAATGATCATCGTCAAGGGAAACGCCTTAATGAATTAATGAATTCGGCCGAACCCCCCACCTTAATCTCTTCCAAAACCGCCCCATCCAGCAACTCCGTCAACGTCAGTTGACCGTCGATAAACTTGGCTAGCTCGCGCCGTAATGGTGCAATGTTTTCGCGGCATTTTCAGCACCAGATTGTAACGCCTTCGCCAGATCACCAGAACACAGCCACTCAACGGTGAATGCGGCCTGAAATGCGTCGCCGCAGCCTGTTGTGTCAACGATGCGCTCAACTGGCATGGCTGGCTGTCGGATGATGCCGCCGTCAACGAGGGCAACGCTACCTTTGTCACCTAGCGTGATGATGACTTGGGCTTTTTTCGGCCGATTCTCCCCCCGCATCGCTTCCCGAAAAACAGCCACCGTCTCCTCATCCCCGCTGATAAACGCGAGGTCGATCCGATCCAGCCAAGGCAACATCTCGTCATGCCGTCCTACATAATCGAACCAATCCCCAAAGTCGGCAACACGTTTGCCGTCGAACGGCAGGTCGCCCATCACCGTGCTGAATGTCGCCTTGCTATAGCTGATGTCGAAGCGTGAGACGACAACATCATGCTGCTGAATAAAGGCAAGTGCTAGGGCATCTGGCACAAAGTCAGTCAGGACATGTTGATGATAGCTGTTGGGTGGAAAGTAGCGGTTTCCATTTTCGAGTATGATGATCTCACAATGCGCCGTCTTGCCTGGCAGCACGGCGATGTGTGACGTGTCGATCTGCTCCTGCTGGAGCCATCGAGAATCAGTTTACCATTGGCATCCTGCCCGACCGCGCTGACCATTGCGACCGATTCTGCACCACAGCGTCGCGCATGAACGGCAAAATTGAGCGATATGCCGCCAACAAAACTTTGCTCAATTGCGGGATAGTAGTCAATTGTTGTTTCACCAACGGAGATAAGTTTCATATTAAGTCTCGTCTATTACAAACCTCAAAAAACAGATTACGCTGACAAGTGCAACGTATAGAATCGATCACTAATTCCATCCCCATCCTGTTGAAAACCCATGCGCTGCAAATACTTTTCGTGCAACTGATTATTGGGTGAACTGACTAATCGCACGATCTCTCTTTCCTTGAATAGCTGTGTACTGCAATAAAGATAATTGCCAATCTTGAAATCACGATATTGTGGAATCACATAGTCGAGATAGACGTGAAAAACGCCAGCCTGTTTGCATTCACCGATGAACAACCCCGCTGGTACCATGTCACGCAAAATAAACACGATGAGTTGGTCGTCAGAAGGCTCAAAGCGATAGGCGGGAATAAAACGTCTAATATCAGCCTGATGAAAGTCGAGGAAGCGGTGCAAATACTCCGACCTACTATTGACCTTTAGCAATTGAAAATACGCTTTGGTCGTGAATAAACGATACAAAAAATAGAGATTGACGGAAGTCGTCAGGCAGTTGAGCAACACGATTGGGATTGCGCCAATCAACAAGCCATAGATGATGAACATGATTGCGCCCGCTAAATTGATCAGTCGCAGCTTTAGCAGTGAACTCATTGTCAGCGAGATCGCAATCACGATTGAGGCCAAGTAGCCTAAGTATTCAGGTGAAAACGGCATTTATTTCTCCATGTAAAGCGTTTAGGAGTTGTTATGTCTACGACATTGGAATTCTTGGTGCCCTTGATCCAGCGTAGCTTGTTAGGAGTGCCACTCTCAAGGAAGAGTGGCACTCCCATGGTGACGCAGAGTCCCCGAACCCGCCCTCATCGGTTCAACAGATCAGCACGGTGGTAGTAACTGTCACTTTACCCTGTACGCTTGTCACATTTCTGAGCATTAGCGTGATGGGTGTCGGCGCTCCTGCCAACGTGAGGCTGGATACCCTCCAGCTAGGGGCTTTTTGTGCTCGCCTCTGTTTTACCGATTACCAACTTGCGTCTATAGGAAGTGGAGAGTGAGTAGTGGAGAGTGTAGAGTCAGCAACATGTTCCCTGTCTCTTCACTCGCCACTATTCACTAATCACTCAATTCAGTTGCCCAGTTAGCCGCTTGGATTAGCGCGTCTAGCTCACGGTGTTGGCGGGCTAGGCTATCAGCTTGCTGCTGAATTTCAGCGACATCGACCACGCTGACGAAGCGGATTTCTGAGCGGCTGTATTGCTGCTGCTGCACGGTGGCGGCGTTGGCAATTGAGCTGAACATGGCGTGACGTAGCTTGAGCGTGTCGCGCTCGGCAAGGGCATCGGCAAGCGTCAACCCATTGCTGAGCGGCGTGTTGCTGTTGGTGCGGTTGATGCGTTGGATGGTTTTGGTTAATTCGGCCGAAACCGCCTCGAACTCAGTCATCAATGCCGCTGGATTCTCCGCTGGCGCATCACCTTCCTGCACCTTGACGTTGCGCTCAATGCGTGCCTTTAGCTGTGCCAATCGCTTTTGCATATCGGCACGTAGAATTAGTGCTTCTGCTAATTTTGTCATCTTAGACCTCCATCTACCGCAGGCTGTTTAGCCTCTACTCTCTAAACAGGGTAGACAGCTTGTTTTACATTGGTGAATAAATCTTCCAAGTGTCTGGAACATCTCCGCTGGCGATTAAGTAGTCAACGAGCGGAGTTTTTAACTCCCAGAGCAATGCCGCACATTCGCAGTAAAACACCTGATAGAGCGACCTTGAAGTAGCTCTAGTGTATGGGTTTCGGCCGAATTTCTCTTCCCCCAAAACGATGAACTTGGAGGGTGACATAACTCATCCTTTTGGATGAAGCGCAAACCATACCTACGCAAAAAGCAGATTTTATCACGCCGATCTGCGTTTTGGCTCAACGATTCGTCGATACGTTTCTGGGCGACGCTGCTGCATCAATGGGAACAGGTCACGCCATTGACGCAAGATGTCGGCATCCAGATCGGCGACAATCACTTCGGTTTGGTCACGGCTGGCTTGGGCGATGATTTTGCCCGCTGGGTCACAGATGAAGCTGCTGCCGTAGAACGTCACGCCCTCTTTGCCAATACGGTTGGCAGCGGCTACATAAACACCATTGGCAACTGCGTGACCGCGCATGACCGTTTGCCATGCTTCGGCCGAATCGAAATCGGGGGCTTCTGGCTCCGACCCAATCGCGGTTGGGTAAAAGATGAACTCAGCTCCATTCAGCGCACAAATCCGTGCCATTTCGGGAAACCACTGATCGTAACAGGTCGGAACGGCCATTTTTACGCCCGCCACATCGTGAATGGGATATTGATCCGAGCCACCAAAATAGTAATCTTCATAGTAGCCCGTCCCTTGCGGGATATGCACTTTGCGCGTGAAGCCAAGCAGTTCGCCACTGGGGTCATAGATAGTGGCAGTGTCCCAGAATCGATCATCATCGCCGCGCTCAAACAAGCTGCCGACCAAGAAAACGCCGTTGTCCTTGGCAAGTTGGCGAAAGGCTCGATCTGATTCGCCACCGCGTAATGGTTCGGCATGGTCAAAGTTTGTGTCGTCTTTTTGGCTGGCGAAATAGGGGGAAAGGGTGAACTCTTGCAGGCAGACGATTTCGGCCGAATTCCCCGCCGCCTCGCCTACAAGATCACGCATCTTGGCAATCATCGCGGCACGACTGCCCGCCCAATCCGTTTGAATAATAGCAACTCGACTGTTTTTCATGATGGCTCATTTTATACGATTTAGAAAGCTGAACACAGCCTGAGCGAGTCATAGATCGCGGCGTGGATGTTGCGGCTGGTCATCGCATCTCCCACACGAAACAGCTTGAAACGTCCATCAGGTTGATGCTCAATCGTTTGTGCATTCACCGCGACCAATGCGGACAGGTCGGTTTCGCCTCGGTTTGATGCGTGTGGTTTGAGAGCAAAATAGATGTGGTCGTTTGGCACAGTGCCATGCTCACAAATGATTTGGTCGATCTGACGACGCTCTTCCAAATGTGAGTACTCATGCTCAAAAACAGCGGTCAACCCCTCGCCATCCTGTGTGACGCGCAGCAAGCGCAAATGTGGCGTTATCCTGCAATTCTGCTTGTGCAGATGCTCCATGTAGGTGGCAAAGTTTGTGCCGCCAAGTTCTTGCCCTATCGCACTTTCGGGGGTCACCAACTCAACGCTGCTTGCCTGTTCCGCAACAACTTCGGCGCATGAGAGTGCTTGATAGCCTGAAAGATCGTCATAGATGAGGACATTTCGGCCGATTTTCACCACCTTATTCAAAATATCCCACGTACTAACCGCCAAATCGCTACCTTCAAAATACCCTTTGTTGGGCGAGCCACCCGTTGCAACGACGACATAATCGGGGGATTCAGCAAGCACCACCTCTGCCGTTGCCTTTGTGCTTAAACGAACATCCACACCCAGCAGCTTCACCTCGCTATCCAACCAGCCCACAATCTCCTGCAACTGCGTTCGCCACGTCGCCTTCGCCGCAATGTTAACCTGCCCACCCGTTGCGGCGTTGGCTTCAAACAGGACAACAGAATGCCCACGTTCCGCGCTAACCCGTGCCGCTTCCAACCCTGCTGGCCCCGCACCAATCACAACCACCTTTTTGCGCTCGTTTGCCTTTGTGTGGCGATGGCTCATGCTTGCCTCGCGGCCTGTCGCTCCGTTCTGAATGCAAAATGCCTGTCCACCCTTGTACAGTCGATCAATACAGTAATTTGCGCCAACACAGCGGCGGATGCGGTGTGCCTCATTCGCCTTCAGCTTTTGCACAATGTACGGGTCGGTCATGTGCGCCCGCGTCATCGTTATCATGTCGAGATGACCCTCGTTAATGATGCTGGCGGCCGTGTCAACATCTGAGATGCGTCCCGCATGAAATACGGGAATATCAACTCGATCCTGAACGCCAGCAGCCAAATACAAAAATGGGGCAACGCCATGCTTCATGTTTGGGATAAAGTTGATGAGTGACTGATAATTTTCGGCCGATCCCTGCGTCATATTTAGAAAATCAACCAGTCCAGAATCAGCAATGGTTTTTGCAACCTGCACACACTCAATTGCGTCGAGACCCCCCTTGATCATCTCATCGCCAACCAAACGAATGCCAACAATGAATTCTGACCCAACGGCCGAACGTATCGCTTGCAACACCTCCAACGCAAATCGCGTGCGCTGTGCCAGCGTCCCGCCATATTGATCGTCACGCAGATTGGTATGACCCGCCAGAAATTGCGAGATGAGATGAGAGCCGCTGCCAGAAACTTCCACACCGTCGAGGTGACCCTCTTTGCAATGCAGGGCTGCCTTAGCATAGTCGTCAATGATGCGGGGAAAGTCCCATTCCTCCATCGGTTTGGGAAATGAGCGATGCTCCGCTTCACGGCGATTGGATGCAGAAACAGGCGGGAGCCAGTCGCCTGTGTCCCAACGCGTGCGCCGCCCCATGTGGGAAATTTGGCACATCAGCTTCGCACCATGTTGATGAATCCGTTCGGCAAACTGTTGGAAATAGGGGACGATGCGCGGCTCGCCAACGGATAGCTGACCGAAAGAAGGTGGGCAATCTGGTGAGATAGTTGAGGAGCCGCCAAACATCGTAAGCGCGATGCCGCCTTTCGCCTTTTCTTCATGATAAAGCTGGTATTGTTCCTGCGGCATACCGTCCAAGGCATAGGCAGGGGCGTGTGCGCTGCTCATGATTCGATTTTTGAACGTTAAATGGTTTAGCTGATAAGGTGTTAGCAGTTTGCTGTAGTCCATCATTTTTACTCTCTGTTATTTAATCTCTCTTCAAGGCTGTTGTGCAGTGTATTGTAACCTTGCAATGTGAAATCAGTGCCTACCAGATTTTGCGAAAAGTACGATTTGTAGATGCGTATGTGATGTTTCCTTTTCTAGCGTGAGGCTCCCAATGCCTTTACTATTATTGGTATGACAATCGTGATTGGCAACGACTTGTAACTCCGAATCGAAGAGGTTGGATGTCATCACGGCGATAAAAAAGGCATTTCATGAAACCACTTGACGGTATTTTGGTTATTTCAATTGAACAGGCACTCGCCGCACCGCTGGCGACGTGTCGGCTGGCAGACGCGGGAGCGCGAGTCATCAAGATCGAACGGCCTGCGGGAGATTTTGCGCGAGGGTATGACAGCGTTGTGCATGGGGAAGCATCCTATTTTGTGTGGGTTAATCGGGGGAAGGAGTCCGTTGTTTTGAACCTGAAAGACGCAGACGATATCGCCCTGTTGGAGCGTATGTTGGCGCAGGCAGATGTATTTGTGCAGAATCTCGCGCCAGGTGCGACGGAGCGATTGGGGATTGGATCGGCCGATTTGCGCCAACGCTATCCCCGCCTCATCACCTGCGACATTTCGGGCTATGGCGACGGCGACTACAGCTACATGAAGGCGTATGACTTCTTGGTGCAGAGCGAGTCGGGGCTGGTTGCGGTGTCGGGGGGCGAGAACGAGGTTGGACGCATCGGTGTCTCAATTTGTGATGTTGGGACGGGGATGAACGTGTTTGGAGGCGTGCTGCAAGCCCTCTTTTTGCGCGAACGGACGGGGGAGGGCAGCCGCATCAAAGTATCACTGTTTGACACGGCGGCCGAATGGATGCAGGTTCCGCTGGCGCACTATGAGTTCGGCGGCAACGCGCCCCATCGCATGGGGCTGAACCATCCGTCGATTGCGCCGTATGGCGGGTATCAGACAGAAGACGGCGAGACGGTCGTGATCTCGATTCAGAATAATCGGGAGTGGGCGAGTTTTGCGACGAACATTTTGGGTCGGTCTGACATGGTCGATGATCCTAATTTTGCGACGAATGAGGCGCGAGTGGAGAATCGGCCGAAAATAAACAAAGCCATCAACGCCGTTTTTGGGAGACATCATCGCGCTGACTTGCTGCCAAAGTTGCGCGAGGCGGCGATTGCGTGTGGCTCTGTCAATTCCGTGGCGGATTTGTCGGCGCATCCCGCGCTACGGCGGCGTGCAATGATGGTGAATGGGGAGGTTGCATCGCTGATTGCGCCGCCCGTGATCATGGATGGCGAAGACGAGATGTACGCGCCTGTGCCAGCGTTGGGAGAACATACGGAACTGGTGCGGCATGAATTTGGTGGTGGGTAATAAATAGAAGAACAGTCAATCATAGTGAAGATGGAATCGGCCGAAACTGTTGATCAATTTCGTGATGGGAGAAAATTATGCTGATAAGCGAAAAACATGTTAAGGTCGCAATAAATGTTTGATCTAATTATCAAGTCAGGCGATGTAATTGATGGGACAAAACGGGTGCGTTTTCGCGCTGATGTGGGGGTCGTTGGGGATCGGATTGTGGAGATCAGCGCGATTGATGCCGCGTTGGGGCGGCGCGTGATCGATGCAACAGGCAAAATCGTCTCCCCTGGTTTTATTGACGTGCATACTCATGCAGACGGGTGGCTGCTCAAAACGCCCAACTTTGTCTCAAAAACGACGCAAGGATTCACCACTGAAATCATCATGGCAGACGGTATTTCGTATGCGCCTGTCAACAAGCATACCGTGCATGAGTGGCTCTACTACATGCGAACGATCAACGGGCTGCAATTTGCGGATTACGAAGGGTGGGAAAGCGTTGGCGATTTTCTAAACCTGCTGGATCATCGTTCGGCACAAAACGTGGCGACACATGTGCCGTATGCCAATGTGAGGACATTGGCGTGTGGGTTTGGGCGACAGTCGCCTGATGATACGCAGATGGCGTTGATTTCGGCCGAAATCACCCAATCAATGGAAGCGGGAGCCGTTGGCCTCTCAACAGGTCTCGACTACATTGTGCAGTGTCATGCAGATTCGACCGAATTGACAGAGGCGTGCCGCGCCATCGCACCGTATCAAGGGCTTTATGTCACCCATATTCGCTATAAAAAGGGGATTCTCGCGGGTTTGCAAGAGGCGGTGATGATCGCCAAAAATGCGGGGGTTCCTCTGCATGTCTCCCATCTAAAAGGGGGCGCACAGGGACAGGCAAGCGTCGATGAACAACTCCTGCACTACATCGACACGGTAGCGTGTAACGAAGTCGATTTCAGCTTTGACGTGTATCCCTATCAGCCAACATCGACGATGTTACACTCACTTTTCCCGTATGAGATTTGGGATGCGGGGCCGTTTGGTGTGGCGCAACGTTTGCGTGACCCTGTTATGCAAACCCGTGCCGCTGCCAACTTGCGTGCGCTTGATCTCGCCAACACCTTTATCGCATGGCTGCCCAGCAAAGCCAATAGCCGCTATCAGGGGCAGTCTCTGCAAGCATATTGTGAAGCGATCAATCTGCCTCCGATTGAGGCGTTTGTCAATTTGCTGATTGAAGAAAATCTCGCCGTCCTGCTCGTCTTTCGTTTGGGCGATGATGCGCTCATCAACCCTTATCTTACCCATCCAAAATTTATGTTGGGATCAGACGGCATTTTTCAGACGGACGGGATTGTGCATCCACGCCAGTTTGGGTCGGCGACGCGGATTATCGGCCGATGTGTACGCGATCTCAATCTCTTCTCACTCGAAGAGGCGATCCACAAAATGACTGCATTCCCCGCCGCCCGTTTTGGTCTCAAACAGCGCGGTGTGCTTGCCACAGGCAACTTTGCCGACATCACTATTTTTGATCCTGAGACAGTGCAAGACAACGCCACCTATGATAACCCGCAGCAACTCAGCTTGGGCATTGATGCCGTTTTGGTCAACGGTACGCCGATTGTTGTTGCTGGTGTGCCTGTGAGCGAATTTGATGGGTTGCCGCCGGGGCGTGCGCTTCGGTTTAATGGTGCAGGTTAAAGGATCCGTTGTTTTTACAATTTCTGTGACTCTCACAAATCCCTACGCCTCCGCATCGCCTTTGGCTCTTTTGACCACCGTTGGATGTCGCGCACTCCCGCCCTTGCCGCTGGTCTCATCAGGAACGACTCTCTTACTCGTGTTCCCCCTGCTGGTAAACCCCAAGCGGCGTGGTTGCCCTTTCAAAGAGATGTAGACCTTCATCAAACGTGGTGTTCACCCACAATTAGATGTTCTACTACCCGAGAATGCATTCCCAAACTATTTAGGGTTTTCGCAAAATCACGAAGGCCTCACAATAAATGCCAACTGTTCAAGCCCCCACATTATCTTTTTCTTCAATCCCTACTATTTTTGGAGATTTTCAAATGTGCGTTTTTTCTCACATTGATGGTAAGGAGCATATTATTCTCACCTATGGTGAAATCACCCAATCGGATGAACTCTTGGTGCGAATTCACTCAGAATGCATAACTAGCGAGGTCTTCGGTTCTTTAAAATGTGATTGCGCTGAACAACTTCAAAAAGCAATAAAATTAATCGCGGAAAACGGTTCGGGGATGATTCTCTATTTGCGTCAAGAAGGTCGTGGAATTGGATTAGGAGAAAAATTGAAAGCATATAAATTGCAAGAAAAAGGATTTGATACAATACATGCAAACTTGATTTTAGGCCACCCTATTGATGCAAGAGAATATTCTATTGCCATAAGTATGTTGCAATACTTCGAAATTACTAGAGTTCGACTTCTAACAAATAATCCTAATAAAATAAACGCGCTAGAAAAGGCTGGCATTCTAGTAAGGTCGCATCCTATGCCTACAGTCAAAAATCGATTTAATCAGGCATACCTCGCCATTAAGGCTTTGAAGATGGGGCATGAAACTATTTGAGTGCATTTCAAATGAGCAAATCAACCAGCCAGAGGCAAGGAATGAAAAGCACAAAGACAGTCAGAAGAACGTTGGGTAAGGACACGGCATTGCTGCCGTGCCCTCCCCTAAGAACGAGCCGAGCGACTTTCACCGCAATTCGCTCAAGCCTCAAGAACGCCCAGAGGTAGGACACGGTTTCGCAACAGAAAAACCACGGGAGTGGACTTGTCGATGACAATTACGGGTCAGCGTATTTTTTTCAGGAGTTGGGCGTTTTGGGCTCACCTTGAGCAGTC